>CAZFLD010000047.1:0-34877 GCA_964519835.1 uncultured Spirochaetales bacterium
TTTCCATAAGCGGCGAAGTGGGAGACACAAACGCATTGTCCTCGATCACCGTCACTGAGTCGGTAGACGGCGGAGCTGCGGCGGAGATCCTCAACAACTCCTTGAGCGGCACCTCGGACACGTGGAGCCGCTTGTCGTTGCCGACCGGCGGCGCCTCCGACGGCGAGTACGAGTACACGATCTCAGTGACCGATGCGTCCGGCAAACAGACGGTCCTTACGCGAACCGTTACCATTGATACAACCGATCCGTCGTCGCCCGTGGTAAGCGATCCGGTGGCGGACGACTGGCTGAACAGCGCTACCTACCTCTTCGACGGGACGGCTTCAGACGGCGCAGGCTCAGGTGTCTTGTCTATCTACTATGTAGAAGATGCGCGGGGCGCCGGGGCACCGCCGGTTGGGGACGCTGCATACACCGAGGTTACCGTCGACGCCGGCGGGAACTGGACCACCGCGATCACGGTGGGTGGAAGCGGCCTTCGTGACTTGTATCTCTACTCCGAGGATGCCGCCGGAAACACGTCGGCAGTTGCCACGCACCAGTTCGGCCTCGACCAAGGCGCTCCGGTTGTAAACCTCACCAGCGGAGGGAGCACCCAGTACGAGAACGGTGACTTTGTTATCGACGGAACGTTTATCGATACAAGCGGCCTTTCCGGCATCGATGTTGAAACAAGCACCGACAACGTGGTGTTTAGCACCGCTGATCCCGCAACCGCGACCGTTGGGGCGGGCACCTGGAGCTGGAACCGAGTTATCGGCGCCCAGGCCGACGGGACCTACTACTATCGATTTATCGCCACGGACCTGGCGGGGAACACAACTCAGGTCACAAAGACGGTCAACCTCGACACGTCGGCGCCGACCATCAGCTTTGACTCGGCTACTCCGTCGATCTCCTTCGACGGGCCCGGGCAGACGGCTGAAGGCAACGGCACCATGGCCCTCGCCGGTAGTGTGACCGAGGATCAGGGCACCGCAAACCTGGCGGCAATCGACTACCGGGTCGACGGCGGTTCCTGGAACGGGCTGCCGGTAAACGGCTCGTTCTCGATCGCCGGCATCGACACCACGGCTGTCCCCGATCTCTCCAATCTCGACGTGGACGTGCGTGCACAAGACCAAAACGGCAACGAGACGGTAGAGACGTTTACATTTACGGTCAATCAGGCCGGCGACAAACCGGTGGTCACCATCTCTGCGCCGGCGGACGGCGGCACAATCCTCAGTACATCCGTTACGGTCACCGGCGCCGTTACCGACGACGACGGTGTGGACGATACACCCAGCGGTGTCGAGTACCGGTACAGTCCGGACAACGGTTCGAGTTGGGGGCCGTGGACGCCGGTGAGCCTCGGCGGTGTTCCCACTTCACGAAGCTTTAGCTTCCCGATTACAAGCTCCTCCGACGGCGCAAAGGACCTCGAGATGCGCGCGGTGGACACAAACGGCGTAGCGGGGGACACGGTCGCCATCGGTTTTACCTTTGATACAAACGAGCCGGAAATCACCGGTTTTGCGCCAACGGCGGGCACCTACTTCACCGGCGACTTCTCCGTATCGGGCACCGTAAGCGACGATAACGGCCTTGTGGACTCGCTGCGCTATCGCGTAGAGCGTGAGGGCGTGGAAACTCTGGCGTGGACCTACATCCTAGGGCCCGGAAACCTCACGGGCTCGGAGCCCTTTAACCAATCAATCGACACGACTGCGGGAACCGGCGAGTATGAGGTCTTCCTCGAAGCGGTGGACGACAGCGGCTTTATCCGTACCCGGTCGGTGGCCGTGTTTGTAGACAAGTCGGACCCGACGCTCTCGTTCTCCTCACCGGCACCGGCCTCTACCCAAAACAACATCGTCTCGCTTTCCGGTACGAGTAGCGACAACTACGGTGTCCAGTCCGTTGAGTTCAGGATCGTCGACGTGAATACCGGCAACGCCGAAATGGCGCTTCCCACGGGCACCCCATCGGGAACAACCTCGTGGTCGATCTCCGGCTTTGATACGCGCGACGCGACGCTTATGAGCTACGCCCAGGAGTTGGGCGGCGGCCTCTTTGAGCTTACGGTGCGAGGCATTGTGACGGACCTCGCGGGAAACGTCGCTTCCACCGCCGGCGGCGGGGACCTTGTCTTTCTGGTGGATCAATCCGCGGACCGGCCGGTTGTCACCTTTGACGAGATCGCGGGCGATGGTAGCTCCACGATAACATCGGGAGTGATCCGGGGAACCGTCACCGACGACGACGGTGTTGACTCCATCAGCGTGGACGTGTACCAGGTCGACGACTCGGTTGTCTCCGAAACCGTTACCCTCACAAGTGGCAGCTACGGAGGCACCGACCTTGCCTGGCGGGTGAATCTCACCAGCCTCGAAAACGGAATGCGCGAGATCAGGGTGCAGGCCGTGGACACCGTCAACAACGACGCGAACTCCCAGACGGACACGGGACGGATCGAGTTCCAGCTCGACACCGAGATTCCCGACGTTACGATCTCGACGCCGGCGTCGAACATCACGTGGTCGGCGAACAACACTTTTGCCTTCACCGGAACCTCGGCGGACGAAACCGGTGTCACCGACATCTTGTACAAAATCGACGATAACGATTTTGGATCGGGCACCGTCGCAGTTCCGGACACGGATGCCAACGGTTGGCAGACGTGGACCTTTTCCGTTCCGCCGGGGGACTTGGCGAACGGGCCGCACACGATATACGTGCAGGCAACGGACTCGGTGGGGAACACTCGTATTGCGTCCCGGTCGTTGAGCGTGGACAAGACGGCGCCGACCATTTCGGTGACCTCCCCAGCAAACGGCGAGGCGGTGTTCGGACCACTTACCATCGGCGGTACCTCGGCGGACAACCCCGGCGGCGCCGGCGTCTCCGACGTGTCCGTGGGTCTTGGTAAACAGATCGATCCCCTCGACCTCGAGGGAAGCACGTGGGCGGCGGTGCCCGGAACCACGAGCTGGTCGTTTAGCTTTGCAAACATCAACGACTACGCCAACACCACCTACTCCTACAACACCGGCGACACGGACGTAGACGGAATCGAGGACGGCGGCGAGACCTGGACGGACATCTGGAACTTCACCTTCTACGTGAGGTCTCAGGACGGCGCCGGTGAGGCAGCAGATCCGAATACCGCGTATCTCACAAACTACATTCTGCAGATCGACCCAAAGCGGGACCGGCCCGAAGTGAGCATCCTATCTCCCACGGACGGAGCCACGGTCGGTGGATTTGTGCGGGTGTTCGGGTCGGCGTTTGATTCGCAGTTTGTTGAGAAGGTGCAGATTGCGATCGACGGGGACAACGACGGCGACTATACCAACGACACGTGGAGTGAAGGCTCCCTCGATGAGACCGACGCAGGCGTCAACTGGTACCTGGCCTCCGGTACAACCAGCTGGAGTGTTAATCTCAACGAAGCGGGCGAGTTCGATCCAACGGGTGGCGACACCACGCGTACCATCGCCTTTAAGGTCCGGGCCAAGGACTACAAGGTTTCCCCCGGGGACGGCATCTACGGGGCGGAGGTTGAGTACTCCGTCACCTTCAACAAGGACTTCCCGCAGTTCAGCACGTTTAGCATCCAAAGCGGGGTAACGGTAGGTGGCGTTGTCGACCTTACGGGCCTTGTGCGCGACGAGACCGACGTTTCCCGGATTATCTTCAGCAACGAAGGACCTCTCCTCGACAATTCGGTGATCTTTACCAACCCCGGCGGCCTCTTGCCTCCGGGCGCTGCAAACGTCGATGTGTCGAGTGCCGATGCAATCGCGGCGGGCATAAGCGTAGAGCTCCTTGGTACCTCCGATCCGGATTACGATCCCGCCTTCCCGGGAAGCTACCGTTTCGACATTCCCATCGATACCGAGGCTCCGGGCCTCTACCCGGGTGGGGCAGGCTCTATGAGCGTCAAGGTCACCGCGGAAGACACAACCACGCCGAGTCCCTTCACAAATCAGCAATTGGTCAGCTTTAGCGTGGACAATGTAGATCCGAGCGACCTGACGTATAGCGGTGATGCGGAGCTTCTCGGCACGGCTGCCGAGATTCAGGGTACGGTGCGCGATACGGGCACGGTCTCCGGCATCGAGAGTATTACCGTCTATCTTACCGACGCCGCGGGCGACATCGTTCGTATCAAAAACGGCTCGGGCACTATCGTCGGATTTGTTGAGGCCGATGTGCTTGATCCGGGCAACTCGACCTACGATGACTACCGAATGATCATCGACAATCCGTTGGAAGAAGGTAACGACGGAGGCGCCGCGGGTGACAACGACGGCACGCCGGAGTTCCTCAGTCTGTCCGCAGGCACCTACAGCTGGTCGGGACTGTTTGATTCCACGCTTGTCTCGGACGGTTCTGTCACCGTCCACTACGTGGCCGCGGACCAGGCAGGCAACACCGCCTCCGGAACCAGTCCGGTATTTATCGCAAACAACAAGCCGGCCATCGATTCGATCGTCTTGGGAACGGACCTCAATGGCGACGGCGACGTGATAGATGGTGGCGAGCAGACCGACCCGATTACGACCGGCTTTGCCACAACGGGTTACACTGCCAGGAATAACAGGCTGTACATCGGAATAAACGCCTCCGGCGGCAACGGGACGCGGCGCTACTCCGTCGTCTACCAAAGCGTCGAGCAAAACGCGGCGCTTACCGGATCGACCCTGGTGATCGACACCTCGGGATTCACGGAAAGTGTGGTGCCCAACGACCAGACCCTCGATATCCTCGTCTACGACAGCACGACAAGTGACGATGCCGATTCGACCGACGAACTGACGGACTCGATTACCGTGGGCCTGACAATAGACAACGTCGACGACGTTGCCCCGTCGATCTCCATCGCTCCCTTTGGCGAGCGCTACAACGAGAGCGCCGACGATTCCGCAAAGTCGCTCTCGGTGGTGGCCGATTACGAAGAGAACATCGTTATAAACGGCAACGATCGCCTCGGTCACATCGAGTATGCGGCGGACTCGCGATTTGACAACGGCGTCGCCGATGGGGACGGCATCAACGACGATGCCGATGTAAGCGGCGAGCTTATCTTCCGCGGCAAGGTCGAGGACAACCAGCGCATTTCCCGTATCGAGATGACGGTCGGGGGCTTTGACGGCGGTGGCGGCGTGGGTCTTCCGTTTGATGTATATGACGCTTCCGGTGTCGGCGCGCTTTCCGGCACCGATTGGAATTTTGTGATCGACGGGGCGAACTACCTCACCGATGCAGGCGGCAACGTGTTCAACTGGGCTCTCGAGTGGAATAGCGCGGGCCTGTCTACCGTCGTCGGCGCCGACGTGAGTGTGTCCATGACGGCGTACGATTCGAACGGTACCCCGAACACCGCCTCAGACGGCACGACGGTAGATGTGGTTCCATACATACGCGGCATCGAAACTCCGGACATGATTGGAGGTGGAATCAAGGAGCGCAACATCCGCTCAGCGCTTGGTACCTACTCAATCAAGACCGGTGTCGACGCATCCTTTGTTACCGTCAACGGTTTTAATCTCGACCCGATTACCGACGGGGTGAGGGTCGCCAACTCCACCTACCCCGACGCTCTAAATGCGGGTGTGCCGACGGGTGAGATTGTCGCGTTCAACGCCCCCGCAGCGGACTACACCTCCTTTACGATGGCAAACACCGCGACCGGCTCAGGCTACCTCGTTGTCCTCGGTGGTACTCCCGGAACGCCGATTCCATCGCTTAACAACGTCAATGACAACACCGTGTTGTACAATCAGGAGCCCGATCAGTTTGTGACCAAAAACACGTTCCTCACGGACGATCGCTACATCCGTTTTTTTACGGTGGCAACAACGGCCTACGCCTCGTCCGGCGTGACCTATCCGGCGATGTACATAAATGGGGACAACCCTGAGTTCGCATACGCCGACAACAACGCGGCTTCCGGCGGCGGCGGATACGAGACCCTCAAGCGCAACGGCGTGCGTGTTGCCCGTGGGTGGCAGTACAGCCAAGTTGCCGTTGCCGAAGACGCCGACGGCAACTTCTACCAGGCAAGTATTACCGACAACTCCGGATCCAACGCGGGCGGGCTACACCTTTTCTTTAACCAGTATGCTACCGGTGGCGCTTACACGGACGGTTGGGCCTTTCCCGAGTACGCCGGCTACGGCGGCATTAACAGCTACGACAACAACAACAACGCCATCTTCCTCGACCACCTCAAGTACGACGGCGACCTAAACGGAAACGACACATTCCTCAAGCTCAACCGCTTTGTGAACCCGAGTCTTGTTGTAACCGGCGGTGCCACGACAACCGCGCAAGTCTACCTTGCCTACTTTGATACCCGGCTCAACGAGCTCGCGTTCCGCAACTTTACCATTGGGCAGGACCCGGGAGCCGGGGCAATCCCGCTTACCGGCGGCAACAACACAAACCAGCCGTCGGGGGCGCCGGCCAACAACACCAATAGCACCGCTACGGGCCGGCAGCTCGTAACGGCGTCCGCCGGCGAATACTTGGACATGGTCGTCACCTCGGGCGGCATTGTGGTGATCGCCTACTACGATCAGGCCCAGAGCCGACTCGAGCTTATCTACTCGACACAGGCCGACGGGGTAACACCGCAGGCCCTAGACGGAAGCAATCCGACCGGCACGTTCTTCTGGTCTACGCCGCTGGTTATCGGTGACCTGTACGAGGGGACCTATGTGAGCATGACGGCCCATACGGACGACTCGATCCATATTGCTGCATACGACTCGAGCCTTGCGGGGCTGAGTTACTTCTACTTGAGTGCATTCGACGATACGACCCCCGATGGTGCCAAGATCGACACAAACAACTCGGTGGGTATTTGGGCCGATGTTGTCGTGGCGAACGACGGTACACCGTACATCGCCTACTACAACAACTCGGAGAACGGAACGAGGGATTCGTTGAAGGTTGCGTGGGCAACTCACGATGTATCAACCGGTGTGCTTGCGGGGGTTGACGGCGACGGATTTGTGACCGAAGAGTGGGAGTTTGCGACCGTGCCGGCAGGCACGGTTCCTCAAGGCGGCGTACCACAATTCAACGGGCTGTCTGTCCGCATTCGGCCGAGTGACGGCGAGCCGGTGGTCGGCTACCTTGGGGACGGCATAGAGTTCACACGACTGCTCCCCGAGCTTCCCTGACCTGTGACGCTAACGAAGAAGCCGATGAAGATTGAGCACGTTTGCATCTTGCGCGAGGCCGGCGTCTATCGCAACCAGCTGCTCGGCCACTCGGATGGCGCGCACTACGTCACGATGCTCGCGGTTGATCGGGTCTCCCTCGAGAACAACAGGCGAATAAACGGTCTCCGTCTCGACGGCGGTCTGGGCCACGGCGGCGTGAAGCAGCGCCGCAATCTCGTCGGCATCGGTTGCCCGTGGTCCGGCGCCGGGTGTTACCACAATAAGCTTGGCAAACACACGATAGCGGAGCCGACCCTCGCCTGCCGGCGGCCGCACGACACGCAGAAAAAATCCCTCGTCCCAATCCAAGCGCTTGAGCGCGCTACGTCGCGCAAAGGCTATGATTGGCGCGGGGGTTCTGGCGTTTTCAGGGTCCGTTCCCACTTCGGCGGTGCTCCGCAGGGCGTCGGCGAGGCCGGCCGCATCCAGGTCGGTCCAGTTGTCGGCGAGCACGCCGGCCGCTTCCAGCCCACGGATGCGGGCGATTACGGGCTCGAGAAGCTCCAAGAGGTGGCGGTTTACCGCCGCCGTGTCATCGGTCGGCCGAGCGCCTTCGGCCGCGCCGGACAACGAGGCTGCAAGTGTCTCGCGGAGCGTCTCGAAGTCGGTCGAATCCAGCGTCTCGGAAGCCATGTACAGCAAAAAGGCGGCGAAGTCCAAGGCGTCGTCGCCTGCGACAATAAGCGGAACACGGCCGGTACCGGCACGAGATCCAACTGCGCCGGCGTTGTCGAGCAACTCCTGCAGCGAACGGGTCGGATCAACGGTCACGCCGGCCCGGGGATCTACTATCAGCACGTAGGGGTCGGCGGCCACTACCGCGGCGCCGCCCCCGGCAAGACTCCGTCCCACGCCCACACGTGCATTTGCCCCAAAGGCGGCCGGGCCCAGGATCGCGTCCACGTCCGACCCCGCCTCGGTAACTATGCGGGTCTCCGGATTGCTGAGGAACCGGGTAACCACGGGCGGCACTCCCGGCGCCACCAACACGTGGATTCTGCTCATGCGAACCGCGTAGCCCACGAGAAGTGTTATCACGGCGATTACGATCACCGCCCCAACGGCGGCCGAGGCGCGGGTGAGAGCATCGCGTCTGAGGCGACGGGTCTCTGCGGCTCTTTTTTTCGCCGCGCGTATCCTTTGCTTGCTTGTCTTTTTACTCATCGTTCCCGGAGTCCAATTATAGCGCCGGATGTGTCCCGGCGGCGAGGACTCCGTGCCCGGCGAGAATCGCGGACGTGCCGGCCTGTTTCCGTAACCCGCCGGTACTCGGCCCCGGGTCTCCGCGAACGAGACGCCGCCCCACCGGCCCCGCCCACGGGCCGCGTGTGCGCCGGCCTGCGAATACAACGCGGGCTCTCCTTTGGTCTCGCAGTTGTTCTCGCCTTGCTTCTTCCCACATCCCTCGCAGCGAGGGGAACGTCGGAGGAGTCTTGGCAGGACGTCGAGGGAATCGAGAACTGGACCCACGAGATCGATATCTCGGAGTTCGACGAGGGTACCTATAACGTGATTGTCCGGGGGCGAGATCCTGCCGGCAACGAGGTTCTCGAGGGACCCATCAACATCACGATCGATCCGGCGTCCGATCTGCCGGAATCGCGAATTGTGTTTCCCGAACCGGGGGGTGTGGTTCGCGGCGACCTAAACGTGTTGGGGGTCGCCGCCGATGACGACGGCTTGTCGGCCGTGGAAGTGCGGTTGGACGACGGTTCCTGGATAGACGTGGAGGCCGGCGAGTACTGGCGCCACGAGATTCCCCAGGACGATATCGACGACGGCGGCCACACCTTGTACACCCGGGCCGTAGATGTCAACGGCCTCGCCGGGAACGAGAGCTCGATATCCTTTGTGTTCGATACACGGCCCCCGCAGGTCGAGATCACTTCTCACGAAGCCGGCGCCATTGTGCGAGGTACGGTTCGCTTCGACGGCGTCGCCCGTGACGAAAACGGCATTGCCTCCGTGGAGCTGAGCCGCGACGGTCGCGAAACCTACGAGAACCTTCGGCCCATATACAACCAAGGCGAGGACCATTACACGTTTTGGTACAACGTCCCAACGACCGGACCCAACGGACTGGACGACGGGCCGATCATCTATTGGCTCCGGGTTGAGGACGACTCGGGTGCGGTCAACGAAGCGCCATATCTCTTTTTTGTGGACAACCGGGGACCAACCATTAGTGTTATTAGCCCCCAGCTGGATCAGGACGTGGATTTTGGCGAGGTCCGTGTTGTTGGAGCGATTCGAGACGCCGTAGGCATCGAGTCCTTTGTCTACCGCATCGGCCAAGAAGAAGTCGAAATACCGCTCGAAGCGGGAAACCCGTACTGGAGCGTGCGCGTCGACACCACCGAGCGAACCGCCCGCCGGCAGCCCGTTGAGTTTGTTGCGGTCGACACAAGCGGAAACCAGACCCGCTACGTCCATCCTATTGTCGTGGATCAGGATCAGGCGCTGCCGCGTATAACTCTGGATGAACCGACCGAGGACGGCGCGAGCGTTGGTCCAGACGCCGTTGTGTACGGTTCCGTCGGTTCCGTTGTGCCGGCGGACGTGGTAATCGTGGAGGGGCTGGGTGACGAGCCGGTGGAGTATCCCGCCTTTCCCGCCTTTGCGATACCACTTGCCGATGCACCGTCGGGCAATCTTACCCTCAGGCTATCCGGTCGGGACGAAGAGGGCAGGGTCGGACCGGCACAGCAACTGCGGCTGACAAAACAAGCGGCCCCCGCCGACGTCCGCTTTACCGAGATCAGGTATCGTGACGGAGAAACCGTTGAGTACTTCCCCGGCGTGACCTACGATCCGTTGCGGCCGGCGATTCTTGCCGGCGAGCTTCGTTCGGATGCGCGCATCGGCCGGGCAGAGGCTCTTATCGGCGAGGAGACCCCACAGGTGCGCCTTCGACCCGTGGCCGGCGAGGCGGTCACGGCCTTTGAGCTCGATCTTCCATCGTGGTCGGAGGTGGGTGTTGGCAATCTCCCCCTCGACTTGGAGGCCGAGGACTCCTTTGGAACGCAGACGTCCGCGAGGGCGCTCCTCTCGTATCGCGACCTGCGCCGCATCGACGAAGCGCCCGGCTTTGTCTTTGCCGACGAGCGGCTTTCCGACGACGGGACCATTCGTCTTTCGGGCCGCCGTCCGTTCGAGGGCTTGATTGTTGGAGCGGAGGCGGGTGATGCGGATCGTTTTGAGGATGTTCGCCTCGAACCGGTTCCTGATTTTATCGATCTCACCGTGTCGGGGCGCTGGATTAGCCTGTCGCCCAATTCCGAAGGCTCCGCCGAAGGTATCTTCTTCCGTGCCACGGATAAGGACGGATTTGAGATCGAGGCGGGCCCGTTTTCCATCGCTTCCGACTCGAGCGCGCCGGTGATAGAGGTTACTTCGCCGGCCGGTCCGGACGTGTCGGGTGCGGATGTGTCCGCCGGAGTGCTTAGTGTACGGGGCACCGTTACCGACGATGCACCGCTATCGCTCCTCGAGTACTCCACCGATGGTGGCCGCAACTTCACGGAGATCGAGATGGGGAGCGGCCCTCGCACATCGGGATCGCGCGACTTTGGCGTCGAGATCGATCTGGGGACCAACCCTCCCGACGGTATCGCCGTTGCGGTGCGGGCAACCGATGTACACGGGAACGTCGGGCGCTCTTTGGTAGTCCAAAATTTGGCTGAGGCGGAGCGGGCTCCGGGTGCCGGAGAAGATAGAAACAATGACGCCCCGCGCGTACAGTTGCTGATGCCAAATCGGTCGGCGGTGCTTTCCGGGACGGTCGTCCTGGGAGGTGTTGTTCGCGACCTAGACGGCGCCCGTGTTATCGAGGTTGCGATCGAAGATGGCGAGTTCCGGCGTGTCCTATCCTTCGACGAGCGTCGACATCATCAGACGTTTTTGATCGACCTCGGTCCTCTCGATCCCGGCACCCATAATCTTCGGATCAGGGCAACCGATCGACTCGGCGAAGCCGGACCGGATGTCCGCACGCAAGTAACCGTCGCCTCGCCGCGTATGTCGGTCGCGCTTCAGACGGTAAACGGGGAGAACGCACGGTCGCCGTTTTTTGTGAATCTCGGCGCGAGACCCGAAGTGGTGGGCATAGTGGAAAACGCGGAACGCCTTACTCGGATCAGGTATCGACTAGACGCGGATAACTGGACCGTTGCTCCGAACAGGAGCGTTGACGGCAGACCGACGGCGCGAAGTTTTTCGTTTTTGCTTCCGCCGAGTGTTCCGCACGGTAGGCACACCCTGGCGGTCGAGGCGACCGACCGCGAGGGCAACGTCGTTGTGCTGCAGACGTCCTTTTACGTCGTGGCGCCGGGAGCTGCGCCGGCGTACACCAACGATCTCGTGGCGGTGGGCGACGGCTTTGGGCGCTCCGACCTACGTTTTGCTGTGTTGGAGCCGATTGTTGCCCGATTCGACGGGCGATCGCTTGCCGGCGTCCGTCTAGAAGCACCCGCCGACTCCGAACCGCCCGCCGCCGAAGCCGCCGGCGCGGCCACCGGCTCCCAAGGCAGCCTGGTTGCGGCAACAGTCGCCGACAATCGGATCACCCTGACGCCGACCGGCGCAGGCGTGGCCTCCGGCATTAGCGTCGTCGTCGAGACAATCGACGGAGTCGAATATCGTCTTGGCCCATGGGATGTGATTGCCGACCTATCACCTCCGGAGATCGTGGTTCCCCGCGACGCCGTCGGTTCGTTTGTCTCCGGGGAGCTCAGCCTGCCGGTCGAAGCACGAGATGATCTCGAAAGCCTCGATGTCCGGTTGCGGGTCGGACCCACCGGAAACGCCGCGGCGTTTCGGTCCGAGAGTCTCGACCTATCCGGGCAGACGCCTGGGCCGTATCACCTATTTGTGATTGCGGAAGATGGATTTGGCAAAGTGAGTGAGGCTTGGATCCCGGTGTTTGTAGATTTCGAGGACCCCACGGTACGCTTTATCGCACCCTCTGAAGGCGATGTTATCAACGGTCGAACTTCTGTGTTCGGCGTTGTTGATAGCTTCAGCGACGTTGTCTTGCTCGAGTACAGCCTCAACGGAGAGACCTATGAGTCGACCCCGGTGGATGCCTACGGCCGGTTCTTGATCACGACGGATTTTTCCGCCCTCGCCGACGCGGGCGAAGAGCTCGAGGTGCGAGCCCGGGACCGCGCCGGCAACACCGGAAGCCGGCGTCCCCGGGTGAGCGTCGACGCGGATGCCGACCGGCCGGTGGCTGAGATCCAAATCCCGCAAGAGGACGCCGTGGTGACCGGCGACTTCTTGGTAAGCGGCATGGTCTTTGATGACGACGGAATCGCCGCCGTCTACCGGCGAATAGACGACGGGGAATTCCTGCGCCTTCCCGGCGCCAACAACTTCTCCATCAACGTTCCCATCGAGTCGTTGACGGACAACGAGCACGTTGTGGAGGTCTACGCGGAGGATGTATACGGTCTGGCGGGCCCGGTGGTCTCGCGCCGGTTTCGTGTGAGCCTCAGGCAGCCGGATGTCCGTCAGACGTCGCCGACGGTGGACGAAACAACTCGCGGAATCGTCACCCTTCGCGGCGAGTCAACCGACGCAAACGGAGTCGATGCCGTTGCCCTGTCACTGGACAACGGTAACAGCCGCTTGCAGGCCTCGGGTGGGGAGCAGTGGGAGTACAGCCTCGACACACGTGTGTTCACAGACGGTACCTACTCGGTCCAGTCGATCGCGACGGACGCGTATGGGATCGAGGGTAGCTCGTTTACCCTTATCAACATCGACAATACCGCTCCCGACCTCACACTAGATCTGCCGGCCGACGGCTCGGTGGTTTCGCGAGACCTGGATTTGAGCGGCCGAGTTTCCGATGCGGTCGGCGTGGATTCGCTTACCCTCGAGCTTGCTCCTATCGGCAGGGAGGGGGAGCCCCTGGTCGTGGAGATAGACGACGAGACGGTTGTTCAGGAAGTCCTCGATGTTTCAGAGTTTCCGGAAGGCTGGTACAACCTCCAGCTCACGGCGGAAGACGCCGCGGCGAATCGATCGCTGGTGGCTCGAAATATCTACGTTCAGGACCAGGTGAGCGCGGCCTTTGTCGCCCTCTATTTTCCGCAGGTGGGCGACACGCTTTCCGGGCCGGTAGCTGTTGAAGGTCGCCTGGGAGCTTCCGTTCCGGTGGAGCGGGCACAGATAGTCCTAAACGGTGTTGTTCACGGCAACGCCCCCGCCAACAAGCGTGGCTACTTTCGCTACACTCTCGAGCCCGGCGATCTCCAGATTGGGGAGAACACAATCAGCGCCGTGATCGAACCTTCCGACGGCGAGCGAGTTGTCAGTTCCGAGCACGGTTTTGACTACCAAGCGACCGGACCACATGTGTCCATCGACAGCCACTCCATAGGCGACTTTGCCGCCGAACGACCGTGGATCGAAGGCGTGGCGGGATACACAAGCAACGTCGATCCGGAGGACAACGCCGCTCTTCGCGAGCTGAGGGTAAATAGGGTGCTTGTCAGTTTGGACAACGGTCGCAACTTCGAGCAGGCCCAGGGGACCGACGCGTGGCGCTACAGACTGGAGACCCAGGATATTCCGGAAGGTCCGTTGGCGGTCTTGGTCCGTGCTGAGTACCAAAACGGCGAGGCCGCGATTACCCGAACGATGCTGACGATCGATAAGACCGCGCCCGAGCTGGCGCTGCGCTCACCCTTCGAGGGAGTTGTTGTCAACGAGCGTATTCGCTTGGTGGGAACGGCGAGTGATGCAAACGGAGTGACCGAGGTGCAGGTTGCCCTCCGTGAGGGAGACAAGGCCGGATACGCGGTGCCGTCGTTTGTGCAAGGCATGTATATCGACGGCCATGCCCTCGGAATAACCTACTTTCAAGTAGGGCTCGGTCTGACCTTCTTCGATCAGAACGTAAAGCTCCAAGCCCAATTCGGAATGTCGCCGGAGACCGCGACCGACGGCGGCGCGGCACGCTTTGCAGGGTATACAATCGGAGGAAAGATTTTGGCCAACGTTGCCTCGATCCCGTTCAACGCGCTCTTCGGTCCTGATTGGGATTTTTTGTCGCTCAACGTGGCACTCGGCGCGACGTTCAACTACATCATCCTCTACGAGCCGATTACCCCCTTTGGAATGGATCCGATAGAAGGCGTTGTATTGAGTGCCATCATTGGGCAAATCGAGTTTCCCAAAGTCACGTTTGCGGACGCCACCGTCTTTAACGCAATCTCGGCATACGTCGAACCGCAGCTATGGTTTATTCCCTCCGACGTGAGGCCCGACGTAGCGTTTCGGCTGACATTTGGCCTGCGGGTCCAGCTCTTCTGACCACCCCACCCGGTGGAAGTTAGGGCGACGCCGGGGTATGCTTAGCAAAGCTGTCACAATGAAACGCCAAGCAGTTGTGCTCCTTCTCCTGCTGATTTCCACCTACTCATACGCCGAGAGCACAGACACGGACGCGGGGGCCGTGGCGGATGACTCGTCGGCCGGCGCCGGCGCGGAAGCGTCCGCGGACCCGGCGCCGACTCTTATGATCTACGTCGAGTCCCCAGAAGAGATTTCGCAAGCCCTTCGGCGAATCGTCGGTGAGGGCCTCGCGATTCAGCTCGAGTTCTACGGGCTCCCTACGGAGATTTGCTATCTCGATCCGGGCGAATCAGCGCCGACACCCGGAGGCGTTGGGACTACCGGCCTCGTCGCCACGGTGTCGGGCGACAGCTCTAACCTCGTCGTGGATGCGACGTATCAGAATGCCGACGGAACCGCCCAGGCCACTCGATCGTATCAGGGACCGGTGGACTTGCGTCTGGATCGGAGCCTTGGGCGGCTCATCGACGGGATTGTGGACGATGTAGACTCGCTTATGCCGGCGCCTGAGGAGTTTGGCTCTCCCGCCGCTGACGGCGATTCCGAGGCTGACGGCGTCGTTGTGAATAACAACGACGCCGCCGTTGTCCCGTCGGCGGGCGACTCCGATGCCGTGGAGGAAGTCCCCCGAGTCCTCAGTCCCAGCTATTCGCCCGGCCTCCGGATCGGCGCTGCGTTTTCCAGTCTTATACCGATTGGAGATGCTTCACGTTACTTTGACACGCTTGTCGGTCCTGCGGTCTTTTTTGGATGGTCTTTTTGTGATTCGCTGATCACCATCGGTTTGAGCACCGGCGCCTCATTCGCCAGAGCTGCGGGCGTCTCGGTTGTGACCGACAGTGTTATTGTCCCGTTGGTCTTTGACTTCCGGCTTGCGTTCGGCTCCTACCCGCTCGAAGCCGGTTTGCGTGTCGCAGGTGGTGTTGCGATGCTGAGTCTGGACGTGCCGCAGCTAGGTTCTCCAACTTTTTTTGTGCCGACCGTGGACGGGGGCCTTACGACACAGATCTACCTCGGTGAAGTTGTGGGGATCACGGTTGACTTGGCTTTTTTGTTATATATTGAAGAATCGATTACCATCATGGGATTTCGGCCCCAAATCGGGGTGATGTTTACGTTGTAGATAGATGATGACCAAACAAAAAGGCCAACAAATTGCTGCATTGTTGGGGCTGTTTTGGACACTCCTAACCGCGTCCTGTGATCAGCCGTGGACTCTTGCGCGTGTCCTAGACGGTACGGCAGGAGAGCCGCTGAGCCTCAGCCCAAATCCGGCCGATCTCTTGGCGGGCGAAGAGCTGACATTCTCCGCGGGGGGTGGTATCCCGTTCGAAGCAGAAGATGGATCGGTCCACTACCGGTTTGCGATCGTCGAAGGCGGCGGCGAAATCGACTCCGTGACCGGGGCATACACCGCGCCGGCCGTGGCGGGTTCCGCCACCGTTTCCGTCACCGACCTAGTCGACAACGTCGTCGAAGCGAGCGTAACAATCGTCGAGGCGCTCAGTCTGGAGCCGGCGCAGGTCGAGCTGTATTTCAACGAGTCTCAGAGCTTTGGTCCGTCGGGCGGCAGCCCTCCGTATGAGTTTGAGCTGACCGGAAGCGGCTCCGGAAGCCCGACGGTGGACGCACAGACCGGTGAATACACGGCAGGGGACGTAGCCGGCACTGATATTGTCACGGTCACGGACAGCGCCGGGCGTACGGTCAGTGCGGCAATCTCGGTCCTCAAGGATCCTATCACCGTTGACGTCGACTATGTCGTCCAGTCGGTCACACACACCGCCGGAACCGATGTCGGCGGGCCGGTCCAAGGTGAGCTGGCAATCGAGAATCTCGGCACCGACGGGGGAACGGCAACGGTCAACTGGCGGGTCGTGGCCAGCACAGACATGACGCTGGACGTTCCCGCCGATCCGGTTATCGCCGCAGGGAGCATAGAGGGACTGTTGGCAGGTGGATCGTCGGAAGCCATATCCTTCGACGGACTGTGGCCGGCCGTTGCCAACGAGTACTACCTCTTGGCTCACATTGCAGCATCAGACGACGTGAACGGCGGCAACAACACCGATACCTCGGTTCTGGTCACCATTACCGGTGTTGCACCGACACCGGATGTAAACTACCTGGCCTCAGACCTGTCCGTAACGAGCTCCACTGCCGGAGCCGGTGCGGCCGGGACCTTTGATATCTCCAACGTGGGTACGGACACCGGCTACGCTACCCTCGCCTGGACGCTTTTTGTTTCGACCGACGCGACCTTTGATGCTAATACCGACCGTGTCGTTTCCGTGGGAACAACCACGGCGCTGGACGCCGGCGGCGTTGTCGACGACCTGGCGTTCGTGGGCACCTGGCACGAAGACGTCGGTGCCTACAATCTCTTCTTGTCGGTCTCCGCCTCGGACGAGAACGATACGACGGACAACGTTCTCGGACCCGCTGCTGTAACCCTTGTCGCCAAAGACATCGACTACGTCGCGGACACGTGGACGGTGGCTACTCCAGTCGTCGCAGGTTCCGCGATTTCGGACTCGTTTGTTATTCGAAACCGCGGCACGTTTGACGGCTCGACCGACGTCTCTTGGACCGTGTACGCCTCCGCCGATGCCACAATCGACGTCGGAACGGACCGTATTGTTGCCTCGGGGTCCACGTCGCCTCTGAGCGCAGACGATTCCACCGACGGAAGCGGGACGGACGAGACGGTTGTCGACGTTGGCGGCACCTGGACCGAGCCTCCGGGCACGTACCACTTCATAGCTCGCCTCAGCAACAGCGAGGACGTGGCCGCCGGCAATGATTCTGACAACGATGAGGCAAGCCCCGGCGTGACGGTAACGGCTCCCGACGTGGATTATGGCATTACCACCGTACCGGCGGGCGGGTTCGCGATCGTCAGTTCCGCGGTCTCCGAGACCTTTGCGTTTGAGAATACCGGCGCAGACGCAGGTTCATCGTCTGTTTTCTGGTACGCGTATCAATCACTCGATACGGAGTACCAAGACTCCGACGCCCTGATGGATTCGGGATCAATTGGCGGACTTGCGGCCGGAGCAACCTCCGGGGCGATCACGGTGGACGGCACGTGGCCCTCGACGTCCGGAACCTACTACATTATCGTTCGTGTGCAGTCGGGCGAGGACGTCGACGCAACCGACAACATCGCAAGCTCATCGGCCTTCGATATCTCCGCCGGCTCGGTTGTGGACAACGTTCCGTTGAGTTTGACATCGACCTATGGGACCGTTCTGTCCGGAAGCACGATAAACGAGTCGTTTGTCGTAAAAAACACCGGAACGTTGCCCGGCAACAACAACGTCGGGTGGACGTTGTATCTCTCCACCGACCAGATTCGTGATGGAACGGATCAAGCGGCGGCAACGGGTTCGATCGGACCGTTGGCGGGCGGCGCTACAAGTGCGACAATCTATCCTGCCGGCAACTGGATCAGCGCCGGAACCTACTACCTCATCGTCGAGATTGACGATGCGTCCGGAGACGATGGGGACACCGGCAATAACACAATCTTTGCGGGGCCTTTTACGGTTAACGATCCACCGGATTACACGGTAGTGGGTGAGGCCGATGCCGTGTCACCGGCCATGGCCGGGAGCACACTAACCAGCGCGACTTTTCGTATCAAACAGGTCACCGATAATCCTGGAACCGCTCCCGTTTCCTGGAAAGTTCGGGCGTCGCGGGACGTGTTCCCGAGTGGTGATGATTTTACCGTCAATAGCGGCTCTGTTGGTCCCTTGGACGTCGACGATGGGGAGGCGGAAGGACCCGACGAAGTTCTTGTGGATGTGGGTGGCATGTGGCCATCGAGCGGGGGGCGCTTCTATCTAATCGTGAGCATCAGCTCCATAGACGACTTCGACCCCAGTAGCAACGTCTTTGTATCTCCCACGACCTACCTGGTCTATACGTCCGTGGAGAACGAGGACGAAGTAGGCACAAACAATGACGGTGTGGGACCGACGGCCGGTGAGTTCGCGGGCGGTGACGGAGTCGATTATCAGCACGTTGGTAACCTCGGCACTTCAGACGACTACTGGATTCAGGGTCAGGGTGATGCCGTCGAAGGAGACGGCAATGCCGAGTTTGACACGTACCGCTTTGTGGTTTCGGGAGGAGTCGCGACCGTTTTTGCGGAGGTTGTTTGGGCGACGGGAGGAGACATCTTCGACTTGCGTTTGTGGGACACTTCCAGCCAGGAGCTGACATCGTCGAGCCTAACGGCGGGTCGCGAGCCCTCAGCAGGCGGGCTGGGGTGGAACAACTCTTCGTCGCCTGCCAAAACCTGGTCGGACGGTGAGACCGTCTACGTAAGTGTAGAGGACTGGGATGACGGCACAGGCGGAACGGATGTTCCCTACCTCCTCCACGTGTGGGCCGAGTGAGCGCCGATCTGACTACTCCGACAGCAACGCTGCGAGTGTTTCGAGAAAGGTTCTCACCAATCGGCGCGAGGCCACGCTCTCCGGCAGGTCCGGCTCCGACCCCCGGCCGATAGAGTCGACAATCGAATTCATTCTCTCGAGAGTTGCGATCTCCGCGAGCTCCCGTTCTTCTTCAACCAACGCGTCGAGGTAGACTTGTGTCTCGGTGTAGAGGTCGGGGTAGTCGGCGCGGACCTCGGTGGAATTGAGAACGCGTAGAAGCACAAGCTTGGTTGCGAGGAGGTCGGTTGTATCCGTGCTGTCGCCCGCCGTGGCCGGTGCAGGCCCATCCGAGCCAATCCGGGCAAGCGCGCGATCGATCGACTGCACTACGTCGACGTAGCGGTTCTGTGCGGCGGAGACCTCTTGTTCCAGCGACGTCACTTGTGATTCCAGGCCGGTGATTTTGTCTTCGAGCCGGCCGATCTGAGCTTCCGCGTCGGCCGCGGCGTCTACGAAGGCGACTCTGTCCACCGCCGAGCGCAGGCGATAGCCCGTGTCCAAGATGTTGTCGAGTATAGACGCGTTTATGTTGGGCAAAAGGCCGAGAACCTGCCTATAGGCGGAGGCGGCCTCTTGATAATTCGCTCCCGTGTACAGGGCGTTGGCGTTTTCGATTGCATCCGCCAATGCGCGTGAGTCCACCATTTCCGCGGTCTCCGAGAGGGCCTCTATCCGGGAAAAAGCGGCGCCGGCGGCCGGAACCCGGGCCAACGCGGCGCGGTACAACTCGGTTGCGGCGCCGATGTCTCCGGCCTCCTCCAATTCCTGTCCCTGCCGGAGCAAGGCGGCTGCCTCGGAAACGAGGCTTGCTGTGGCGACGAGGTCTATGTCCACCAATCCCACCGCAGCCGCTTCGAGGCTCACCAGTCGATCCAGGGAGTCGAGGAGAAGAAGCTCGACTTCGCTGCGGTTGGCCAGACTTGGAATGGGTGACCGGGCCCCGTCGTTGACGGCGCGGCGAATAGAAGAGAGGGAGACGCGGGCAGCGTCGAAGTCGCCCACTTGGATGCGTGAGAGCAGGGTGTCGTACTGGTTGGTAAACTGTTCAAGCGCAGCGCCGGCGGCGGTGAAGGTACCCTCGAGGGTCGCGAGTCGCTCTTCGGCTTCGGCCAGCTCAGCGACGGCACGGTCGCGCGCCGCCGCCGTCTGTTCGGCCGCCGCCAGCGCGGTCTCCACTTCGGCTTGCGTGGCAGCGGCCGCCTCTTCGGCTTCCCGGCGGCGCGCCTCGGCCTCTTCGGCCTCCCGGCGGCGCGCCTCGGCCTCGGCAACGGTGGCACGTGCCGCGGCTTCCGCGGCGGACGTTGCAGCCTCCGCCTCCGCACGCGCCGCCTCGGCATCCGACTCAGCCTGTTGTGCCCGTGCCAGTGCCGCCGTCAAGTCCGCGCGTGCGCCGGAGAGCGCCGCTTCGGCTTCGGCGACAGCCGTCTCAGTGGTCGCGAGCTCTGCCAGCGTGGCGGCGAGATCCGATTGGGTTACATCCAGCGTTGCCCGAGTCGTGCCGAGTTCGCCTTCCGTCGTCGAAAGGGCGGACTCGGTGGCGGCAAGCGCGGCCCTGGTGTCCGCCAGATCGGCGTTGGTTGCGTTGAGCTCGGTCCGTGTGTCTTCGAGCTCGGCTTGGGTTGTGTCGTGTTCCGCGAGGGCGGCCTGCTGCGCCTCGACGGCGGAGGCCGCCGCCGACTGCGCCTCTTCGAGGCGTCGTTGAAAGTCGGCGCGGATCTGGGCCACTTCGGCGTCGAACTCGGATATAAGCGAGGCTCGCTCGCTCTCCAGACGCGCGGTCTCTTCGGCGAGCTGGGCGTTGAGGGCCTCCGCCTCGGCGGCAAACTCCTCTTGAAGCTCAGCACGCTCGGCGGCGGCGTCGTCCAGCTCGGCCTGAAACGCCTCGATCTCGGCCGCGAACGCAGCCTCCTGCTCCGCTATCTCCGCCTCGGCCGCGGCACGGGCCGCCTCGAGCTCGGCTTGTAATTCGGCGGTCTGCTGCGCTTCCAGTTGCGCGACCTGCGTATCGATTTCCGCCGCGGACAATCCGGCAGCCTCCAGACGAAGGCGCTCAGCTTCGAGCTCCGCCTCGAACTGCGCTCGAAGTTGGGCCTCCCGCGACGCGATGATCTCGTCGGTCTCGTCTTGGAGCCGTTGCCGCTCGGCGGTCGCCTGAGCGAGACGTCCTTCGATGCCGGCGATCTCTTGATCCTTGGCCGACAGTTGGGCGTCGGCCTCCGCTTGGAGCGCATCGAGGAGCTCGCCTTCGACGGACCGGATGAGCCGGCGCTCGGAAACAAGCTCCTGTTCCTGCCGACCAAACAGTTCAAAGGCAAGGTAAATACCCGCCGCTATGAGAATCGCGGCAGCAATGTTGACAGCAAGGACAAACACCCACCCGCGTTTTCGCGGCCGAATCTGCAGGGCCTTGTCGTCGAGGCGGAGTTTGTTCTGCGATACAACGGCCTGTATCTGCGCACTTATTTGCGCTCGCTCGTCTTCGCTTATGCCGTCGTCGTCCTCTTTGAGCTCTTCAGCCTTGAGGACTCTTAGATGAGGATGACGAGAGACAAAATCGAGGGCTCGTTTATATAGTCCGGACACGGTTGTTGTTTCTTATCTGATTTCGATTGCCGACGCTTCCGCCACGGTATTATACCGAGCCGATGCTTCTTGCAAAAGGAATACGTTCCCGGGAGAATGGGGCTCGGCGAAAGCGGTGAAGATTCGATATAAGATCGTTCTTGTTGTCCTGCCCCTGGTCCTGACTCCGTTGGTACTAAGCGGCCTCATAGCTTCATTATCGGCGCGAAACGGTATAACCGGCGTTGCGACGCGTTTTTTGCGCTTCAAGGCGGACCAGATACTCACGTACGCTGAGGGTCAGTGGGCCCTTATTGTGGAAGACGGCCGCCAAGACCAGCCGCTCTTTCGCGATGCTGTGACAAACGCTATTGCCTCCTTTGCATTGAGCGTTATTCGAAGCGATACGGAGCGGATTCTGCTCATCGGTCGCGACGGAACACCCGCGGCACCGGTGGGCAACTACGAGCCCGGCCCGGACGACGTAGCCGCCGTGCGGACATTTCACGAGTCCGGCAACAACGGGTGGGTTGAGCTGACCCTTCAGGAGCGCCCATACGTTGCGCACGTGGCGCCCTTTGAACCGCTGGGCTGGACGGTCATCGTCGCGGAATTGGAGGAAGCGTTCTATGCCGCCAGCAATCAGATTGTCCAGCAGATGGCCGTTATCTTAGCGGCCTCGGTGGGGCTGGCCTTGTTATTACTGCTGGTGTTTTCGGGCTACCTAACCCGGCCGTTGCGCTCGCTCCTCAATGCCATGACAAGTATCATATCGAGTAGCGACCTAAGCCAGCGGGTAGAGGTATTGTACAACGACGAAACCGGTCGCTTGAGCCACACCTTTAACCTTATGATTTCCGAGCTCGAGAAGGCATACGAGAGTGTAAAGAGCTACGCCCTCAAGGCAGCGGTTGCACAAACCAAAGAACACAAGATTAGAACCATCTTTCAGAAGTACGTTCCAAACAACGTGATCGATCAGTTTTTTAGCAATCCCGAATCGATGCTAATCGGCGACAATCGGGAGCTGGCGGTCTTGTTTTCCGACATACGATCCTTTACGACCATTTCCGAGTCACTTGCCCCCGACGCCTTGGTTGAAAGCCTCAACTACTATTTTAAGTTGATGGTTGACTCGATCATGAGTCGCGGTGGTGTGGTGGACAAGTACATTGGTGATGCCATCATGGCGTTCTACGGCGCCCCGGTCCGGCGCGACGACGATGCTCTTCAGGCTACCGACGCAGGTCTCGATATGCTCGAACGACTCGAGGATTTCAACGTGTGGCAGGCTCAAAAGGAGCGTCCACCCTTTAAGATCGGTATCGGCATCAACTACGGCATCGTTACGGTGGGAAACATCGGTAGCGAACAAAAGATGGACTACACGGTCATCGGAGATATGGTAAATGTGGCGTCCCGCCTAGAGGGGCTAACCAAACGGTATCAGGAAGGACTTCTCGTAAGCGAAGAGGTAAAAAACAACTTGCGCGGAACGTTCCCAAGCCGCCTTATGGATAGGGTTACCGTCAAAGGAAAAACCAAAAGCGTCGGCGTGTTTGCCGTCAAGCGCACACTGACGGATGTTGAAACCGAGGCATGGGAAACCCACAACCAGTCTATGGAAGCCTTTTTCTCGCGGGACTTTTTCCGCGCCGTTCAGGGCTTTGAGCGGGCCTCCGAGCTCTTGGGCGGTGACAAGGCCGCCGACGACAAGGCACAATACTGCCGCGCCCTGATAGCCGAGCCCCCGGACAACGAGTGGACGGGCGAAACAACCATGCAGGATAAGTAGAGATATGAACATCGGTATCATTGGTCTGCCCAAGTCGGGAAAGACCACCATCTTTAACGCGCTTACCGGCCTCGATGCCGAAGTCGCGGACTATGCCTCCGCCAAGATCGAGCCGAATGTGGGTGTGGTGGACGTTGGCGATCCACGTGTCGATCGCCTGTCTGAAATGTACCAACCCAAGCGCACGATCTACGCCACAACCGAGTTTATCGACTTTGTAACGGGCCCAGGAAGGGGCGGCGGGGAAAAAGGCGGCGGCATGTTCTCCGGGGAGGGCATCGGACTTATCAAAAATGCCGATGCGCTCCTGGTCGTGCTTCGCAACTTCGACAATCCTGCGCTCAACGAGGTGTACGGCGAGCCCGATCCCCGGCGCGATCTCGAGGCCGTGACCTCCGAGCTTTTGCTTGCGGATCAAGTCTTGGCCGAGCGTCGCCTCGAGCGCCTCGAGGGTGACCACAAGCGTGGCAAAAAAACCTCGCAATCGCAGGCGGAAGAGAAGCTTATGCGTCGTGTTGTCGAGCAACTCGAGGGCGGCAAACCCATCCGGGGTATGGAGCTCACCGACGACGATAAGGCCATTTTGAGCGGCTTCCGCTTTCTCACGGAGAAGCCGGTCCTTGTGGTCCTCAACTCCGAAGAGGGCAATTACGGCGAAGATGAGCAAACAAGTGCAGCCCTCGAGAAAAGCTTCCCGGTCATCGAGTTTGCCGGCAATTTCGAAATGGAGCTCTCACGCCTCGACGAAGAAGATGCCCCCGCGTTTATGGAGGACATGGGCATTACCGAGTCCGCGCGCACGCGACTGACAAGCTTCGCCTATCGTCTTCTCGGCTACATCAGTTTTTTTACCGTCGGAGAAGACGAGGTTCGCGCCTGGACCATCTTGGACGGCGAAAACGCCCAGGAGGCCGCCGGCACCATCCACACTGATTTGGCCAAGGGCTTTATTCGCGCGGAGGTGTTTAGCTACGAGGATCTTATGTCCGCCGGATCGGAGAAGGGCGTGAAGGACAAGGGACTCTTTCGGCTGGAAGGCAAGGAGTACCGCGTCAAAGACGGCGACATCCTCCACGTGCGCTTTAACGTGTAGATAGGCTCGCGCCGCCGGGGCGGGTGGCGGAGGCGTCTACGCTGAGCGCGCCGATTTATCCACAGTACCCGTGGCGCATGCCATAATCCGCTCCTCGGTCAGTTCATCGCGGTCGAGCTTTCCGGTAATTTGTCCCTCGAACATAACAATCACTCGGTCGGACATTGCAATAATCTCTGGAAGCTCCGAAGAAATCAGGATGATACCCATACCCGTTGCCGCAAGCTCGCGGACAATGTGGTAGATCTCTGCCTTGGCGCCCACATCCACGCCGTGAGTAGGCTCATCCAGAATAAGTACCTGCGGCTCGGTTGCCAGCCAGCGGGCAAGAACGGTCTTCTGTTGGTTGCCGCCGCTCAAACTGCTAACGGGGTTGTCCATTGATCCGAGCTTGATACTCAAGCTCTTGGTAAAGTCCTCAACCACTTGCCGGACCCGGCCATAGTCGATCAGGCGGCTCGGACGCCTCATCCGGGGAAGATTGGCGAGGCTCACGTTGAAGTGGATCGGCATGCCGATAAAAAGCGACAGCTTTTTCCTGTCTTCGGGTAGCATTGCGATGCCGTGTTTGATTGCCTGCTGCGGGCTCTTGAACCGCACTTGCTTTCCGTTGTAAAAGACTCGTCCCGACTCAAAGCCGTCCGCGCCGAAGACGGCGCGGCAGACCTCACTACGCCCGGCGCCGACCAAACCCGAGAATCCTAGTATCTCTCCTTCGTGGAGAACAAAGCTAACATCCTTGAAGCGGCCGCCGGTAAGCCCCTCCACCCGAAGTCGCTCCGCACCGATCGTATGGCGTTCGCCTCTTTCGCGGCGTAGCTCCCGTCCGACCATCATTTGAATGATGCCGTCCACCGAGGCATCGGACCGGTCCTGGGTGCCTACGTAGTGGCCGTCGCGGAGCACGGTGATCCGATCAGAGATACGGAGTACCTCCTCGATCTTGTGGCTTACGTAGATGACGGAAACACCTTCGCTCTTGAGGTTTTCGATCACCTCGAAAAGCCGTTCGGATTCTGATTCGGTAAGGGATGAATTCGGCTCATCCATGATGATTAGTTTCGCGTCTACTTCGAGGGCTTTTGCGATCTCTATCAATTGTCGATGGGAGATGGACAGGGTGTCGAGGATGGCGAGGGGGTTTACGTGCAGTCCCACGCGCGCAAGGACCTTGCGAGTCTCCTGCTCCAGTCGTTTCCAGGGGATTAGTCCCCCGGGAACCCGGATGCGTCCGGTATAGACGTTCTCGATCACATTCAACGATGGAAGCATGGACAGCTCTTGGTGAATAACCGAGATGCCGGCATCCATGGATTCGCTCGGCGACGAGAAATCAACCACCTTGCCGTCAAAGGTGATTATGCCCTCGTCCTTGAAGACGATGCCGCCGAGTATCTTCATAAGCGTGCTCTTTCCCGCGCCGTTTTCTCCGACCACGGCATGAACCTCGCCCCGGCGCACCTCGATCGGCACTTTGTCCAAGGCCTGAAGTCCGCCGTAGCGCTTCGAGACTCCCTCTGCTTTTAGGAGAAGCTGTTTATCCATAGCACGCATTCCGTTTGCTCTTGTAGGAAGAACGCCGCACGGGGTTTCCCCGTGCGGCGTCTTGGATTGTGTTCGATCCGTCGCCTTAGTAGTTGATCTCGTCGATGTTGTCTTGGGTCACAAAGCGTGAGTAGGTCAAAAGGCGGCCTGCCGGAGGCACCACTCCACCAACCAGGTAGTTGTACAGCCTGATGGCCGGGTCATGTCCCTGGGCGTAGGGATTCTGACCGATTGTTCCGGTGATGGTACCGTCTTCGACCATTTCCATCGTTTCGGGAATGTAGTCGTAGCAGATGATGGTGATCTCACCGGCCTTGCCTTGATCCTGCACGGCGTTTCCGGCGCCAATCTGACCACCGGCGGCAACAAAGACACCGTTGAGGTCGGGATTGGAGTTCATAAAGTCAACTGTCTGGCTGTAGGCCGTGTCGTTCTGGTCGAGTGTTTCCACCTGCCCCACGATCTCCACATTTGGCGCATTTGCTTCCAGTGCTTCGATAAAACCGAGCCGCCGCTGCTCGTGACCTTCGACGGAGAAAAAGCCGGTCATGACTGCGACCTTTCCCTCACCGCCGAGCTCTTCGGCCATGACCTCGCCGGCGCGTACGCCCTGCTGATAGAGGTCCGCACCGACAAAAAAGAGCCGGCCGTTCTCGGTTGTGGTCTCCACGTTGAAGGTGGCCACGGGAACACCTCGCTCAACCGCGCGATTGATAAAGGGCACAATCCCGCTGTCGCCGGCGATGGTCGCAATTGCGTCGTACTCTTGAACGAGGGCGTTTTCGATCGCCTGTCCAAACACGTCTGCAGTGTGCTTGTCACCCGGCGGTACGATCCAGTCAACTTGGGTGTTGTACTCTGAAAGCGTTTCTGCCGCGTCGAGTGCACCTTGCTTGACCGGAACCCAAAACGGGTTGTTCTCGAGGCCGAGAATCGCGATCTTCAACGGCTCATCCGGCATCTGGTCGATGGGCCCCACCACTCCCTGGTCCTCAGGAACCGTTTCGCTGCCGAACTCAGGACCCGGCGGCAGCTCACGACCCCCGTCCCTGTCCGGCTGGCCACCGGCGAACAATCCCTGGACGAAAACCAAAGCGAGAATCGTGAAAAACACGATCATCGTCTTCTTAGATAGCCTCATAACTACCTCCTATAATTTTTCCGAGGCGTATACCACGCCCCATGGAGCCAAATTGATGCCTATGTCTTTCCGGGGCGCTTGCGCATGTTGTCTACCGCAACCGCCGCGATGATCACAAGGCCGATCGTGATCGTCTGTGCCGCGGCCGGTAGATGCAGCAACACAAACGCGTTCCGGACTATTGCCATAATGGCCGCCCCAATGATGCTGCCCCATATCGAACCCTCTCCGCCGAAGAGGCTGGTGCCACCGATGACCACGGCCGCAACAACGGACAACTCGGCGCCGGTTCCGGAGTTTGTAGCGGCGGTAGACAGAAGCCCGGCCTGAACTATGCCGGCGAAGGCGCAGAGCGCGCCGTTGATCGTGTAAACAAACATAAGTACGCGACGTACGTTGACACCGGAGAGCCGCGCTGCCTCGGCGTTGCTTCCCACCGCGTAGATTTGCCGCCCGAGGACCGTGTTCTTCAAGAAAAACGAGAAACCGATCACGAGGAAGAACATAAGGATGACGGGCATGGGAACCGGTCCGACATAGCCGGAACCCAAGAAGTCGATAAGGGGGCTCTCGATGGGAATATTGCTTGCCACCGCACCGCGCAAGCCCGTTGCCAGAAGTACCGTTAATCCTCGAGCAATGCTCAACATGCCTATGCCGGCTATCAATGGTGTTACGCGGAATCGGGTAATAACAAAGCCGTCGAACCCTCCCAGAAAGGTGCCAATCGCTATTCCTAGCAACATTGCAGGGAATAGGGGAAATCCCACGAACAGTAGGCGCGCCATGAGCATGCCGGAGACGGCCAGCAGGGAACCGACCGAAAGATCTATGCCGGCGGTTAGGATGACCATGGTTATGCCGATGGCCATGATGCCGATGGTTGACATGCCCCGTAGCACGTTAAATATGTTTTCCGGCTTGAGAAAGTAGGGGCTTGCGAACGACATGATAATAATGATGGCGACTAAGGCGCCCAATACGCCCATCTCCCGAATTTGAAAGATCCGCTTGACCACACTTGGGCGGTCGTGGCTTGTATGGTCTTCGCCTTCTACGGGCGTTTGTTTCAGCTTGGTGTCAACGGCCATTGCAACTTCCTACTCGATTTCGATATCGGAAAAGACAACGTCTTGTTAGCAGCAAGCGTGCCAATTAACACAGAACAGATGCAAGAGTAACCGGTGTGGGTATTTGCAGACACACCAACGCGGACGGGCGCCCCGCGCGTTGCCCCGCGTGTGTAGATGATTGCCCAAAGCCCAAGAACCGGTGGGTAATTTCCTCCCCACCTGGGGCTAAGGCCGGACCGTGTTTAGAGCCCCGAGTTATCGGATCTACGTTCATGACAGCGCCTGCAATTTCTTGACAGCACCGGCAGGTAGACCTAGGATAAGCTGGTGCACGAAGACGTCTTTATCGTCGACGACGAAGTCGAGATATGTCGTTCCCTTTGCGAGTTGCTCGAGTCGCGGGGATATCGTTGCGCCTTCGAGCCACGTTCGGATTTGGCGGCCGCGAGGGTTTGCGAGCTTAAGCCCAAGGTCGTACTCCTAGACATTCGCATGCCGGAAGTTGGCGGAATGTATCTGTTGCAAATTCTCAGGCGGGACTTCCCCGACACCCCGGTCATGATGATAACCGGTCATGCCACGGTGGAGGGTGCGGTCAGGGCCATGCGCTACGGCGCCGCCAACTTTCTCACCAAACCGGTCAAACTTCCCGAGCTGGTTGCCGAGCTCGAGAGGCTCATCCATGCGCCCCGAAGCCAGTCAACGGCGGCCGAGGAGATCGGCTACGTCACCCAAGACCGCGAGATGCTGCGTGTTCTTGAACAGGCCGAACGCGCGGCGCGAACCGATGCAACGGTGCTGATAACCGGCGAGAGCGGCACGGGGAAGGAGCTTATTGCCAACCTGATCCATAACAAAAGCGACCGCGCTCCCGGGTCTTTTATCAAGATCAACTGCGCCGCGATCCCCGACGACCTTCTCGAGAGCGAGCTTTTTGGTCACGAGGCGGGTGCTTTTACGGATGCGCGACAGCGGAAGACCGGCCTGTTTGAGACGGCGCGGGGCGGTACCCTCTTTCTCGATGAGATCGGGGATATGAGCAGCAGAGTCCAGGCGAAGATGCTCAGGGTTTTGCAGGATCAACGCTTTACGCGCCTCGGCGGCACGGAGACCATTGCTACCGATGTACGGATTGTAGCCGCAACCAACCGGGCAATCGACGACCTGTTGGGCGGGGAGAGCTTTCGAAGCGACCTCTACTATCGGATATCGGTTGTTCATCTTGCCCTCAAACCGCTGCGGCGGCGGGACGGGAGGGACGTCGATCTTCTCGCCGAGCATTTTCTATCGGAGTTTCGCAGCAAGTACCACAAGCCCGGTTTGCGAATTGGGCGGGACCTACAACGCTTGTTCAAGCAGCACACCTGGCCCGGTAATGTGCGGGAGCTTCGAAACCTTATCGAGCGCTTGGTCATATTCTCAGACGGCGAGGAGCTCGACAGTAGAAGCTTGCCTGAGCAGTACAGCGTGTTTCTGTCAGCTACCGATGACGCCGACCGCTCGGGCGCAATAGGTCCCGCCGGCGACCTCAGCGAGATGTCCCGTCGGAATTCTCGTGAGCTGGTTATTGCCGCGTTGAATCGCGCGGGCGGCGTCAAGCAGGATGCGGCAAGGCTCCTCAACGTGAATCGGAAAACACTTTACAACTGGATGAGAAAGCTGGACTTGCTGTGAGTGCCGTTGTGGCGAACGAGCCGTTGGTTTCCATGCGCAACATTCACGTCCGGTACGAGAACGTCGAGGCGCTCAGAGGCGTCGACTTTGATCTCTACCCGGGCGAAATTCACGCCATTATCGGTGAGCACCGAGCCGGCAAATCGTCCCTGGTAGGTATCCTCAACGGCACAAGCCGGAAACACCGGGGCGCAATACGGTTGGGGGAACGGGAGGTCGAAAGCCTTACGCCGACCTCCTCCCTCAAGGCGGGCATTGGCACCGTCTACCAGGAAACGGCCCTTATCCCCGGCATCGACGCCGTCGAAAACATCTTCTCCGGGCAGATGCTGAGGCGTCGTTTGGGCCTCGTGGATTGGCATCGCATGGAGCGATCGGTCTGTGCATCCCTGGAAGACTTTGGACTAACCATCGATATTCACGAGCCGGTGTACAAGCTGCCGCCGGCGCAACAGTACATGATCGAGTTTGTTCGCGCCACGCTCTTGTCGCCGCGCGTGATTATTCTCGATGAGCTTTCAAACAAGCTGACACCTGCGGAAATGAAGTTTGTGTACCGGAAGCTCTTTGACCTTCGTGAAAAGGGCGCGGGCATTATCTATATCTCCCACGACCTCGACGAAGTCTTGAAGCTCGCCGACCGGGTAACCATTCTTCGCAACGGCTACCGCCGTGGCACTGAGCACACGCGAAACCTCGACAAGTACCGCCTTTTCCAGCTGACCTATTCGTACTCCCTGGACCGTGAGCGGCTGCAATACTCCAAGATGAAGTTTCTGCTTCTCAAGCGGTACCTGGAAGGAATTGTGAACTACCTACCGGTGGCGGCGATTATTGTGGACTCGACGGAGCGTATTCAGCTGAGCAATCTGGCCGTGTCGGACTTGCTCCACGTGAATCCCGACGGCATTTTGGACGCTCCCATTGGCGAGGTTCTTCACGGGTTTGCACCGGAGGTGGTGCAGCAGGTTCAAGAGGCTCTCTCCACCCGCCGGCACATCCATCTGCGGGAAGTCGAGTTGGGCGACCAGGGTCAGTTCGACCTTGATGTCGTTCCCCTCTTGGACGACGAGAACTCGTTTCTTGGAACGGCGATTCTGGCGCAGAACGTGACCATCGATCGCTCGATGCGAGACTACCTGGTTCAGAGCGAGAAGATGGCAACGGTTGCGGAAGTTGCAGTGGGCGTGGCCCACGAGATCAATAATCCTCTTTTTATCATCAAGAACTATCTGCAGCTGATTATGGAGTCCATCGAAGATACGGCCACCGTGGAGCGACTGCTCAAGATCGACAAAGAGGCCACGCGAATTATGGACACCGTTGCCACTTTGCTCTCCTTCTCACGGGTGCCACGCCAAACACAGCCGACAATAGATCTCTGTGAAGTAGTGAACGAGGTGGCCACCTTGGTCGAGCATCAGGTCAAACAGAAGAACATCAACCTGGTGTTGAACGTAGGACCCGAGTCCGCTCTTATCGACGGTGACGAAAACAAGCTAAAGCAGGTGGTCATGAATCTGCTTATGAACAGCATCGACGCCGTGCTGGAAAACGGCGACATTTATGTGACTTTGAGGGAGTCGGCGGAAGCGGAGGCGCCGACCTTTGAACTGCGGGTGCGGGACACGGGCTACGGCATTCCCACCGACGTGGCGGACTCCATCTTTGATCCCTTTTTCTCCACCAAAGTGACAAAGAAAAACACCGGCCTCGGACTCTCCATCTGCCGAAACATCGTGGAGGACCACGGTGGCGAGATCGGCTTCACAAGCAGCCCCGGTGCGGCTACCGAGTTTGTTGTCCGGCTACCGGCCTCGGCGAGTTGAAGACCTGGGAGGACGTCGAAGACGCGTACGGCCGGGGGCGGGTGCCTACTCGCGCGTCGCCGCCGCCGGGCGTAGCCGCGGCCACTCCACTGTAGCCGGCCCCACCGACGTCGGCAGCTATTGCGGTCCCATTTTGGACCACGCCTACGCACATCCGAGAGCAAGCAAAAGGGCTTCACACACTCGATTGAGCTTCTCCTCCCCAAGACTACCGAGGTAGGTACGCAGACCGTCTTGCAGGACGGTTTGCAGGTGGTCCAGGTTAATCGCCGACTCGTTCTTGAGCCCCTCCTTTGGACCGATGATCACTTCGCTGGGGGCACCGTGGATTGTGGAGGTGATTGGCGCAACCGTGACGGTGTTTAGTAGCCCGATTACCTCGGACCTCGTCAGTACCAAAACAGGCCGACGCTTGTCGGGCCTCTTGAATGTGTACAACCAGACTTCCCCACGACTTATTCTTCCGGCCATGATCCCTCGGCGGCCCAGCCGTTGAGCTCGCCATTGAGCCGGTCGGTCTTGGCGTAGGCTTCCCTATACTGCCGTGATATCTCCTCCCGCCTTTGTGCGCGAAGGTAAGCGTCGAGTGCGCGGCGAACTACCTCGGACCGGCCGACCTCCTTCACCTCCGGGCTTGCAGACAGTCGTCTGAGTAACTCCTCATCAAGCATGACCTGTACAGGTTTCATACACATAATATATGTTGAATAACCATGTATGCCTATGGGTGTGGCTCGCCGTAGCTGAGGCCCTTGTGTTTCCGCAGGAGAGGTTTGCAAGTGGCGCACGTGCTCGGAAGAGTTGCCGGCCGACCGGTGTTACCCCTGGGCAAACGCATTTAGGCGCTGAACAGGACCTTCTCCATGTAGCGGGTATCCCAACCGGTCCAGCCATCGGTGCCCCGCATTTACAGATCTCGATTCGCCCGTGATCCTTGTTCACCGTCTTGTGATAGTCGCAACGTCCGGCAATCGTCGCATCGTTTTTCACGTCGTTGAAGAACAGCTTGACCTGGTCTTGATGCAGACTCTTGTTGGCCTTCAGCGCCACTACGTAGTTGCCGCCGTCGGGTCTTGCCGTCGATGTTGATCGTCCGGTGGCTCCCGGCCGGTTTGACCAGGGCAACACAAGAGACAAGCCGATCATTTATCGCTTGCTGGTTGATCTTCGAGAATACCCGGGCAAGGTTGTTGTGTGAGGGGATGCCGTGCGCAGGCTTCAGGAATCTTTGCAGCCATCCCTCCTTGCTCTTGCCGAATACCTCGATGTCGTCCCATTTCTCGACACCACAGATTGATGTGCAGATGACAATCACGATAATGTCGGTCAGCAGATCTCGCCGGTTGTTTTCCCGCGGATCGCGCAACCGGACCATCCGTTTCGCCGAGCATCTGACCAACGAGGTGCCTTTCAAGCTGTCTCATCGCCAATTTGTGTTCACCCAGGACGCATGCGTGAGCAGTTATAGCTTACAAGGTATAGCTTACAAGCAGCCGCAGGCTGCGACCAGGCTGATCAAGATCGGGAGGTCTCCACCGGGATTCGATCCCGATAGGCTCAATTGATCGTTTCCTCTCTCATGCTACGCGGGACACGTATGTCTGCTTTTCCGCGCAAACCATGCTAACGAGACACTTTGGTCTCCAATGGACAAGATGCGCCGTCCGCCGACAAGTCGGTTTTTGTAGTCAAGTTCGGCGATCTGATCGAGGGGGATCACCGTGTTCTGGAGCGGCCCCTTCGCCGCATCATTCATGGCGTAGCGACGCCGGTCGTTGACAATGGCGGCATCGTCGAGGCGCACGGCACCTCGAACCGGGTTGACGCCCGAGGTTGCTTATCGCTGAATCGATGTTACCCTTTCCGCCGCCGGCAGCTCTTCAAAAAAGGAATCCGGGATCTCATCGTTGTAGCAGTCCGGTACACCGGCCTTTGCCACAACATCTGCTCCCCGGCGTGCGCCTTGTCAACCAACTGGGAGAGATGCGTTTTGGCGTCGCTAATATTCATCGTCTTCACGAGCGGAGGTGCCCGCAACCCGCGTGATGTCTGGACATCAAATGCATGATGCAATACGATCCATGTATGAGAACGACGCTGACAATCGGTGAAGCGAACGACCAAAGGCTTCGGCGGATAGCGAGGGAGCAGAATCGTCGCTACAAGGATGTCGTGAACGACGCCATCGCGTTGGGCTTGGCCCAACTGGAGGTTCATGAGACCAATCCGAAGTATTATGTCGAGCCGGTGAACGCCGTTATTATGCCCACCATTGACCGGACTAAACTCAACTCGCTTCTTGATGAGACGGAATCCGACCAATGGTGATTCCAGACCTCAACGTACTGATCTATGCCCATAACTCGGCAATGGCGGAACACAAAACAGCCAAGGCCTGGTGGGAGAACACCGTTAACGGCGCTGAAACCGTTGGTTTCCCTTGGACTGTCGCGCTCGGTTTTGTCCGGCTGATGTCGAACCCCGCCGTGGTACAGAGTCCGCTGGACCCCGACACCCTGTTGGCTCGCATCGACGCGATCATAAAGAGCCCGTCCGTCAAACTGGTAACCCCCGGGTCGAGCCATGTATCAGTGATGCGGGAGTTGATAGCCGAGACAGGCGCCGGTCATCGAATGATCACCGACGTCCACTTGGCTGCGCTTGCTATCGAGCTCGACGCCACCCTTGCCACAAACGACGCTGACTTTACCCGCTTTGCCCGGCTAAAAACCGTGAATCCCCTCGCGCCGGAGAAAAGCTCGCTGTAAGCTCCGTCGAACACTGCCCCGAACAATCCACCTCGATTTTCACACATCAGAGCACCTTCCGGACATCGGCTTCAAGAATCCCGAGGCCCTGCGCTACGAGGCAGCGGCCATGATCTCCTACGGCGCAAGCCGCAACTTCGGCGGCCACCAGCACACGCCCAACCGCCCGGAACACGCGGGTCCCGTGGCCTGGCGCGGCGGGCCCGGCGAATGGATTGGGGCCGCTGTGTTGTGATCGAAGACCTGACGAAGTTGCGCGACGTAACCGTGCGGCTACGGGTCCCGAGACGCTTTCCTTCAATAAGGCAGAGTGTACCTCTCGGCAAGAACGACTGCGAGCAAGCATACGACCGACTTGTCGCACAGG
>CAZFLD010000048.1:0-34580 GCA_964519835.1 uncultured Spirochaetales bacterium
GGCGTAACACCTTCGGTAGTAAAGACCTGACCGCTGTAGCCCGCAAACAGGTCTACCGTTACAGACTCACCCGGTTCGAGAATGCCGATCACGGCGGACTCCGTGGGTGCATCCATAAAGTTCTCCTGGAAAAAGGAGACCGCGACGTTTGTTATGGGAAAATCTTCCACGTTGGTGATGGTGGTGGAACCTATGGGATTGTGAACGTAGTAGCTCTGCATTGCAGCAAAAACCGTGTCGACCGACGTTTCGCTGAAGCTGATGCTTCGAAACTCAGTGATGCTGTCGGGGTCCGTGCCGAGGCGGAAGGTGGCCGAGAAGCCGACGCCGAACACAAGCCCGTTGAAGCGGTCAAGCTCAGGTAATCCGATCGAGTGCAGGTATTTTATGTTGGGGTAGACTTCTATTCCGATGTTGAACGTGGGCGACAGGGCAAGTCGCCCGCCGAGGCCGGCTAGAAAATAGAGGTTCCCACGCGGCTCGCCGCCGACCGGATCGATGTTTGGAAAAATGCTTTGGGAGATGCCGGCAAACACGTCGCCGCCGAACTCGAACTCCTTGGAAATCTTGGTAATGGCCGCTGCACCTACCCCGCCATAGATGTGCTGATGGTCCCAGAAATCCTCTTTGTCCGGGTTGGATCGGTCTACATCGTCTACGATAATGGTCCCGAGCCGCACCTGGGGCTGGAGCCATGGAATGCCCGGGATAGGGAGCCGGCCGAGGACGGCGATTTCCGTTGCCTGCACGTCGACACGGTAATCCGCGAGCGGCGTGAGGGTCTGAAACTCCACGCCGGCCGAGAATGGGTATGCGTAATACTCGTCAAGGCTGAGATCGGTAATCTGTGCGAACGGGGCGGGCGTCGCGAGCAACACCAACGCGGTAGCCACGGATAGTCGCTTTGCACGCCCGCCCAACGGTTGCTTCATTGCTCCCCTGTGCAAGCCTTCCGTAAACAAAGCTCACCGCGTATTATATCAGAAGAGGATTTTGTTTTGCGACGGTCACGCTGATTTTTTTGCGGGTTTGCCGTATATTTTGCATAGATACTATAGGGGGAAACATGACAATACGACGGATAACCTTTGTGTTGCTTCTACTCGCAATTGCAGTTACGGGAGCAGTTGCACAGGAGCTAGTCGTGGAATATGTGGAAGGCTATTTGGAGTTACGTGACTCCGGTAGTTGGTACGAGCTATACATCGGAGACGTGGTTGATCGTGACGACGTTATCCGACTAGACGAGGGGGCTTACGCTGAACTGTCCGACGGTTTGGTGACTATCCGGTTAACCCGTGCGGCAACATACGAGATGGAGGACCTTCTGGACTCCGTACAGAATCAACAGCGGGCGAACATCGGTTCGCTGGTGGCAAACCGCCTTGGGCGCATGACAAACAGCGACGACCGCGGGGCTACTACCGTTGGCGGGGTCCGCGCTTCGGAAGCCGCAACCGAGGACAGGCTGCAATGGGCGGGCGGCGCGGACGTCGATGAGCTTGTCGAAGAGGGCATACGTATGCTCGACGAAGGCGACTACCTCGAGGCTTTTTACATCTTCGAAGAGGCTTACGAGTACAGCTCCTTTGAAGAGGAGGGCGATTTCCTCTTTCTTATGGGCTATGCCTTGGCATTGGAGGGAGACGTCGGCGAAGCATTGAGCTACTACGAAGATGCCGCCCTCGAGCCGGACAGTGAGTACTACGACGATTACATGATGGCCTATGCCCAGCTACTTATCGAGACCTTTGCCTTTGAGGATGCCGTTGCGCTCCTCGAGGAGTACGTCGAGGAATCCGAGGACGACTACGATCGGCAGTATGGCTACCTTCTCCTCGGTATTGCCTTTGACGGAGCAGGTGACGCCGACGCGTCCGAGGCAGCATTGGAAGAGGCCGCGGACATCGATGCCGACGGCGACATCACCAATGCCGCTATGGCGATGCTCGAAAGCTAAGACTTGTTGTTTCGGCCGCGCTTGCGGCTGACCGGAACCGGGCCGAGGATTTCCGCCGAAGCGTGGTGCTCCTCGGCCGTTCCGTCTATCGGGAACACAACCAAGAGCCCTTCCGCATCTACACCCTTTACCACGGCATGTGTAGTGTTGGTGCCAGCCTTGAGTTCTACCGTCATGTCCAAGTAGTGGAGCTTCTCCGTGATTTGGGTGTGGAAGTCGGAGCGTTGAAGTTCCGCATAGAGGCGCGGCAAGAGCAGGCAGAATAGGTCGAGGGGTTCGACTTTCCGACCGGCAGCCCGCCGGAGTGATGTTGCGGTCAATCGCATCACCCGCGGCAGCTTGCGCATGTTGCAGTTTACGCCGACACCGAGGTAGGCTTCCTTCCCGCGTCTTTCACCGAGAATCCCCCCAACCTTTTTCCCGTTCACCAGTACGTCGTTTGGCCATTTGATAGTTGTGGGTAGCGACAATTCTTTGTCAATCGTCACCGCCAGCGCCAGTCCGGCCCGCAGGGAGAGGGTCGCCGGAACCGTCGCCTGGTAGTCCTCGACGTCCCGAAGCAACAGCGTAAAGGACAGACTCGTCTCCGGCGGCGAAAACCAGATTCTGTCCGCAAACCGTCCGCGCCCCGCGGTCTGATGGCCGGCAATGATGATGGTCCCCGACGGGTATCCCTGGCGAGCGAGGTTTTTGGCGTCCACCATCGTGGAGTCGGTTTCCGGCTTGAAAAAGATAGGCGAGTTGTTGAAAGGGTTTTCCAGTGCCAGGCGCTGCATGTTCACAGAGTACCCTGGACTCACCCCCGCGACAATCGGGAGAGGCCGAAGTAATCATAGAGTATTCCCTGGACTAGTTCACATTTTCTTTTGTGCCCGCCATAGTTGGCTTATGGTCGAGAATCCCCTCTTCGAAGGACTTGAGCTCATCCGCGAAGCTCCCCCGTTTGTGATCTACATTTTTGGCGTTACGGGTGATTTGACCGACAAGAAGCTTATGCCCGCGCTCTTTTCACTCTTTATCAAAGGGAATATTACCCGCTTCCGGATAGTCGGGTTCGCGCGTCGCGATTGGACGGACGAGTTTTTCCGTGATCGTGCCGCAAACATGATCCAAGGCGTGGCCGGGGCATCCGACGAGCAGCGTACGGCATTTTTGAGCCGGCTTTCCTACCTTCAATCAACATTCGAAGAGGAGGCCGGGTACAAAAAGATGGACGAGTACACACACGACATCAAAAACCGCGTGTATTACCTGTCCACGCCACCGTCTAACTACGAGACGATAATCACAATGCTTGGAGAACACGGTCGCGTCGAGAGCCGAGAGGGGTTTACCCGTATTGTCGTGGAGAAACCGTTTGGTCGCGATCTCGAGAGCGCCGGCAGACTAAATCAGCTGCTGGCAAAGTACTTCAGGGAGCCGGAAATCTTCCGCATCGACCACTACTTGGGAAAAGAGACGGTTCAAAACATCATGTTGCTCCGGTTCGGTAACTCAATTCTTGAGCCGATCTGGAACAGCAAGTATGTCGACCACATCGAGATCACGGTTGCGGAGAGCATCGGCGTCGGCACACGGGCGAACTACTACGAAAGATCCGGTGCGGTAAGGGATATGGTGCAAAACCACCTGCTGCAGTTGCTGAGCCTCACGATGATGGAACCTCCGTCGAATCTGTCCGCCGACGCGATCCGGGGCGAAAAAGTCAAAGTTGTCGGCGCGCTCCGGCCGGTCTCCTCCGACGATGTCGATAGACGGACGGTTAGGGCCCAGTACGGCCCAGGATTCGTCGACGGCGATCCGGTCCCCGGCTACAAGGACGAGGAAGGCATCGCCGAAAACAGCACAACGGAAACCTACGTAGCCTTGTGCCTTTACGTGGATACTTGGCGATGGTCCGGTGTACCGGTGTTTGTGCGCTCGGGCAAAAGACTGGCACGGAAGGTGAGTGAGATTGCCGTGCAGTTTACCGACGTTCCGCATATGCTTTTCCCGCTGTCCCAACCCGGCCGAAACCGGAACACGTTGATCATTCGTATACAGCCCAACGAGGGTGCAACTTTGATCATGAACTCAAAGATTCCCGGCCACACGATATCGATGCGGCCGGTAAACATGGACTTTAGCTACGGCGACAGCTTTGGCGAGGAAGCGCCCGACGCCTACGAACGCCTTCTGCTCGATGCCATCGTCGGCGATTCGACCTTGTACACCCGACGTGACGAAATTGAGGCCTCTTGGCGGTTTATTACCGGCGTGCACGATTCGTGGCGACAAGCGGGGTCTCCCGTGCACGATTACATGCCGGGAAGCGTCGGACCCGACGCTTCCACCGCCATGATCACTAGTTACGGGAGGCGATGGCGACGTATATGACAATAGACATAGCTGCGATTGAACGTCAGGTAGCCGAGCTCGAGCGGAAAAACGCCTCGGCTTACACCCGGACGACGCTTTTTAACCTGGTTGTGGTCGTCGACGAGCGGGATCAAGTGCGCGTGGACAAGACGCTTTCCCGGCTGCTCGGTCGGAGGGCGGCCCGAATCGTGCAGATTGTCGACACCGACGATGCGGAGACCTCGGTTGCCGTTTCGGCCCGGTGTATGAGGGCGGACAATAATCAGAGTGTCTGCTTTCAGGAGATTATCCTTCGTAACGGCGAGGATGACGTGGCCGGCGCACCCGGCACGTGGACGCCTCTGCTCATCCGCGATCTACCAACCTACGTCTTGTGGGCAAAGCCCGTCGTTGGGATCGACCCAGGCGCCCCCGTGTTTACCGTTGCTCTCGAGTCTGCGGACAAGTTTCTCTTCGACTCGGCGCTTGTTTCGCTCAGCGGTCTACCGGATCGAGCGGAAGAAACCCCGGCGCCCGCGCCGAAACCGGCACGCGTACTAGGCGCCGTAACGGAGCTCATCCTGGCGGCAGCTCCCGGTGACACCGCGGTAAGCGATTTTGCATGGCGGAGACTTGCACCGGTGCAGGGACTTATCGCCAAAGCCTTTGACGGGGTGGGCAGAGAGAATCTCGAGAGCTACTTCGCCGCGGTGGAGACCGTCGAGGTGAGGGGATTCTCGCCGGTGGAGGCCACGTTGCTCTTCGGTTGGCTCGTGTCACGCCTCGAAAATCGAGGCTTTTGTCGGATTTACACTCCAGGGCCGGACGGCACAACCGGCAACGAGCCGGATCTTACTTCGGCGGGCATCGAGGTCGAGATATCGTTCCGAGAGGAAGCGCTCGCCGGTCGCGACGCAAACCCGATACGGGTAGGCGTCAAAAACGACGGATGTGCCGACGTCGAGGGGCCGGGCAATCCTCCGCGGAGGCAGGCAGCCTCTATACCCACCGACGGCGATATTCTTCTTTCCGAGGTGGACACCGAGGGACGCGATTATTTGTATCGAGAGGCAATAAAAGCGCTTGCGTAACCCTGCGCCATGGTGTAGTTTTATGCACCAGATTGGTATATTTATACTGAAATGAAGCAACGAACAAATCGCCTAAAGACCATCAAGCGTCTTATTCGCGAGAATCGAATAGACAATCAAGAGACGCTTCTACGCTTCTTGGTGAATGAGGGATACAACGTGACGCAGGCTACTCTCTCCAGAGATCTCAAAACCCTCAAGGTTGGAAAGGTCTCGGAGGGACACGACGGATATCACTATACGCTCACCGGCGAGGGCGGCTTCGAAGAGCCCGAGCAGGCGTTTATCCAAGACTTTCAACGGGGTTTTGTCGGGGTTGAGTTCAGCGCGAACCTCGGCGTTATCCGGACACTGACCGGCCACGCGGACAGCGTCGCAATCGCCCTCGACAGCCTCCACATAGACGATATCCTCGGCACCGTCGCGGGAGACGACACCGTTGTCGCCATTTTCCGCGAAGGCGCCGACGGCGACGCCGTTTTCAAAGAACTCCGTAGCAGATTTCCGGAACTCGAGGGCTAACCGTGTACCTTGCCGTGTATGGGGCGACCGGGTACGCCGGCGCCATGCTCATCGATATCCTTGTATCTCATCCGCAGGTCGAACGGCTCGTGGCAGTCTCCTCGTCTCAGTCCGGTGCGAGAGTAGGGGAGCTGTTTCCATTTTTGTCCAACGCCGATCGTTTGACGGAAAGAACCGGGCACGGCCTTGCCGCGGAAGGCGGCGGTCGAGGCGTGTTGGAGCCGATTGCGATCAGCCCGGACGAAGCCGCCGGGCGCGATTTCGACGCCGTGTTTTCGGCCCTGCCGCACCTCGCGTCCGCCGCCGTTATGGAGCCGTTTTTGGGGAAGGTGCCGGTCATCGACCTCTCGGCGGACTTCAGGCTAAAAAGCGCCACCTCCTTCGAAGCCGCCTACGGCGAATCCCAACCCAGGCCCGACCTCCAGGCGGCCGCCGTCTACGGGTTGCCCGAGCTCCACCGGGAGCGGATCGCCGGCGCCGAGCTCATCGCGAATCCCGGCTGCTACCCGACCGCCACGATTCTCGCCCTGAATCCACTGGTGACGGCGGGTGGCTTTGTCGGTCAAATCCACGTTGCAGCCATGTCGGGAATATCCGGCGCCGGTCGCAAGGCCTCCGAGCGCCTCCTGTTTTCGGAACGGACCGAAAACGTAAATGCCTACGCTCCCGGAACGGCGCATCGACACGTTCCGGAAATTGCCGAGCAACTAAACCTCGCCACCTCACGACTATCCTTTGTGCCACACCTCGTGCCGATCAAGCAGGGCATAGCGGTCACCGCCTTTGTCGAGCTGCAACCAGGCTCCGCGTCTTCCGCGCGTATCGAATCGCTTTACGCCGACCGCTACGCCGATGAGCCGTGGGTGCAGTTTGTTGGATCGCGGATCCCTGAAACACGGAACGTCCGTGGCAGTAATCGATGTGACATTGGCATTTGTGTTGAAGCGGACACGGTGATGGTGTTTTCGGTCATCGACAACTTGGTCAAGGGTGCCGCAGGCCAAGCAGTTCAGAACTTCAATATTCGATTTGGATTCGACGAGGCGGCCGGCCTGCGCCGGCGAGGAGATCTGTGATGGCGGCGGAGCATTCGACAGTTCTCATAAAGGTCGGCGGCCGCCCGGCGGAGGATGCGCAGGCGCTTGCCGTTTTTGCGCAGGAGGTCACGGGGCTCTTCGGCGGAGGCACACCTGTTGTAGTCGTACACGGCGGAGGCGGGCTGCTGTCGCAATACAGTCGGCGCCTCGGGCTCGAGCCCGAGTTCAAGGACGGCATCAGATTGACCCGAGTTGACGAAATGCCGTTGGTCGACATGGTGTTGGCCGGTCTTGTGAACAAGACTCTCGTGCGGACCTTTGTCGCGTGTGGTGCGAAGGCCGTGGGTGTCTGTGGGGCGGACGCGGGCACCGTGGTGGGCGAACCGATACATGCGGCCGGCCGAACAGGACGTGTGTCCGTCATTGATGTTGCGCTCGTGCGCGATTTGTTACGCGCCGGGTATCTGCCGATTGTGGCACCGCCTTCGGCGGACGCGGCCGGCGGACCGCTCAACATCAACGCCGACGAGGTGGCGTTGGCGCTTTCGGAGGCACTGGGGGCCGCCAAGCTGGTCTTTGTCTCCGACGTGCCCGGAATCCTCGACGGCTCGCGCCGCTTGCCTTTGGTTGACCGGGAGTCCGGGCAGAGGCTAATCGCCGATGGTGTGGTACGTGGTGGAATGATTCCCAAGCTCCGAGCCTCGTTCGAGGCGCTTGCGAAGGGCGTCGGTGAGGTCGTGGTCGGCTCATATCGGACGGCAGGAGACCTGGCGGCTCTACTCAGCGGTGAGGCGGGGACCCGGGTTGTATCAGAAGCGGTGAAGGAGGCCCACAGTGGCGTCGGCAGTTCGGAATAATCTCCCCTTCCCCAAAAACTACTCTTCCGAGATGTTGTGTTTGGACCACGGAGAGGGTGTTTACCTGGTGGACGCGGACAACCGCCGCTACCTCGATTTTGGTGCAGGCATTGCGGTCAACGCTCTCGGATACGGCCGAGCAGACCTTGCGGACATTGCCGCCACGCAGATGCGAAAGCTTATCCACGTCTCCAATTTGTTTGCCACAGAACCGTCTCTCCGCCTTGCCGGGACCATACTCCGTGACGCCGAGGCATTTCTCGGTGTTCCGTACGCCGCAGTTCACTTCGGCAACAGTGGTTCCGAAGCCAATGAAGCCGCCGTCAAGTATGCTCGCGTGTTTGCCAAGAGAACACGGGGCGCCGGTCACCACAAGATCCTGGTGCTGTCAAATGGTTTTCACGGAAGGACGCTTGGGGCGCTCTCGTTGACGCCCAGCAAGAAGTACCAGGAGCCGTTTGCGCCGCTGGTTCCGGGGGTGGAGTCGATCGAACACAACGACGTTGATGCGCTGACGCGGACGTTGGACTCCACGTTTGCAGCGGTGTTTGTGGAGGTTGTACAGGGAGAGGGCGGCCTCGCGGTCTTGAGCACCGATTTTGTCCATGCGCTGAACGATCTCTGCAAAAGGCACGGTGTGCTATTGGTGGCAGACGAGGTGCAGACCGGCTTGGGGCGCGCCGGGGAGTTTTTTGCGTCGACCGCCGTGGGGCTCCGGCCGGATATCCTTACGCTGTCTAAGCCGCTGGCCGGCGGTCTGCCGCTGAGCGCCACGCTTATTCCTGAGTCGGTCAACGAGGTTTTACACGTCGGCGACCACGGCACCACGTTCGGAGGCGGACCGGTCACGACCGCGGTGGCATTGTCCGTGTGGGAGCAGCTTCGTGATCCCAACATGCACGCGGCCATACGAGGGGCGGCTGCCACCCTCGACGACGAGTTGACGCGCCTGGCCGACGCGCATCCCTGCGTGGAGGGCGTCGCCGGCCTCGGACTCCTTTGTGGTCTGGTGATTGACGATCCTGATCGTGCCAAGGAGGTTCTGCCGGCGTGCCGAGAACGGGGCCTGCTTGTTCTTCGCTCCGGCGCACGTGTTGTACGCATCGCGCCGCCCCTTACAATTTCCGAGGTTGAAATCAAAGACGGCTGCCGCATTCTCGGGGATGCGCTGACAGCGCTCGCCGGGGGGTGAGGTTCCGGCCGCAAGCCCGGCGGCGGCGACGCAACCAGGCACAGGCCGGGCACCATTAGGCCGTCACCCCGGGGTCGACCAACCCAAGCGGCCGGGGAGAAAAATATTGGGAGCAAAAAACAACCGCCGGCCGTCTCGCCGGCCGCGCAACAATCTGGAGGAGACATGTACGACCACATCAAAAAAATCGTTTTGGCCTACTCGGGTGGGCTCGATACGTCGATTATTATTCCCTGGCTCAAAGAGCATTACAGCAACGCGGAAGTTGTCTGCGTTTGCACAAATGTCGGCCAGGACGAAGCTTGGGATCAGTTGGAAGAAAAGGCCCTCGCCTCGGGGGCGTCAAGGCTCCACATCCTCGACGTTCGGGAGGAATTTGTCCGCGACTATCTCTTTCCGATGCTCCGTGCCGGCGCCCTCTACGAGGGGCGTTACCTCCTCGGCACAAGTATTGCCCGACCGCTGCAGGCCAAGCATCAAGTCGACATTGCGATTCAAGAAGGTGCCGACGCCGTGGCGCACGGGTGCACCGGCAAGGGTAACGACCAGGTTCGCTTTGAGCTTACCTACAAGGCCTTGGCACCGCATCTCGAGGTTATCGCGCCGTGGCGCCTGTGGGACATTCGTAGTCGGGAACAGGCCATCGAGTACGCAAAAAAACACAACGTTCCCATCGGTAACGTCTCCAAGGAAAACATCTATAGCCGCGACTGGAATATCTGGCACATGAGTCACGAGGGCGGAGAGCTCGAGAATACCTGGACAAAGCCGAAGGAATCGATGTTCCAGCTGTCGAAGTCGCCGCAAGAAGCCCCCGACAAGGAAACCGAAGTTGTCGTCGAATTCGAGCGGGGCCTCCCGGTGGGCCTCGACGGCGAGCGAGTAGCACCGCTCGAAATACTAACGCGCCTCAACCAACTCGGCGCCGAGAACGGCATCGGGAGGACGGATCTGGTGGAGACACGGCTTGTGGGAATGAAGAGCCGCGGCGTCTATGAGACACCGGGCGGTACGATTCTGTTCCAAGCATTGCGCGACCTCGAGATGATTACCATGGACTTCGACACGCTCAGCATGAAAAACGCCATGGCGCTCAAGTACTCAGACATCGTCTACGCGGGAAAGTGGTTCTACCACTTTCGCGAGGCAATGGACGCGTACATGGAGAAGGCGTGTGAGTACACTACCGGGTCCGTCCGCGTCGGCCTGTACAAGGGCAACATCATTCTCAACGGGCGACAAAGCGAGTACAGTCTGTACTTGGAGGACTTGGCGTCCTTTGGCGAAAGCGCGTACGACCACAAAGATGCAACGGGCTTTATCAACCTGTACGGACTCGCGACGGGCGTTGCGGCCATGGTCCACAAAAAACGCCGCTCCGACGCGGGACCGGCCGTGGAAATGAGAGCGATGGCGGGTTTTCATGAGAAATGACCGGGTCGGTTCAGAACGGTTGAGGATATGGAACGGACCGTGAAAAGCGGACGAGGAGGACGGTATGCCTGAGTACAAAAATCTCGATAAGGCGGATGCGTTTGCGCGTCTCCGCGAGGTATCCACGCCCGAGCCGGCGGACGTCTTGAGCGCAGAGCGCGTCTCTTTGCGCTCCATTCGCGCCGCCGTGGGACTCACGTATAACTATGCCGCAAAAGCCGTAACGGACGCCGCCGTGTCCGTCCTACAAGACCTTGCAAACGAGCAGGAGCTTGTTGCGAAGTACACGGCTCTCGCATCAGGCGAGGTCATGAACACGGGCGAAGGCCGGATGGTGTTGCACCACCTTACGCGGGGTGTGGTTGCGGGCGAGGTGGTAAAAGACGGATTCGACTACCGGGCGGCCTACGTGGATGAACAAACGCGCGTTGCCGACTTCGCGGAGGCGGTGCGGACGGGCCGGATCCTCGGCTCGACCGGCAAACGTTTCGAGACGTTTGTGCAAATCGGGATTGGCGGATCGGACCTTGGACCGCGCGCGATGTACCTCGCCTTAGAGGGCGCCTACGACCACCTGCCTGCTCGTTTTATCTCCAACGTGGACCCCGACGATGCCTCGGCGGTACTCGAGGGGCTCGATCCTGAGTCCACGCTGTTTGTACTTGTATCCAAAAGCGGCACGACCCAAGAGACCCTATCAAACGAGGCCTTTGTGATCGACTACATGGCGCGGACGGGCAAGAGCGTCGCTCCGCGAAAGCACATCGTCGCCGTGACTTCAAAAACCAGTCCGTTGGCCGAATCCTCCGACTACTTGGACGCCTTTTTTATCGACGACTACATCGGCGGACGCTACTCCTCAACGAGCGCCGTCGGGGGCGTTATCTTGAGCCTCGCATTTGGTTCCGAGGCATTTGGCGAGTTTCTTGCCGGCGCCCACGAGGCGGACATGCTCAGCCTCGAGCCCGAGATCACGCGGAACGCCGCGATGATGGACGCGGCAATTGGCGTTTACGAACGCAACGTACTCGGCTACCCGGTGACGGCGGTCCTTCCGTACAGCCAGGCGCTCTCGCGCTTTCCGGCCCATCTACAACAGCTCGACATGGAGAGTAACGGCAAGAGCGTCAATAGAGCAGGGGGTAAGGTTTTGTATCGGACCGGCCCTGTTGTCTTCGGCGAGCCGGGAACCAACGGCCAGCACAGCTTCTATCAGCTCCTCCATCAGGGAACCGACGTGATTCCATTGCAGTTTATCGGGTTCAAGGAGTCCCAGCGGGGCCACGACTTGGAATGGGGGGGATCGACAAGCCAAATCAAGCTCAACGCGAATCTTGCTGCTCAGATTATCGCCTTTTCGGCCGGAAAGCATGCGGGCGATCCCAACAAACGCTTTGCCGGCGGTCGGCCCTCTTCCCTGATTCACGGCGATCGGGTGACGGCGCGCACCGTGGGGGCTCTTCTTGCTCACTTCGAGAATAAAGTTATGTTTCAAGGTTTTTTGTGGAACGTAAACAGTTTTGATCAGGAAGGCGTCCAACTCGGCAAGGTCCTGACCAAGCAGATCCTGTCGGGTGATCGAACGTCGCCTGCCATGGCGGCTTACGCGGAGCTGCTCGGCCTGTAACGCCGAGGCAATACGAGCTCGTGACCAGTGGCGGGTAGGCTACGCCGCGGTTTTACGGCGGCGAATAGCAAACACAGCTACTCCCAGCGTTCATGGGCCCAGGGGCCCACGAGTTCGCTCTTTACGGCCGCCGGAATTGCCAGCGCGTGGCGGTCTCCCGGGGTCAGCAAAAAGGTCATGTGTTCTTCGATGCACGAAATCTCGTCGGACCAGAGCCGGCGGTAACTGCCCACAAGGTTTACCCGTACCTCGAAGCAGTGTTTCCGTCGTTGGCCGTCTACTCGCGAGGACTTCCGACACCGCCGAACGGATAGTGCGATGCCAACGATTAGCGAAGAATCCGGGTCGTATGCGCGAAGTGTTATTCCTGTTTCCTTTGTGGTTGGAGTGCCGGCGGCGGAGATCGGGGAGTGTTGCCGCTCCTGACCGGTGTGGTCAAGTCGTGTCTTTTGGAAACTAAACGTCTGCCCGTAAACAAAGCCCTCAAATGCTCCGGCGTATGTTGCGCGCGCGCGACTTCCGTCGGGGTATCCGGCGTCCACCAAAAGCGCCTCGTCTTCGCCCAAGAAATAGATCGGGTACTCAAAGGGAGCGATCTCGTTGACCACTACGCCTGCGTCAAACACCGGGTATCGGGTGTGTAGGTCCAGAACGAGCGGGGAAAAGCCGTCGACAAAGTAGTATTCGACGATGATGCTGCCGGGCGTAGGCGTAAATGGAGCGGATAAGACCAGATGTTCTTGCAGCCCACGAGTCCGCGTGCCTTCGAAAGACACTGCTCCCCACGAGTCGAACGGCAGGTCTTTGCCGCCCACTTGCAAGCGGCTGTTGACGGTGTCCACACCGGCGATTTCCGCGTCCCCTGCGCGGATGGTACCAAGACGTCCGCCGGTGAGTTCCACGTCCCATACCTCGTCAGCAATAGTCGCACTCCCCTGCATACTCGAGCCGAGCACACGGTCGGCACCGTAGTGGCCCGGGGGCGGCGTGGCTTCCGGCCGTGTGGCGCCGAAGGACCGCGGCCGAAGCAGCATAAGCCGATCCCGGCCACCAGCGATGCCGCCGGCGTCACCGGAGACGGCCCCGCGGAGGGTGGCGGCGCGGTACCACGCATGGCGGTCACTTGGTGTGTACGCCGTAGGGTGGAGCGGGTCGAGAGAAGCGGCGTCAACGTCCACGGGATCGCCGGCATATCGAATAAACGGCCGGACCTCAACCTCGGTGCCCCGACGACGCAACTCCGCGATTCGATCGCAGAACCACAAAACCGGCGCCGGCGACGTATCCACCACAAGAAGAAAGACCGACGGCTCCTCCGACGACCGCCCGAGTGCTCGCGATAGAAGCCGTGGCCACTCGCGAGGTGTTCCGTCTGATCGGCCGATCGGGATCTCGAGTGTGATAAGGGGGAAGTCAACCAGGCCTTTTTCCCGCCTGCTTACCATACGACGTTCGGCGCGCCGTCTCCGGTCTCGATGTGTGTGGGTGCCTAGTACGACCCGCCGTGCGCGCCTCCGATACACCTCGAGCCCGGCGATCCGGCGCACGTCGGCCTCTGCGGGCATAAGTACCTCGGAAGGCGCGCCTACCGTTTGCGTGGCTCCGCTGTCCCACGGGTTCTGATCCGCCCACGCGACGTCCCGCTCCAGCTCTTGCGCGGTGAGGAGACCGTGAGGCGCCCCGGAGTATCCACAGGGCGCGAGGATGTCTCTGCCGTCTCGCAGCCGCTCCACCAACGCCTCACGCGAAGCAGCCCCGAGTCCGGCAGAATTCTCAAATGCCCCGAAAATAGAGGCGGCCTCTCCGGCGCCGCTGCGGTCAGGGGGATCTCCGAGATATTCCGGCGGCTCTTCGAAGCGGCAGGCGGCGATATTCCATATCACGCCGGTTATCGGTGATTCATCGACTCGGAGGATTGCTTCCTCCAAGGCCTTGTTCCCGCTTCTATACGAGGCAATAACTATCGAAACAACACCTGTGTTGGTCATGACGGCACGTGCCTTTGTAACACATCAATACGGCAAAGCGTAGACTACGCTATTGATGGTCCGACTCATCTTTTATATCTTACGGCCTAGCTACGCCCACATAATCAATAACACTTTTGGGATTAGGAGAGGAATACATGGCGAAGCAGCTTATTTTCGACGAAGAGGCGCGAAGAGCGCTACTCCGGGGAGTTGAGAAACTCTCCAACGCGGTGATGGTCACCCTGGGGCCCAAGGGGAGAAATGTTCTCTTGGACAAAAAGTTCGGGGCCCCGACGGTAACAAAGGACGGAGTGTCCGTGGCCAAGGAAATCGAACTCGAAGACGCCTACGAGAATATGGGCGCCCAGCTTCTCAAGGAAGTGGCTACCAAGACAAACGATGTCGCCGGTGATGGAACCACCACCGCCACGGTCCTCGCGCACTCGATTATCAAAGAGGGTCTAAAGAGCGTTGCCGCCGGTATCAACCCGATGGGCATCAAGCGTGGTATCGACCACGCGGTTGAGCTTGCCGTTGAGGAGATTCGCAAGCAAGCCAAGACCATCAAGGACAAGGAGGAAATCTCCCACGTCGCGTCCATCTCGGCCAACAACGACATGGAGATCGGCGAAGAGATCGCGGGAGCGATGGAAAAGGTCGGCAAAGACGGGGTTATCACCGTCGAGGAGTCCAAGACCATCGAAACTACCACCGAGTATGTCGAGGGTATGCAGTTCGATCGCGGCTACATCTCCCCGTACTTCGCACAGAATCGTGAGAACATGACGGCTCTCCTCGAGAATCCGTACGTTCTTATCCACGACAAGAAGATCTCTTCCATGAAGGATCTTCTTCCGATTCTCGAGAAGGTTGCGCAATCGAATAGGCCGATTCTGATCATCGCCGAGGACATCGAGGGCGAAGCTCTTGCGACGCTCGTCGTTAACAGTCTCCGGGGAACGCTTAACGCAGTGGGCGTGAAGGCTCCGGGATTTGGTGACCGACGCAAGGCCATGCTCGAGGATATCGCGATTCTTACCGGCGGCCAGGTCATCTCCGAGGATCTTGGGCTGAAGCTGGAAAACGTCGAGATTAATCAGCTCGGATCCGCACGAAGCGTCAAGGTCGAGAAGGAAAACACCACGATCATCAACGGCGCGGGAAAGCAGACGGACATCAAGGAGCGGATTAGCCAAATCAAGGCACAGGTCGAAGAGACCACCTCCGACTACGACAGGGAGAAGCTCCAAGAGCGCCTCGCCAAGCTTGCCGGCGGTGTGGCCGTTATCAACGTTGGTGCCGCGACCGAAGTCGAGCTCAAAGAGAAAAAGCACCGTGTTGAAGACGCTCTGTCCGCAACCCGGGCGGCCATCGAAGAGGGAATCGTACCGGGCGGCGGCCTTTCGATGATCCAGGCCGTGGAGAGTCTGGCTAAGGTGAACGTGGACGAGATGGCCGAAGACGAAAAGGTCGGATTCAAGATTGTCATGCGGGCACTGGAAGAGCCGATTCGCCGGATTGCCTCCAACGCCGGTCTTGACGGCTCGATTGTCGGAGATCGCGCAAAGCACGAAAAGAAAGGCATCGGCTTCGACGCAGCCAAGATGGAGTGGGTCAACCTCGTGAAGGTCGGCATCATCGACCCCGCGAAGGTTACGCGCAGTGCGCTCCAGAACGCCGCAAGCATCGCGGGTCTGCTGCTAACCACCGAGTGTGCCGTGACAGACATTCCCGAAAAGGAAGAGCCTGCGCCGGCCGGCGGTGGCGGCGCCCCGGGCATGGGCGGAATGGGCGGAATGGGGGGTATGGGTGGCATGATGTAGTCGCCTCAGGCGATCACGTTAGCCATACTCCACACCAACGGGGAAGTCTCGGCTTCCCCGTTTTGTTTGGTGCGTCCGGCAGGGCGCGCCCACTTGTATTTTGGTCCGTCTGCTCTACAATGGGCGTAGCAGAGGTACGATAGGTGAACAGGCAGGACTTTATCTTCACGATCGGGTTTCAGGGAAACGCCGCAATCGTAGATAAGCGACTTCGTCGAAAGTACGGCGGGGCGTCGACAAAAGAGCTTTTTGTTGCGGGCCTACACAAGGCGGCGTTTTGCGCTGCGCTCACCTCCGACTCTGAGTCGGAAATGAACGAGTTTGTGTCGCTTTTCGAGAATCGGCCGGCCGATTCAACGGGCGACGGCGGTACGCAAACCGACGGTGCGGCGGCGATGCCCGAGGTCACTGTTGAAACGCTCAAACGGTTATTCGGCGTGCACGGCGTGCCGGAGGGCATTTCCAAGGTGATCTACGTCTGATTTACCATCTTTATCATCCGGGACGGCGATCCCGGGTCACCTTGACTGCGTGATATTCGCTGTGTTAGGTTTTTTCGAAATCTCTGTCTCCAAGGAAGCAATATCATTATGAATACGTTGTTTACGGAACTGCCGCTCCTTATGGGCGCACCTGCGGGAGGTGCTGCGGAAGGCGGTGGTGCCGGGTCGCTTATTACGACCTTTATCACCTTCGGCCTTGTATTTGTCATTTTCTACTTTCTGATCATTCGTCCACAGAATAAAAAGCAGAAAGAAACAAAGCGGATGCTTGCGGCCCTCAAAAAGGGCGACAGGGTCGTTACAATCGGCGGCATTCGCGGGCAAATCCACTCGATCAAGGACGAAATCGTCGTTCTCAAGGTGGACGCCAATACAAAACTCGAGATGTCCCGGTCGGCCATCTCAAACGTCACCGAGCAGAAGCCGGCGGCCAAGCAGAGTGTCGAGGAGACGGATACATCCGACGAAGAGGCTCAGCAGGCTGAGGATTCGGACGACGCCAAGACCGAGGACAAAGACTAAAAACCAGCCCCTCCAGGGAATCACAGAACATGAGTAAACGTTTTAGGCTTATTGTAATCCTTGTCGTCGTGGTAGTAAGCGGCATCTTTGTCTACCCGACGGTGCGATGGTACTTTTTTGTACCCGAGGAGCAACAGGAACTCGCATCGATCTCCCGCGTAGAGCTTCGCGAGCACTCCCGCGAACAAGCGCGGGCGGCGATTATTGAACTTGCCGAGATGGTCCAGGAGGACCCCGACGCGACGATCCCGGACGAGTACTCATTTCTGGTCGAAGCCGCACGTGAGCGGTACAACTTGGCGGGTGAGAATCTGCCGTCGGAATGGACGCTACGAACCGTGCTCGGCGCTTTTTCTTCCGAGAACCAAGCGTTTAGCGCGCTCGAGGATCACTATCGGGAAGAAATCCTTGCTCTGAAAGATCTGAAGTCGCGTATTATTCTCCTCGGCCTCGACCTTGCAGGTGGCATGAGTGTTGTGCTCGAAGCAGATACCCAAAGCCTCGAAGAGCGACAAGACGGCAGCCTGACGGGGGCGGAGGTCGACGACGCGGTGACCCTTGCCCTCGAGATCCTGCGAAACAGAATCGACCAGTTTGGCGTTACCGAGCCGCAGATCCGTCGTGAGGACGGCGGCCGGATTAGCATCGAGCTTCCCGGCGACAACGACCGGGAGCGGGTCAACAGCTTTCTTATGGGTCGCGGCAGCCTCAACTTTCACATCGTGGACGACGAAGCCACCGACGAGTTGCTTACGCTTCAGACACAAAATCCCGGATGGTCTCCGGATGTAGACGGTGTGCCGGAGTTTATTGAAGCGGGAACGATACTGAGCCTCTACGTCGTCCGTGACCAGTACGGCATTGACGAACCGGTTCGGTACATCGCCATCCGAGAGGACATCGGCGAATACGGCCTCGACGGCTCACATATCGTAGAGGCCCAAGTAGCCCGGGACCCGATTACCAATCAGCCGACGGTCAACTTTGTTTTAGACAATGACGGGGCCGATCTCTTCCAGACACTAACGCGGGACAACGTGGGCTCCAGCTTAGCTATTGTGATGGACGCGAGAACGCGCGCGTATGCCGTGATAAACGAGGAGATCCCCAATGGGCAAGTCCGTATGACGGGATTTGACTCGGATGAGGCAAGCGATATCGCCACCGTGCTCCGAACGGCGGCGCTGCCGGTGGATCTCGAGATTGTCAATCAGCAGGCGGTGGGCGCGAGTCTGGGAGAGCAGGCCATCCGTGTCGGTCTTCGGTCCATACTCCTCGGCATGGCGCTGGTTGTACTCTTTATGATCGCCTACTACAAGGGCGCCGGCTTTATCGCCGACCTCGCCCTTATTCTCAATTTGTTTTTTACGCTCTCTGTTCTGTCGGTGTTCAATTTGACCCTCACCCTGACCAGCATCGCCGGTCTTATTCTTACAGTGGGTATGGCGGTGGATGCCAACGTGATCATCTTTGAGCGCATCAAAGAAGAGTACCGCCTCGGAAAGTCGCCCCAGGCCGCCGTCCGAGCCGGATTTCAGAAGGCGTTTTGGACGGTTATGGACGCAAACATCACCACGTTTATCGCGGCGGTTTTCTTGTCCCAGCTTGGAACCGGCCCCATTCAAGGCTTTGCCATTACTCTGGCGGTGGGAATCGTTTCGTCCATGTTTACGGCCCTCTTTGTTTCGCGTTTGATCTTCGACTTTGGTACCGAAGTCCTGGGAGCTAAGAAACTCTCGATTGCATGGAGGGTCTCCCAATGAGCCGGACAAAAAAGACAATCCCATTCCTAACGTTGCGCCTCCTGTTTATCGTCACCGTCCTTATGGTCGCAGGTGGTGTCGTGGGGACAATCCTGCAAGACGGCTTTAACCTGGGCATCGACTTCGAAGAAGGCATGCGGATGCATGTCGATATCGGCTTGTCCGAAGAGATTGATGTGGAGGACATTCGTTCTCTCTTGGCAGGAATCGACGGGAGTGAAGCTCAGCGAATCGGCCCGCCCGCGAACAATGAGTTCAACATTCGGGTTCGCGACGATGGGACCGTAGCCGACTTCAGTACCGTTATGCCTTCCCGCATTATTACGCTCCTCGAAAATAGCTACGGTGCGGGCTCCGTTACCGAGCTCGAGACTGCCTTTGTCGGATCGCAGTTTTCCTCGGACCTCACGCAGCAAGCGATTCTGTTGACGATTCTCGCCCTGGTATTGATCCTCGGGTACATCTGGTTTCGATTTCGATTCGCGTATGCCGTGTCGGCCATCCTTACCCTTTTGCATGACGTGGCGTTTATGATCGCGTTTATCGGACTGTTTCAAATCGAGGTATCCACGGCCACCATCGCGGCGGTTCTCACGATCATCGGCTACAGCTTGAACGATACGATTGTTATCTTCGACCGCGTCAGAGAGAACGAGGGTCTGATGCACGAGGCACCGATCGAAACGGTTATTAACACCAGTATTACGCAGAGCCTAAGCAGGACTCTTATCACCTCGCTAACCACACTGCTGGCCGTTGGAGCCATCTTTGTTTTTACCACCGGGCAGATCAAAGACTTCGCGCTGAACCTAATCGTCGGTATCGTGGTTGGTACCTACTCTTCGATATTTATCGCTTCACCAGCCTTTGTCGCCATTGTCAAGACACGGCGGCGTCGCGGCAAGCCCGCCGTCGGCGGCCGCGTACCGGCGAAGGTCGCAGTCGAACAGGCACCTGCCGGCCAAGAGGCAAAGGCCGAATCGGCGGCTCGGGCGGAGCTCGACGAAGTGGAAAAGCGCCGTCTTATCGAGCAGCTCGGCGGCGGCGGGAAGAAAAAGGCGGCCGGCAAGTCCTCGTCCCGGGCACAGCGAAAAGGAAAAAAGTAGCGCTTCGTCGGCGGTCGATCCGCAGCGGCCGGCCGGTAACGGTCGGAGGAGGGTGCTTTGAAACTATTCGGCACTTTTAGCGGTGTTTTTGTACCCTCTTTCGAGGCCATACTAGGAGCTGTCCTCTTCCTCATCCTGCCCGCGCTGGTGGGATTGATGGGGTTGGTGGACATGCTGATTATTGTGACCCTTGCCAACACCGCAACCCTTGCCACCGCCTTTTCGATAGCCGACTCCGCCACGAACCTCGAACGTGTGGGGCCCGGCGGCATGTTTGCCGTCTCCAAGCGGTCTCTTGGCCGGGCCTTTGGCGGTTCCATCGGCATCCAGCTCTATTTGGCTCAGGCCGTCTCAATCGGATTCTACTGCACCGGTTTTGCGGAGCCTTTGCAGGCCTACATCGTGCAAATTCCGGCCGTGGCCGAGTTGACGGCCTCTTTGGGTCTTCCTGTGCTTGTGCAAAAGCAGTTTATCGCCACGGTAATCGCCATTCTTGCCTTCTCCGCCGCAATTGCCGGCGCGAACTTTATCTCCAAGATTCAAATCGTGATCTTTGTGATCCTTACCGTCGCCGTTGGTGTGATTCTCGCTTCACCGTTTCTCGGCATTGGTGGTCCGGACGGGGCGCCGATCTTCCGCAACGAGATGAACATAAGCGGCTTTGGCACCCGGCTGGCGTTCTGGGCCGCCTTTGCCACGTTTTTCCCCGCGGTAACAGGTATCGATGCCGGTGTAGGAATGAGTGGCGTTTTGAAGGACCCGCGGCGCTCGCTCGTGCGTGGTACCTTCTTGTCGATCGGCGTTACTTATGTTGTCTATATCGGCATCACCTTTGTCTTTAGCTTTGTGCGACGGGATATGGTAATTGGCTCGGGAGGCAACCTTTCGGTCATCGACTTGTTCTCTAACTCACCGGTCGCAACGGCCATTCTTCTTGCCGGGATCCTCTTTGCCACCGGGTCCTCGGCCCTGAGTTACTTTGTAACGGCACCGCGGACTGCGCAGGCGCTTGCCCACGAGAACATCCTGCCGAAGGCGCTTGGTTTTTTGGGACGTGATTTTAGTAGCGGTGGTACGGAGCCGCGATGGGCGACCATCCTCACGTTTTCGATTGTCGTGCCGGTTATCTGGGCCGGCGACATTTCGTTTGTGTCGCTTATCGTCGGTGTGTGTTTTTTGGTCGTCTACGGATGGGTCAACCTGGCGGCCTTTTTGGAGAGGGTCAGCGGCAACCCGAGTTTCCGCCCTACATCCAAGGGCCACTGGGCCATAGGCCTTTTCGGATTTGCCGTCTGTATGATGGTCATCGCACTGTTCAACATCTGGGTGGGTATCGGCGTGATTACCTCACAACTCCTTGTCTTTTACCTGCTCCTCCGCTACAAGGCCGAAAGTCGGTTGGAAGGTGTGTGGTGGGGCCTCCTTTTTAGCATGCTCACGTGGGGCTTTCGTCGGATGCACCGTATTATCCAGGGAACCAAAAACTGGCGGCCGATCGTCGGCGTTTTTGTGTTCGCCGACTTCCGTGAGGAGCAGGAAGCAACGCGGGAAACGCTTGCCATGGCCAAGCGCCTTATCGAGTACAAAGGCCTTACGATGGTAAACGTTCTGACTGCTGCTCCGCCGCCGGCACGCATCGAGCCCGGCGCGGAGCCGCGTGAGGCGGCGGCGGGGGATGTGGACGACGCGTCGGTTGGTGCGGAAGGCGGGCGGCCCCCCTCTATGTCCGGCAACACCGGCGAGCCCTCGGCCGCGGGCGGCGAGCCGGCTGCTGCGGGTGGCGACCGGGCGGCGCGCGCGCCGGATGCCCCCCCGGACGTGCCACAAACAATGCGGCCCGCGCCCGACACCGCCGACGCGCGAGTGGGGCGCAGGCTTAGAAGCGCCCGCGTCGACCCGGCCATGATCGAAAGAGCGCGGCTTGTCCATGTCGACGACTCGGACTACGATGTCGCCGTTCGCGCAATTGTGCAGGCTACGGTTCCCGGCGGCTTTCAGATCAACACGGTGCTTATGCCTGTAAATCGTCGGCTGTCGATGGTCGATCTTGTTGAGCAGATGATCGCCCTGCGCAAAAACGTCATCCTGTACAAACACGGAAATCCCGGAGGTAGTCTCCGGGTGGACGTGTATTGGAAGGGCGAAGAAAACGGCAATCTGATGGCGATTCTGGCATACATCGTAAGCCAAGCGGACGCGGCATCGGGGAAACGCAACGCGATTCGCCTTATCCGTAAAATGTTTAACGGGGAAGACGCACAGAGCGCAAAAGCCGACCTCGAAAAGCTGCTCGTCGGTGCGCGGTTGAAGGGTGAGACCTTGGTGCTCGACCAGGACGAAAACAGCTTTGTGGAAACCGTACGGCACACGTCGAGCGACGCCGATTTGATTTTTATGGGCGTGCCGGGAGGACGGGCATCGGGTCTCTCGAGGTTGTTTTCTTTGGACAAACGAGCTTTTTCTCGGCAATTTGACGAGTACAGCGATATGCCGCCGATCCTTTTTGTAAAGGCGGCCGGTGTGCATCAGCTACTCGAGTAAAGGAGATTGCGTTGGCCCTGATTCCATCTATTGTCAAACGCCGGGCGCGAAGGGCACTTTCCGACAAGCCGATTCCCGAGGATGTTTTGCGACGAGTTCTCGAAGCCGCCCGTTTAGCGGAGTCCTGTTCCAACAACCAGCCGTGGCGTTTTGTAGCCGTAACGGACGAGCCGCACCTGTCCTCCGTCAAAGAGCACATCGCAGGCGGCAACTATTGGGCGAAGCGCTCGCCGTGTATTGTCTTGGCCGCCTGTCGAGTGGAAGACGACTGCCGGCTGGACGACGGGCGTGATTACGCGCTGTTCGACTTGGGTCTCGCCACGCAGAACCTCGTTTTGCAGGCTGTGGAGGAGGGCTTGATCGCCCACCCGATCGCGGGGTTCAAGCCCGTTGGTGTAAAGGCGGCGGCCGGCATCCCGTTGGATTACACGCTTATCACGCTTGTAATCCTCGGCTATGCCGGGCCTACCGAGGGGCTGTCGGAAAAACACCTCGGGCAGGAGACCGACAAACAGGTCCGGAAGAATTGGGAGCACACGGTTTCCCAGAATACCTGGAGCTTTGGGGCACGCGAGTAGATGGACGCCGCGACGTGAGTTTGCACTACGAGGCTTTTGGCAACGCTGAGGCGGTACCGGCGCTGGTCATACTCCACGGGCTATTTGGGTCAGGCGAAAACTGGCGCACCGTTGCGCGTGAGTTGGGCGAGCAACGGCACGTGCTCATACCGGACCTGCCCGGCCACGGCAAATCTCCGTGGGGAGATTTGCGCTATGAGGCGATGGCGGAAACCGTTGCGGAGTTTGTGCAGCAACACTGTGCCCGAGGAAAGGCGATTGTTCTTGGTCACTCCATGGGCGGCAAGATAGCTATGATCCTTGCTCTTTTGCGACCGGAGCTGGTGGAGAAGCTTGTGGTGGTAGATATCGCTCCGGTCGAGGATCCCGCCCGTCATCAAGACATCATTAGCGCCCAGTTAAGGGCTGCCGAAGCGTCGAATCGCAAAGAGGCCGAGGCGACGCTCGCGCAATACATCGACGACGCCGCCGTTCGGGCCTTTCTTCTCAAGAACTTCGAGCGTGACGGTTCCGGTTGGCGTCACGACATACAAGGCATCGCCGCAGCCTATCAAGACATTCTCGGCTTTCCGAGTCTGGTCGGACCAGATCGCGGGACGGACCGTGGCGCCGATTCTCCGGTAGAGGGTGCGGCGACCACGTTCGTGGGGCCCGCTCTTTTTGTCCAAGGCGAACGGTCCGGCTACATCGACGACAATGGAATCGCGGCCGCTGAAGCTTTTTTCCCGGCCGCCGAGTTTACAACAGTCTCCGAGGCCGGTCACTGGGTTCATGCTGAGAAGCGTGATGAGTTTATTGCCGTTGTCACGGAGTTTTTTCGACGGTGAGGGATGACCTGCCCACGCCGGCCGGACCGTTCGCAATTGAGGTCGGTCGCGGGTCGGCCAAGCCGCTGGGTGCAAGCATACGGCGCGGAGGCGTACAGTTTGCGTTGTTCAGCCGCAACGCGACGGCGGTATCCTTGCTTCTGTTTGCTTCCCATGGTGCGATTGAGCCCTATGCGGAGCTCGAGTTCGATCCTCACACCAACAAAACAGGCGACATCTGGCACATTTTTGTACATGGCCTACGCGCGGGGGCTCTCTACTTGTATCGGGTCGACGGTCCGTACAAACCGGCGGTGGGGCATCGGTTTAATCGCAACAAGTACCTGATGGATCCGTATGCAAAGGCCACGGCCGGCGAATACAAGCGCGCCGCCGGCGGTCTGTATGCCTACGATACGATCTCGCCTGAAGCGGACCTCTCATTCTCAACGACACCCACGGGTTCGGACGTTCCAAAGTGTGTTGTTGTGGACGATGCCTTCGACTGGCGGGAAGACGCGCCGATCAACTATCCCCTTCGACGGAGCGTCGTCTACGAATGCCACCTCAAGGGGCTCACCGCTCACGCCTCCTCCGGGGCACAGCATCCGGGAACATACCTCGGCGTCATCGAGATGATTCCGTACTTCAAGGAGCTGGGCATAACCGGGTTGGAGTTCTTGCCCGTCCAAGAGTTCAATCACCTCGAGATCAATCGCAGAAATCCAAAGACAGGTGAGCTTTTGAGCAACTATTGGGGCTACAGCACCGTCGCATTTTTCGCGCCTAAGGCCTCCTACGCGGCGGTTCCGGGAAATCAGGTCACCGAGTTCAAGACCATGGTGCGCGAGCTCCACGCGGCAGGCCTGGAAGTAATCCTGGACGTAGTGTTCAACCACACGGCGGAAGGGAATCATCTCGGTCCGACCTACAGCTTTCGGGGCCTGGACAACCAAATCTACTACATGCTGGAGGATGATAGACGGTTCTATCGGGACTACTCGGGTTGCGGCAACACCATGAACTGCAACCACCCGATTGTGCGGAGTCTTATCGTCGACAGCCTTCATTACTGGGTCATGGAAATGCATGTCGACGGTTTCCGATTTGATCTCGGCTCGATTCTTGGACGCGACCGTCATGGGAAACTTATGGATAACCCGCCCGTGATCGAACAGATTGCGGAGGATCCGATTCTCGGGCACACCAAGATAATAGCCGAGGCCTGGGACGCGGGCGGCGCTTACCAGGTCGGTTGGTTCCCTGGGGGCCGATGGGCGGAGTGGAACGACCGTTATCGCGATGCTGTACGGCGGTTTTGGCGGGGAGACGATGTAACCGTCTCGGAGTTGGTAACCCGAATGAGCGGGAGTTCCGACCTCTATTTGCGAGACGGCCGCAAACCTTTTCACTCCGTCAACTTTGTCACCGCCCATGACGGCATGACCCTGCGAGACCTCGTGTCGTACGGCAAAAAGCACAACCTTGCAAACGGCGAAGGCGATGCGGACGGAATGGACCACAACTACAGTTCCGGATACGGTGTGGAAGGGGAGACGGCGGATCTACGGGTGAACCGAATACGCCTTCGGCAGTCCAAGAACCTTATCGCCACGCTTTTTCTCTCCCTCGGCACGCCGATGATACTCGGTGGTGACGAGTTCGGGCGAACGCAACGTGGCAACAACAACGCGTACTGCCAAGACAACGACATTTCCTGGTTTGACCACCGGCTTATGGAACAAAACGCGGAGTTGCTTCGATTCACGCGTGAGATGATCGCTTTTCGCCTTCGGCACCACGCCTTTCTCCGTCCGGAGTTCTACACCGGTGGTGACCGCGACTACAACGCCATCCCGGACATTGTCTGGATGGACCAGTACGGGCATGAGGTGAACTGGGCCGTCCAGCGGGGCCTTATCGCCTTTCGGATAGACGGCGGCCGGGCGGAGACACTCGCCGACAAAGACGACAACGATTTTCTGGTTATGGTCAACGCCTTTTCGAAGACGGTGCGTTTTGCCGTTACCGCCACGCCACGGGGCCGGGCGTGGCACCTTACAATAAACACCGCGGCACCGTCGCACCAAGATATCGTTCCGGAAGGCACCGGTCCGGAGCTTGCCACCGGCGACTCGGTCGATGTTACCGGCCGATCCCTGCGCGTCTACATTTCCTGAGCGTTCAGAAGGGGTACGCAAGGGTGCCCGCCGACCGCCGTTTGTTTAGTACCTCGATCATGTCGCGGCTCATGGCGTCCAGATCGTAGTTCGGCGACCAACCCCACTCGACTCGGGCCGCATAGTCTTCCAGGCTGTTCGGCCAGCTATTGGCAATTGCCTGCCGTACCGGATCTATATCGTAGAACAGCTCGAACTCCGGCATGTGTTTGCGGATGTATGCGGCCTGATCCTCGGGCGAGAAGCTCATTGCGGTGACGTTGAATGCGTTTCGTGTCTTGAGGCGGGCAGGGTCCGCTTCCATGATGTCGACGGCCGCCTTGATCGCATCCGGCATGTACACCATGTCCAGGTACGTGTCTCCTTTGAGGAAGCACGTATAGCTACCCCGGGCAACAGCAGAGTAGTAGATCTCCACCGCATAATCCGTGGTGCCGCCGCCGGGCGGTGTAACATGCGAAATAATGCCCGGGTAGCGGACTCCTCGTGTGTCCACGCCAAAGCGGTGGAAGTAGTAATCACACAAAAGCTCACCCGCCACCTTGGTGATTCCGTACATCGTGGTCGGACGCTGGATTGTATTCTGAGGCGTCTGATCCCGTGGCGTCGAGGGTCCGAATGCACCGATAGAGCTCGGGGTAAACACGGAAAGGCCTTCTTCTCTGGCAACTTCGAGGACCGCATGAAGTCCCGCGATGTTGATGTCCCAGGCTTCGTTCGGCTTTTTTTCCGCCACCGCCGAAAGCAGCGCCGCGAGGTGGTAAATGCGTGTTACACCCTCCTTACGCACGATCTCCGACAGCCTTTTTCCGTCGCGACAGTCGAGAGTGTAGAACGGCATATCCGTCTCGGTCGTGCGCACATCGGTGAGGATCACGCGCGGATAGAGCTTTTTGAGGGCGACCGACAACTCCGAACCGAGTTGCCCAAGGGCGCCCGTGAGAAGCATGGACACTGTACCGCTCCTTTTATCGGGATTATACTGCCCGTCGAGCGAAGTTTTAAGGAGACAAGCGATTGCGGATTGGCAAGCGAGTAGGTGAAGCGCGTGAAGAACGGGGATTGACCCGAGAAGTCCTTGCGACCTTGAGCGGCGTTCCGGTCCCAATGCTGCAGCAGATCGAAGCGGATGAAGTGAACCCGACGGTGGCAACCGTCTGGAAGATCGCGAGGGCGTTGGGTGTAGAGGTTGAATCGCTGCCGCACGGCCGCATGGAATCCGCCAAGAGGTTTTTTGTAACCCATGCCTCGGATGTCACCGCCCTCGAGACCGACGAGAACGGTCCGGAGCTTCGTGTTATATCCCCTCTGTCACTGGCCGGCGGAATCGAAATCTATGATCTGTCGTTCGCTGCGGGGACCGCCCTGGTTTCGGAGCCCCACAGCAGTGGGACGGAGGAGTTTCTGACCATACTCGACGGGGCCGTCCACGTCGCAGCCGCGGCAAAAAGCGCAGATCTCTCGGCGGGAGACACGATTTGGTATCATGCGGATGTGCCGCATAGAATCGAGCACCGGGCCGGAGATCCGGCGAGGGTCCACATGGTCGTGCGCTACGACCGCAGTAACGTTTGACCTGCCGACATTCAGACCGTTTTGACCACCTGGAAGGCACTTGACCGACGGAGGCCATACCGCCGATATTTACGGCAAAGGCAACGACGGAGACGAGTAAGTGGGTTCCGTGTGCAAACCGGTTGGCGGGAATCGAGAGCCGGCCAAGAGAGAGCGTCCGTGGCAAATACGCCTGGGCTGGAAGACGCTTGTGCACACCCCGCCGAAAACCACTCCCGAGCCGCCGACGGAACGTTTTCCATACCGTGGAAGGCAAGTATGCTCGGCCGGACAACCCTCCGTGAACGGGTGTCCACGTGATTGCGTGGATAATAAGTGCGTGGTCGCCGCAAGGCGTCACGAAGTAAGGTGGAACCGCGGGAAGCCCTGGCGCTTGTCGTCCTTACCAACTTGGCCATTCGACGCAGGCCGGTAGGGACGGAGTGCGCGAGGGCTTTTTTTTGAAGGAGCAGGATATGGCACAACTATCCGATAAAGAACGACTCCACCGCGTTCGCCATTCAACCGCGCATGTGATGGCCGAGGCGGTCCTTAGGCGGTTCCCAAACGCCAAGATTGCGATCGGACCGCCCATCGAGAACGGCTTCTACTACGACTTTGATCTCCCCCGCAACCTGACTCCGGAGGACCTCGAGGGTATTGAAGAAGACATGCGTAAGATCGTCGCGGAGAACCACGAGTTTACAAGAGAGGTAGTAGATCGTCAGAAGGCGGCGGAGCTATTTGGCGATCAACCCTACAAACTCGAAATTCTCGAGGGTCTTCCCGACGACGAAGAGGTCTCCATCTATTCCGTGGACGAGTTTACGGACCTGTGTAGGGGACCCCACGTCGAGAGCACCAAAGCGATACATCCCAAGAGCTTTAAGCTGCTCTCCGTAGCGGGCGCCTACTGGCGTGGCGATGAGCACCGTCCCATGCTGCAACGCGTCTACGGTACCGCGTGGGAGAATCCCAAAGACCTCCGTTTACATCTCGAGCGCCTCGCGGAGATCGAGAAGCGGGACCATAGGCGTGTCGGAAAAGAACTCGATCTATTCTCCGTCCACGAGGAGGCGGGGCCCGGGATGATCTATTGGCATCCCAAAGGGGCTCGAATCCGTCTTGCTGTGGAGGATTTTTGGCGTGCCGAGCACCTGACGGGAGGCTATGAGTTGCTCTACACCCCACACGTGGGAAAAAGTTGGCTCTGGGAGACTTCCGGTCATCTCGACTTCTACAAAGAGAACATGTATGCACCGATGGAAATGGACAAGAGCGACTACTACGCCAAGCCTATGAACTGTCCGTTTCACATCATGATCTACAAGACCGGGGTTCGTAGCTACCGGGACCTTCCGCTTCGCTGGGGCGAGCTTGGTACCGTGTATCGTTACGAGAAATCCGGCGTGCTCCACGGCCTCCTGCGTGTGCGCGGCTTTACGCAGGACGACGCGCACATCTTTTGTACTCCCGATCAAATCGAGGATGAGATCCTCGAGGTACTTCGCTTTTGCTTGCGCATGTGGCATGCCTTCGGGTTTACCGACATTCATGCGTACCTGGCCACCCGGCCGGAAAAGGCGGTCGGAGCGCAGGCGGACTGGGACAAGGCAATCGAAAGTCTCCGGAAGGCTTTGGACGTTGAAGGGCTATCCTACGAGGTGGACGAAGGCGGGGGAGCGTTTTACGGTCCCAAGATCGACCTAAAAATCAAAGATGCGCTCGGTCGTGAGTGGCAGATGTCGACCATTCAGTTCGACTTCAACCTGCCCGAACGCTTTGATATGAGCTTTGTTGACCAAGACGGCAAAGAGCATCGACCGTATATGGTCCACCGTGCTCTCTTAGGCAGCCTCGAGCGTTTTTTTGGCGTATTGATAGAGCACTACGGTGGGGCGTTCCCGGTGTGGCTTTCTCCCGTCCAAGTCGTTGCGATCCCGGTGGCTCCGGTTTTTAACAAATACGCCGCTTATGTTGTCGACACGTTGAAGCAAAAGGGATTCCGCGTCGAGGCGGATCTCACCGAGGCCCGCATGGGCAACAAGATCCGGAAGCACCAGGGTCAGAAAGTCCCGTACATGCTTATTCTAGGAGAAAAGGAGCAGGAGGCCGGAGCCGTGAGTATCCGTCCGCGCTCCGGTGACCAGATAAACGGCATTCCATTCGACGAGTTTGTGGCGATGCTACAAGGCAAGGTCGAGCAAAAGGCGGAAATCTAAGGAGTTTACAGTGAAGGAATCAATCTCTCGACTCAAGGAAATCGATAGGGAGGTCTCACTCCTCGCGCACACCGGCGCGATCCTCGGCTGGGATCAGGAAACATACATGCCCGAGAAGGCGATCGAGGAGCGATCCGAGCAGTTCGCACTCCTTTCCGCGATCCGCCACGAAAAGGCAACGGCCCCTGAGATCGGGGAACTCCTGGACAATCTGGGGGCCGATCGCGCCAATTCCGCGGGCGTCTCCGACCTGGCCCCGCTTGACCGCGCCTTTGTTCGGCGTGTTTTTCGGGACTACAGTCGCTCGACCAAGCTCCCCAAGAATCTGGTGGTGCGGCTGGCGCAGGCAACAAGCAAGGGACAGGCCGTTTGGCAGGCCGCCCGCAGGGAGTCAGACTTCTCCGCGTTTGCTCCTGCGCTAAAAGAGCTGCTGGCACTGACCCTGGAGGTTTCGGACGCGCTTGGCTGGGACGATCATCCCTACGACCCGCTTCTCGATGAATACGAGCCGTTTATGAAGACGGCCGAAGTAGCCTCGGTTTTCGACAAGCTCCGAACCGACCTCGTGCCGTTGGTCGAGCAGATCCGCGACGCGACGCCCGTCGATGATTCGGTTGTGCGTCGGCGCTTTCCCGTGGAGGGGCAGTCGGCGTTCGGACGGCGGGTGCTCGAGGCGATGGGATGGGACTTTAGCCGTGGGCGCCTCGACGTAAGTACCCATCCTTTCACCACAAGTCTTGGCCGTGACGATGTCCGGCTCACGACCAGGTACCAAGAAGATTTTTTTAATACCGGCATTTTCGGGACGATCCACGAGGCCGGGCACGGCCTGTACGAGCTGGGTTTCGGCGATAAGATTCGGGGGACGTCGTTGGCCGACGGTACAAGCCTGGGCATCCACGAATCGCAATCGCGCATGTGGGAGAATCTGATAGGACGCAGCCTGCCGTTTTGGCGGCACTTTTACCCCAAGCTCCGTGACATATTCCCGTCACAGCTGAACGACATCGATGTCGAGACCTTCTGGAAGGCCGTCAACGCCGTCAAGCCGAGCTTCATCCGTGTCGAGGCAGACGAGGTCACCTATAGCTTACACATTATCCTTCGCTTTCGCTTAGAGACGGAGCTGATAAACAAAAAGCTGTCGGTTGATGATCTTCCCGAGCGATGGAATAGCGAGATGGAGGATCTCTTGGGCATCCGCCCGTCCAGCGACGCGGAAGGGGTGCTACAAGACATCCACTGGTCTATGGGCGGCATCGGCTACTTCCCGACGTACGCATTGGGCAATCTCTACGCTTCGCAGTTTATGGTAACCATGCGACGGGACATACCAAGCCTCGATACCGACATCGAGGCCGGCCGCCTCACCGGCATCCTCGAGTGGCTTCGAAAGAACGTTCACATCCACGGGTCGGCCAAGACGGCGGGCGAGCTTGTCAAAGATGTGACCGGAGCTGCGTTGGATCCCACTCACTTTGTTCGTTATCTAAACGACAAGTTCTCGGGCATCTATAAGTTCTGACAGGTGAGATCTGACAGGTGAGAATCGGGGAGTTTCTTTTTAGCTCGGCATGGCTGTGGACCTGCCTTGCATCTCTGTTTTTAGCGATGGGCGCCGCGGCTCTTACCCGGCTCCCAAGCCGCTCCCGCTACCCCGAGCGTGCAAGACGTCGCAAGGGAGTCTGGGCACCGTTGGCGGCCGCCGCCGCTGTTGTTGCGTTGACGGTGGGGTTATTCGCCCATGGTGTTCCCGGCTTTTTTTCGCCTGAACTGGGTGTCTTCGCCGGCATTGCGTTTATCGTTTTTTTTGTGGCCTGGCGATTTCGCCGGGCCGTTGGTATTCCGGTACTGATTCTACTGTCCACGGCAATTGCCTTTGCGTACCTCGTGTTCGCGCCCTGGATGCCGGTCAGGCCCGGAGAGGTCGTTGCAACGGTTCGTGTGCTCGGCGTGGACCCAGCGATTCACGTGGAGATAATTATCGCCGATGAGCCGGTGCCCGAGGAACGTGGACGGTCGGTGGGCGTGGCCGGGGAGAGTCGGTTTGTCTCGATCGAAGAGCCAAGCCTCTCCGTGGCCTACGAAGAGCTCCGCTTTAGTGGTCATTGGTTTTTTGCTGGGCGTGGCCGTGGATTGCGGCCTGTCGGAATAGTCGGTGCAATAGATTCCGCCTTTTTGGGTGCCGCGGGCGCCGGTCGGCAGACCGTGGCGGCCTCGTCGCCCATCGATGCAGTTCACGAGCTTATCAGGGGCGATCAGATTCCCGGGGTGACCCGTCGAGTAGTCACAACAACCGCGGTGGTGCCTAGGCTGCTCCGGCGCTACGCGGTTGTTACGGCGCCGCATGGAATCGAACTGGTTGAGTTTTACTAAGACAAGCGAGGTGCCGGCCGATATTAGAAAAGGTCATGATGATTGCCCTCTACAAACAGGAGCCCGGCAGCTTCGCTCGCTATTACAGCATTGCGCGGCGCGGCGTGCATGATGAGGTTCTTAGAATCGTGTGGGGCACGTCGAACTCGCGGCCTCGCGAGCGGGCAATCGTTTTTGATACCGCAGACCTTCTCGACGAGCATTTGCGTCGGGCGGTCAGCAAGCGCCTACAGTCGGGGTACCGCGTTCTCTACACGTTTTTTCGTGCAGACGAGTATCAAACCCTATCAAACGCTCTTACTCGGTGACCTTCTTGGCCATCTTACGAAGCTCGTGAACGTATAAGACACATTTCTCCACAAGACTTACGCTTAGTATCACACAAGCGGCAATCTCCAAGCCGATCGTAACGGTCGTTGCAACACCCTCAATGGGATCAATGAGCCGTGTCAGGACCGTCCCATAAACCACCATGACCGCGAAGACGGCGGCCTTGCCCAAAAAGCTTGTGCGGGGTTCAACATGTCCTTGGACGATCACAAGGCTCGCCATAAACAAAAACTGCACTCCCAGCCGCACCAACACCGCCAAGAGAAACCATGTCTCTATCAATCCAAACCACGAGAACGCAATCGACATAACAATAAGCACGGCGTAATCACTCGAGCTGTCTAGGTAACGTCCGATTCTAGTAATCTCGCCGCGTTGTCGCGAGATACGCCCATCCACAAGATCTGTCGCAAAGGCTATTGCCGTCAGTGCTATTAATACCGGCAACGTCTTATGGTCCCGGGACCAGATCACCAAAAAAACAATCGTCGGCGCCGCAGACAGCCTGAATATGGTGAGCTTATTCGCGATGTTGACTGCCGACAGCACTCTCTCTCGATCCCCGCCCTTTCCGCCGGCCGCTCCGGTAACGATCACAAAATCGCTTCGCCGGGTATACACAAATACGCCGATCACACAATGAGTGGCAACCAACACCCCGGCAAAAAGCAGAATGCCTCCTCTTGGGACCCCGGTAACGAGCGCCGTGGCAATTCCGATCGCCAGTTGCGCCGCGAGATATCCAACGGTCGTTCGGCGAATGTCCTGTTCGAGTGACACGCTCGTAATCTATGCGGTGTGTGCCGCAAGGTCAATTGACATGGGAGACGGTCACTCATAGCATAAGGTTGTGACAATACCCGACCGACTCACGTTGACACGTATCGTGCTCGCGCCGGTTTTTTACCTCGTGTACTCGATCCCGGACTGGACCGGCGGATTCTTTACGCCCTCGGTCGTCTTGCTATGGATCATATTTGTTACCATCGAGGTCACGGATTTGCTCGACGGGATCGTCGCCAGGCGAAGACAGCTCGTGTCCGATGTCGGAAAGTTGTTTGATCCGTTTGCCGACGTTATCAGCAGGGTGACGTATTTTGTCTGTTTTTCTGTAAGTGGATTTATGCCTTCGTGGGTTCTCCTTGTGATTGTCTATCGAGAGGTGAGCATCGGCTTCCTCCGAAGCCTTATGTCCCGTCGCGGCATCACCGTCCAAGCGAGCTGGTTTGGAAAAGCAAAGGCGCTGGTGTATTCGCTCAGCTCCGCCGTTGCGTTGTTCCTGCTCACGATAATCCGGACTGGAGTTCTCCGGCAATCGTTGGAGACCATGGTTACGGTGGTCAGGATTGGTCTTATGGCTGCGGCTGTGGCATCGGCTGCGAGCCTGCTCGCCTATCTTTGGCATTATTGGGCTGCTGTTCGTGCCGAAAACAACTAGGCCGGTTTTTCTCGATCATGCACAACCGTCGGTGTTCGCGTCGGTACAGTATCTCTTTGTCGACATCGACGACACGCTTACCAAAGACGGCAAGCTCGGCGCTCGCGCCTACGCCGCGCTGTGGGGCCTGACCGATGCCGGCGTGCGGGTCATACCCGTTACCGGACGACCGGCCGGTTGGTGCGACATGATTGTGCGGCAATGGCCGGTTGCGGCAGTTGTCGGAGAAAACGGAGCGTTGGCGTTTTACTTACGCGACGGAGTCCGACAGGACTGGTACAACCCAAGTGTGGTGGGGGACGCTACGGTACGGCTTCGATCGATTGCCCAAGAGGTGTTTGAGAGTGTCGCGGGTACTCGGCCCGCCAAGGATCAGTTTTCTCGCCTATTCGACTTCGCCGTGGACTTTGCTGAAGAACCACCGTTTCTCGATCTCCAAGCCGCACGGCGGATCGCGGACCTGTGTATCAGCGCCGGTGCAAAAGCCAAGATCAGCTCGATCCACGTAAACTTCTGGCTTGGCGACTACGACAAACTCAGTGGTGTGAAGGCGTTTATGGACGGCGTGTTTGGTGTCGATCAAGCCGAGCTCCGCGAACATGGCGTTTTTTGCGGTGACTCCGCCAATGACGAGCCGATGTTTGGTTTTTTTCCGATTTCCGTGGCGGTTAAAAACGTAGAGAGTTTTTTACCGATGATGGAAATGCAACCGGCACATATAACGCGCGCCTCCCACGGCGACGGCTTTGCGGAGCTGGCTGAACTGGTCCGAAGAGTGTTGGAGGAGAGGCTGTAGGGCATTTCGGCGGAG
>CAZFLD010000049.1:0-33990 GCA_964519835.1 uncultured Spirochaetales bacterium
ATGCCCCCAACAATGCCCCCAACAATGCCCCCAACAATGCCCCCAACAATGCCCCAATAATGCCTAATGAGGTCAAAAGGTATTTGGGGAAGCAGTCGGGTTTCGAGCGGTCCGGTTGCTCGATTATCCGCAGTTAGGTCCGAAGCTCGGATCGACGAACCGGCTCGAGAGAGAAGTTGCGCCGTCACAATTCTTTACCGCAGAGACACCACCATTACTTTACCCAACAGGCTTTGGATCAGTTCAGTCAGTTTTCCATAATCGTGATTTCAACACGACGGTTTTTGCGCATGTTGGCTTCAGTGTCGTTCGGGGCAACGGGATCTCGGGCGCCCATTCCACGGTAGACAAGCTGATCCCGCTCCCGCACACTAAGCTCCAGGAGGAACTCGCCCACGGCCCGGGCCCGCTGTTCAGAGAGAGCCTGACGCCCGGCCTCCGTACCCGCAAGCGCGGTGTGCCCGGTAACCATCAGATCCCGGTCCGGATACCGGGCGAGGACCTCCGCTATGCGTCGGAGCTTTTCCCGCTCAGTGTCTATGAGCACGGCCGAATCCGGCAGAAAGCGAATGTCCTCCAGACTAATCGTGACACCGTCCTCGGTGGCTTCGACGTTTGTGTTTTCGAGACCATCGAGGTCACGTCGTATGTCGTCGGCAACCCGATCTCGATCGAGAATACTCGACTCGACAACACGCGCCTCTGCAGTGCCCTCGTATCGAATTGAATCACCCGAGGCGAGCTCCCAGATAAACAGGTACTCCTCCTCGTATTCGTGCGGCCGTCCCCGGTCTCGATCCCAATACATAAGCTGATCCGAGTAGCCGGTCACGAGTACCGGACGGAGCGGCCCGGGACCTGAAGGCACGCGAAAAAAGACGTTGTAGCTGATGGAAAGCTGATCGTAGGTTTTTCCGTCCCGCTCGACCACACCGAGGTACTCGTAGCGGACCGGCATGGTAAACCGGAACGGCTCCTCGATCTCAAACACTCGTCTGAGATCATGAACCTCCTCGCCGTCCCGGGTCCACGTATCGCCGGGACTGACCGGTTCCTCCGGAAAGATCGGCACGTCGCGGACCGTCGGCACGTAGTACTCATCGGGCACTTCATAGTTGCCAAAAACGTCCCTGCGAAAGTCAGAGTGGTACTGGTCCTCGTATTGGAAGGCGCTCTGAAGCCCCTCTGTCTGAGCTGAATGGAGGTATTCGACCTCCAGTTGAGCGGTATTCCCGTTGGTCTCAGCCACTCGCACGGCGATGCGGTTCAACAGGTTCGCTCGATGCGAGTACTCGCCGTTGTAGAAAACGTATTGGTCCACGGTTGAAAGAATACGATAGAGCTCTCCCTCGGCGTATTGGTATCGGAACTCTACCGCCTCTTGGGCCGCTGCGGGGGGCGTCGAGAAACAGAGTCCAAGGACCAGAAAAGTAGCGAAACTAAAAACACAAGTCATGCGAACGGTCATGCTAAATCCTTCGGAAGTATGTGCACTTGAGTTTATCACGAGCTCGGCGCAATCTTGACAAGGCCCGCGGTGACCTAATATGGTGAGCTTGCAAGCTAAGAATATACAGCGGGACGATTTAGTAAAGTTTTGATTTAGACGGGTCCGCCGGTAGTTTTGTGCAAAACACCCATTTTAGCTTTATGCTGTCCGCTTGTTACTCTTAAAGAGGCAAAGACCCGCGCAGAGGAGCTCGCAACTGTGAACGAAGAAGATCTACAGGCCCTTAAAGATAAGCTTTCGACCATCGTCGACGAGATTAAGACCAACTCCAACCCGGGAGAGATAGACGAAGTTCGTCGCATTTTCCGGAAGTCGGTTCCGTTTTTTATGAGGGCTTACGTTGCCGCCTACCTTCTCAAAGGGAAAGAAGCCTCACCGCGCCAACGCAAGTCTTCCGCTGAGATGGCCACCCTGTTTGTCGGCATCGGTAAAAACCGCCGTGTCTTCCCTCGTGACATCATTCAGCTCTTTTCCGGAGTTGACGGGATCGAAGCACCGGATATCGGTGAAATCAAGATCCTCGAAAACTACTCCTTTGTGGAAGTAAAAAAGGAAAAGGCAGATGCGGCGATCGCAGAGCTGAACGGCCAGGAATTCAGGAAGCGAAAGCTAAATGTGAACTACGCGCGCCGCCGCGATTGACCGTTCTTTAGATTCTGAAGGCCGCTTATACCACAAGACTAATCATCAGAACGGCCAGGTACCAGTTAACAAACAGACCCATAAAAAAGCTCGCCGCCGAAACAAGCTCATAGATTCGCGCGCGCCGCGCGCACCAACGGGCCATTTCCTCGGCATCAGCAGCATACACGTAGAATCCAACCAGCGGGTTTTCGCTTTTGTGCAACTCGCCGTTGCCACTTTCACCGTAAGCGATAAAGCCGGGGTGTTGCGACCCGGCTGCAACCACCGGAAACCTTTGGTCGCCGGTATCCGCGTCACCGAGGGAGGCCGAGAGGCGTGCCGGGGGCCTGCCGCGAAAGTGGGCTCCCGCCCTGAGAAGCCGTTCGGCTTCCTCCCAGCGCACCTGCTTTTTGACAAATCGACTACCGTTGGGAAGCGTCGTGGAATCCCGGTTTTCGGCACTAAAATACCTCGCTGGTAACCGCAATAAATCCCGCTGCGCCCGTAAAAAACGGGCGGTGTGCCAGAGTCGTCGATAGCCAAAATAGAGGAGAACTCCGGGCGGCAGAAATGGATACAGCGGCACCAGGCCGGCGGTAACCGCTACGACCGCGACGCTCCACACTTCCGGGCTACGGGAAAAGAGGTAGGCGAGGATAAACAGTCCAAGAGACCCGATGGCAATCGACACCGGCGTAAACTGGTTCCAGTACTCGTTCCGCTGCCGAGCACTCCAGATGGCACGCTCGAGGAATGTCTCCGGCTCCCCGTCAAAAAACACAACCAAAAGAGGACTCTCTCGCGTGCCGTCGAACTCCAACCGACCGGCTTGGGCGGACAACTCGCCGGCGATAAAAACGCCTGATCCCTCGGGCAGGCTACTAACCCGCTCCCATCGCACCGCTGCGGGGGCCTCGTCGGAAATGGCGCTCCCGGGCCGCGTCTGGTCCGGATCGGTGCCGCTGTACAAACTCGACGACAGCATGTAGACGCGGACACCGGTCATGGCGGCGGACACCGAACGCGACGCCGTTCGAATCCAGATGCGGTTGTTTCCCTGAATAGCTTCCAGCGTGCCGAATGCACAAAAGCGACCGGCCGGTTTCTCGCCCTCTATCGGCCGACCGATTCGGGCGGTCGACACATCGGGCTCGAGAGATGCCGCGAGGAGCCTACGGCGGAAACGCCGCCATTCGTTGCGAACAAAAAATGCGCCGGCTGCGGGAACTGCACCGTAGAACAGCACTATCGCGGCGACAACTACGGCGAGTTGGTACATTTAATCGCTTGCCTCAAGGCGTAATTGCCAATACTGTCATCCTACCATGATCGAACGTATCATTGTAGGTCCGCTCTTTACCAACGCGTATGTCGTTTCCATAGGGAAAAAAGAATGTATTGTAATTGATCCAGGCGCTGAAGGCGAAAAAATCCGTTCGCGCCTGGAAGTGTTGAACGTTGCCCCTAAGGCAATTATCGCCACCCACGGGCACATCGACCATACGGGAGCCATTAACCACATTCTCGACGCATACGACGCCGACATCCCAGTGTGCATTCACGAAGCCGATGCCGCCTTTTTTGCAGAATCAGCTGCCCAGACAAACCGGGAAACGTTTGCTCAGTTCGGGGACCAAGGCACGGAGGTTCTGGACGAGCTGTTCAACGAGACCCCGAAGCCGACGGTATTTCTGAAGCATGGGGACACGATCCTGGATTCCGACCTGCAGGTACTCTGCACACCGGGACACACGCCCGGAGGAATCAGTCTGTACTCCGAGGAACGGGGAGTCGTCTTTAGCGGAGACACGCTTTTTTTTAAAGGGATCGGCCGAACCGACATTCCCGGTGGAGACGCCGGCCGGCTCCGGGACAGCATCGAGAAAGTGCTTTTTGAGTTGCCGCCGGAGACGCGTCTGTTTCCCGGGCACGGCCCCAACAGCACGATAGAGCGGGAGAGAAAAAACAATCCGTTGGTTTCAGACGGGCAGCCGATCTAGGCGACGTAGTCAAAAAGCAGACCCACCCCGGGCTCGGTGAGTCGCGACGCAACTTCAGCGACAACCGGCTCAAAGTCGAGCTCCTCTACAACACTATTGGACTCGCTGCCGGGAATCGGCCGGCTCGTAGGCGAGGGAGCGCGTTCGGAGGCACGAACACCGGTGAGACGTTCGATGAGTGCATCGAGCATCTGAAGTTTTGTAAGGCTGTACCCTTCCGTGCTCGTGCCGGTCGGGACTCCCTGCACGTGCTTGAACCGCGCGTACATCGCATCGGCCGCCAACGGCAGAGAGATAGGTGTCTTTGTGAATCGAGCGCGCAGAATGCTCGTTAGCTGGACGGCCTGCCTGCTTGTTTGCGCCGCCGACATAAAATCGACCACAAACACCTCCTACATGATTTATCGGAAGGAGGTGTTTGCCCTATAAGCGTTTAATAAGCGGCTATCGGTTGCGCCGTTCTATCTCGTTTTGATACTCGACCCGGTACAAGGCATATGGAATTGCCTCGAGCCGCTCTTTGGGAATGGGCTTGCCGCTCTTGAGACAGATACCGTATTTGCCGTTCTCTATGCGGGCCAAAGCTGCCTCGATAAGGCGCAGGCGTTTTACTTCCTGTGCTCCGAGGGCACCGATCAAGCGCTTGTCTATGTCCGTGCTTGCAATATCGACCAGGTCCTTGGAATCGTCGGACGCAGCAATTTCGCGAAACTCTTGATCTTCGGCGGCGAGATTCTCGAGGATCTCTCGCTTTAGGTCGAGCAGCTTGGATTTCATTCGCTCGACGAACTCGTTGTCCATCCTTAGAGCCTTCCCGGGGGTTTCGATTTTGGGTGCCTTAATTTGAACAAAAGGTATAAGAAAGTCAACTGGTACTCGTTTTGTTGACACGTGGCTTCGATTTCGTAAAGATTGCAATAGTAATGCCAAGCTGTGAGGCATAAACCCTGGAGGTCGAGTGGCAAAAGAAGAGGCAATAGAAGTCGAGGGCGTTGTCCGGGAGTCTCTCCCAAACACAATGTTCCGTGTCGAACTCAAAAATGGACACGTTATACTAACCCACCTGTCCGGCAAGATGCGCAAACACTACATCCGGATCGTCCCGGGCGACCGAGTCAAGGTTGCGCTTTCACCCTATGACCTAACCCGCGGAAGAATCATTTACCGAGAGCGGTAGCCGCGCCGCGCATCCATCAGCGATGTTTGGTGCGGGGCTGCCGCAGAACCACCCAAACAGCACCAGCACCTCCGTTCTTTGTGTCCGCAGGGCCACGCATACCCGCATGGCTGTAGGACTCCAGCGTTTTGTGCACGAGCGAACGAAGAACCGGCGCATGTTTGGAATGGAGCCCCTTCCCATGAATGATTAGGACTTTACCAAGGCCCCGCGACACGGATACGTCGAGAAACGCGATAAGACGCCTCCGCGCCTCGTCCTCACGGAGGCCATGTAAGTCCAGCTCATCTTCGATGGGTAGCTTCCGGGGCGCCACGTTTTGCGCCCGTGGTTGCTGTTCGTCGTCGCCCGCGTGGGAAAGTCGATCCTGCACATCCGACTCGGTCGGACCATACTTCTCCATTAGCCGGTCCATGCGCCGCCGTTGATCCCGCTCTTCCCGATCGTGCCAGGCGTCGAGTATCTTGCCAAAATCCAACTCTTTACTCTCCCTCTCGAAGCAAGTCATGATCTCGAATCCACCCTTCTACGCCGTAGCCGGTTGTGACCAATACAAAGTCGCCGGTCATGGCGCCCGGACGAACCGCCGTCCCTTCCGGTAACACCACCCACCGCTCCGCATCGGACTCCGGAATCCGCGTCACTACGGCACCGCCGTTGGCTACCACGGCAGGGCGATCGGACTGCTGAGCCAAACCCACGACGAACAGACCTCCAAGCCCGACGACGACGGCGGCGACCATCAGTGATACGATAATTCTTACCCCTCGTCTGCGGTGAGTGCGTATCGCAATCAGGCCAAAAAGGCCGTTCCAAGAGACGGCCAATAAAACAAAAACCAAGTCCGGGTCGATGGTGTGAGGTGGCTCGAGCTGCCCCGTCAGGCCTGCTTCGGACTCCAGACGGCGCAGTCGGTCTCGTAAGAGGTCTGAAGCCGGATTCAGCCGAATCGCTTCCCGGATGTAATAAATCGCCTGCGGAAACGCGCGAAGACGCCCAGCGATCACTGCCACGTTGTAACGGACCGCGGCGGAGTCCGGCATGTCTGACGCCAAGGCGGACAGCAGGTTAAGCCCGCCTTCAAAGTCTCCTTCCTCGGCAGCCTCGAAAGCGGCGTAATGACGGGCTTGGTCGTCGGCCGCCACTCCTCCACACGCAGTAACCAAAGGCAGGACAATAGACAATACCAAAAAGCCCGGGTTCCCTCGACGCAGCAGCAGGCAAATCGCAAAAAACAGCGGGCCGGGGACAAACAGAACGTAGCTATACCAGTGCTCGAAGAGCCGAGGTCGGTCGAGGCCCGCAAACTCCGCGGTTGGTATCGGTTGCGCGTCGCCGAGGTCGGCCTGGGCAACGATGCTCTCGCCGGCCGCCGACGCACGTGTAGAGAGAGTAAACCCCTGGCCGTGGGTCGTGCCGGACACCGGATCAAACCACCGGAGATCCGGCTGCTCGACTCGGATTTCGCCCGCACGATCAGCAATGATGGTGTAGGAAAGTGTCTTTCTGCCAACATATCCACCGTCGGAGGGGACGGCAACAAGGTCCTCGTGTGTATCCACCAGCTCCCCGCCCTCGACAACCGGTGGAGGGATGCGCAGAAACTGGAGGTTACCTTCGCCTGCGACTTCCACAACCACGTCAAACTCGCCGCCCACCTCCACGCTTTCCGGAAGGCGTTTGTGGCTGAACTCGAACTGACCAACCGCAAAAAACGGGGCAACCGACTCCGGGAGCCGGCGGACCTGCACCGAGATCGGCTCGGCAACGGACTCGATCCCGTCGTGTCTTATGATCGCCTCACCAATGTCGAGTCGCCCGGGGGCGGTCGGGGTCAGTAGGTACGACGCCACCGGAATGGAGTACAGGGTGACCTGACCAACATTTCGCGTCGCCACCCGGCCCAAGCCGTTCACTTCCGTAATAAGCCGATCGTCGCCTTGCGAAAGCGCGGGCACGGTGATGGAGTCCGGATAGACCGGCTCTACCAAATTCGTCATCAAGAGGACGAGGGGCAGGGTTTGGCCAACATACGGGGTAGGAGTCGCCACCTGCCACCGCGCGCCGAACGGCACCGTCGACGGATCACGCTCCGTGCCAACCTGGACAAGGGCGCTGCCCAACTCGATCCTCCCGTCCGGCGATTCCGCGTAAAAGGGCCCGAGTATTCGCCGTCCCGGCGCCACCGCATCGAACTCGAGGACAACCTCCGCAACGGGCCGGGTCCTGCCGTTCTCGTCCTCGACAACCGCACTCCGTACGAGGGGACCGCCACGTGCTTCGATAATCGGCGGATAGAGCGGCTCCACGATGCGCACGCCTTCGGCGCGGCTCGGAACCACAAACTCGACCGTCACCACCTCACCGACCGCCGCCACCTCGGGCTCAACCGTCACCTGAGCCGGTGCGCCGGCGGCGAGGCAGAAGAGGAGGACTACCAGTCCTGAACGTCGCCCGATGGGTCGGAATCCGTTCTGTTTGCTATCCATTGCTCCACTCCTCGCCGCCGGACAAACTCGAGAACACGGTCGGCCGTGTCGGCATCGCCCGGTGCGGGCCGAATCTCGGCAGCCTGCCCGCCGGTCGCGGACTCGGGCGAGCCGGTCTCGAGTTTGCGAAGAGACAACTCGAGGTTTTTTTTGGCATCGACGTGAGTACCGTCCAGTGTCAGTGCGTACCGGAAAGCCTCCGCAGCCTCGCGGTAACGGCCCAGTTCGTAGAGAAGAATTCCACGGTTAAAACTCACAAGGAACAAGATGTCCGGACCGGCGTTATCGGCCGCCTCTTCCCACATCCGAACGGCGGCTTCAGACTCGCCCTGTGCGTGATACACGTTGCCGAGGTTATAGGCAACCACCGCTGTGTAGTCGTCGGAACGTAGTGCATCCAGGTACTGCACCGTAGCGCCTTGGTATTCTCCCTGGCTAAACTGATAGTTGCCCCGAAGAACGGCGACCTGTTGAGGGACGGCTCCACAGGCACCCAGTGCTACTGCGGCAGCCACGCCGAGTAGAACCGACCGGGTGCACGCAACGGATTGGGTCCAATATCTCACAATAGCCCCCTAACGCGGGTCGTCCGCAGAAGCATATGCGCAAACAAAAAGATCGCGGCGAGCACTGCGAAAAGCCGAAATCGGCGGACCGGTTCGAGTCGAAATCCTCGAACGGTCCGAACCTCCTCGTACTGCCTCAAGGCCGACAGGAGGCCCGTAAACACCGACGGCTCCGCAAGAGAGAAATACTCACCCCCGCTCTCATCCGCGAGATTTACCAGGACTTCCGGCTCGAGACGGGATACAACGGGATTGCCGTTGCGGTCGAGAATAGGGGTTCCATCGGAAAGGAAGACGGTGGTTCCCCCCAGGGTGCCGGCTCCGACCGGAAAGATAGGGACGCCTCGATACACGGCGTCGTTTAACGCCTCGTACGGCGATCCCGCCAGACTACCGCCGTCGGTGAACAACACAATCGCTCTGTTTCTCGCCGAGCCTTCGGGGAAGGAGTCCAACGCCTCCTCCAGACCACGGCCGATGTTGGTGCCCGTCGCTGATATTAGCGCGGGGCCGAGGTAGTCCAACACCGAGTCGACAACGGCCGAGTCCTGGGTCATCGGGACGACGGTGGTGGCGTCCCCTTTGAAGACAACCATGCTAAACCGCGTTCCGGGAAGCTCGCGAACGAGGCCGCGGATCACCGACGCCGTGCGGGAGATGCGACTCGGCGAAATGTCTTCCGCGAGCATGCTCCTCGACACGTCAACTACCAACGCCAGCTCGAGTCCGGCACGGTCTTCCTCCACGGTTTCCGTACCCCAGGACACGCCCGCCATCGCCACGATGCCGGCAAACACAAACAGGTCAAAGAGCAGCGCAAGAAAAAACGACTTTACGTCGTAGACGGTCAACAGCTCCTCCGACTCGTCACCGCTCAGGAGCTTGATGTCCGCTCTCCCCCGTTTGTAGTTCAGGAGCTGGATAACGATGATTGGGATCAACACAAATAGAAAAAGCAGCACCCGAGGATACGCCGGACTCACAGAATTTCCCTCATAAAGAGCTTTCGGAGCAGAAAGTCCGACGCGAAAAACATCAGGGCAAGCAAAAGGATCTCGCGTTGACGCGGCTCGGAACGGACCAGCGTCCGTGCCCGCCGTTCAACCGTCTCGAGGGAATCGATGGAACGAAACACGGCGGCAAGAGCCCCTGGGCTGCCGGCGTAGAAATATCCGCCGCCGGACAATTCCGCAATTCTCCGCAGAAGACCTTCGTCGAAACTCTCGCGCAGGGTACCGCGATACGTGCGCCCGTCGGAGGGATCGGTGAATTCAAAGGCGGTCTCTTCGTCGGTACCGATCCCGATGGCGTAGATACGCATTCCGAGGTCGGCCGCGACGCCCGCCGCCGTCTCCGGTGGAATGTCGCCGGCGTTGTTTACGCCGTCGGTGAGGAGTATAAGGACCTTTTGCTCCGCCGTACTCGATCGAAGGTGAAGGATCCCGACGGCAAGCCCCATGCCGATCGCGGTGCCGTCTCCCAAATCCATGACCACCAGATCTTCAAGCCGCCCGATAAGGCGGTCATAGTCGAGGGTCGGAGGCACTCGCAGCGCCGCCTCCGCACCAAAGCTGACAAGCCCGATAGCGTCGTTTTCTCGCCGCTCGACAAAGCTGCCGATGACGTTTTTCGCCGACTCAAAACGATTTACCGGTGCAAAATCCTTGGCGCTCATTGTTGGAGACTCATCGAGGATAATCATCATGTCTACGCCCGGATTCAGGAATACCCGTTCCCGAGAAACAACTGTAGGACCGGAAATGGCCAGCACAAGGAGGACGGCGCCGGTCCAGAAGCAGACAGCCGCGAGGATAATTACGAGGCGTACGACAAAGGGTGTGTGCAACGTCTCCTTTTCTCCCCAGACGGCAAAGGGAAAACGAACCAAGGCGCCGCGCCGGCGTCTGAAGTGCCGAGTCCACACGGCAACGGGAAGTACCGGGAGTAGAAGTAACGTCTCCGGATGCTCAAACACCCACACGTTTTTCCCCCAATCCTTCCTCGATGCTTCCCACCGCATCCTCCGCCCCGTCGACATGGGCCAGCCGTTTGGCCAATGGCGACGGCTTGCCGCCAAACTTCACAAGGTCGCCGTAGGTAAAGAGCTCAGAGAGTGTGTCTCGGTGCCGAAGGTCGGCTACGACACCTCCGAGGCGACGATCCACCTCCGAGGCGGTGGCGGCCATCCAGTCCGTTCCGGTCCGATCGCTCAAGTAACGGCGGACCTCATCCAGAAGGACGATGTAGAAGCCTTTGCCGTCGAGAGTCGAGGCCTGCACCGATAGTCCCTTTAGCGCACGCGTCACCCGTCGATACGGTCGTTTTGCTCGGCGACGAGCGATCGCCCTTTCAATCCATCGGCGCACGGTTCGAAAAGAAACAATCGACACGATGGGCACGACAAATAGCACCACAAGAATCGCGGCGACCAAAAAGCGCGTTCCGGGCACCAGTATCTGCCCGGACGGCGGCGAGATGTCCGCGGACTCGTCGGACAAAAGAGAGTCTATGTGCACATCGATATCACTCAGCACAAACTCGCCCATGTCGATGGGTGGGAGTAGCTGCGTTCCGGTGACAAAGGCTGAGAACAGAAATCGAAGCTCGTAGTTAGGGCCGATACGCTGGAGCCGCATGTCGTGGATCTCGCCCCAGGTCGGACCGACGTAGTCGGCCGGAAGACTCGGAACGGCGCCGCCCGTGGTGCGAAATATTACGCGGGCCTCCACCCGGTCGCCGACGTAGAACACCGTAGGCAAAAAGACCGTGCGGACAACTTCGTAGCCTTGCGCAGACGCCGTTCCCGATGCACACAAAAGAAGCAGAGCGACAAGGCCGAATACTCGATGTAGACGCAAAAAAGAGTGACTCATCGTCGGCGCCGTCGGAAAAAGCTGATAAGCCGGGCCGCGGGATCGTCATCGGTTGCAATGTCCAGAGTTGCTATCCGCCGCCGGCTACACTCTCGGCGCCAGCGTCGCTCGATAAGCTCCGCGCGCTCGGCGTATGCGCGCCTATACCGGCGCGAGTACCCCGACGCCGACACCGTCGCGCCGGTTTCCGGGTCGATGAGTTGGACAAGGCCGGTGGCGGGAAAGTCGCTGTCGGCCCGATCGATGATACGGACGGCCACGACGTCGTGCTTTCGCCGAAGGAGTGATAGGTCGCGAAAGTACCCACTTGTCTTGAAATCCGAGATGATGACACAGATGCCGCGGCGAGTAAGCGCTTCTCCGGCGGTGCGTATGGCCATCGCAAGATCAGAACCCTTGCCCTCGGGCTTGAACTCGAACAGGTCCACCATTTGCCGCATGGCGTGCTTCTTACCCTTCATCGGTGCAACATAACTCTCAACCCTGTCCGTAAATAGCAATTGCCCCACTCGATCGTTGTTTCCGACCGCGGCGAGGGCCAGAAGACTAAACACCACCGCAGCGACCTCGCGGCGGCTGTTTCGGCCCTGTCCCCACGCGATGGACGGCGACATGTCGACCAGCACAAAAACGGTAAGCTCCCTCTCTTCACGGAAGGTCTTTGTATATGGGCTACCGAGGCGCGAGCTGACGTTCCAGTCGATAAGCCGCGCATCGTCACCCTCGATGTACTCACGAACCTCGTCGAACTCGATCCCCGGGCCCCTGAAAACCGATCGATAGTTTCCCGCGAGAAGACTGTCTATCAGCTCCGGCGAGATGATTCTGAGGCGCCTTATCTGGGCTGGAATTCGATCGGTTCGCATTAGGGAACGGCAATTGAAGATAGAAGGTGATCGATAACGTCGTCGGGCGTGAGCTCCTCCGACTCCGCCTCGTAGGAAAGGATAATCCGATGCCGTAAGACATCGTGGGCCACGGCTTTGATGTCGTCCGGGATGACGTAGGTGCGGCCGTCCAGGAGAGCACGCGCTTTTGCGCTGCGGTAAAGGTATATGGTGGCCCGAGGCGAGGCGCCGAATTCGATATAGCGCGCGAAGTTACCGTGGCCACGGCGCTTATCCCGGGTCGCCGTGACAAGCGCGACTATGTACTCCTCGATGCGCTCGTCCACGCCGACAAGGGCGACGGTGTCGCGAAGTCTGTGGATGTCGGACTTTCCCATGATCGGGCGAACGGTGACGGGCCGGTCGACGCCGACTCGCCGGAGAATCGAAAGCTCCTCTTCCGGGCTGGGGTATGCCACGGACAGCTTGAGCATAAATCGATCGAGCTGAGCTTCAGGGAGGGGATAGGTGCCCTCCTGCTCTATCGGATTCTGGGTGGCCAGCACAAAAAACGGGTCGGCAAGGGGATATGTCGTCTCTCCGATTGTTACCTGATGCTCCTCCATTGCCTCGAGCATGGCACTTTGGACCTTGGCCGGAGCACGGTTGACCTCGTCGGCAAGAATGATGTTGGAGAAGATCGGACCCTTACGCGGCACAAACTCGCCGGTTTGTTGGCGATAGATCATCGTTCCAACAAGGTCGGCGGGCAACAGGTCCGGTGTAAACTGAATCCGCCTGAAGGAGGCGTCGATGGCTGCGGCGACCGTTTTGATGGCCAATGTCTTGGCCAGCCCCGGGACGCCCTCGAGCAGAACATGCCCGCCGGAGAGCAAGGCCAAGAGGAGACCGTCAACCATCGCTGTTTGGCCCACGACCGCCCGCGCAATCTCTGCCCGGCACGTTGCAAGCGTCTTGCCCGCCCGTTGAACCTGGACCTCGAACTCTTCTGTATCAACTTGCGACATTGCTAATGCTCCTGTGTCGTCTATGTCCGATAATCGGCATTTTCGCGGACGTACTCGTAGGATAGATCGGCACCGAGCACGCGAAACGACGCATCGCCCATGGCCAGATCGATTGCTAGGTCCAGGCAGCGGTCATGCTGAGGGTAACCCCGAACAGACGGGTCCATCGAGGTACGACGGAGATAGTCGGCCAACCGATCCTCCACCTCCCCACCAAGGCGAAAACGGCCCTGCTCGAAAACCGTGACTCCGCCAATCACAACAGCTACCCGCTCGATATCCAGGTCGATGCCGTTGTTCCCCGCCCAATCGCCCAGTGCGGCGACAATCCTACCAACATTGGGGTCGTTACCAAACACGGCCGTTTTCACAAGCGGGGAGTTGACAATCGCCTTGCCGGCGGCACGAGCGGCTTCTACGGTGGCCGCCCCCGAGACAGCCACGCGGAGTACGTGGCACGCCCCTTCACCGTTTCGGACGATGTCTTCGGCAAGCCCTTCGGCAAGACCGGTGAGTGCCGCCTGAAATACGGTCTCGGCGACCGGCTCCGCCGCCCCGGAAGACAACACAAGAGCCATGTCGCTCGTGCTCTGGTCTCCATCGACCGAAATCGCATTGAAGCTTGTCTCAACTGACCTTCGAAGACACCGCGAGAGCACATCGCGTTCAACCGCAAGGTCGGTGAGAAAAAAGGCCAGCATGGTTCCCATATTCGGCTCGATCATGCCGGCGCCTTTGACTATGCCCACGATCGAACCGCCTGCCACTTCGACCGAGCGAACTTTGGGGTAGGAGTCTGTTGTCATAATCGCGCGAGCGATGTCGGCGGGGCGAGCTTCTCCGAGGCACGTGACGAGGTCCGGCACCGCGGCGGATATCTCCAGGACCGGAAGCCGCCAACCGATGATGCCGGTGGAGACCGACAACACACGCGCTTGGTCGATGACCATAGCGTTTGCCACCGCGGCCGCCACGGCCTTGGCGGCGTCTAGTCCCCCGGGCGCACCGACATTTGCCACTTTGTTGTTTACCAGTATCGCCTGGAGCTTTGCCCCGGCAAGACGCTCGGCAGCCAGCTCCACCGGCGCGCCTCGGAAGCGGTTTTTGGTGAGTACTCCGGCAAAGGATTCGGTGGGTCGTTCCGTCGCCAAAAGCGAGACATTCATAGCACGAGGAGCGGTCGCGGGCCGTTCGGGACTTGCAAATCGTATCGAAGCGGTCGAGAGCAAAAAGCCTCGAGGAGGCGACCGACCCTCGAGCTGCCGGTTGTATGCCGCCTCGGCGCCCAGGTCCGTCATCCGGAAATTTATAGATGTTTAGACCACGAGTTGCAAGGCCCGCGCGCGTTAGACGGTTACGGGATCAAGCTTTACCCATCGCCGTTCAGATGCGCTTACAAGACCCGCTTCCGCGAGCTGAACGCCCTTCGCACCCTCAACAAGATCCCACGGGAACTCACCTTCTCCTGCCAGGTGTTTCAAAAAAAGCTCCCACTGGGCCTTGAAGGCGTTTTCAAAGGGGTCTCTGGTGGGCATCGGCGTCCAGCCCGCAAAAAAGTCAATCGGACTGTCGATATCCGGATTCCACACCGGTTTCGGCGTTGTGGAGTCCGGCTGCACAACACAGTCCCTTAGACCCGCCACTGCGGATCCTTCGGTGCCGTCCACCTGGACGGTCAGCAGGTCGTCCCGTCTGACTCGTGTCTGCCAGGAGCTGTTGAACCGCACAAGGAGGCCGTCGGCAAGCTCAAAAAATGCGTAGGCCGCGTCGTCCGTGGTACAGGCATAGCTGCCTCCGCGCTCGTCGAGCCGTTCTGGAATCAAGGTGCGGGCGGCCGCCATTACGGATTGCACCGGACCAAAAAGACGATCGACGACATAGCGCCAGTGGCAAAACATGTCGACGACGATACTGCCCCCGTCTTCCTTCCGGTAATTCCACGACGGGCGCTGCGTCGGCTGATGGAACCCGTCGAAGACCCAATATCCGAAGTCGGCCTGCACGGAAACGATTCGTCCAAAAAACTCGGTATCAATAAGGTACTTCAGCTTCAGGAGCCCCGGAAGCCAGAGCTTGTCCTGAACAACTCCGTTTTTTGTGCCCGCCTCTTTGGCCGCGCGCGCCACGGCGATTGCATCGTCGAGGTTCGCGGCAATAGGTTTTTCGCAATAGATTGATTTTCCCGCCGCTATCGCCTTTTTGAGGTTCGCCGCTCTAAGCTCGGTAGCCGACGAGTCGAAGTACAACTCCCATTTGCTCTCGCCAAGGACGGCATCGAGGTTGGTGGTGTACGGCAAGTCGCCGAATCGCTTGCTGAGGTTCGCGAGCTTTGTCTCGTTTCGTCCGACTAACATCGGCTCAGGTACAAGCGTGCTTCCGTCGCCAAGAGGCACTCCGCCCTGGTCGTGTATTGCCAGGATCGAACGGATCAAGTGCTGATTCGTGCCCATTCGACCGGTCACCCCGTTCATGATCACGCCGATTCGTTTATCCATTTTCTTCTCCTATGGCTCTTGTATGGTTGCCTGTTTTTGCTCTAGTCGCCGGCCTCCGAACTATGGTCGACGGCTCCGGTACAAACCGGCTCGGTCCGTGCCCTCGCACGAGATTCGGCGCCCCGCCGACGTGACTACACATGCTCTCTATAGGCTTCGACAATTCGATCGAGGAACTGCGCCTGGTCGCCCGACCAGTACTCCGACGAGAAGATCTCGACCTCTATGTGGCCCGAGAATCCGGCCTCTTCAACCCATCTCCGTATGCGCTTGAGGTCGATGCACCCCTCTCCCATGAGGCCTCGGTCCAGGAGCAAATCCCGGGTCGGCGAGCGCCAATCGCACACGTGGAACGCCAATATGCGCTTGGCATCTCCGCACCGACCGATCTCGGCTTCGAGGTGGGGATCCCACCAGAGGTGGTAAACGTCCACCGCCACGCCAACCGCCGGGTGGTCGAGTTGGTCACAAACGTCGTTGGCCGCTTCCAATGTGTTGATTGCCGATCGGGTGTCGGCGTACATGGGATGGAGTGGCTCTAGGGCGAGCTTAACCCCGAGGTCCTGGGCTCGATCCGCCGTCTGTGCCATCCCGTCGATGATCTGCTTGCGGGACTCGGAAAGCGGCAACCCGGGATCCGCGCCGGGGACGATCACCACCAGCGGAGCCCCCAAGTCCGCGGCCAGCTCCACCGCAAGGATGTTGTCGTCAACGGCTTGAGCGCGAGCATCGTTGTCCGCGCTGGGAAAAAAGCCGCCCCTGCAAAGCGACACCGGAGCGAGGCCGGCATCCTGTATCAAGCCACGAGCCCGGCGAGCGGCTTCGCGAAGCTCCCGCGGAGAAATCTCTCCCGCGCCGGGTCCTCTGCTTGGGGCGTTTGGGGCAAGTGCATCACGCCAAACCGTGATTCCCGTGACACCCCGCTCGGCATACGCGTCGACTGCGGCCTCGAGCGGCAGCGGCTTTGTTGTGACCGTGTGAATGCACAATCGGGATAGATCTTCCATGTGATTGACTCCCTCCTTTATAGTTCGGCCACGCAGTCAAAGGCCGAGTAATACCCGCCCTCCGCCAGGCGCCGAATCAAAACAGCCAACTCGACAAGGTGGTAGTCGCCCCACATTGACGATTCCCCCGCCGGCGCCACCGCGCCCTCCGGCACGTGGTCCCACCGGTTCGGATGGTGGTAGACCGAGTGGAGCAGCACTCCCTCATGAGCTTTGTCACGCGAGAGGTAGTCATCACCAAACAGCGTGTTGGCCACCGTGAGGCCCCCCTGATAGAGGCGTCGGCCGGTTTCGACAGATATCGTCTCGCCGGCGCCTATACCTGCCGCCTCGAGCTCTGCCCGCCTCGCGGTGAGACATCGCCCGATCCGCACCAGACCGGCCGCCGCTATCGCCGCCGCCGAGGCATCCATAGGCTCGGTGACGGTGTACGGACGTGCAGGCCAATCGAGCGTTGCGGGATCAATCCCCGGTGCCCCGGTATCCCAATACGGAATCCCGTCGGCGCAGGCACAGTCCAAAAAGAAATCGCCGGTCACGACTGCAACGGTCATTAGCCGTTCGAGCAGGGCTTTTTTTGTTGGGAAGTAGCTCAATCCCGCCTCCGCAACGTCTTTGTCTGTCAGCGTCAGCGCAAACTCGACAAGCTCGGCAAAGCCCGTCACTATCCACGACAGCCCCCGGGTCCAGGTGGTAAAAGGCGAATACCCTTGCTGCGTGGACGGACATCGGTACGCGCCGCTTTTTGGGTTAAAGATCGATTCATGCACGACACGCCCCGGCACGTCGTAGCCGTCTCTGCCGGCACCAAAATAGACGTTGTAGCGGGCGGTTGTTTCAGCGTGCTGCAAGAGCCGGCGGAGAAGCGAGATGTTTTTGTCTTGCTCACCGAGGAGCTTGTGTCCGAGCTTATACGCGATTGCAGGCGCCCGCATTGACCGAATCGTATCCGCGAAAAGAGAGTGGGCGCCGTTGAAGCTCGGCACGTATCCGAGCTCATCCGGCAGCTCCGTCCACCGGGCCACCTGCACCGCCCCGCTTACCTTGAGCGCCAATTCGTAAAACGCACGCTCCGCCACCGCGGCATTGGTGCCGTGCGGCACGCTGCTTTTTTCCGTGCCACGTGCGGCAGCCTCCCTGACAATCCGTAGGAGGTTGCCGTAGGTGCTCACGTTGTTGAATCCGTGGTCGTGCACACCCGTGTGGGTCAGGTGCGGCGCCATGCGCTCAATCGTTTTGGATCGCCCCCACGCAATCCGCTCGTCGTCCCCGAGCATCTCACCGCACAGAATCGCTATCCCGTACTGAAAGCCCTGTGTCCATTCCGTCCAGCCGCGAGCGGTGTACTCGCCGCCCACCGTGAACACAGGGGTTCCACGGTTCTCGGACCATCGCGACCCCAGGAGACACGACGCCACCGCCGCTACTTCCGCAACTCGTCCCGAGGTTTCGGCGAGGTCTTGTGGGGTCAAATCCATGTTGATCTTGGTCATTATCATCCTCCTATTTGTGACTTGCTGGTCCGAAGCTTGTAAGCACAAAGCACAGCGCTGCCGGCCGCACCGCCCGCCGGCCCCCCCCCGAACGTCGCGCCCGTGGACGGTCGTATGCCGACACGTGCGGCTACAGATCGTCGACGGCACATTACTAAATGCCCCACTGAGCCCACGGCAACTGCATTCCCCAGCTAAAGCCGAGGAATCAGCAAGCCGCCGTCGACGTTTACGATCGAGCCCGTGGAAAACGCAAGCTCGCCCCGGAGCACGGCGGCCACAACACGCCCAACGTCGTCCGGTGTCGCCCACCGTGCCTGAGGCACCAGACCATCGGCAATGAGTCGGTCGTACTTCTCTTTGACGCCGGCGGTCATATCCGTAGCCGTGATTCCCGGCCGCACCTCCACCACCACCACGCCCTCTGCTGCAAGGCGTGCCGCCCAGAGCTGAGCGGCCATAGAAAGCCCCGCCTTTGATACACAATACTCACCCCGCGAGGTACTAGCTGTCACTGCGGAAATGGAAGTGACAAACACTACGTTCCGAGGCGCCGTTTGGTCGGACGGCGTGCCGGCCGAGAGCCAACGGCGAGCTACGGCTTGTGTCAAAAAGTAAGGAGCCTCGAGATTGACCTTCATCACCTCGGCAAACGACTCAGTTCCGGCATCTACAATATCCGCCCGTACGGGTGGGGCAATACCGGCGTTGTTTACAAGCGCATCGAGCCCTCCGAAACGGTCAAATACCTCTTCAACGAGCCGTTCCCTTGCTCCGCCATCGCCAAGGCTCGCACCAAAGGCCTCTACATCGTCGTGCTCAACCCCGTCGATTGCACGAAGAGCTTGAAGCGTCTCCTCGGCCGCATCCCGCCGAGAGTTGTAATGCACGGCTACCCTGTACCCAACAACTGCGGCGCAAATTGCGATGCCGCGGCCGATTCCACGGCTGCTTCCGGTAACCAAAACAATCGGTTTCTTTTTCAAAACTCTCTCCTTCGCCTCGGCACAACCGTCATGGCAGTTCCATCGCGCTTGTTTCGCCGACACTCAAAGTCCCTTGAATTCTAATTCGACGCGGTTCGCGCACCCCCGGTTCCCGCATCCCCAACACCTCGGTTAGGAGGCCACCGGCCTGTCGACCGAACTCCCGCGCCGAAAGCACAAAGCTTGTTGGGCGCGGCCTGATCAGGGACAAAAAAGGCGCACCGTCAAAACCCGTTACCGCGACGTCCTGGGGGATACGCACCATCGGCGCTGCCCGCGTCGATCGGCCCGCAGCCTCGATGAGGCGAGCCGCGACAACATCGTTTACACACACGATGCCGTCAACCGCACGATCCACTGCCAATGACAGAACTCGCGAAGCTTCCCTCGCGGGATCGGTGACGGTCGCTTGGTGCATCGTTATGCCCATAGAGCCGGAAACGCTCCCAAACGCTTCGGCCCGCCGCGCAGACACCACCGCGGCCGATTGCGCCCCGACAAAAAGCACGCTATGTATCTCGCGCGAAGTCGCGAGGTGGTTAAGAATAACGTCCGCACCGTAGGCGTCGTCGGAAATCACCGAGCTGACCTCCTCCAACTCGCGGTTGATCAAAACGAGTGGAATGCCGCGTCGGCTTGCAAAAGGAGGCAACTCAGGATCCGGATCAACAAACGCCGTGACAATCGCGTCGATGTCACCGAGTTTTTTTGACCAGAACGCGGGCGCCTTTGTGCCCGCGTTTGTCGCGAGAATCACGTTCGCATGAAGCCGACCGAGGCCCTCCTCTAGACCCTGAATAAGCTCAGTAAGGTCGTAGAAAAGATGATCGAAACCGTCCTCCACGCCGCGGACAATCACCACCACGTTGAACACGGAGCGAGAGACCGGCCGCCTAATCGGCTTTCTTATGTATCCCAGCTCCTCGGCTACGGCAAGGATCCGCCGACGAAGATCATCACCAACAAGCACCGAGCCGTTGAGAACACGGGAGACGGTCGCCGCGGATGTGCCCGTGTGATGAGCGATGTCGTAAACCGTTACCGCCTTTGTTTTCGCCAACTGTCTGTCCGTTGTAGCTGTTTCAACCCGCACGCGGTCGGACCGACTCTCCACCGCGTGCGCTGCCAACCGGTGCCGGGCATCACCGCGCTGCGTCGTGATACTCCCTGCATTTGTTACATGCAACAAAATATAGACCAAAGACGGTAATCGGTCAACGGCAAGAGTTAAAACACAATAGTTCACTGTCCGAAAGGGTTTTATCGGTAAGACCTTCACACACCCTCGACCAGTTCTTATGATTACCCATGCTGACCGAGCCGGTGACCACAACGTTCCTCGCCTTTTTTGTCTTGATCCTCGCAGGAATCCTCATCGGCATCTTGATCGGCTTGCTTATCATGCACCGGCGGCAACCCGACCTCCCCGCCCTCGCCGAAGTGCGGAGGCGGTTGGATGACTTGTCGGTTGCCTCGGCAAACATCGGCCGATTGTCCGAGGCTCTTATCGTACCTCACACACGGGGGGCGGTCGGCGAGACTCTCCTCGGGAGCATCCTGTCATCATACCTCCCGGCGTCGGCGTATGAGCTCCAATACGGGTTTCGGGACGGCGGCAAAGTAGACGCGGCCATCAGACTCGGTGAGCGAATCCTTCCCATCGACGCCAAGTTTCCTTTGGACCAAGTGAGAGAGGCGTTTTTGTCGTCCGAAGCAAACGCCGGTTCAATCCTTCGCCGCGCATTTCGCCCGCAAATCGACGCTATCGCGAAGAAGTACATACGCCCGGCTGAAGGCACATTGGACTTTGCGCTGATGTACGTGCCGGCGGAGCGGGTGTACTACCAGGCGTTTGTGCACGAAGAGGGACTCCTCGAAGAGAGTCTTGCCCGCAGGGTGGTACCGGTCGGCCCCAGTGGCCTTGCGATGTATCTCCAGATGCTGGCATTTGCCCTGCGCGGTCTTGGAAAGCTTACGGACGGTAAGGAGTTCTCAGCCGCACTATCCGATCTGTTGCGGGTCCTCGACGCCATGGCTGAGGACACCGAAGCCGCGCGCACGCACTACCGACGTCTGGGTGCGCGCCTCGACTCGGCCCAAGACGCGGTGGATCGGGCAAAGCGAGCGGCCGGAGGCCTGATGTGAATCGCGGTTACATCTATCACGCTTTTTTTTCCTCAGGTGCGCCGGATCGCTACTATCTCGTGGGGCGCCACGAGGATGGATCGACGTTTGCCTGCGTTGATGACTCATATGTTCCCTCGTTCTGGATCCGCGCCTCGGATGCGCCGGCGGCCGCCGGGATGGTTTCCGGCTGCCGATTTGCGCACGACTCTACGCCTGCGCGCACGATGGACGGGGGGAACTGTGTTCGAGTAGAAGGACCCCGGCAAGCCCTGGAACAGACGGCCGCAACCCTGATCAGGAACGGGGTGAGGACATACGAAGCCGACCTTCATCCCGCCGACAGCTACCTTCTCTACCTCGGAACATCGGGACCAATCGAGATCGACGGAGATCGAGATCAGGGTAGCGAGGTCCACTGGGTCTACAAGAATCCGACGATCCGACCGGGCTCCCTCGATCCGCAACCCCGAATTCTCAGCTTCGACATAGAGACGTCGCTGGACGATGGGTCGGTCACCGCAGTCTCGTTGGTGACCTCCGGCCCCGGCCCACCTGTCGAACCGGCTGTTCTGTTGGTGCCGCCGTCCGGGAGCGGGCAGTCGAGCGGACACGGGCTCGGCCCGCCGGTGCGCTTGTGTCGGGACGAGGTCGATCTGCTCGGTCTGTTTGCGGAACGGATTCGTCACATCGATCCGGACATCATCACCGGGTGGAACATCGTCGAGTTTGATCTCCGGGTGCTGTTCGATCGATTTCGACGCCACGGTATCAAGCCCCGGCTGGGAAGATCTCGCCTGGAGTCGGTGTTTCTGCCGCGCGACAGCTCCGGCGCCGCGGGCGTTGTCATTCACGGCCGCCAAGTGGTAGACGCGATGCGGCTGGTTCGGCACGGACCCCAACGCTTTGCGTCCAATGCACTGGACTACGTCGCGCGCGAGGTTCTTGGCGAAGGTAAGCTTATCGTTGAGGAGGACAAGGCTGCGGCGCTCAGACGAACCTACAACGAAGATCCAAAGGCCTTTGCCCAATACTGCCTTACCGACGCAGAGTTGGTTCTACGGATTCTCGAGAAGACCGGTCTTCTAAGACTCACGCTTACTCGGGCCCGCCTTGTCGGCGTCAGACTCAATCAGGCGTGGACAAGCATCCAGGCCTTCGAGCGGCTGTACACAGCTCGCCTGCACACGCTCGGCTTTGTTGCGCCCAGTGCCGGCGTCGATAGCCTGCCCTCCGGCGAGGCACCGGGCGGCGCGATACTCACACCTCTGCCCGGCTTGCATAACGGCGTTCAGATCTACGATTTCAAGAGCCTGTACCCGTCGATAATGATGACCTTTAATGTGGACCCCTTGGCCTACGCCCAAGCCAACAACCCGGAGAGTAGGGCGGACTCTCTAATCAGGGCCCCCAACAATGCCCTTTTTGCGCGGAGCCCCGCCGTCCTGCCGGACATGCTCCGGGATTTTTTTGCCGGCCGTGCCGAGGCAAAGGCCGGCCACGACGACATCGCTTCTTATGTCTACAAGATTGTTATGAACTCCTTCTACGGCGTCCTCGGCACGCCCGGCTGCAGGTTTGCCGGAGTCTTATTGGCCGGTGCGGTCACCGAGTTTGGCCGAATGATACTGAAGTGGACGCGCGACGAGATGATCCGCCGCGGCTACACCGTTATCTACGGGGATACCGACTCTCTCTTCCTGATACCGGAATCCCCGGCTCAGGCAGATCATCGCGACCACGAGGGTACCGCCGAACAGGTTACACAAACGTTGGCGGCTTGGGTGAAGGAGAGCTACGGCGTTGAGTCCCATTTGGAGTTGGAGTACGAAAAGACCTATGAGCGGTTTTTTCTTCCCACCATCCGTCATGTCGCGGCAGGTGAACCGGCCAGGGGCCGGGCGAAAGGGTATGCAGGACGACGGTCCGACACGGGTGAGCTCGAGGTTCGCGGCATGGAAGCGGCGCGACGTGACTGGTCGGAACTCGCACGCTCTACCCAACTACTTCTTTTGAACATGGTCTTCGACGGCAGAGGTCCGAAGGAGCTCGGGGATGCGGTGCGGAACGTTGCCACGCGGCTCAGGGACGGCCACGAGGACGCAAAACTGGTGTACGAGAAGGCGCTCCGAAAGCGCGTCGAGGACTACACCGCGACGGCGCCGCCTCACGTGAAGGCCGCGATGTTACTGCCGCCGGCGGCTCGCCGGGGAATAATCCGTTACGTGATGACGATGGACGGACCACAACCCGCCCACCGACGGGCCTCCCCGTTTGACTACGAGCACTATGTCGAGAAACAACTCAGACCGGTGGTGGAGACACTTGCAACCGTGACGGACCATGATCTCCCGGCGGCCCTCGACCTTGAATACCAACCCCGCCTCTTTTGACGCTCGGCCTCCCGGGCACGATACCCGGCGGCACATGACGATTGGATCGTCCGCCAACCACGTGCGGTCTCATGGCAGCCCCCAGTAGGTCCACGCGGCCCCACGCAAAACGATAAGCGCCTGGACGTGACTCTGCCGAACATCGGTTCGACTCAGCACACCGCCGGCGTGACGGCCGGCTGCTTTCCGAGACCCGGCGACGATGATAAGCTTATCGGCATGGAAAAGCAACAATACGGATCGACCGACGTGCAATTGAGCATCGTCGGCTTCGGCGGAATCCTCGTTAGGAACGAGACGTCCGAGGAATCCTCCCGTCTGGTGGCCAAGGCCGTAGACCGCGGAGTCAACTACTTCGACGTGGCGCCCTCCTACGGCAACGCCCAGGAAATGCTCGGGCCCGCACTCAAGCCCTACAGAAAAGACGTATTCCTTGCGTGTAAAACGCAAAAACGATCGGCCGGCGAGGCCCAGGAGGAGCTCGACGAGTCATGTCGGCTACTCAAGACCGACTACTTCGACCTCTATCAATTGCACGCGGTCACAACCGACGAGGACGTCGAGGCCATCCTCGCTCCGGGCGGAGCGCTCGAGGTCTTCACAAAAGCTCGTGACGAGGGCCGCGTCCGGTATCTTGGTTTTTCGGCGCACAGCGAGACCGCGGCCCACGCGCTTCTCGACGCCTTTTCGTTCGACTCGGTTCTGTTTCCCGTGAACTGGGTGACCTGGACCAAGGAGGAATTCGGCCCGTCGGTGATCGAGCGCGTGCTGGCAGGTGGCAAAGCGGTCCTAGCTCTTAAGGCGCTGGCCAAACGTACGTGGCTGGAAAACGAGGAGCGAGAGTGGTCAAAGACCTGGTACAAGCCGGTAGACACTTACGAAGAGGCCGCGCGCGGCCTACGCTTTACCCTCTCCAAAGGCGCCACAGCCGCGGTCAGCCCTGGGCACGAGAAGCTCTTCGATTGGATTTGTGACGCCGCTGACGAGATTCGCGACGTCTCTGAAACGGACCTGGCGGAGATAGAAGCCGAGGCTGCAAAGCTTCAACCAATCTTCCCCGTGGCGCAACAATAACGGCCCATGCGAGAGAAACGGCCCATGCGAGAGAAACGGTAGAACGGAAATCGAGCGGCACAATTCCATTATTTCCATCTCCCAAGAACTCTCGAGAGCGGTCTCCGGCCTGAGCTTTGCGGCACCGGTTTTTGCCGTCTATAACCCGCTCGACTACGCCTGGGCGGCGCATGAAGAGTACCTACGGCGTTACGCTTGTGGTCCAAAGCGTGTGGTTTTCTTCGGCATGAACCCCGGACCGTGGGGCATGGTGCAGACCGGGGTACCATTCGGCGAGATATCAAGCGTCCGCGACGGCCTTGGGATCGTCGCCCATATCAACCGCCCTGCCGCGCAGCACCCAAAGCGACCGATCGAGGGTTTCGCTTGCACAAAAAGCGAAGTCAGCGGCCGCCGACTCTGGGAACTGTTCTTGACGCGCTTCGGCGGCGTGCACGGATTTTTTGCAGAACACTTTGTCGCCAATTACTGTCCGCTGGCCTTTATGGAGGACAGCGGCCGCAATCGAACACCGGATAAGCTCCCGCGGCACGAGCGCGAAGAGCTGTTTGCGATATGCGACCGCGCCGCGGCACGGACAATCGACGCGCTGGAGCCACAGTTCGTCGTCGGCATCGGCAAATTTGCTCAAAAACGACTCGAGGTGGCCTGCACTCACCTCAAATCTTACGGCGCCCAATCGGGGAGGCACGGACCTTCCGTCTTGGGGCTCCTGCACCCGAGCCCCGCGAGTCCGAAAGCCAATCGTGGCTGGGCGGGCATAACAGCGCGAGCGCTGATGGACGCCGGCATCTGGCCGGCCCCATAGTTGCCGTCGTGGACGGCCACCGCCACGGTCCCGCGCCCATGACAGGCCAAGCAATACCGACGACCACTCGCGACCGAATCGCCGCTACAGTCCGGCTCTACGTTCCCGCTACATCACCGGCGCCGTCCGAGTCGTTCCCCCGGACGAGGCGGTATCCAAGAACCGCAACCACACGGGAAAGTGGTCCGAATAGCCGGACCGGGTATCGGCGTCGAATGGCCGTGGCGTGCCGTCTGCCCGACATAGCTCAGCCGGACGCAGGACTTCGAACAACGGCGTGTAGGGCATGCCTGTTCCCCCCGGCTCAGTTAGCTGCCCGAGTCGATAGAGTATCTTGTCTATTCGCTCCCACCTCCCTGAAAAGGCGTAGCTTCCCGGCTGCGGCGTCGTGAGCCATGGGTCGACCAAAACCGTCGCAGCGGGGCTGGAGGTAGCCGCCGCCAAGTTATTGCCGGCCACAACGATCGGCGCACCCGGCGACGCCGGATAACCGGAGGCGTCGGCAGCCGACAACGCCGGCACCAGACCGATCGCCTCCGGCGGATCGGCTACGGTGTTCAAGTCGCCGACGACAAAAAAGCCGTCGGCGGCGCCTTCTGTTTCGAGGGCTCTGATCCTGCCGGCGACAAGCGAAGCCGCAAGTCGTCGCAGCGGCTCCGTTTCCGCCACGCCGCCGCGCCGCGACTTCCAATGGTTAGCAAACAGGGCAAAAACGCCATCGTCGCTCCGGATATGGACCTCGACTATCGGCCGAAGCCCGGCGGTTCGTTCGCCGGAAATGACGTGTGTTCGGATGTCCAAGACGGGCAATCGGGTTGCTACGACAACCTGCGTTGCACTCCCCGGAGACTCGTAGGCGGCAACGGTGGTGTACTCGCCTCTGCGAACGTAGGTCTCCATCAGCGTGTCGACGACCGCCCGGCTTTCCACTTCCTGCAGCACAATCACGGCCGGCGGTGGATCAACTGCGCCGATCGTATTGCCGATCGCTTCGAGCTTAGCGTGATAGCGTCCTTCATCCCAAAGGCCGTTCGTCACGCGAAACTCACGGTACTCCCCGCCGTCGTCCACGGCATCGAACAGATTCTGTACGTTGTAGGATAGAATCGACAGTTCTTCACCCGCCGTCCTGCAGGCGCCTACAAGCGCCAGCACGCAGAAAAACGGGAGGATCGACTTTTTCATCGGCGTTCGCCCCCCTATCTCGCTAGATAGGACCGGAGAACTTCTTTTTCTGCTTCAATTGGAAGGGCCTGAGCAACAAAATCGGAGCCGGTAACAACCGCAAAGGTTTCTTGATACCGCTCGGAAAGCGATTCAACAAGGTCGGACGGAATATCGGGCACCGGGCCATCTCCCATGTACCCCTGTTCGATAAGCGCGGCCCGCAGAAACTCCTTGTCGAGTTGCCGTGGAGGCAGTCCATCCACAAGCCGCTTTTCATAGTCATCGGCATGCCAGTAGCGCGACGAGTCCGGAGTGTGCACCTCATCGACGAGGGTCAGTCGTCCTTCGATCAGTCCGAACTCGTACTTGGTGTCGACAAGGATCAACCCCCGGTCGGCGGCAAGCGCAGCGCCACGTGCAAAGAGACGAAGGGCAAGATCCTCCACCTCGAGGTACAGTGGTTTGGGAACGATCCCTTGTGCAATGATCTGTTCTCGAGAAATCGGCCTATCGTGCCCGGCATGCCCGCCCCATTCTTCTTTTGTCGAGGGCGTCACAAGTGGCCTGTCGAAACGGTGAAACTGCTTAAGCCCCGCAGGGAGTGAAATGCCTGAGACGGCTCGACCGGCGGAGTAGTCGCGCCATGCGGATCCCGTCAAATAGCCGCGGACCACAAACTCTATCGGCAAAACTTGAGCCTTCCGGACGACAACACTCCGCGCGGTAAGCTTTTCTTCGATGTGATTGTCGAGAATATCGGACGTCTTGTCGAACCAAAACAGCGATAGACGATTGAGGATTTCGCCCTTGTGCGGCACGACCGCCAAAACCTGGTCGAAAGCCGACACACGATCGCTCGTAACGATCACAAGCCGATCCCCAAGGTCTATGCTGTCGCGGACTTTCCCGGACCTCAACTCGATACCGGGGGGGAGATCGACCGGATCAAGGCCGCCAAACGCCTCGGCCAATTGTGCGTCTTAGTCGGCGATATCGGATCTGGATTTTGCGACCCGATTGATCAGCCCGTAGTCGACAGCCTCGTCGGCCGACATCCAGTAGTCCCGGTCCGTGTCTTTCTCGACCTGCTCGAGAGGCTTGCCGGTCTCCTCGGCGATTACGTTGTTGATGCGGGCCCGCATCTTTTCCATTTCTCGCGCGTGGATCTCGATTTCCGTGGCAACACCGCGCATGCCACTCAACGGTTGGTGAATGAGATAGTGCGAGTTGGGTAGTCCAAGGCGTCGCTCCGACGGGGCCGCCAATAGAATCAGCGCACCGGCACTGGCCACCAGCCCCATCCCGATGGTGTATATGTCCGGAGTAATAAACCGCATCATGTCGAAAATGGCATACCCGGCGTCCGCGTCGCCACCGGGCGAATCGATAAATACCTTAACCGGCTCGTCCCCCTCTTCCTCCAAAAGGATAAGCTGGCGGACAACCCGTTCGGCAAGCCGCTTGTTTACCTCGCCGGACAAAAGGATCGTCCGGGTACGAATCATCTTGTTAAAGTAGACGTCGCCATGATCCTTGCTCGACGCATCGTCTTCGTTGTTATCGTCATCGTCGTTATCGTCATCGTCGTCGTTGCGGCGAGACTTACCTCGGTGCAAGTCGGTCAAGTCGCGTTGGTTCATGGTATGTTCCTTTTGTGTCATGGGAGAATCTGAGGGGTAATATACTAACGAGGAGGTGTCGTGAAAAGGAAGGCGGCAATCGTTGCCGTTGTCGGTCGGCCGTCCGCGGGTAAGTCCACGCTTCTAAACGCCGCGTGCGGGCACAAGGTCTCGATTGTTTCTCCGATACCGCAGACTACGCGCAACCGCGTACGCGGCATCGTAACCACCGCTCGCGGGCAAATCGCCTTTATCGACACACCGGGCTTTCATAGGTCCGAGCGCAGGCTGAATCAGCGGCTCCGGGAGCTGGTCTCCGATACAATCGAGCAGTCGGAGCTTGTGTTGTACGTCGTCGACACCTCACGCCCCTTCGGACCGGAAGAGGAGGAGCTTGCGGCCATGGTTGCCAAAACCGGTCTCCCTGCGGTCGTCGCCCTCAACAAAATCGATGTCCACGTTGCAGACCCAAACGGCTTGCGCGAACGTATCGCAGGCACAGTGCCGGAGGCACATTTTGTGAGAACCGCGTTAGTCGGCGCACACCAACAAGGCTTGGACCACGTCCTCGACCGCCTCTTTGATTTGGCGCCTGAAGGCGAAGACATGTATCCCGCCGATATCTACACGGATCAAGAACCCCGATTTCGGATCTCGGAGATTATTCGCGAGGCGGCCATTTCCCGTGCCCAAAAAGAGTTACCGCACTCCATCTACGTCGATGTGGCGGACATGGAAGTCGACGAGGAAAGCAGGCGTCTCTGGATCAGGGCCTTTGTTGTCGTGGAGCGCGAATCGCAAAAGGGCATTGTGGTGGGCAAGGGAGGCGTGGGCATTCGGGATATCCGCAAGGCGGCCCAACGGGAGCTCGGGCGCCTCTTTCCCTACCGAATTGAGCTGGACCTGCGCGTCAAGAGCCACCCCAGGTGGAGCAAGAACGACGTGGTCCTCCGTCGCCTGATGGACTGACGGCGCCTTTCACGCTAATCGGCGGCCTCCGGGGTTGGGTGCGAGCCGCTCGATTCCTCGTTGATTACGCGAATGCCGCCTCGGTCGTCCGTTGTAACCACCGTGACCCTCTTGCCCGCGAAGATACCGTTTCCCAGCACTCCGGGAATCGAAGACAGCTTTCCTTCCATTTCTGCCGGATCCACTGGTTTTTTGAATCGTACATCGAAGATAAGGTTCCCATTGTCCGTAACCACCGGTCCCATCTTTCGCTCGGCTTCCCGAAGGACCGGCTCCGCACCCAGACTCCGCAACGCTCTCTCCACCGGCACCCGGGCGAAGGGGATCACCTCCACGGGAACCGGGAACTGCGTCCCAATATGCTCTACGAGTTTGTTTCGCGTCGCCACGACAACAAACGACCCCGAGTTGTAAGCAACCACCTTCTCGACCAAGAGCGCCGCTCCGCCACCCTTGATTAGGGCCGCTGCACGCCCCTGTGAATCAATCTGAACCTCGTCTGCACCGTCAAATGTGATGTCGAGCCGGCCGTCTATCTCCGGCGAGTTGATCGGATGAAGCGGTATTCCCAGGGCGTGGCACTCGAGCTCCGCCTGAAAGCTCGTAGCAACGCCGACGATATTCGCGACGCGCTTGGAGGCCAGCCGGTCGCCAACCTCCCTGATCGCCCACACGGCGGTAGAGCCTGTGCCAAATCCGACTTTAAGTCCGGATCTAAGGAACCGGCGCACCGCTTCTCGGCCGACGAGCTCCTTCTCGCTGACCGCGGTTGCCTTCATGTCACCCTCCCGGCTACTCATTGACGTAATTCCTCAATATGGCCCTGATGCGCGGAGCCCCGACCGTAAGCAAAAAGCCCGCAAGCCGTGGTCCTTTTGTGTTGTTCACAAGGACTCGGTAGAAGACCCCAAAAAGCTCTTTTGGCTCGAGACCGACTTCAGCGGCAATGGCATAGATTGCCTCGCCCAACGACTTCTCATCGTGGGCCGCGAAGCCCTGCTCCACCAGTCCATAAAGCTTGACAACGGCCGCGTGCTCCTGCGCGGACAATTCCTGCCTACGCGCATCCGGCCGCACGAGGGCAAACCGATAGTCGTCGGGGGCGTGCTTCTTGACCCAAGTCCACGCGCAGGCCGCACGGCGGCGCAAGCGCGTCTGCTGTTCGGCACTCACGGCATCGCCTACCCCGGCAAGTCTCAGCGCCTCGTCGAGATTTCCGTCGGCGATCTGCACCAAACTCGAAAGGTGGCGAAAGGCGAGCTGCCGCGGCATTGTCTGGGGGATTGTCTCGATTTGCGAGAGCTCCCAAATACGGCGCTCCTTGGTGGCCCGCGCTTCTCCTACGTCCTCTTCGCCAAAGGCAATCCGCTCACAGCGGTCGTAGTCTTCGTAGATCTTTATGACGTCGAGGTCGAAGGAAATCGCGAACTCGGCGTTGGGCCGGGTGCCTGCAAAGAGGTACCGCACTACCTGCGGCTCATAGACCTCCAGCACTTGGGCCAGATCCACAACATTTCCCAAAGACGAGGAGATCTTGCCCCCCATGCCCTTGATGGAGATAAAGTCGTACTTAAACGTCGCAGGGGGCCTCCCGCCGTAGACCTCCTGCACAATCGTCTTGGCGGTATCAAAGGACCCACCCGCCGAGTGGTGCTCCTTCCCCGCAGGCTCGAAATCGACGTCCTCAAACACCCATCGCATCGGCCAGTCAATGCGCCAGAGGAGCTTCACAAGAGACGTGGTTCGTAGATCGAGCTCCTCGGTGTTACCGGTCTCCTTGCACCGATAGGTCACCCCGTAGGCGCCGTCGAAAGCAAGCACTTCGGTGGTGTCCTTCCCGGTAAACGAGCTAAACACCGAGATTGGCCACCAGGATTCGGGTAACGGCTTATCTCGGTACCGATCGAGTATCCTTCGAATCGCCGAAACCTGCAAAAGGGCCTCTCGTATGCCCTCGGCGTACATCGAAGCCCGATACCGCTCGGCCTGGTACAAATACTCCGGAGCCACGCCGAGCTCAGGCAGTACCTTCTCGACAGCAACCTCGTTCGCCCGAGCATAGCTCTCCTCTTTGCCCCAGGGATCGGGCACATCGGTGATTGGTTTTCGCAAGTACTCGTCCAAGACCTCGGGATTGGGCATGTTTTTGGGCACTTTTCGGAAGGCGTCATAGTCGTCCCACGAATAGATAAACCGTACAGGGACGCCGGCGTCCTTGAGGGCCCGAGCTACGAGCTCAACGGAGATTATCTCTCTGAAGTTCCCGATATGTACGGTGCCCGAGGGCGTAATGCCCGCGGCGCAGGTATAGTGATCCTTTGTGCCCCGCTGCTTGATGATTCGTTGGGCCGTTTGATCGGCCCAGTGCTCAGAATTCGCCATGGGCAACCGATTATAACAGAGATGAGACTAACGACCATGCCGTTTCGAATTGGATCGCTTCTAACCGCCTCCGCCGGTCTTATCATCGCCTTTTTGATGGTTGGAGTCGGCTCGGACACCGGTCCCGTCCTGCCGGCGGTTGCCTGCGCCATTGGAGCGGCCCTGGCTGCCGTCGCCGGCCTGCGGTTGCACGGCAAGATGGCGGGTTGGGTATTTATTGTTGCCGCTGCCTTTATCGTTGCCGGAGTAGTGGTATTTCTTGTGGCCGCAGAGGGGCTCGGCAAGGCGATCGAGGGATCGGCATGAACGATCGGTACCCGCCCCGTTGGACCGAAGCCTTCCTTGTGATTGCCGTCTTACTCGCCGCCGTCTTGCCGCTACCGGCATCGGACGGAGCAGGCGGGCGAACCGAGCACGCCGTTGAGGGATTTGCCTCGTGGTACGGCGGTCGCTTCCATGGCCGAACCACAGCCTCGGGCGAGATCTTCGACACCAACGCGCTTACCGCCGCGCACCGCACCCTCGCTTTTGATACCGTCGTTCGCGTTGTTAATCTCAAGAACGGCCGCTCCGTCGTAGTACGAATCAACGACCGCGGACCCTTCGTAGACGGCCGGATCATCGACCTCTCCCGAGCCGCAGCCGCCGCCATCGACATGATCAACGACGGGATAGCGGCCGTGCGCCTCGAAATCGTCCACCTCGAGCAAGAATCCGAGTTGCGGACCATTCAGATCGCGTCATTCTCAGTTTCTGCAAATGCCGAATCTCTCGCGTCGAGGCTTCGGGCCTCCGGCATCTCCGCACAAATCGAGACAACGCACGACCGTCGCCTGTTTCGCGTTGTCGTACGTTCGGTCTCCGTGGCCGAACTCTACAGCCTCGTCGAACGGCTCGCGCGGCTCGGCCACCCAAACGTCCTTGTCAGGACCGAGTAGGTCCAACAAACTCACCTCTCTTCATAAGTAGCCCTTTGGTGCCGTCCGCATATTCGACGTCCACGTCGATCTTTTCGCTTCCGATCATAAAGTCACGATGCACCGTGGAGCCGATGTTCACACCGATCGATGTTAGCTCATCCTCCGTCATTTCTGTGTGCCCTGCTATGCATGCGGGGTAGGCGGCGCCGAGGGCGATATGTGACGCCGCGTTCTCGTCGAGCAGGATCGACGAAAACACCTTGCCGGAGGTGAACACGGGCGAGGCCGTATCGACCAGGGCAAGCTCGCCGATCCTTCGTGCCCCCTCGTCTACATCAAGAAAGTGCTGGAGAATATCCTGCCCTTCGTCGGCACCAAAGTCCACCACCGCTCCGTCCTTGAACTCAAACCACGCGCCGCGCACCGATCGCTCAAACACACGAACCGGACGCGTCACACGTACCGTGCCCTCGGCGACGTTCCGGTCGGGCGCCGTGAACACCTCCTCGGTGGGAATGTTCGGCATAAACGGCACGCCGTTGATGGTCGTCGCGCCGCCGCCGATAAACCGGGACCGGTCCGTCAGTCCCACGACCAGATCAGTTCCTGGACCACGGAAGTGGAGGCGCCGCGGCGGATTTACGTTCAATCGAGCGCACCGTTCCTCCAACTCCGCACGCCGCGCGCCCCAAGCCGCAACCGGATCCGGCGTCGTCAATCTGAGGATGGGCCTCAAAACGTCCCACAAGGCGTCGACGTTTTCCTCATCAACTACCTGCAACGCCCACTTGGCGGTGGGCATCGGAGCGACAATCCACTGTTGACGGTTTTCCTGTAATGCACGGCGAAAGGGCATCGATGCCTGCACATAGGCCTGCTGGTGTGCACCGAGACGGTCCGTGTCCACACCCACAAACGCATCGGGATCGGAGGAGCCCTGGAACGAGACAACGGCCCAGTTCTCGTCCACAAGTACCCGTCTCGTTGCTGAGTAAGCCGTGGGAACTGCAGAGAGGAACTCTCTCCGAGAGTAATCAAGGCGCGCACGAATCAGCGCCGGGCTATCCGCCTCGACCACGACGTGGCGCGCACCCGCCCGATATGCTGATTCCGCCACAGCGGCAATAAGGCCCCATCCTTCCGGGTCGCCTTTTACAAAGACCGATTGACCTTCCCGAAGGTTGAGCAGAGCCACAAGCGTTTCGGCATACTTTCTCTTGTCTCCTGAATCCACCGGTCAAAAATAGGGTCAGACCGACCGATCGGCAACGTTCCATCTCGATGCCCTCCGGACGAGCCGCCACCGCAGGCCCCCCTGACGCGACCTCAGCCGGGCCGGCGCCGCCACGGGCGCAATGCACTCCGGAAATCCGCCGGACACAACGCGGAACGCGCCGAATGGGCAATGTCACGAACCATGATGCGCGAAATCACGCAAGTGCATACTTTGGCAAGTATT
>CAZFLD010000050.1:0-30221 GCA_964519835.1 uncultured Spirochaetales bacterium
TGATAGCCAAAAGCCCCGGATTTATCAGGGTCGATCCAGACCCGTTCCGTGAAAGGTGGCGCCATTGGCGTGTTCCGGTGCTCCACTATCTCCCCGGCGCTCAGCCATACAATCCGACGATCCTCGTCTGAAAAGTAGAGAGCTCGGTCGGGTCCGCCGATGCGGATTCGTTCCTCCGACGGCGGGACGATTCCCCACTCGACCGGCATCACCGTCCGGGCGAACCGACTGATGTAGATGGGCGAATCATCGTCCTCGGCAGACGAATCCGCACGCGAGCCGCAGGAAAACCAGAAAAGAAGAAGCGGCGACAACAACAACACCGCCCTTTTCGCATGTTTCATGGAGGAAACATAGTAAATCGGAGCCCATTCGGCCGGCATTTGTCTGGTTGACGCCTCGGCTTCCCAGGCGTAGCTTGGACGGCCATGAGTGTTTCCAAACAAGCGATAAATAAGGCCCTGTCGCAGGTGTACGACCCGGACCTCGGGCAAAGCATCGTCAAACTCGGCTTTGTAAAAGACATAGACATCCAAGACGGCGCCGTATCCTTGTCGATCGAACTCACCTCGCCCGCCTGCCCGGTCAAAGATGCCCTCAAGGCCGAGGCCGAGGAGGCGATTCGGTCCCTGCCCGGTGTACAACGTGTGGCGATAACCATGACGGCACGGAGCCCAAAGGCAGCCCAGCCCGTGGAAAAAAGCGGCCTCGCGGCCGTCGGAAACCTCATTGCCGTCGCCTCCGGCAAGGGGGGCGTGGGTAAGTCGACGGTGGCGGCTTCGATTGCCCGGGAGCTCGCAAACCGCGGCTATGCGGTCGGGCTTTTGGATGTCGACTTGTACGGGCCGTCGATCCCCACGCTTTTCGAGCATCATGAGGTGGGCCTCTCCGGCGACGGGAATGAGATGGTCGTTCCGGAGGACTTCGACGGGCTCAAGGTGATGTCCTTTGGGTTCTGGCTCGGCGAGCAGCCCGCAATCATGCGTGGACCGATGGTGTCGAACTACGTCACCCAGTTTCTGCACCAGGTGAACTGGGGGACCCTCGACTATCTTTTCCTCGATCTGCCTCCGGGAACCGGTGACGTGCAGATCACACTCACTCAGAGCGCGCGCATCGACGGTGCGGTGATTGTTACGACTCCCCACGTGCTTTCGGCCGCCGATGTGGGAAAGGCGGTGCGGATGTTCGACCGCGTTTCGGTGCCGATCCTCGGCGTTGTGGAAAACATGAGCTACTTTGTTGCGCCTGACACGGGCGCCCGGTACGAGGTCTTTGGTAGCGGCGCCGGAAGACGGATATCTGAGCAGTTTGGTCTACCGATCCTCGGGAACCTGCCGCTCTCGGCGGAGGAGTACGGCGGCCCGATCCGTACCAACCCCCACACCAACGAGGTCCGGCAGGCCGTCGACGAAATGGTGCGAAGCCTCGGTCGCGCCCGCGTCGGGGTGTCCGTCCCGGACGTCACAACCGACGAAAACTCATTGACGCTCCGCTATGCCGACGGTGAGAAGGTTTCGGTGGACTTTTGTACGCTACGAGCAGGCTGTGGCTGCGCGGTGTGCGTCGATGAGTTCTCCGGTGAGCAAAAACTCGACCCTGCGTCCATACCGAAGGATATACATCCGGAATCCGTCGGTCAGATCGGCAACTACGCGCTTAGCATCAAGTGGAGCGACGGCCACGACACCGGCTTTTTCCCGTATCGACGGATCAAGGAGCTTGCGGGGGTGTGAACCTTGCCGCCGCAGCCGTGGCGTTTGTGTTGCTTCTGATCGCAACGGCTCTCTATGGCCGTTAGGGCCGGAGCGAATGGGATCCCGGCAAAGGCAAAACGCCGGGCGGAGTAGTGGTTGTGCATGGCGGACCCGTGGTAATCTGACAACCATGAAACGGGGATTACTCGCCATAGCTCTTGTGTTGCTCCTGGGAACCGCGGCGGCTGCGCAACAGGGACCGGTCCGCGAGATTCCCTTTGAATTGGAGCTCAGATCGGGTTTTTCCCCCGATCCACGGGCCATTGTCGTAGAAATAACACCGGCGGAGTGGATCGAAGCCGAGACGATCGACGGCTCATACGGATTCTATACGCCGGGCCCCGTCGTGCTCCTGGACTATCAGGACGCCGGCATCTTCAACTTGTACATTTCCGTGGAGTCCCCCACAGACACGGTCCTTGCGGTGTTTGGACCCGACGGCCGCACCGACGCCGCGGACGATACACAGGGGTTCAACCCAGGCGTGGCGGTTGCCGATCCGTTGTCCGGCCTGTACATGATCCACGTGGGGGCCTACACCCGCGCTCCTTTGACCGCCACCATCATCATCTCAGAGATCGGCATTTTTCCCCGCCGGTTGCGGGGAACCGGCGACGCACGCGGCGGGTTAAGCCAAACCACGCCGACGCGGTCGGGTGCGGGCGGAACGGGACGGTAATACAATGGGCACTCTTCACGTTGTCCTCGGAGCAGGCGGGATCGGGAAAGAAGTAGCTCGACGGCTGTCTGAGCGTGGCTACGTGGTGCGGCTCGTGTCGCGTAGCGGCACGGCAGTAGGAAAAGGGATTGAGGCAGTCGCCACCGATGCGCTGAACTTCAACGCCCTCTCCGAGGCGGTTTCGGGCGCATCGGTCATCTACCACTGTGTTGGTGCCCCGTACTCGAGGTGGGTCGGCATGTTTCCCACCATCATGAACAACGTCGTTCTCGCCGCGTCAAACTTGGGGCCGCAGACCAAGGTGGTGTACGCGGACAATCTCTACGCCCACGGCAAGGCGGGGGCACAGATTGGCCCCCTCCGTGAAGGTCAACACTTGCTGGCTCGGGGCAAAAAAGGCGCTCTCCGCCGTGAGCTCGCCGAGATCCTCCTCGACGCCCATCGTCTGGGAAAACTCAAGGCAGCGATCGGAGCGGGCTCGGATTATTTTGGTCCCAACGCTCCAAGCTCCGTCCTTCACTACTTTGTTTTTCCCAAGGCCGTCGCCGGTAAAAAGGTTTTGCTGTTTGCCGATCTGGACGCGCGCCACAGCTTTATCTACACGTCTGATTTTGCCGAAGGATTGATCCGGCTTGGTACCAGTGACCGCGGCGACGGCCGCACATGGTATCTGCCCCACGCGGCAACGGAAAGCTATCGCCTGTTTCTCGCGCGGGTGTTGGCCATTTGTGACGGTGATATCGATGCCGGCTCGGATAACACGCCGGACCCGGCAAGGTATCGCGACCGTATCGGCACCTCGGCAAAGGCGATGCTTTCTTTTGCCGGATTGTTTAGCAAGGACATTCGGGAAGTTCGCGAAGTGGCCTACCAGGCCTACGTCGACTGGGTGGTTGACTCCTCGGATTACGAGTCTACCTTTGACCACCACGCAACACCGGTAAACCAGGCACTTGCCGAGACAATCGCCTGGTACAAAAACCACAAATAACGGTTCGGCTCGGCCAAGTGTAAATGCATTGGGCCTAACCTGTCGCTGACCGGACCACTTATTGCTTATCTTTTCCGTAAACATTTCGTGCTAACGCACAAAGGAGAAGCATATGGCACACACATTGCCCGATTTGCCCTACCCGCCCGATGCACTCGAGCCTCACATCGACGGCCGCACCATGGAAATCCACCATGGAAAGCACCACGCCGGTTATGTCACAAAGCTCAATGCTGCGGTCGACGGAACCGACATAGCCGACACGGCGGTCGAAGTTCTTTTGAGCGACCTTCCGGCGGTTCCCGAGTCTATTCGCACCGCCGTGCGCAACAACGCCGGCGGCCACGCCAACCACAGCCTCTTTTGGAGGATTCTCACCCCAAACGGAGGTGGAAAACCGGGTGGAGAGATCGGGAATCAAATCGACAAGACCTTCGGCAGCTTTGCTTCGTTTGTTGAGAGGTTTACGGCGGCTGCGTTGGGTCGGTTCGGAAGCGGATGGGCTTGGCTTGCCGTCGAAGCGAAGGGCGGCCTTACAATCGTCGACACTCCCAACCAGGACACCCCGATCTCGCAGGGTCTCCGGCCCATTCTCGGCATCGACGTATGGGAGCACGCCTACTATTTGAAGTACCAGAACCGGCGTGCCGACTACATCAAAGCGTTTTTCGAGCTCATCAACTGGGATGAGGTCGAGAAGAACCTAGGATAGCGTATCCCGCGGTCTTGTTCCCTCGTCAACAAGAGGAACAAAAGATGCGGGGAATAGTGACGTGAGGCGGCGCACGGCGCCGCCCTTTTTTTCGAACACGACCACCTCTTCACTGCCGCCGGGACCCAACGGAACAACCATACGCCGTTCCTCGCCCAGCAGCTCCGCAAGCTTCTCCGGGAACGCGGCCGCCGCCGCGGACACGACAATACCGTCGAACTCCCGATCAAACAGCGTCCCGGCACCCGGCGCCTGCCGTGGCCGGGTGCCGTCCCCGTGAATAACCGTAGCGTTGTGAATCCCGTCCGCCGCAAGGCGCTTTTGTGCTTCAGACACCAGAGCTTCGCGATATTCAATCGAAACAACCTCGCCCACGAGGCGCGCCAGTATGGCCGTCTGAAAACCGTATCCGCAGCCGACCTCCAAGACCCGGTCGCCGCTGTTTGGGTTCAAGGCACCGACCATCGTAGCGATGACCGTTGGTTGACTTGTAGTTTGCCCCGATCGAAGCGCAACCGGCGCATCCGCGTACGTGCGCGACGGCGAGGTGCCTTCCGGTACATATTTCGCGCGGTCGGTCGCGTCGAAGGCTTCGAGGAGCCGGCCGGAAAGGCCGCGATCCGAAAGACGACGGCAGAGTGCCGCATGGGTCTGCATACCAAACAGTCTAATCCTCTTGCCGTCGAAGTAAAGCTAGTCGGCTCCTGCGTCGCCGGCGATCAATTCGTAAAGACGATTCCAGGCCGGCCCACGTAGCTCCCTGGTTACCGCCGAGAGGTGCTGTGCCGCAGCCTGCAAGTTCCCCTCATGGAACCGGCATACGGCCGACAAAAACTCGTACAACGAGCGAGCCTCGTCGGGCTGCCCGCTCGCCTGGCCGGAGAGCTCTGCAAGGGTGCCGGAGGCGGCATCAAAAAAACCGCCCAGTAATGCCTGTTCCGCGTGCCGTAGATGTCCTTCAAAGTCCGGTCGCTCGAGCCTGACGTAGGCAACTTGGGTTCGGCTCGAAAACTCGAGGCGACCGGCCACGTCGACATAGTCCGGGTGCGTTACCGCGAGATCTACGGTCCCGCTCGGCACATCGGGGAGAAAAAAGCGGCCGGTGATATCGGACCGGACTCCGGCACCGGTTCCGCGACTGACCAAGGCGTTGTGGACGGGGCGACCGTCGGCGTCGTAGACAACACCTACCAGCGCCGCGGTCACGAATGCACCAGGCGCGTTTTGCGGAGAGGTTGTGCAGCCTATCGTGAAAAGAAGACACACCACACATAGAGCGGCCGTTGTCCTCATAGCCCGCTCCCTGTTTCGTGAGGGACCGTATATCGGACCCAACCTTCGTCGCTTACGTGATCAACAACGAGCGAGCCGTCGTCGACTTGGTGGAGCACCCACTCCTTTCGCGCCTCGTCGACGCGTTCCGCAGCCGGCGGATCGGTCCGCCTAGTGGTAAGTCGGACCAAACGACCCGTTGTTTGGTCGATGAGGTAGTACTCAACCATACGGTCCGGTTGTTGCAACTCTCCGATGACTTCGAGGCGACCCGGGGAGCCGTGTCTCGGCTCGGGTATGCCGGAATTGGTCGGGTCCGCCGACACGGTCCACGCGGACAGCCGGACGTTCTGGAGTGATGGTGTTGAGGTGGGTGGCTCAACGGCAACCGCCGCCCGCAGTCCGGCAGGTGCGGAGCGCGCCTGTGGCGCCGGGGACACAACTGCTTCGCTCGCCCGGGCGCCGAGGACGGGCTCCGCCCGTTGTGCGGATAGGGGGTCCTGCAATGCCTCCTCCGGCTCGTAATCAACAGCCATGGTGCCGGCCGATTCGGGCGTGGTGCCGGCCGGTTCACGTCGGCGGTCGTGTGTGAAAGACGGGGCTCGCCGGGATGTGGCCGGCTGAGGGCGGCTTTGCGCGGCGGAGGCAGTACGGGGGGCGGTTGAAGCGGCGGGCGGGACGCGCGGATCGGCGGAAGACAGAGCCATGGACGATCTGCCGACAGCCGGGACAAACAGCGCCGAGATGGTTGCCGCGGCGTCTTTCTCACCAGGTTTGTTCGAGCTCGAGACCGGCCGCGGCAGGTCGGAATCACGACCGCGGGGGTCGATTGGGGGATCGATGTTTTCGTCGCGGCCGCCACCCGTTCCAGCCCACAACAACGCGGCGGCACACACCAAGATAGGAACACCAAGAGATCTAACGCGCATTAGCCAACTCCACTACTACCGTAAGCATCCGTCCGTCTGTGGCGTCCGGTTCGAAAGTGGACGGATCGTAAAAAGCGTCAAATGCCACAATCGAAAAAGGCGCCTCCTCCAACTCGCGTATCAGCACGTACAGCGTATCCGGCGGGACGCGCCCCTCGACCTTGCACCCGGACGCATGCCAAGTCGCGTCCGTGGGTGACCCACCGGCATGCTCGAAAACCTGCCAGGGCCCCTGCAAGCCGGCGCGTTCCGCCGGGGTCCCCGCGGTCGATGATCCAGCGGGCGCCGACAGCGCGGACCGGGCCTGGGACACCACCTCGGGCGACGACCGTACGGCCGCGGAAGGTGACGCTCCCTGTGCCGTCCCAACCGGCTCGGAAGTCGACGCAACACGTAAACCGGGTGGACCCAGAGCCGTGTGTACCCGCAGCGCAAAAAAGCCCGCCCACACCAACATCAAGACCACGGTCAGGACCACGCGCGGTTGTATCTTTACGGCCACGAGCGTACCGATACATCAACCCTGACCTCCCCCGTGCGGTCGACGGAGGATAGGCGAATCACGTCGACTACGGCGTCGACCTGCTGTGTTACATCCTGTTGTGTTGCATACAGGGAGTTTATGTTCGACGCAATGCCACTCAAAACAAACGCTCCGTCCGCGTACGACAGTCTTTCAACAACCAGGTCCTGTGGGAGCGCCCGCGCGACCGCCACGAGCTGGTCACCAAGACAAGAGGAGGCTCCGTCCGTCGGCGGCGGCGACCCGGAATCTCCGATCGACGTGGCAGCCGGGATCTGCGGCTCACGGTGCTCCTCTGCATCCGGGAAATCCGGCCGGCGCAGCGCCAGGCCAAGCTCCGCAAGAACCACTGCCGACACCAGAAGCAGCGTCGTGGCAAATCGACGAGCCGGTCGACCGGCCGGACGGCGCGCGTGGTAGGCACAACGCCGCGCGCCTATGCCCTCCGGCACGGTTCGTAAAGCGGCACAGTTCCACCCACGGGCCACGGCAAGATGCTGGAGACGCGTAGCTTCCACGGCAACACCTGCCTCGTTCCACACCAAGCGGTCGGCAATGGGCACTCCGTTGTGAACAAGAACCAGGTTTGTCGCTTCCCCGAGCAATTTCCGGTAGATCGCAGTGCCTCTGCGGCAATCCGCCGCCGCTTGGTGTACCGGCAGCTTTGGCAATCTACGAACGTGTTGTGCCGACGGCGCCGGCGACAATACACACAATCCGGCCCGCCGCATAGCGCGGCCTTCGCGACGGCGGAAGACCTCCACCAAAAGCTCCGCCTCGGAGAACTCGCGTGGAATAGAGTCCCGGGCCGCGGCCACACAAAACTGCCGCTCCTCGAACTCGCCCGGCGGTATATCCACAATACAAACCAAGCACTCGGTTCGCTTTAGTGTGCGCGACTTGACCACGCTATCAGCCTCCAGCACGTATCACCACAAAGCGGGTCTACGACTACCTCCAGCCAGAGCCCTATTCCGGAGGGCGCTGCGTAGTACAGTCGCTCTCCCACCCTACGGCCCGTCGGCAAAGGCAAGCGAGGGTCCACGAGGGCCGCTTCCAGGCGGGAATGAAGGTCTAGGACCGCCACACTGTTGCGCTCCACCGCTCGCATAGCTGCTCGCGCCGGCGACAGGAATGTCGTGAGGCCGGACATCGACGCGAACAGGGCAAAGATAAGCAGCAGTGGCGCAAGCAAAGTGGCGCCACGCTCCGTAGCGCTCAGGCTCATTGTTCACCTCGGTAGCCGATCGGTTCACTGATCACATACGTAGACGCGTCGGCACGGCCGGCCACGCCATAGGCAAAGGCGATGCTCACTCCGGGCACCACGACGCGGCCGACCCGCCTCGTCACGACTTTGGGTGCGGACACAAGCTCGAGGCCGCGCAACTCGGCCGGCCGCGCTACCCACGATAGATCCTGCCCGATCGACGTTGCCGACATCCGCATAACCGTTGACCGAATTGCCTGTTCCACACGCGTTACCGTTGCCAGTTCCGTCAGCATTCGTTCCTGCCGAAGTAGCGCAGGCGGTACGCGGGTGAGCACATCGATGCCCGCAGGAACAAAAAGCCCAACGGCCAGAACAAAAACACACGCATCGACGAGCTTCATGGATGCTCGATATCGGAAGACATGAGTTGATTCTTCGCTTCAAGGTGTGTGTGTGCGGCGGTCCGGAGCCTCGTGACATACAGTTCACCGGCCGCGGCAAACCTGTAGATGCCGGCAACGGCGAAAAGAAACAGAACGACCGCGGGGAGCAACTCGATGAGGAAATACCCGCCGGTTTTTGCAGCTCGTCTAAATCGTGCCACCTACCGCTCCGTAGATGCCAATGTCCGCATCCGACCCGGCACCGCCGGGCATGCCGTCGGCGCCGAGCGAGACCAGCTCGTACGGAAGGCCGTGGGGTCCGGGCACACGGTAACGGTAGTCATGGCCCCAGGGATCGGGGCCCGGCGGGCCGTTTGTGTAAGGCCCTTGCCAGCTCTGAGCGTGCAACAGAATCCGCGGAGCGGTGAACAACGCGCCGAGGCCTTGGACCTCGGAAGGATAGGTGCCAACATCCAGGTAATAGGCCTCGAGCGCCATAGACAAGGCGCCGATATCCGCCTGGGCACGAGCGGCCTTTGAGCGCTCGAGGTAGCGGGTAGACACAAACGCCACGCCACCGGTAAGCACCAGAATAATCGCGATGACCAGAATCGTCTCCAGAAAGGTCCAACCCCGTTGGGCCGCGTTCCCGTTCATAACATACCTCCATGCAGGGAATTGAGGAGCGGCAAAACCACTCCGGCCAGCAGGCCGAGAAGGCAAACGCCTACAAATGCGATCAACACCGGCTCGACAAGACGCGTGGCGGTGGTCAGCCGTTCTGAAAACTCCCGTGCCGTCACCGCCTCCGCGGCCGAAAACGCCTGCGCCGCGTCGCCGGTTCGGTCGGCGAGATTTGCCCAGAACCGGAGCTCGGAAGGAATCTCGTTTCTCGAAAAAGCGGCGGCGGTCGATGAACCACGGCACAGATCGGACACTGCAGACCGCAGGCCCCGTTCCAGGTGCAGGGACGCCGCTGCCGACGCGGCGAATCTCGTGGCGTCGACAAGCGAGGCTCCGGCAACCAGAGCCGTCGCCAGGACTCGGACACAGCGGTGAGTGTCGAACAGCCGCAGAACAGGCACGGCATGGCAGACGTGCCGTAGGAGCCGCGCCGGACGGTTGTGCCGTGCGACGGCAGCACGGATGTAGGATAGCAACAAGACAACGCCGACGGTGATCACTAAAAAGACGTCGACGGTCCCGGCACCGCCGCCGGCTCCAAAACGCGGAAGTACCAAAAAACGGAGGGCCACCAGCCCGATTGTCATGACCACAAGCACAAGCAGTGGGTACACCATGGCTGCCGCGAGGCGGGTCTTGTGAACACCGAGCGTTTCGGCTTGATCCGCCAGCGCTCTGCAGGCGGGCAATAACCGCCCGTATCGTTCGCCCACACGAATAAGAGCAGCCGATGCGCGCGTACAGTCGGCGAACGCGAGCATAAAAACCTCGGCCAGGTCTTCGCCGTCCGCGGCCCGGCGCATTCCGGTTCCGAGCGGTTTGTGTAAGCCGGCCACGTATCGGAGCGCCACGGACGGGCTCAAGCCGCGCTCGAGAAGCATGGCGAATACGCGTAACACCTTGGAGAACGAGAGGGTTTGTATCATAGGTAGCGCTCCAGGTCCGCCGGCCACACCACGCCCTCGGAAACAAGACGGAGACCCGACTCCTCGAGAGAGAGACCGACCGGATGGCCTGCCCCGTCGATTATCTCCGCGGCAACGGTGCGTCCGGGCGTGCCGCGCAGCGGAATAAGCCGCTGCGCGAGCGATCCGAGGAGCACCTCCTCCAACTCGCTCCGTTCGCCGAGAAGTTCTCGCAATCGGAGGACCGCCCGCGCGGCGTTGGCGGCGTGGACCGTGGCAAACACCAAGTGGCCGGTCAAAGCGGCGCGAACCGCGATACGTGCCGTCTTTTTATCGCGAACCTCGCCCACAAAAAGCACATCCGGGTCCTGTCGAAGCACCCGTGAGAGCGCCTGAGAGAAGGTCAGGCCAAGGTTCTGATCCACGGTAACCTGTTGTGCACCCGGTAGACGGTATTCCACAGGGTCCTCGATGGTTACCACCCGTTCGCCCCGCGCGACGAGGTCGCTGATGAGCGCGTGGGCGGTGGTCGTCTTGCCGGTTCCCGTAGGACCCGAAATAAGAAACAGGCCGTGACACTTCGCGACGAGAGCACAAAGAAATTCCTGCTGGACCTGATCGAAGCCAAGCTCCGCAAGCGATCGCCGGCGAACCCGTGCATCCAAAATTCGCAAGGATATGGATTCTCCATGTGCGCCGGGCACAAAGGAGACCCGCACGTCGAAGTCGTCGCCTACCGAGAAACGTCCTTCCTGTGGGCGTCTTCGCTCGACCATGTTGAGGTCCGACATGATTTTCAAACGCCCGGCAAGCGCAGGGAGCACGGAACAATCGAGGTGGCCGGCGGCTAGGAGTCGGCCGTCGATACGATAGCGCAACGTGACCGTGTGTGGTCCCGGCTCGAGGTGCACATCAGAGGCGCCTCTCGCGCGGGCATCGCGAAGGGTGGAATCCACGAGGTCGGCTATCGGCGCGCCGGGGGCCAGAATCATTGTATCCGGCACGCCGATTCCCAAGGCCCCCCGCAGGTCTTGGGCCGTGGCGCGCAGCCCGGCCAAGAGCGTATCCATCTTGGTATTTGTGACGGTGACGGCTTCCATGTGACCCCGGTGATAAGATTCCAGGACCAAGACCACCTCCGGCGGTGTGTCGGGACAAACCGCCGTCCGACCCACGGCGCCGTCGGCCAAGGCGCAGACTCGGTTCGCGCGGGAGAACTCTATGGAATAGACGTTTTTCGCCGGCGTCATCGCTGCGCTCCCTCAGCGGACGCCAACACCGCCGCCATTCGCGCTTCTACCGATACCGGTCTGTCCCGCGAAGGAACGATGTACACGGAAAACTCGGTCGTCTCGAGGCTCTCGCCGGTCCGACCAACCAGATCACCAAGCACGGGCACGTGGTCGAGGATAGGAACCCCTGTGTCCCGCCGGGTATAGTCCTGCTGCACAAGTCCGCCGACGGCAACGGGCCGGCCGATCGGGCAGGTGACACGGGTCGAAAGGACCTTCTCGGAGGTGGCGGGAGGATCCGCCGATCCGGAGGGGTCCTCACCGCGCTTTGAAATCGTCACCTCCACGTCCATTGTTACCACGCCGGCGTTGTCGAGTCGTCCGGTGATAGAGAGCACAAGCCCGGAGGTCAGCTCGCGCACCGCCGCGAGCCCCTCTCCGGAATCATCGGCGACGCGATATCGGAACGTTCCCGTGTTCCTCAGTTGAACCGGCACGCCGGAGACCGCCGTGAGGGACGCGTCCGCAATCACTCGGGCCCTGTTTGCCGAGATCCGGCTGTTTAGATCAACCGAAAACTCGTACCCAAAATAAGCAACGATGTCGAAATCGAGATTGATAAGCTCGCCCAACTCCGCGAGAAACACCGTCTGGTCACCCACATCGCGGGGCGAAAGCCCCCCGGACAAACTATGATCCAGACCGGCGCTCTCTTGGATCTGCAGAACAAGCACCTGGTACCGGAGCTGGCGCGCAGGCGTGTCCAGCGCCGCCGCCGAATCCAAAAGCGCTTCAAAAGCGGCGCGGGGTCCGGAAAAAAGCACCCGCTGCGGATCCGACGGGGAAGCGGTACAGAGGTGCCGGTAGCGAGGAACGGCAAACATAAGCTCTTCGAAAGAGATATGGTTGAGCGTCAGAGATGACTCGACAGCGTCTTCTTCGTAGGCATCGATAATCTGAGCGATCTGTGCCGACTCAAACGCGGTGGCACGCGCGAGAATCGTTCGAGCATCGTCGGTGACGGGTAAGAGGAGCTCCGCCAAGTTGCGAGGCAGAAGAAGAGCGGCCTGTGAAGGCGTCATGTGGCCGGTGGGAAAGGAAACCAGAGTACGGGCTGCCGACGGACGGTCCGCATGCCGCAACTGCTCTATGACCTCCCGTCCTCTACCCCCCTCCGCTGCGACGATAACAAGGTTCGCTGCGGAATCAACGGAAACACCCTGGCCCGTACGGAAGCCGGACGGAAGCGCCGCCATAAGCTCGGCGGCGCCACGATGCAGCGGCTTGTAACGCATCACCGACAACTGCCCTCCCACCGGCGGCACGGCTCCTCTATCGTAGAGGATGTAGATCTCGTCGTGCCGCACGAACCGGCCACCACACTGAAGCAGGATTGTCCGCAAAAGGCTCTCAAAGTCGCGGCCCGTGTACGAAAGGCCCTCGACCACGACGTCGCGTGACAGAAGATAGGCGTACTCGTTTCCCGACGCGCTGAACAGCTCCGCGATCACGTCGCGGGCGCGGGCGGTTTCTACCTCGACGGAGAAAAGCCCATCCTGTTCAGTGACGCGCGGCGCGCTAATAGCAGGCTGGCGACCGGTTCCGCCGACCGCGCGAATCTCGTAGTGGTGGTCATCGACGATGAGTTGGAATCCCGGCAAGCGCGTGAGGATGGTCCGAAGGAGTTCTCCCGCGGCAACCTCCACCGCATTTAATGACATCCGCACCTCCCCCACCGTGTCCCACACCAAGCTGCGGTCAAGACGGGTTGCCAGGAAGCGCAGGATCTGCCGGACCGGAAGGTCGTCGACACAAACACTCACCAGTCCGGTCTCCTCGTGCCGGTCGAAGGCAATCCTCGACACAAAGTAGGCTTCCCCTTCGCGGCGGAGTTGGAGGCCGTAAGTTGCGGCGAGGTCCTCCAGGGCGTGGCGTGCTTCGCGGCTTCTAACCGAAAACGATACGCGCCCGTCGACGGTCTCATCTAGATAGATCGAGACACCGGAAATGTCGGAGAGCACGGCAAACACCTCACGAAGCGGCCTATCCACAAAGTCCAGCGCGTGGATGACCTCGTTGCCGGAGGTTGGAGCCGGCGCGAGTGCGCCGAGAAGCAGCAGAAGGATCGGGCGCAGAGATCTCACGGCAACCCTCCCACCAAACCGGGCGCAAGACTACGGTGAAGCAGCTCCCACTCGACCGCAAGCACGGCACCATAGGAGAGGTTGACTCCAAAGGGAATAAGCCTGCGACGGAGAAACGGCGCCGTCAGAACGACGCTTGCGACCGCCAGCAAAAGAGCAACATACAAGAGGCCCGGGCCGAGGCACAGGCCGAGGAACGCTAAGTACTTAACGTCCCCCAAACCAAGCGTGCCTCGCACCAGGACCCGAACCAACACAAACAGAACCAAGGTCGAGAGGCCCGTTGCGACGGCCACGAGGAGGGGCCCGACATCGCTTGCGGCACCGGACGCCACGAGCTTGGCGGTGACCATCAGGGTTGCTCCACCCACGAGGTACCGGTCGGGAATACGGAAGCTGCGGCGGTCGGCGTCTGCTACCAGCGCCGCGACCACAAACAGGACCATCCGCTCGAAGAAAAACGTAATGCTCATGACGGAACCGAGATCAGGCCGCGCTCAATGGCCGCACGGGTAAGGTCGGCAACGGAGCGCGCGCCGAGTTTGCGCATGAGCTCGCTCCGGTGACTGAGAACGGTTTTGGTGCTTACTCCCAAGAGCGACGCGATTTCTTTGGTGGACGAGCCTTCGGCGACCTGCTGCCACACGGTTCGCTCGCGGTTGGTAAGGATTCGGCGGCGCGGCGCACTGCGGACCACGGCATCGCGCACCGCCATGCGCCACGGCTCCAAGTTCGCCGCTGCCGAGGCCACGGGAGATGCGGCTCCGGAAGGGCGCGGCTCGGAACCTCCAAGAATGACTTGCTCCGCAAAGCGCGGGTCCACGAAGATGCCCCCACGGGCGATGGTCCGCAGCGCATCAAATAGATCTTCCTTGGTGGCACCAAATGCGAGGTAGCCCTGCGCACCGGCGTCTAGGAACTCGCGTGCCCGGGCGGGGTCCTCGCTGTCGCCGAGGCCAAGCACCGCGGGGCCGAAGTCCAGCGACGAGACCTGCATGACAACGTCGACCCCGCTCATGCGGCGCAGTTGTGGGTTTACCACCATCAGCCGGGGGCGAAGGGCTTCCGCCAGCTCGATTGCCTGGTACCCGTCCTCTGCGCCGGCCGAAACCACAAAGCTGTTTGATGTTCCAATCAGGGCGGTTACGCCTTCCCTGACCATCCGTCGCGATTCCGCGACAACCACTGTTACTTGCATCGATCTCTCCCGGTCCTTTTGCTACAAATAACCGGGAGAATCGCGCGTTTACTTCAATTACTCACTTCATCAATCGCTTTAATCTGCGAGAATTCCCAGGGCACGAAAGTGTCGCTCGAAATGCAGGCGGAGGTTTTTATGGTGTACCTGCGGCTCCAAGTGCAGCACGGAAAAAAACGCATCACGAACCTGCGGGTCACGCAGCAAGCCACCGTAAGAGATGTGGAGAAACTGCCGGCAGGTGGGGTCCTCCAAATAGGACGGAAGGTCTTTGTCCGGCGTCTCGCCCAAGGGACGGAGGGTCGCGGGATCTGCATCGATGTGATACGCGCGCTTGGCGATCGGAAAGTAGGTGCCGGCTCGCTCGTGGATAAGTCGATACACCGAGGGCGCTACCTGGGCTACCGACCGCAGGCTCTCGAGCCAGCTTGTGCCTGACGTCTTTAGGTGAAAACGCCCTCGAGTCTCACTCCCGACAATCGGGTACACGGAGAGCTTGTCACTCCCCGAGTGGACGGAGACCTTGTGGCCAAGCGTCGCCCGCGCAATCTCGCAGTGCAGGCGAAAATCTTCCCGGAACCTCCCCACGTCGCCGATGTAGTCGATGGCCTTTTGGAACTCGCCGATAAACCTCGGCGCAACGCCCGCGACCGTTACACCGCGCCGCTCGAGCTCCCGCGCGATAAAAAAGTGATGCTCTGGAAGCGTGGGAGTTGTCGTCTCGTCCACGCTGATTTCCAGGTCGTAGCCCCCCGGTACTTGCCGTTTCAGGTGGGCGTCAACCTCCTGCGAAAAGGAGAGCGCCTTTCCGTAGAGAACCGCGCACCGTTTCGCCTCGAGCTCCGAGAGGTAGACGGAGCCCGTTTCGAGCTCAAAGCGCTTGTTGGAATACTGCGACTCGATCACACGTCTGAGGTCGCCCGAAAGCTCCGCAAACCGCCGCTCGATCACATCCGCCGCAGCATCTCCAAACTCCGGCTCCAGCACCTCGGTCAAATCGAGGGTGATCATCGGCATTCCGGCGGACAGGGCTCTATCGATATCCGGGATAGTCTTGAGGTGATCCCCGTCACCGCCGAAACCGCCCCTAAAGCCTGCTTCGAACACGCCGAAGCAGGCGTCCGAAACAACTTCCGGGAAGCTCCGACCGGTAAAATCGAGCTCACGGATGCTCTGCTGCGCGAGCACCGGTGACACATCCCCCGCGAGTTCGCGGAACGCGGCGAGCTGGCCGGGAGTCGCAAGTCCTATCCGGTCTCCGAGGCCGATTGTGGTTTGTTTGTTTCGCAGCGACCGTGGCTTTGTCCACGGGCAGAGGGTCCACAACGTGCCCAGGGCGTAGGGGTTTGGAACGACCTGCTGCACAAAGTAGTCGCCGTGCTTTTCAACGGTGCCGGGAAACCCCAGGTGGGGCCTGTCCTTGCCGACGACAAGCAGGCGACGGTGCAAGGTCCGCCTGCCGCCGCCACCACCAGTGGCCGCGCCGTTGCCACCCAGCGGCGGGCCCGCCGGTCCCGCCGGCGCCGGCTCCGCCGGCGCCGCCAACCGCGCCACGCACAAGAGAAAACCCTCCGCGCCGGCCACGCTCGACGCGACAACCTCGCCCTCCGCGCCGGCGAGCGGCTCGGGTACCACGGCCACGCCGCCCGCGACCGTCGGGGCGCCGTGCTCCAGAGCAGCGAGTATTCCTGCATTGTCGAGTGCTTTGAGTAAACTATCCATCAATCGTCTCCAATTTGTAGCCGAAGTAGCGCACGGCGTTGTTCCAACAGATGTCGCGCACCGTGGTTCCGAGTAGGTCGTAGTCGGCGGGTAGCTCGCCGGCCGCCAGCCATTCACCCATGAGTCCACACAGAACCCGCCGAAAGTATTCGTGGCGGGGAAAGGACAAAAAGCTCCGGGAGTCGGTGAGCATGCCGACAAAGCGCGAGAGCAGGCCGAGATTGGCAAGGCTTGTCATCTGCGCTCGCATGCCGTCTTTTTGGTCGTTGAACCACCATCCGGACCCAAACTGCATTTTTCCGGGCACACCGCCGCCTTGGAAATTTCCCACGGCCGTTGCCACAACGTCGTTGTAGGTTGGGTTCAGCGTATAGACGATGGTCCGAGGCAGCTTATCGTCCACGTCCATCGCGTCGAATAGCGTGTTGAGGTCGGCGGCAAACGGCTTGTCTGCCATCGAGTCGAAACCCGTGTCGGGACCGAGGCTGCGTAGGCCACGGGTAGAGTTGCTCCTGAGCGCGCCGAGGTGCAACTGCATCGCCCAGTCGCGTTCGGCGTACCGCCGGCCGAGGTGGAGCATTACGGCTGTCTGGAAACCCGCCACGTCGTCCGGGGCGGCCTCGCCGCCTCCTCGTACGGTCTTGTACACTTTGTCCAATCCGGTGTGCGCCATAACGGCAAAGCGCGGGGCAACAAAGGCGTGATCGCTAATCCGTGCGCCGTGCTGGTGGAAGTACTCGATCCGCGCATCGAGAGCATCGAGGAGATCGGCGAAGCCGGGAAGGTCTCGACCCGTCACGGACTCGAGCTTGGAAAGCCAGGCCCGGAAGGCATCCCCGTTCTCGATGTGGATCGCCTTGTCCGGTCGGAAAGCCGGTACGACCGTGAGATCCGGCGGGTTCGCGGCGGCGATCGTTTTGTGCTGCGCCAAGTCGTCGACAGGATCGTCGGTGGTGCACACAAATCGAACGTTCATCTTGGAAAGCAGCTTGTGCACCGACATATCGGGCGTTGTGAGCTGCTCGTCGGCGCGTGCACGAACGGCATCCGCATTCCCGCCGTATAGGAGAACGTCGTCGATATCAAAGTAGCGGGCAAGCTCTAAGTGGGTCCAATGATAGAGGGGATTGCCGATTGTGGACGGCACGGTCTCCGCCCAAGCCCGAAACTTCGAGATATCATCGGCGCCGCCGGTGATCAGGTCCTCCGTTACGCCCGCCGCCCGCATCGCCCGCCACTTGTAGTGGTCTCCCGCAAGCCAAGCCTCGGCAATGCCGGAAAACACGTGATCACGCGCAATCTGGTCAGGCGAAAGGTGGCAGTGATAGTCGAAGATCGGAAGATTCTCAGCGTAGTCATGGTACAGGCGCACGGCCTCTTTGGTAGTAAGAAGAAAGTCTTCTGTAATAAAGCTCATGTGTTGCTCTCTTTTCTTGGCTCGTTTTGCTCCGGCGGACGTATGGTCGCCGCTGGTCCTGCTGCCGACGGTCGGTCTACACGTTGTGCACCAGGTAGCCACCGTCCACCGGAATACACACCCCGGTCAAAAAACCCGAAGCGCGCTTACTTGCGAGAAACACAGTGGTGCCTTCGATGTCCGAGATCTCGCCGAAACGGCCGAAGGGTGTGTGGTCGATGATGGACCGGCCCCTGTCCGAAAGCGCGCCGGTAGCGTCGTCCTTGATCAAAAGACGTCTGTTTTGGTGACCGATAAAAAAGCCGGGGGCAACGGCGTTTACGCGAATACCGTGAGGTGCAAACTCTTTGGCGGCGCCGTAGGTCAGATTGAGCACCGCGCTCTTTGCCGCATCGTAGGCCCACACGCCGCTCAAGGGCAGATAACTCGCCATGCTCGCGATGTTGATAATCGTGTCGCCGAGCTTGTTGTCCATCCACCGGCGCGCAAACACCTTCGTTGGAATCACAAGACCCGCGAGCAAGTTCATCTCCACAATCTCTGAAAAGAGCGTGGTGTCGATGTCAACAAAATCAGACTTACCCCGATTACCGCCGACGCCGTTTACAAGAATCGTCGGTTCTCCGAGTCGCCGCACGGTTTCCTCGAGGGCCGCCAGAGTAGCCTTTTCATCGCCCGTGTCTACCGTTATACCAACAACGCCGTCTGTTGCCCGGGCATCCGCCATGACCTTTTTTGCCGCCTCGTCCACGGGGTGATTGGTTCCACGACCCCAGATTGCCACCTTGGCCCCTGCTTTGCGCAAGTACACCGCCATGGCCGACGGCAAGACACCGGCGCCGCCCGTTACAACGGCAACGGCGTCGTCCAGACCAAAAAGCTCGTCAACGTAACTCATAAACTCCTCCCTGCCGGTAGCATTTCTAGTTCCTTCCCCGAGGCAAACTCAGCCGCCCTCGGGGACGATTCCACAATAAACAACGAGATATCGGTTGCCCGCGCGAACACACTAAACGCGACGGTTCCGAGCTTCGAAGAATCCGCGAGGATAACACGGGATGTCGACTGGTCGATCGCCGCGCGCTTGACCTCGCTTTCTAAAACGTTCTGCGCTGAGCACGTGCCGTCGTCGGCTATGCCCGTCGTGCCGATAAAACAACGGTCAAAAAAGAACTCCCGAACGGTACGAACGGCGAGGGGTCCCACAAAGCTCCCGGCCTCGGCTCGATAGCCGCCTCCGATGCAGGTGACCGAAGCACGCGATCCGCCGAGGAGCGACACTACTTCGATTGAGTTGGTGACCACCCGCACCTCCATGTTCGCAACCAAACGCGCAAGCTCCTCTATCGTTGAACCCGAATCGAGGAAGATAGTCTCGCCTTCCCGTACAAGCTCGGACGCGGCGCGCGCGATGCGCCCTTTGGCCTCGAGGTGCGACTGACGACGGCGAACAATCGTTCTCGATTCCTCCGGCTGCTCGGCAAGCCGTGCTCCTCCATGGACACGCACTAAGCGTCCTGCATCGGCAAGACGACTTAGTTCTTTGCGGACCGTGACTTCCGATACATGGAGACGCTCGGTCAGCTCCGCTACGGTGACCCGCTCTCGTCGGTTCAAAATCCGGAGGATGTCGATTTGTCGGTCGTTGAGTATTGTGTCCGCCGCCGATTGCACGGCTGCTCCTTGCCCCGCCGCCGATTCCACGGCCGCTCCTTGCCCCGCCGGGTCCTTGCGTTCAGTTTCGATTTCTAGTCTAATTCGAAAGGCCGAATCAGTCCATAGTAGAATAACGCCTGCGGGAGCCACGGCCCGCCGGTCCGCGCCCGGGAGGATGTATGAAATCGCTTGCGGATTTTCGTCGAAGCAAAGACTTTTTTGTCGGCATCGACTCCGACGGCTGTGTGTTCGACAGCATGGAGATTAAGCACAAGGAGTGTTTTTGCCCGGCATTTGTGAATCACTTTGCCCTTCAAGGTGTGTCGCGATTTGCCCGCGAGGTGTGGGAGTTTGTGAATCTGTACTCCACGACTCGTGGCATTAATCGATTTAAGGCGGTGTTACGCGCACTGGATTTGTGCCGAGAGCGACGCGAGGTTCAGGCCAGGGGGGTCAAACCGCCGAGCTTACCGGGCTTGGTCGATTGGGTGTCTCGGGAGACCAAACTCGGAAATCCGGCCCTCGAAGCGGCCGTAGCACGCGAACAAAACGAGGACCTTGGTAAAGCCCTGGCGTGGTCCAAAGACGTGAACGATGCGGTGGGAACAATCGTTCGCAACGTCCCGCCGTTTCCGTCGGTTCAGGGCTTTTTGGAAGTGGCCGGCGAAAAAGCGGACCTGATGGTGGTGTCGCAGACACCGATCGAGGCCCTCGAGCGTGAGTGGGAGGAACACGGGATTGCACGCTCCGTAGACTTTATCGCGGGGCAAGAGCTGGGCACAAAGGGCGAGCACCTACTAGGCGGTACCAGCGACTACGAATCCGGTCACGTCTTGATGATTGGCGACGCCCCGGGGGACAAACACGCCGCCGACGCGGTGGAAGCCCTGTTTTTTCCGATTATTCCGGGACGCGAGGAGGAGTGCTGGCAGGAGCTTGTGGGCACGGGTTTGGAGCGATTTTTCTCGGGCACGTTTACAGGCGACTACCAGTCCTCGCTGCTATCGGAATTCGAGAAGGCGCTCCCCGAGCAGCCGCCGTGGACGTAGGGCCGCAGCGGGCGTGGTGATCCGGACGGTGTGGCGTCTGCGGACCTTAGCGATCCACGCGGGCGCCGCCGCCTGCGACAAGTTTTTCGACCTCGTCCAGGGTTGCCATAGTTGTGTCACCAGGCGTTGTCATTGCAAGGGCACCGTGGGCGGCGCCGTACTCCGCCGCGGCGGCGGGCCCCTTTTCCGCCAGAAAGCCGTAAATGAGCCCTGAAGCAAAGCTGTCGCCGCCACCGACTCGGTCGAAAACTTCGAGCGCCGGTCGATTGGTCGCCTCGTAGAACTCGCCGTCCGCGTAGACAATGGCACCCCAGTCGTTGACAGTTGCGGTCTTTACGTCCCGAAGGGTTGTGGCAACGGCCTGGAAGTTCGGATAGGTCTCCACCACTCGACGGATCATCGACTTGAACTTATCGATCTCGAGCCCCGTTACATCACTTCCCAGGCCTTCGACCTCAAAGCCCAAGGCGGCCGTAAAATCCTCTTCGTTCCCGATCATCACGTCCACCAGGGGCGCGATCTCGCGGTTCACCTCCATTGCCCGCTCCGGGCCGCCGACGCCCTTCCACAACGAGGCACGAAAGTTGAGGTCGTAGCTAGTTACGGTGCCGTGTTTACGAGCGGCCTTGAGCGCCTCGATACAGACCTCGGGGGTTGTCTCGGAAAGCGCGGCGAAGATGCCGCCCGTGTGGAACCAACGCGCGCCCTCGCGACCAAAGATATCATCCCAGTCGATATCCCCCGCCTCGAGCGCGGAGGCGGCCGATCGAGCACGGTCAACGGTTCCTTTTGCCCCGCGAACCCCATACCCCCGCTCAGTGAAATTGAGGCCGATACGCACGTCACGACCGATGCCGTCGTAATCGAACCACTTGCTGTGACGGTAACTCACACCTCCCTGGAGGACAAAATCCTCTAGGAGCAAACCAAGATCGTTTTTGACAAATCCGGTAACCACCGCTGTATTCAAGCCAAAGCAACGCTTGAGGCCGCGGGTGACGTTGTACTCACCGCCGCCTTCCCAGACCTGGAAGCTGCGCGCGGTTCGCACACGCCCGTCACCGGGGTCTAAACGAAGCATGATCTCTCCAAGGGACACGGCGTCCCAAAGGCAGTCTTTTTTGTTTCGAAGCGTAATCACCGGTCTATCTCCTTTTGTTGTGTGGATGTGGCGGCGCTTTGTGTGGATGTGGCAGTTCGGCGCCCGGCCGTAGCGGCGGCCGGTTCCCGTACTTCGGAATCAGCAACATCCGAGCGACTCAGGCCCTGCCAAACAACCACAAAGTGGTTTTTCATGGCGGCTTCCGCCGCGTCCGGATCACGGCTCTTAACCGCAGCCACAAGGTCATGATGGCGTTGAGTAACCGTGTCTATGTGTTGCGCGGGCAGGTTACGGCGAAGGTTGGTGATAATCGACAGCAGATTCTTCCGAATCGATTGGATCAAGTGGCGCAGATATGTGTTGCCCGCCGCCTCGGCGAGCCGGACGTGAAAGTCCACATCCAGTCGGCTGTGTAACTCCGGCTGCGAAACCGCCACGTCCATCTCGTTTAAAACTTCCTCGAGCGCAGACATCGTCGTTTTGTTCCACCGCTTGGCGGCTTGCCGCGCGCTCAGGAGCTCCAAACTCATCCGAACTTCCATCAGATCGCGCCAATTCTCCCCGTCGCCCGCCAGAACGCGGGAGAAGAATACGTCGAGGTTCCGCGAGTCGGGCGCAAGCACACGGGCGCGCCGGCCCTTTTTTACCTCGATGTAGGCCTGCGCAGACAGGAGGGAGAACGCCTCGCGCACGACGGGCCGACTCACACCGAAATGGGAGGCCGCCTCCACCTCGCCCATAAAATCTTCGCCCGGCAAATACAGTCCGTCTAGGATAAGCTTGGAAAGCTGCTGCGCTACTTGGGCGGAGAGCGATTCACGAACGACGTCTGCGCTACTCACGCCGTGGATGATGCCACGGGGGATGCTAACATGTCAACGTGTAATACATGTCATCACACAACAACTCCGGTCGGCATGGCGGCCCACGCTTGCTCCCTTGAAGCGGCGAGGGCGCCGGCCGGCACCGTAGTGGCCCGTGTGAACCCAAGGTTCGCGACAGTGACAAAATGTTGACGGCGGTCATGGGGCGGGCTATGGTCTGTTGCGTGGTGCAACACAAAAATTCCTCAGGCGATTCTGTTGGCGATTCTGTTGGCGATTCTGTTGGCGATTCTGTTGACGACTTGGTTCGCCTTGTTTCCCATGACATACAAAACCACTTGAGTGCGATCGTTGCCTTCTTGGACCTGGGCAAAAACGGAAACATGCCGCTGGAAGAGTGTGTTGATCCTATTGGTGAAAGCGTGCGCGCCGCGCTGGACATCACCGACACGGTGCGCGTTCTCTATCGATTGCGCGACGGGCGCCTCCGGCCAAGCATAACGGCTACGAGTCTCAACGAGGCGGTGGAGCTTGCGGTCGACACCGTGCGTCAACACGCCAACGAGCGGTCTATCGAGATAGACGTGGACATTCCGGCGGACACGGTGGTTGTGTCCGACCCGCTACTGCTCACCAACTACGTGCTTGCTCGCCTGCTGCGGGAGGGAGTGCGCAACACCACCAAGGGGTCTACTTTGAGCATTATGGCGCGAAAAGACGGCACGGTCGTCCGTACGAGCCTGATTGTTTCCGGCGTTCAACTGTGGTACGAGGTGGGCGGAGTGCTTTCAAGCATGGAGGCTGGGAACGACGCGGCGGAGGGTGCCCTTCGCCTCGCTTTGGTGCTCGTGGGAGAGGTGCTGGACCGCCTGGATTCACGTATTACCGGCTCACGCGTCACCGGGGCCCAAGGCAGAGAGGATGACCGATCGGAGATTGTCCTTGAACTCCCGGCGGCAGACTAGACCGGCCGGGCTGCCGGGCTGAGGCCCTTTATGGTTGCATACGGCAGACGGTCGGAAGCGTACTTCGCGCCGTGCTTGAACTTGCCGCTGTCTTCGATGCGCCGAATCCACACGATCTGGGACGTAAGCTCGTACACCTGACCTTCGCGGTCGGCAAGACTCAGACGGACGGTTCGACCGACGTCCAGCTTTGTTCCCGCCTCAAACGCAATGCCCTTGGGTGACATGTCGCAAGACTTTGCCGAACCCGTGGCGTCGGGCAGATGAATCTCTACCGGCATCTCAACCGAAAAACGCATGCTTCGCCGTTTGTCTACCGGAGTAATGGTAATTTGATTTTTGCCCTGCAGTTTTGAGTTGTACAAGCCCGCGTCGGCCTTTGCCAGAATGCTGTCGACATCGTCGCCGTGATCGGGAAAGGCCGCCACACCACCGGAGAACGTGACGTTGAGGCCCCCGAGTTGGGTGGATCGAACCGCCGACAGGAGCCTTTGCGCCAGGATTCGCGCCCCGCTCAAGCCTGTTTGCGGCATGGCGATAACAAATTCTTCGCCGCCGTACCGTGCCGCAATGTCCTCGGACCTGAGATGGTGGGTAATAACGGCGCCTAAGTCCCGGAGAACGTCATCTCCTACGTGGTGGCCATGGTCGTCGTTAACTTGCTTGAAATTATCGATGTCCGCAAAAATGACACTAAACGACAGACCGTAGCGCCGGGACCGATTGACCTCTTTGGTAAGGTGGTCGTAGAGGAATCGCCGGTTGTACAGGCCCGTAAGGTCGTCAACAAGCGCCATCTTGACCTGGCTGTCGTAGAGGTTCTTCTCGATAAGCCGTGGATCTTCCAGATAGGACTCTTCCCGGAGGAAGTAGTCTAGGGCGGCAACTCGAAAATCTACCGCTCGGCCCAACAAAGCCCCAAGATTTTTCCAATACCGTGCTATACGGTCGTGAAGGTCCTCAGCCGCGGTCTCTGAAAGCTCGATGTTACACAAAAGTTGAAAAAAACGACGATAGCTTCCGGCAGTGCCGGGAGAGATCGCGGGAAGGACGTCCGATGGTGCATCTCCCCGCTTCTTTCCGTTCATTTGCTCTTTATTGTAATCATGCTCCGCAAAAACCTCAATAGATTTGGCCCCGCTAGATGGGCCGCGTTCGCGAAACAAGCCAATCCTGGTCACCGCCTGTTACATGTCGCATTAGGGCACCACGAACCCGGGCGTGGTAGGCGTTGATCCAGGCGCGATCCTGGGCCGTGAGCATGGCCGTTACAAGCGGCCGGGTATCGATGGGACAAAGAGTAAGGGTCTCAAAGCCGAAAAACTCGCCGAAATCCGACTGCGCGACGGGCACCGTAAGGACCAGGTTTTCGGTGCGGATGCCCCACTTACCCGGACGATAGAGACCCGGCTCGTTTGACGTGACCATGCCCAACTGCATAGGTGATCGCGTCGGCCGGGTGGATATGCGCTGGGGCCCCTCGTGAACAGGCAGAACGTGGCCAACGCCGTGACCGGTGCCATGGCCGTAGGTGATGTGACGATCCCATTGGGGCTTGCGGGCCAGGACGTCGAGGTGCTCGCCACGCGTTCCCCGAGGAAATACCGCTTTGGCCAAGGAAATATGCCCTTGGAGAACAAGTGTGTAATCCTCCGCAGCCTGACCATCTATATCGCCTAGGAAAAGCGTGCGTGTGATGTCGGTGGTGCCGCCGAGGTAGTGGCCACCGGAATCGACCAACAACACGCCGGTGCTACCAATTGCGGCCGAGCCGGTTTCAGGCGCCGAATAGTGCACGATCGCGCCGTTGGCACCGTAGCCGCATATCGTCGCAAAGCTCGGTCCCAGAGAGGTTTCCTGATCCCGCCGCATGTCGTCCAGGGTCCGGCCGGCCTCGTATTCAGTTATGCCTGAACCGGCGTTGGCCTCAACCCAGGCCAGAAAACGAACCATTACGGCTCCGTCCACCTCCATGACTTCGCGAAGCCTCTCGGTTTGTGCCTCGTTTTTGATCGCCTTGAATGCGTCCGTGGGATTCGCCCGGCACCGGACGGCCTCGGGATCCTTCACCTCGCCATAGAACGCCACCCCGGTTTTCTCCGGATCCATAAACAGGGGACGCGATGTTCCGTCGAGCTCCAACATCCCGACGGCATTGTACGCCTCTGCATACGGCCGAAGTGTAACCCCGTCCGCTTCGAGATCCTTGACGATAGGTGAGGGAATCCTACCCGCCTCGACAAACAGCGTTGCCGAGGTGGAATCGATAAGGAGGAACGCGAGGAACAGGGGATTAAACATCACATCCGAGGCCCGCAGGTTCAGAAGCCAGGCGATATCCTCCATGCTCGAGACAAAATGGCTGCCCCTCCCGTCCGGGAAAAGGCTATCTCGAAGACGCGCTATCTTCGAGGCTCTCGATTCCCCGGTAACGGAATCGGGAAGAGCGAACAGCTCCGACGCGGGCATCGGCGGCCGGTCGGACCACAAGTCGCCGACATAAAAATCTACTTTGATGTTGATCCCCAGGGGCAGGAGTCCCTCGGCGTAGGAATCGAGTACGTGTTTGCTGGAGGCATAGCCGTCGACGCCTAAGACCTGGCCGGCTGTTAACACGTCGCCGAGGTAGTCGATGATGTAGGGGGCAAAGGGCGGCGGCGGCGATCGGTACAGCTCTATACCGGTACCATCGAGCGCGTTCTCCGCGGCCAAGTAGTACCGGAAGTCGGTAAACAGCGCGGCCCGGTCGGCGGTTACCACAAGATCACCGGTGGAGCCGTCGAAGCCCGAAAAATAGGCGCGCAGCCGAAAATGCTCGGCGGGATACTCACTCTGATGAGGATCCTCGCTGGGGATAATCACGGCGTCCACGGCCTGATTCCTCATGCTCTCGCGGAGGGCCTCGATACGCTTGGGAACAACCGGCCGATCGGCCGGTGTAAGCTGACTCATGTTCCAAGTATCGCCGCCCAAAAGCCGCGATGCAAGCGTCGAACGCGGTTTCGCTCCGCCGAACATAGTGTTGGCAGCGAGAAGAGCAGGCGTCGCTGTGCGCCGGCATCGTGGCACTGGGAAGCGAAACTGTGCACTTTTGTTACACTGATTCCAGCGTTTTGCCCACATGTGTCATATTGATACATACAGCAAAAACCGTGGGGAAAACGAGCCGGCAAGCCTCAGTCGACCGGCGTCGTAAATGACTGGTGGGTCTGCATTTATCTGTTTCTATTCCTGATTGGCACGGTTGTTGCAATATACAGGTGAAACCAAAACTCCAAGGAGGAGAGAAGAAATGAATGTTTTGACGAGATATTCAAGACCAACGATCGATCCGATGACCGAGCTCGAACGGCTTCACGGCGAAATCAACCGATTGTTCGAGCCTGATTTCGACAGCGCAAGAAGCGGGATCTTCGACCGGTCCGTTTCGCCGGCGGTAGATGTAGAGGAAGATGCCGACAACTTTGTCGTCACCGTCGAGTTGCCGGGTATTTCTTCGAAGGATATCGACCTGTCCATTGCGGACAACGTGCTCACCATCAAGGGCGAGAGAAAAGGCCCGGAGAAAAAGGGCAAGCAATACCGCAATGAGTTCTGGTACGGCACGTTCCATCGGACGGTGGGGCTGCCTAAGGCGGTTGATCCTGATCGCGTGTCGGCAAACATGACCGATGGCGTACTTGCGATCACCGTGCCAAAGCGCGAAGAAGTCAAGCCCAAGCAGATCACCGTGAAGGTTAAGTAAGGAGGAGGAAACTATGGCAACCGCAACAGAGAAGCGACGAGAGATCAGACCAAAGTCCTGCATCAACCAAGAGGACGGCGTTGTTCGCCTCCAGCTCGAGATGCCGGGCGTCCGGAAGGACGGCTTGGACATTCGTGTCGACAACGACGAGCTGACGATTGTCGGTCGACGAAGCTTCGACGACGAGAACAGAGCATTTCTGGTCCAGGAACGGCGCCGGGGTGACTTTGTCCAGCGCTACACCATAGACGAGACAATCGACCGCGAGAAGATCAATGCCGATCTCGACGATGGTATGTTGACCCTTGAGCTGCATCTCAAGGAAGCCGTCAGGCCTCGGAAAATCGAGGTCAAATAAAGCAGTGCTTCGAGTGGGGACGGTCCGCCGTTCCCGCTTACCAGGGTGCCCCGACGAGCTTCGCGTCTTGCGACGCCGGATCGAGGCATCCCGGTAAGCGCCCGAGACTCATCCGGTGTCCGGGCACGGTAAGCGGCCCGCAAACGGCCGGCCGTTGCACTCGAAAATCAATCACACATCCATGGGAGGAACTCAAATGGGTAAAACAATAGGCATTGACCTTGGAACAACAAACTCCGTCGTCGCAGTGATGGAAGGCGGCGAGCCCACCGTCATACAAAACGCCGAGGGCGCGCGAACCACGCCGTCCGTTGTTGCGTTTACCGGCAAGGGCGAGCGGCTGATCGGACAGCCTGCGCGCAACCAGATGGTCACAAACCCGCAGAACACGATCTACTCCATCAAGCGATTTATGGGGCGCCGGTTCTCCGAGGTTTCGCGCGAAAATGAGATGGTCTCGTACTCGGTCGTTGAAGGCCCCGGCGGGGACGTACGTGTCGAGGCCTCTGGAAAAAAGCACTCGCCACCGGAGATCTCGGCTGCGATTCTGCAAAAGATGAAAGAGACCGCCGAAGACTACCTGGGCGAAAAGGTCACCGAGGCGGTTATCACCGTGCCGGCCTACTTCAACGACGCCCAGCGCCAGGCCACCAAAGACGCCGGCAAAATCGCGGGTCTCGAGGTCAAAAGAATTGTCAATGAGCCGACGGCGGCTGCACTTGCCTACGGGTTTGGCAAGGAAAAGAGCAATGAGCGCATCGCCGTGTACGACTTGGGCGGCGGCACGTTCGACATCTCGATTCTCGAGCTGGGCGACAACGTCTTTGAAGTGCGATCGACAAACGGCGACACGCACTTGGGCGGTGACAACTTCGACCAACGCGTCATCGATTGGCTTGTGTCGAGCTTCAAGAACGACTATGGGATCGACCTCGCAAAAGACCGGATGGCGCTTCAGCGGCTCAAAGAAGCGGCGGAGAATGCCAAAAAGGAGCTCTCGAGCACGCAGTCCACGGAGATCAATCTACCGTTTATCACGGCGGACCAATCGGGTCCCAAGCACCTTCAGTACACGCTGACCCGGGCGAAGTTCGAGCAGCTCGTGGAAGACCTTATCGCTCGGACACGGGGCCCGGTAGAGAGCGCCCTGAAGGATGCGGGTGTTGCTGCATCGGAGATCGACGAGGTGATCCTGGTGGGTGGTTCCACCCGGATTCCCGCAGTTCAGACACTGGTACGCGACATTTTTGGGAAGGAGCCCCACAAGGGCGTCAATCCCGACGAGGTTGTCGCCATGGGCGCGGCGATCCAGGCGGGAGTCATGTCCGGGGACGTCAAAGACGTCTTGCTCTTGGACGTAACGCCCCTTTCCCTTGGTATTGAGACCTTGGGCGGCGTGTTCACCCGACTTATCGAGCGGAACACGACCATCCCAACCAAAAAGAGTCAGATCTTCTCGACCGCCGACGACAACCAGACCGCGGTAACCGTGCACGTGCTCCAGGGCGAGCGCGAGATGGCAAAGGACAACCGGACGCTTGGGCGCTTCGAGCTCGTCGGGATTCCACCGGCACCCCGGGGTGTACCTCAGATCGAGGTCAGCTTCGATATTGACGCAAACGGCATTGTGCACGTGTCCGCCAAGGATATGGGCACGGGCAAAGAGCAGCGGATAAGGATCGAATCGTCCTCCGGACTCTCGGAGTCGGAGATCGAGCGCATGGTCCACGAGGCCGAGGCGAACGCAGGCGCCGACAAGAGGCAAAAAGAGCTTATTGAAGCGAAAAACGAAGCGGACTCGGCAGCCTACCAGGCGGAGAAAATCGTGAACGAGCAGGGCGACTCCTTTAGCCCGGACGCCAAGGCGGCACTAGAATCCGCGATCTCCGACCTGCGGGCGCGGACGGAGCAGGATAACGCCGAGGCAATTCGCTCGGCCACGAATCGCGTGCAAGAAGCGTTGCAACAGGCGGCCCAGAGCGCACAGCAGGCCGGTGGCGGCGACGCGGGATACACCGGAAACGAGTATTCCGGGGGTGGCCGGGATGCCTACACCGGCGCCGGTAACGGCGGATCCGGCCCGGCAGACATCAAAGACGCGGTCGACGCCGACTACGAGGTCGTAGACGAAGACCGCTAAACCACTGCGGCCGCACGACTCCGTTCGGCGGCCGAACTGCCACATCGGCCGAGGCGCCCCGGGGCGCCGCCTCGCGACTGCCCCGGGCGCCGCCCTTGACCCACGCCGATGAAGACGCGAACATACCATGGGGTCGTCACGTGGAATCTGATGCAGCTAAACGGGAACGCATTCTCTCTTCAATTAAGGCGGCGGGGAGGGTGCGCTTTGCTCGTTCGGGCGGCCCGGGGGGGCAAAACGTCAACAAGGTAAACACCAAGGTAGATCTGCGGGTGGACCCGCACGACCTGCCTTTGACCGGCGGCGAGCTCCACCGCCTTTCCAGCCGCCTTGCCGGTCGTATCAATGCCGACGGGGAACTCGTGGTTCACGCGTCCGAAACTCGTAGCCAGGAGAAAAACCGTCGCATCGCGGAACAGCGAGCTGCGGACCTCGTGGCCGATGCCATAAAGACCAACAGGCGCCGGGTCGCCACGGCGCCGAGCAAGGCGGCCGATGCTCGCCGTTTGGAGACGAAAACGCGGCGGAGTCGTATTAAGCAGGAGCGGCGACGGCCGAGCCGGGACGGCGAGGGATGAGCGGCTTTAGCTTACGCTCTGGTTCTACCGGACGCTTACGCTC
>CAZFLD010000050.1:30321-32498 GCA_964519835.1 uncultured Spirochaetales bacterium
GGCGAGGGATGAGCGGCTTTAGCTTACGCTCTGGTTCTACCGGACGCTTACGCTCGGGTTCTACCGGACGCTTACGCTCGGGTGAATCGGGGCGGTTGCGCGATGTGATTGCCGCTTCGCCAACCGTTGTGTTTGTCGTCGTTCGGGAATCGGAGGGAAGTCTCGATGCGTCGACCCGCAGAAGACTAAAAAAGCTGTTCGACGAGCGACGGGAGACACGGGGCTTTGTCGTGGATTTGGACGTGGCCCCCGGTGTGGCTGCGGAGCTCGCGGTATATAACGTTCCGACGGTACGGGTGTATCACAAGGGCATCGCGATTCGTCAGTACCACGGGAGCCTCGATCCGGCGGAGCTCAGGCGCTGCCTAAATGAAATAGGCGCCGTCTGAGCGGGCACGATCGGCAAGCCCCACCACATCTTCCAGCGGCATGGCTTTCGCGTAGTACCATCCCTGAATCAAGTCGATGCCCATCTTTAGATACAGATTTTTTTGCCGCTCCGTCTCCACACCCTCCGCCACCGTCTGCAGGCCGAGGTCCTTGGACATTTGAATCAAATTTGCTACCACCGCCAATTCGCGATTGTCGCTGTCGATCCTTGTGGTAAAACTTCGATCGATCTTGATCTGCCCGATGGGCAAGTGCGCCAAGTTCCGAAGGGTCGAAAAGCCCGCACCAAAGTCGTCTATGGACAGACGTACTCCGGCTTGTGCCAAACCCTCGATAGCACTCTCGAGGACGTCGCCCCCACGGAACACTATGGCTTCCGATAACTCGAGGTAGATTCCGGGCCGCCGCACCAAGCGTGCCGGCAGATTCGGCAAGCGCAGCTGGCGCTCGGAAACGTTGATACAAACGGCCGGCGGCGTGGAAGATGCCTGCGCCAGAAGCCCTGCGGCGCGGCCGGCTTCCTCGGCAACCCAATCGCCTATGCTCTCGATAAGACCACATGTCTCAGCCAAAGGGATAAACTCGTCCGGGCCGACAATGCCGAATCTGCGGTTTGTCCACCGAAGGAGGGCCTCGAACGCAATCACACGTCGGTCCACCGGCCGAACAAGCGGCTGATAGTAGAGCTCCATCTCGCCCCGGGCGAGGGCCCCGCGCAACTCGGCGGCCAAGTCGAGGGCGCGCTTTGCATCCTCCGACAGCGACTCGGCGAACACGGCGTACTGATTGTTACCAATCGACTTTGCATGGCTCAGCGCCGTTGCCGCGGCGGTCTCCAAGGACTCCGCATCCTCCCCGGCTTCGGGGTAAAGCGCGACGCCGAAACCGGCGGAGAAAAAGACTTCGTTGTCGCCGACGTGAAGCGGTTCCGCAAGGGCGGCACGGATCTTTTCGATGACGGTAACGGGGGCGTTGGGGTTGCTCACCTCGGGAAGGACGAGGGCAAACTCGTCGCCGTCGCGGCGCGCTACGATGTCCGCCGCCCGCAGACAGGCGGCTACGCGCTGTGCAACCTCAAAGAGCACGCCGTCGCCAACCGCGGGTCCATAAGCGTCGTTAATCTGCTTGAAGCCGTCAATGTCCATGTGCAGGAGCGCGGCCCCCGTACCCCGCCGTTCGGCGTTGTTGATTGCGGTGGAAAGCGTCTCCTCGAGGAGGATACGATTCGGGAGCCCGGTGAGCATGTCGTGGGTGGCCATGTGGCTCAAGGTCTCGAGGCGCAACTTCTCCAAGCGATTGCGAAATACCGCGCCGCCGACAACAAACGCGGACACCACTGTGACGGATACAAAGGGTACCTGACGCTGGAGCTCCATCGGAAGAACCGCCAAAAAGGCCAGGATACCCCCGACGGAGGCAAGCGCGAATACCAGCACGGCGGCAGGAGGTAGAAACACGCCGGCAAGCACAAGAGGAATAAGCTGGTAGTACAAGACTTGGAGCTCGTCGGCGTTATGGGTGGGCACCGCCGTCCAAAAAACGGCCGCGGAGGTTCCCACCAGTACGATTGTTGTGGCGGCGTAAAAAAGGCCCATGCGATTGACGACATAGGCGAGGAGCACGCCCATCAGAGCCCCAAGATTGACAATCAAATCGACATCTACAGAGCCATCAGGGACCGGCCGGTACAGTGTATAACCGATTATGGATGGAGCTCCGAGGACAATCAGCATTAGGAGCAGGACCGATAGGATACGGGACCGCCTGCGCTTGTCCGGGTCCACTAA
>CAZFLD010000051.1:0-31893 GCA_964519835.1 uncultured Spirochaetales bacterium
ACATATTTGGCGCTTTTGATCGTCCGGCCGGCTTTGACCCGGAGCTCTTTTGGTCGTGGAACGGGCGGCTCAATCGTGCCCGACTCCTCCACCAGCTTGCGGTATTTCACAAATGGGACTCGGCGGCGCCCACCTTCATCCCCGTACGGGTCTCCCCTCCCGCTTTCACAACGGAAGCTCGTCGCGGCATGGGCACTTAGGTTTGAAAACGGACTCCTCACCGGGCGCCGGGTGGTTTCGGACGAGCTGGAAAAGTCCGGCACGGCGGCAAATAAGACGATGCTCTACGCCTACCTCGAAGTCCCCCCGACGTGGACGTGGTTCAACAACACGCAGTACGTCGACACGCTGAACCCAAAGGCCATGCGTGCCTTTATCGACACGACAAGCGAACGCTACGCTCGGGCTGTCGGCGACACGTTTGGCTCGGTGGTGCCATGACCACGGCATCGCTCTGACGGGCCACATGATGGCCGAGGACTCGCTTGCATGCCAAACCACATGGGTTGGCGGGGCCATGAGGAGCCTCCGTCACTTTGGCCTGCCGGGAATCGACATGCTCTGCGACCGCGTGGAGCTTACCACCGCGAAGCAGGCCCAGTCGGCCGCACGGCAAATCGGCGCGCCGGGAACTATGAGCGAGCTGTACGGTGTAACCAACTAAAACTATCCGGCGAGCATCGGCGAACACTCCCCGTGGTGGTGGCGCTACGTTGTGATCGAGGACCACTGCGCCCCGGGCGGCACCGGCTAACGGTGGCGTTCGCGCTCCACGTAGAGCACAAGACACCCGTCGCTTGCGGTGGGTGACCACCGGCTCGAGGGACATACAAGCCTAGACCTTGTCTGCTACGGGACACGGATCAACACCTTTGGGCAGCTGCACATAGTCGCGGAGGACTACCGTTGGTGGCGGCCCGAGAGCCGGCGGACGAGCGGCGTAGGTCGCTGCGCGCCCTACATAACTCGTTCGGCGAGGAAGCCTCCGATTCCCGTCAGAAGCATCTCTATCGCCATGGTTGTAAGAATCATACCCATAAGCCGCTCGAGCGCGGCCACCAACCGTCGGCCCAAAATTCGGTGCAGGGCGTCGGAGAAAAAGAGGATCACCGCAGAGACGAACCAGGCGATCGCCAGCGCCGCCGCCCAAGTTCCGATACGTTCCGGCTCTTGAGTCGCGAAAAGGATCACCGTTGTCATGGCCGACGGACCGGCGACCAGCGGCACGGCGAGAGGAACAATAAACGGCTCATCCTGGCGCTCCTCGCCGCGGGCGGCGTCGGCAGACCGGGGGAAAATCATTCTGATCGCAATCAAAAAAAGAATAATTCCCCCGGAGATTCGGAGCGCCGACTCACTGATGTGCATTCCCTGCAGGATGTACTGCCCGAAGAATAAAAAAAGCCCTAAGATGACAAGCGCAATCAGCATTTCGCGCACGATAATCGGCTTGCGACGTTGTGCCTCGACGGGCTTTAAGGCGGAAATAAAGATCGGCATGTTCCCGAGCGGGTCCATCACCAAAAACAACGTGATCGCGGCGGTGTAGATGGTCACGGAACCATCGTAACAGCGGCCGGCTTCACTTGCCATGGTATTTTCCTGCGAACCGGTCCAAACCGTGGAACCGGCGTCCGCGGTATTCACACTTTTCGGACCAGTTACGATATTCTACACTTTTACGCGAGGAGGGCGAGGGTCGGTGGATCGGCGCATATCACCGGGGCGTATCGGCGGTTCCATCCGCGTTCCGGCATCCAAGAGTCACACAATTCGTGCACTGTTTATCGCACTGTCCGCGGACGGTCCCAGCCGTATCGGCCGGCCGCTCGAGTCACAGGACGGCGTTGCGGCCCTGTCGTGCATCCGCGCACTTGGTGCACAAGTCCACACCGAGCCCCACGGCCCCTGTCAAAATGACCGCGCCTGGATTGTGACGCCGACGGAGAAACTACTACCGCCGGAGAACGTTATCGATGTAGGCAACTCGGGCACTGCGCTCTATTTTGCGATTGCAACGGCGGCCCGCATCCATGGTTTTGCGGTCTTGACCGGCGACGAACAGATTAGGCGACGACCAGCGGGGCCACTTCTCGAAGCGTTGACCGAGCTCGGCGCAACGGCCATTTCGACGCGGCAAAATGACTGCGCGCCGATTGTTGTCGGCGGTGGTCTCGAGGGGGGCTCGGTTTTGATAGACTGCCCCACCAGCCAGTACCTTTCGGCGCTGCTATTGGCCGCTCCTTTTGCCAACGAAACCATCAGAATCGATGTTGGGCTTCTCAACGAACGACCATACATCGATATGACTATCGACTGGATGCGGTCCCACGGTGTTCCCGTAGAGCGGGAGGGATATGATCGGTTCGCGATAGCCCCAACCGCCGCCTTCTCTCCGGTTGAAAAAGACATACCCGGCGACTGGTCGTCGGCGGCGTTTTTTATGCTTGCAGCACTGGCCGCGCAATCCGATTTGCGGCTCGAAGGCCTCGATTCCACGGACAGCCAAGGCGACAAGGCAATTGTCGACTACTTGGCCAAAATGGGTGTGCCAATCGAGCGCACGGATACCGCCCTTCTCGTTCGGGGCTCCATGATCGATGCTCCGGCGGCAGTGGAGCTCGATCTAAATGCCACGCCGGACGCGCTGCCGGCGATGGCACTGGCGGCCGCGTTCGCCGACGGGACAAGCACGCTGGGGAACGTGCCTCAGGCGCGTATCAAGGAGACGGACCGAATTGCAGTGCTGCGCCAGGAGCTCGCCAAGGTAGGCGTGGAGGCTGAGGAGCTGCCCGACGGCCTTGTTGTCCACGGAAAGGGCCGGCGGGCGCCGGCATCGCCGGGAGGCCCTCGGCCGGCGGGCGGCATTGCGGGCGGTGAAATCGACTCTCACGGAGACCACCGTATTGCCATGGCCTTTGCCGCCGCGGCTCTGGGTGCAGGCGCTCCGATCACGATTCATAACGCGGATTGCGCCGAGATTACCGTGCCCGGCTTTTTTGACCTCCTCGACGACATTCAACGGGGCAAACCGGCGTGAGCTATGCGGTAACACGGGTCTGTGTCTTTGATGTAGATCACACGATCACGGCCCATTCCACGGCGAAGCGGTTTGTGCAGGTCGCTCACCACGCGGGACTCTTTTCCCTGTGGGACATGATTACCCTGCCGCTCTACTACCTGCGCTACCGTCGAGGAACCATGAAGACAAGTCAGCTTGAAAAGGGTGTGCCACAACTGAACGGGAAGGCAAAGTCACAAATCGAAGAGATCAGCCGAGAGTGCTACGCCAAAAAAATCAGACACGACATCTACCCCGGCGCCCGGAGCCTGGTCGCGGAGCACAAGCAGGCGGGCGACCACCTGTGCCTGGCAAGCGCCTCATTTGAGACACTGCTCCGCCCGCTCGCCGACGATTTGGGTATCGACCACGTCATCGGCACTCGGCTCGAGTTTCTGGACGGCTACGCCACCGGCGGTACCGTCGGGGGGCCCTGTTTTGGGCCCGAGAAGCACCGGCGAGTCTCGGAGTACGTTGCCGGACTCGGCACCTCCCTCGATCAATGCGCGTTCTATTCGGACAGCTCATACGATCTCCCTCTCCTCGAGACGGTCGCTCGGCCGGTGGCGGTAAACCCGGACCCGATTCTCAGGAAAGAGGCAAATAAGCGCGGCTGGCCGATCAAGGAGTTCGACCTGTGATTGCAGTCACCGCACCCGATGCGCCTGAGCGTTGGTCCGAGGCTGGCGCCGGCCGGCGCCAGCAAGGCTAAAAGAGGGCCGTGCCGAGGAGCAGAAATACGGGAAGCGTGATGATCATGGCCGCGTACGTTGTGGTGATGCCGCCGCCGATGTATTGCACTTCGTCGGAAGCTCCGTAGGCCCGTGTTGCGATCAAGATATTTGTCGCGGGCGGCACCGCAAGCTGCAACAACAGCGCCAGCTTGATGCCCGCGGCGAGGGTGGGAGGAAGGCCGGGCATCGGCACCACAATCAAGAGCGGCAGGATCAGGGCCGGTAGCGCAACCATCTTGATTCCCACAAACGCCACAAACTCTCGTCGGATACTAAACCGTTTTGTGGGAACGCTTGCGAGTATTCCTCCCAGAACAATAAGAATAAGATCCAGGGCGATGGCGCCCGCCCAACCCAACGGAACCGACACAAACGTCGGAAAGTGGGTTCCCAGGTCGAATGCTGCAACAAAAAAGCCTACAAGCAGGCCAATCAACGGCATGTTGAGCTTGAAATAAAACCGTTTGCCCTCCGTTTTTGCAATTGCCGCCACCACGACCGTCCAGAAGATCAGATTAAACGCAAAGACAAACAGGAACATGTACACCAACACGCCACCGGTGGTCAGCGAGGAAAGGATGGGCAGCGGAATATAGCCTGCGTTTTGGACGGCGAACATAAGCAGGAGCTCTTTTCGGCGGTCGTGCGGGAAAACGGAGAGCTTGGAGACACAGAGCCCCCCGAGCCAAAACAGCAGACCCATGATGACAAAACAGGCAACAAAAGACCCGACCATCCACGGCCATCCCGCAGCTACCGCCTCGTCCCAGCCGAGGGGGAAGTTGTGCACGCTGTACATCGGAAAGACGATGTTGATAGTCACAAAGAGCAGAACGGGCAGGACGTACCGCTTGAAGCCGGGGATCTTGAAGATGATGTAGCCGCCGACCGTTAGGCCGACCAAACGGCCGACGGCGAGGAGAATGGGACCCACGCTATGGCTCTTTCCGGGCTACTCGACGCGGGAACGAGCCACGACTGCAAATGCCCGCCGCGTCACCATTCCGATTGCGCCTCGAAGCTTATAGAGCCTTGGACAGCATCCGGTTCAGGCGCTTCACAAACTCCGCGGGTTCCTTGAGGTCCCCACCCTCCACAAGCAGCGCCTGCTCATACAGCAAAAAGCTGATGTCGGCGACCGCTTCCTCGTCTTCCGTCTCTTTGAGCCGTTCGACGATGTAGTGGTCCGGGTTGATCTCGAGAATCGGCTTGCTGTCCGGCATTTCCGACTGCCCCATGGCTTTCAAGAGCTGCTGCATCTTCATTGTGGGATCGTTTTCGTCCACGACGATGCAGGACGGACTGTCGGCAAGGCGCACCGAAACACGGACATCTTTCACCTGATCTCCCAGCGCCTTTTTGATTTTGTCGACAACGGGCTTGGTCTCTTTTTCCTTTTTCTTCGAGGTCTTTGCGTCGAGGTCGTCGCCGGCGTCGCTCCGGTTCACGGCCTTTATCTCGGTGTCCTTGTACTTCCCAAGCGTCGGTACGACTATCTCGTCGATGTCGTCGTCCATGATTAGAACTTCGATGTCTTTTTTATTGTAAGCTTCGAGGAGGGGTGAGTTGCGTAACACCGCCTCCTTGTCGCCGCTGATGTAATAGATGGCCTTCTGATCCGGGAGCATGCGGGTCTTGTACTCCTCGAGGCTCGTATAGCCGTCGGCCTTTGTCGATTTGAACCGAACAAGCTCCATAAGCTGATCACGATTGGCAAAGTCCGAGTAGAGCCCCTCTTTGAGGGGGCGGTTGAACTCTTCTATAAGAGTCTTGTACTTCTCGGGCTCCTCTTGGGCAACACGAGCAAACTCGTTCAAGAGCTTTTTTACCGACTGGCTCTTGATGTTGGCGAGGACTTTGTTTTGCTGCAAAATCTCGCGGCTCACGTTAAGCGGCAGGTCCTCGGAATCGATAATACCCCGGACAAATCGCAGGTAACTCGGCATAAGCTCTTTTTCGTCGTCGGTGATAAACACCCGCTGTACGTAGAGCTTGACGCCCGGCCTGTAGTCGACCTGATACATGTCGAAGGGCGCCTTTTTTGGCACAAAAAAGAGGGTGGTGTATTCGAGCGTGCCTTCGGCCTTTGTGTGTAGATAGAAAAGGGGCTCGTCGCTGTCGTGGGCGATAGTCTTGTAGAACTCGGCGTAATCTTCGTCCGTCAAGTCACTCTTCGACCGCTTCCAAAGGGCGGAAGCGACGTTGATCTGTTCCTCGGTTTGGGATCGTGCCTTTTCTTTACCCTGGTCGTCGTACTCCATCTTTTCGTAATGGAGGTAGATGGGAAAGGCGATGTGGTCCGAGTATCGCTTGACGATCTCCTGAATCTGCCACCGGGTGGCGTACTCCTTGCCGTCCTCGCTCAGGTGAAGAACAACGGTGGTCCCGTGGCCGTCGCGGTCGGCTGCCGAAATCTCATAGCTTCCCTTGCCGTCGCTCTTCCATCGGTATGCCGTATCTTCACCGGCCTTTTGGGTGATCACCTCCACCTCGTCGGCAACCATAAAGGCGCTGTAGAATCCGACCCCAAACTGGCCGATGAGGTTTGCGTCTTTTTTGGCGTCACCGCTCAACGTGGACAAAAAGCCCTTGGTGCCCGAGCGCGCGATTGTACCAAGCTGCTCGACCAAGTCCTCCTCGTTCATACCGACGCCGGTATCACGAACGGTGAGTGTTTTTTTGTCCTTCTCGTCGAACTCGATGTCGATGCGGGGGGCAAACTCGAGGGACTTGTAGGCGTCGTCGGTAAGGGTCAGATACTTGAGCTTGTCCAGAGCATCGGACGAGTTGGAGACAAGCTCGCGCAGAAAGATTTCACTGTGCGAGTAGAGTGAGTGAATGATTAAGTTGAGAAGCTGACTCACCTCAGTTTGAAATTCGTGTTTTGCCATGTGATTCCTCCGGTTGCCGCAGACTCGTTACGGCGATTCAATCGGCCGTGTTGTTCTGCGAAGTCGGGTTGTTCTAGTGTGACGCGAATATACCAAGTGCCGAGTCGGACGGCAATTACATCACATCAAGGACGTATATGCGGCTGTTGCGGCCGGGATCGTAGCTGCGACGCCGCTCTTCGGGTAGCTCGGCCACCGCGCCCTGCCGGAAACCAAGGCTCTCGAACCAGTCCGAGGTTGCGGTTGTCAGGGCTACCACACGCTTGAAGCCGCGGGCGCGGGCGCGATCGAGCAGGTAGGCAACAAGACGACGCCCGATCGAGAGGTGGGCAAAGCGCTCGTCTACGGCCACCGCGGCGATTTCGCCGGCATGGGCCGAGCGGTGGTGCAGGGCGGCGCAGCCGTGGACGGTGCCGTCCGTCTCGTACACAACGTAGTCGCCCGCGGCTTCCGCGATGTCCTCCTCACTCCGCGGCAGGAGAACCCGCTTGTCCACCAGCGGCTGCATAAGCCGTAGCACCTCAGCCACGTCGTCGACCCCCATCGGCCTGATGTTCTCGTATTCGTTGGTGTAGATCATGGTGCCGGACCCGAGGCTCGAGAAGATCTCCCGCAGAATCACACCCTCGATGCGACCGTCGACGATGTGAGCGCGGTTTACGCCCTTCGCACACGCGTCGAGAGCCACACGCAACAGGGTCTTGTGGGAGCTTTCGGCGCGAATCGCCCCCGCCGCGAGCAACCGCTCTGCTTGCTCCAAGTCCAGCCGGGACACACGCCCCTCAGGAGTCACCACCTCGGCGGGGATCGCGTCCGCGTGGTCGGCATCCATGCCATCCCGGGTCAGCGGAGCTTCGGCCTCCACAAAAAAGAGCTTTTCGGAATCGAGCTCCACCGCCAATCGACGGGCCAGCTCCACCGAGGAGATGTTGTAGGGCCGCCCCGCAGAACTCCAGCCGATGCACGGAAAGATCGGCATCAGGCCCTCGTCGAGCGTCCGGCGAAGAAGCCCCAGGTCGATGCGGTCTACAACGCCGGAGTCGCCGTAATCGACACCGTCCCGAACACCAAGACTCCGTGCGCGCACCCAGTTTCCGATGACCGCGTTTGTGTTGTGGCCCGAAAGCTGTGTCATAACACGGTTGGCAACATCAAAGGCGGCCATCTTGATAAACGGCATGGCCTCGGGGCTCGAAATCCGTACGCCGTCCACCAACTCGCAAGCGACGTTATACTTCTCGAGAATTTGATCGATCCGCCGACGAGCGCCTGGCACGAGGACCACCCTGATCTCCACCTGGTGCAGAAGAACAAGATCGCGCACCGTAAGCGGGAAAAAGGAAGCGCTGACTACGTCGTAGTCGATGTGAAAGACAAAGGTGGCCCCCCGAAACCGATGGGCGTACATAAACACATCACGAATCAGCCCAACCGGATCGACATGCTCCGTCACGGTGTTCCGCCTACTGATACTGGATAAGCACCGGCCGTGGGTCCAGCTCGAGTACTTCTTGTGCCGTCATCAACGGATCGTCGTAGCCGCCGTCACGCCACTCCTTGGGGTAGAACAGCTTAAAACCCTTTACCGGCATATTTGTGAACCCGGCCAGGTACCGGTACGTCGAGAGCTTCTCTTCGGGAGTCCCAAATCCATCGGCGTTGTGGATCAGCTCCACACCCGCAAAATCGTTCCTCACGTCCCATCGATCCTGGATCATCACGGCATTAAATTGATGCACCAAAAGAATACGAGGACCAGGCAGGTCGTTCTCGATGAGGTACTCCGATATGCGCTCCTGAGCCGCGTTGATCTCCGCGGCGGTCACACTGCCAATCTCCTCGCCCGGTTTGTCCGTGGACCACTCGGGGTCGATTGCAAGGTGAACGTGGTCGCGGTGTAAGTACGGCAACATCGTTTCCACCGATTCCACAACATCGTGGCGCCCGAGCTGGTGGTCCAGGATGACAAGAACGCCATTCTCCTCAGCATAATCGATGTATCTGTTTAGGTACGATCGGGACATGTAACCCACATCTCCCTCGGAAAAGACGGTGGCAAAGACCATGTGGAAGGCCGGCAGAACTTCCCGGGCGCCGTTGGCCCTATCCCACTCCGCGGCTACGTCTTGGAGGAGATCGACCGTCTCTTCCACCGATTGTTCCCCCAGGATGCCCATACGATCGGATCGAGGATGGCCGTAGAAAGCAACGATGTCGGTTGTTTCCGCCAAGCCGCCGGGGTAGGCCCCCAGAATGACCACAAGATCCTCGCTCGGGGTTTCGGGCGTCGCCAGTCGAATGTCGGTTTCCTCGGTCTGAACCGGCGCCATCGTGTCAGGAACAACTTCGCGAGCGGGATTGTATCGGAACTCGGGCAGCATCTCGTCGCGAATCGCGTTGCCCCGATCATCGTCGAAGAACGGCACGTCGTCTATCTCGAATACGCTTGTGTCGAGGGCCTCTTGTTGACCTGATTGTGCAGAACAAACCGCAATCGGGAGCAGAACAAGCAGGGCGAAACTAAGTATGCGCTTCATCCGTATATCCTCGGCAATCTTAGTAAAGGCCATGATCAAAGACAACGGGGGCCCAGGCATCCTATATTACAGGCGATGATTACTCTCAACGGCACCCAGACCGGGCGTTTGTATGCGACGCGGGCGGACCGGTCTCAGGATGCGTGGTCCGTCTGGGTCGTCGGCACTCTTTTTTTGGCGTTGCTTTTTGCCGGGTGCGCCCAGGACACCCGCATCGATGTGTCCCGGATGGAGGATCGGGTGCGCGACCTGCTTGCCATTTATACCATGGAGCACGTTTATCGCGATGTTGTGTACTTTGGTGAGGAAGAGAGCTTTTTGTTTATCCCGACGGTAGACCGACGTGTGCTTTTCTCCGTGAACATCCGAGTTCAAGCCGGCATTGATTTGACCGACGGCATCGAGGTCTTCCGCTCCGAGGATGACGACTCCCAGGTGTTTGTGCGGCTGCCGCCGCCCGAGGTCCTCCTCGTAGACGCCGACGAGTCGAGCATTCACCAGTACTTCGTGCGGGAGCGCGGGGGAAGGGTCGGGTGGCTCGAGTACGGCGAACAGATCGAGGCAATCAAACGCAAAAACGCGGAAGACGCGGTGGAGCGTGGCATTTTGGTGCGCGCGGCGGAGAATGCCCGGATGGTTGTGCGCAACTTCCTCGAGCTCGCCGGCTTTGAATCAGTGGTGTTTTTGCCCGGGCGCCCTACCGACGACGGGCAGGACGGCGAGGACAACTCCAACGGCGGGGAGCTTCGGGGCTGATATGGCGCTTCGACGACGCATGATCCTGATTGTTCTCGGGCTCTTGGTTCTCGGCGCGGCCGCGCTTGTGCTTCTCACCGATATTACCGGCACCCTGCCGATCGACATCGGACTGCGCCTGACCACTCGGAAACAAACGAGTGTATCCATCGGTATCCTCGAGGAGATTCGCGACATTTACACCTTCCACACCGTCGAGTACATCCACCGCACGGTGTTTCCGTATGACCTCTTGCCGCAGGATGTAAATATCGACGCGTTGCTGCGAAAAGTGCGTCGTGCCCGGGAAGATACCGTCGCCGAAGCGCTGACGACCGAGGAGTTTAGCTACCTCCGGTCCTACAACCTTGCGCAGGAGTTGGGCATCGGAACCGACCAAAACGACGGTGAGTTTTTGGTGGTGACGGTTGTAGTTCGGGCGGGATTTGACTTGGAAGGCACCGTTTTTGCGGACCGCGGGTCTACGGATGGAGAGGGCACGGGGGACATCGGTGATGCGGTGCAGGTCGAGGAGGTCTCCGGTGCCGGCCGCTCGGCGCGGCGAATTACCGTGCGTCTCCCGGAAACAACAATCACCGACATCGTCGTGGAGGACGTTGTACCCGCGGACTATCCATATCCGGACGTTGAGCTTGCTCCCGAGGGGTGGCGTGCCGTCGCCGACTTGGTGGCAAACGGGATCCGGCAGGAGACCGTCGACGCCGGCATTTTAGACCGCGCACGCGCAAACGGCCGCCGGTTTGTGGAAACCCTGCTCGAACAGGCCGGATTTGACGAAGTGCGTTTTGTACCCTAGTTTGAAAAGGGTGGGCGCTTGGACCGGTCGTCGCTATGCACACGTCGACTTTACCGGACGCCTGTTCTTAATTATCTTATATAAAGAAAATCGAATATAAGGAGTCGGCATGACCGAACATCTTACGACCGCAGAGTTCAAAGACAAGGTATTCAACTACGACGAGTCCAAGGAATGGAGTTACCAGGGCGAGGTCCCGGCGATCATAGACTTCTACGCGGACTGGTGTGGACCGTGCAAAATGGTTGCGCCTATCCTTGAAGAGCTCTCCGAGGAATACGACGGCAAGCTCAAGATCTATAAGGTCGACACGGACGCGGAGCAGGAATTGGCGGCCGTGTTTGGCATTCAGAGCATTCCATCCATGCTCTTTGTCCCGGTAGACGAAAAGCCGCAAATGGCCGCGGGCGCGCTGCCCAAGGAGTCACTCAAAAAAGTCATCAGTGAAGTCATGCACGTGGAATAGGCATCCCCGAGTATGACCGGGTCGCTTATTGCCCTGGTCATACTCTGGGCACTGTCGGGGTTTTTCTCCGGCACTGAAACAGCATTTACCTCTCTCTCGACCGCGCAAGTCCAACAGCTCAAGCGAGAATCACCGCGAGCGGGTGGACTTATAGAAAGCCTCCTTCAGCGGCCGAATATTCTCATCACTACGATTCTGATCGGCAACAATATTGTTAACATCGCTGCGCCGGTCATTGCCACCGAAGCCACACTCCGCCTCATCGGGGAGGAAGCTACCGCCGTGATGACCGGCGTTCTTACGCTCATCGTCTTGATCTTTGGTGAGGTTGCACCCAAACAGTTGGCCTTTGCCCACAACGTCGGCTGGGCTCGCAAGACCGCACGCATCATTCAAGTCTTATCCGTGGTGTTGAGGCCCGTGGTGTGGTTTGTCGGCGGCGTCGGTACGCTTTTTATGCGGCTCACCGGTGGCCGGAAGAGCGCCGGCGTTACTCTCGAGGGTATTATCGGACTTGTCTCCCACGCCGAAAACGTCGGCATACTCGAGCGGTACAAGACGCGCATGGTGCGAAACGTTTTTCGGTTTAGTGAAGTGTCCGCCCAGGCCGTTATGACCCACCGCACCGAGGTTTTTTCCCTCGATGCATCCACGAGCATTGGACACGCACTTCCCCAGATCACCAAAGCCGGCTTCTCACGGGTTCCCGTCTACGACGAAGACCCGGAGAGAATTGTGGGTCTTGTGCTGGTGAGGGATTTGACAAAAGAGGTCCTGGAGGGACGACTGGAACCACCACTCAAGCGCGTTATGGTTCCTGCGATTTTTGTACAGGCCCACCGCAAGATATACGAAGTGTTCACCACGTTGAGGCAAGCAAAGATGCACCTAGCGATAGTGCTCGACGAGTATGGGGGAGTCGCCGGCATCGTCACAATCGAAGATATCGTTGAGGAGGTCCTTGGCGAGATCTACGATGAAAACGAAGAGCGCGGGCGGGATCGCATCACACAGACCGGTGCCCGCTCCTTTACGATCTTGGCCGACACCCCTGTGTACGTAGTAAACGACTACTTCGGTGTCGAGCTGCCCCAGCACCGGAATGCCCAGACCATCGGCGGTTACCTTGTGGGGGTCACCGGCCGAATACCGGCCGCCGGCGAGCAGATAGAGACGCCCGTCGGCACGTTTACGGTCACCAACATCAGCCGCAAGCGAATCGTCGCCGTTTGTTACGATCGGCCTGAAGAGTCACGCGAACGCGACTCCTCTTCGAAAGCGGAGTAAAAAATCTAAACCGAATTAAGATTCGACGTTTGTGTAACCTCTGTGTAACCTCATGGTCCGGCAGTGGTTTTGATAGTGAATGGCGAGGGGGAACTGGTACTTCCCCCGACGGTCGGTAGGTTGTGAGTTATTCGGCCCGTCGTTGACGGATATCCGGACGGCACACGACGTATCTACGTCACTCGCTACCGTGGCTTACACGTTTTGCGGAGCCCCTCAGGTTTTACCTCCTTTCCTGAGGGGTTTTTTTTGTCCCCACGCCAAGACCACCGCCCACAGCGCGGCGGAAGGGTCTCGCAGGCCACCGGCGCCGCCCCGCGGTGACGCGGCTATTGTGGACCTGTCCGGCGCCTCTGCCACCAACGCGGAGCACGGTATCTTCGCCCTTCGCCTGGCAGGAGTGTAGGCCCCACCCACGGACCCGCGTTGACCGCGGGTAGGCCGCTCTGTATCCTGTGCGCCATGAGCAAATACCCCTTCCGCGAAATCGAGCCGAAATGGCAAAAGTACTGGGAAGACAACAAGACGTTTAAGGTCACAGAGGAACCATCGGTTCCGAAGCAGCGCCGCCGCTACGTCTTGGATATGTTCCCCTACCCTTCGGCTGCGGGCCTACACGTCGGCCACCCGGAAGGCTACACAGCCACGGACATCTACTGTCGCTTTTTGCGGATGCGCGGCTTCAACGTCCTGCATCCGATGGGTTTTGACTCCTTCGGTCTGGCTGCGGAAAGCTACGCCATCAAGACGGGCACGCACCCGCGGTCCACGACGGAGGCCAACATCGACCGCTTCCGAACCCAGATCAAATCCCTCGGTTTCTCCTACGACTGGGATCGCGAAGTCTCGACGCACAAGGTGGATTACTACCGTTGGACACAGTGGATCTTCCTAAAGCTGTATGAGCGCGGCCTCGCGTACGTTGCGGAAATTCCGATGTGGTACTGCGAAGAGCTGGGAACGGTGTTGGCCAATGAGGAAGTGCTCGCTACTCCCGAAGGTCCTCGGTCCGAGCGGGGCCTCTACCCGGTGGAGCGGCGACCGCTGCGGCAGTGGATGCTCAGGATCACTGCGTACGCCGAGCGGCTCCTCGAAGGGCTCGAGGGACTAGCCTGGCCGGAGTCCATCAAGGCAATGCAGCGAAACTGGATCGGCCGCAGCGAGGGTGCAAACGTGGTTTTTCCCTTGGCTAACGGCGACGGCGAGATCGAGGTATTCACCACACGACCGGACACGCTTTTCGGCGCGACGTACATGGTTTTGGCGCCCGAGCATCCCCTCGTGCAAAAGATCACCACCGCCCCGCAGAAGGCCGCCGTGGACGCGTACGTGAGGGCCACGGCACTCAAAAGCGATCTCGAACGCACCGAGCTGACCAAGACAAAAACCGGAGCATTTACCGGCGCGCACGCGGTGAATCCGGTAAACAACGAGAACATTCCTATTTGGATCTCCGACTACATCCTTCTGTCCTACGGAACCGGAGCGATCATGGCGGTCCCCGCACACGACGAGCGAGACTTCGAATTTGCAAGGACGTTTCGACTGCCCATCACGAAGGTTGTGGCAGATCCTAACAAAAGCGCGGCGGACTCGGGCGCGGCGTTGACACAGGCATTCTCCGGATCCGGCATCGCGGTGAACTCGGGGCAGTTCAACGGTCTCCCGACCGATCGTGTCAAAAAGGAGATCGTCGACTGGCTCCAAGAAAAGGGCGTGGGTACACACGCGGTAAACTACAAGCTACGCGACTGGATCTTTTCGCGTCAACGCTACTGGGGTGAGCCGATTCCCTTGGTCCACTGTGACGACGGTTCGGTGCAGCCGGTACCGTACGACCAGTTGCCGGTGGAGCTGCCCGAGGTGGAGCAGTACAAACCTGCGGGTACGGGCGAGTCGCCCCTCGCCAAGGTGGAGGACTGGGTCACTACAAAATGCCCCGGCGGGGGTATGGGTAAGCGCGAGACCAACACGATGCCGCAGTGGGCAGGTTCGTGTTGGTACTATCTGCGCTTTCTCGACCCCGACAACACCAACGAGCCGTTTTCTCGGGAAGCTTCGGACTATTGGATGCCGGTGGACCTCTACGTTGGTGGCCAAGAGCATGCGGTGTTGCACCTGCTCTACGCTCGGTTCTGGCACAAGGTGCTTTACGACATCGGTCTTGTGAACACCGATGAGCCCTTCTCTCGGTTGGTGAACCAGGGAATGGTCTTGGGTCCCGACGGTCAGCGTATGTCCAAGTCGCGGGGTAATGTAGTAAACCCCGACGACGTGGTGGCGGAGTTCGGGGCCGACTGTTTGCGTGTGTACGAGATGTTTATGGGTCCGCTCCCGGCGGACAAGCCGTGGTCTACCAAGGGCATAAGCGGCGCTCATCGATTCCTCGACAGAGTCTGGCGCCTGAGCGAATTTGAATTGCGCGAAGACGATCCACCGGAAGACCTCGTACGCCTCTTGCACAAGACAATCAAAAAAATCACCAATGATACCGATGCACTGGAGCTCAACACCGCGATCGCGCAGATGATGATTTTTGTGAACGAGCTGACAAAGCTCGAGACCAACTACCGTGCGCTGTGGCATCCTTTTGTCCGCTTGCTCTCCCCCTATGCCCCGCATCTGGCCGAAGAGCTGTGGGAAACGTTGGGAAACGCACCGCCGGTATCGCTGGCTGAATGGCCGAGCTACGATGAGAATTTGACTGTCGATGAGGTTGTGACGATTGTGGTGCAGGTAAACGGCAAAGTCCGTGAGCGCTTCGAAACCGCGATAGACGCGCCCGAGAATCTGGTCAAGGAAGAGGCTCTCGCCCTCGACCGGATCAAGGAGTTCACCACCGGGAAGACCATCAAGAAGGTAGTCACCGTTCCCAACCGCCTGGTGAACATCGTGGTCGGCTAACACGCCGGTGCGGGCTCCGGTCATCGCCGTGCGTGAGCCGGCGGCAGGCGCGGGGTCGCTCCGGACGGGCGCGGCACCTCGAGCATCCGGATATCGCCGTCCGCCGCCACGTAGACGTCGATCCGCGCTTCGAAACCCAAGAACTGATTGAGCCCGGGACACAAGATCTCCTCGTAACCGAGGGCGACCATCTCCGAGACCACCAAGCCGTCTATCTCGTCGCTTGCCCACACGCCCTCGCCGCCACCGATGAGGCGAGCGGCGGCGACGTCGTAGGATGGGAGCGGCGAAAACGACGACGCGGACAGCCGCCCGGCGACGGCGTCGGAGGCGACCCGTTCTACGTCGACGCACGTAGAAACGGCAGCCGCCTCACGAAACGCCTCGACCACCCGGACCGGGTTAACGGTCGCTCCTTCTCCTAGCGCAACCTCGAGGCGGTGAAGCAGGTCGGCGGCCGCGCCGTCGTGCCACGTCGGCGTCAAGCGGTACGTCTCGAAGGGGCCTTGGCCACGGCGGGCGCCGAGAACAATACCCGCCGCAGGCAGTTGAAGCCCCGCCTCCTGACTAAGAGGCGTCACTACAATTGCGCCGACTGCGGTTGGCGCAATCTCCAGCTGTACGGTTCCCGCGTCGTCGCCGGCAAACGTCGATCGCGGCCCGCGAAACCGGTCGTACCAATCGATCCGGTAACCGGACGGTTCCACAAGCCGGCGCAACGGCGGCGGCAGGTCCGGCAGGAGAACCGAGAGCGTTGTTGTCAACGGCTCCGAGGAGCAACCGCCAACGCTCATAAGCAATACGGCCGTCCACAGAGCGGGCTTCAGCAGCGGTCGGGTCGTGGCCGCGCATTGTTGTCGAGGCTTTGCCATCACCCCTAACTACGGGGTAGAAGCACGATTTGCTTCAAGCGCGGATCTGATCCTTGAGGCGACGCCGCATGTGGAGGATGGCGTCGGCGTATTCGGCACCGGCGTAATCGGGATACGTCCAGGGGAGCGCCTCGGTCCGGTCGCGGTGCAAAAGCAACGTCAGCTCTGCATAGATGCCGTCGCGGAGGGGTATTCGATGGGCCTGCGCCTTGGTGGTCGCAAGAATCAGGGAAGAGAGCGATAGGAGGCCGGGGTCGAAATTGACCCGCCGCGTGTTATCCGGTCGCGCCAGCGAAGCCTCGAGGTGGTTGGACTCGATTTTGACCTTGGCAATGGCCTCGGGATCGGCCAACCGCTCCAGCGTGGCAAAATAGCGCTCGATCGGCTTCCCCATTTCCGACGCGTAGTAATCGGTGTAGGCAAAGGGAAACGGACCGACAAGATGGTCGATCGGTCCGAATCGTTTGTCCAGGGCGGCTTGTGCCGTGTCTATCTCCACGTCCGGGGAGAGCAGGATGCCAAAAATCGCCTTGCAGGGGTAGTAGGATGTTGTCGCGCCCATGCCTTGCCTTCCGTGCACAAATTGTGCGAATGGGAAATCTATAGCATACTGCTCATCGATGGAAGGCGCAGGAACGTATATTGACGATCTACATCGGGCGCTGGCCAAGCAAGAAGTCCTTGTGGAGCAGCAAGTCGTCCCTCGCCTCAGAGAACAGTTTCGCGCCTATTACTCCGCATTCCAAGCGCTCTACAACGTTCTACTCAAAAAGTCCCTTGTCGCGGAGGATCCGTACAAGTACGACACAAAAATCTCCGAAATCGAGCCACCGGTGGACGAAGGCTATGCCGAGAACGAGCGGGAAGACCAGCTTGCGGTGCGCATGTCGGGCTACGACTCTCAGCTCGACTTTCTCAATACGTCGTATCAATTCTCCACGGACTTCTTGAACCTCCGCCGTCTCAAAGCTCTTATCAAGCTGGCCCGCTTTGTTCGCTGGACCCACTTCAGCCCTGGATCAACCGCTCCGACAACCCGGGCCCTGGCCGAGCAGGTAGACAAGGTGAGGGGTGGCAGCGACAAGGTGTCATCCGGCGTCGTGAACGACTCGCTCAATCAACTGTCGAAGGCACAAAACGAAGTCCTCGCGGACCTCAAGCGACTCGTCACCTACCAAAAAGAGCGTTACAAGGCGATGGTGCGAGCCGATGTTATCGGCGGAGAAGCCGAAGCGACCGGTGAGGAGGCTTTGCGGGGCATCAAGAGGAAGTTCGCCCAAGTAACGCCGAACAAGCCTTTTTTTCCGGACCTGGTTAGTGAAATCCTGGCTGAGGACGCGGGTCCGGACAAAGACCGTCTGCGAAAAGAGGTTCTCGACTCCCTCGCGGTTGCCGATAACAAGCCGGCCACAAAGCGCAAACAGGACACCAGCCGAGCTATTCTTATGGACGCCGTGCGGTCCATGGCCAATGCGGGGCGCCCCCTAGACGAATGTGTTGAGCGTATCTCGGAGAATTATCAGCTCGTGGCGAACAGAACGCTCACGCTCGGCGAGAAATTCAAACGGTGGCTCCGCAAGGTCGCAGGGCAGCCGACTCCGAAGGGCAAGATCGAGCTGGAGTACGTAGACATCACAACGTCCGCTCGGAGCCGGGAGACCATCGACTTTGACGAATTTGTGCAAGGGATTTCCCGACGGACCCGGATATACAACGGCATCATCGGCCGGATGGGAAACACCTACCGCAAGCTCGAGGCCGCCGGCGACGACCAAGTCCTCGCTTTTTTATCGAGGCAGATCGAAGAACTGCAGTTGACACACCGTCGGCTCGAGGCGTTGGACGTCTACTTCAAATCCGAAGCGGAGCGTGACGATCGGGGGAAGCTCCGCGGAATCAAGATCGAGCTGTCTACTCTCAAGAACGCAATTGTAAACTCCAATCAGAAGCGTGCCGAGTTTGTAGCAAACAAAGAAGAGACGGAGCAGCTCAAGAAACTCGGCGTCGACATGGGCTCCTGACGACACCGGCGCCTAGAGCTTGTAGCGCCCCAAAATGCGAAGATCCTCACTGTGCTGCCCCAGCTCCGCCAAAGCATCGTCAAAGACCGTGGGATCGGCGGGCAAATCGATGTCAACGTAAAACATGTACGTCCACGGTTTGCCTTCGATCGGTCTCGACTCGATCTTTGTCATGTTCAAAGACCGGCGCGCCAGGACCTCCATACAACGGAATAGCGATCCTGGTTCATCAAGGGCCGAGAAGACGATGGCCGCCTTGTTCGGATCGCGAATGGCCTTATGGTCTTCCCGTGCCAGAATTGCAAACCGTGTGTAGTTGGCGGGATTAGTCTCAATGCCTTCTTTTAGCACCTGCATGCCGTAGTGACGTGCCGCCGCCGCATTTGCGATGGCGGCATGGTGTTTGTCGTTTTGCTCTTTGACAAAGGCCACGGAACCGGCGGTGTCGTAGAAGGGCACCCGCTTCCAGTCGTAGTTGTCGAGAAAGCGTCTGCATTGCGCAAGACCCTGGGGATGGGAGTACACCTCGTGAATCTCGGATAGCTCGGCGCCGGGCATGGCGATAAGGCTGTGAATGATCCGGATTTTGGTCTCGCCCACGATCTTCAGGTCCGGGTAGTGCAGGAACAGGTCGTAGTTCTCGTGGATGGAGCCTGCAAGCGCGTTCTCGAGGGGAACAATCCCGTAGTCCACGCGTTCTTCGAGCACCGCGTCGAATACGGCGCGAAAACTCTCGCATGGCACCGGAAGTAGTTCGTCGGCTTGGAAGTAGCCTTCAAGGGCCATTTCGCTGTAGGCGCCGCGTTCGCCCTGGAAGGCCACCTTCAACGCGGGCGGCCCGGCGTTATCGGCGGCCGCAGCCCCGTCGCCTGCCGCGACGACGCCGGCATTTACCGTCGCGGACCGAGCCGTTCGGGGCGCAGAATCCTCGGGAACTCGGCTCAGTTCTTTGCCGATAACCGGAGTCAGCGCCTCGATATCCCTCAGAAGCTTCTCGAGTTGCTCGGGGAAAAGGCTCTGCGGCCCGTCGGACAAGGCGTGGTCCGGCGACGGGTGCATCTCCACCAAGAGGCCGTCGGCGCCCGCGGCCACCGCGGCCAATGCCACTGCGGGCACGTGTTCGCGGATGCCCATTGCATGGCTGGGATCCACGAGGACCGGCAGATGCGACAGCTTTTTGACCACCGGGATGGAAGAAATATCCAACGTGTTCCGGGTGTAGGTCTCGAAGGTGCGAATTCCGCGCTCACACAGGATCACGTTCTCGGTGCCGTGTGCCAACAGATACTCAGCGGCCATTAACCACTCTTCTATCGTCGCCGCCATACCTCGCTTCAGAATAACGGGCATTGCGGTTGCGCCGACGGCCTTCAGGAGCTCGAAGTTTTGCATGTTTCGAGCGCCGATCTGAAGAACGTCCACGTATTCGCGATAGGCGGGAAGGTGGTCCGAACTCACAATCTCCGAAACAACGGGAAGGCCCGTTTCCTCGCCCGCGCGCTTGAGGTAACAAAGCCCATCGACCCCGAGGCCCTGGAAGGAGTATGGCGAGGTTCGTGGCTTGTAGGCACCGCCACGAAGCATTACACCACCGGCTTGCCGCACGAGGTGTGCCGCTTCGAGAATCTCCTTCTCACCTTCCACGGAGCAGGGACCGGAAATAACCGCGATCCGTCGGCCACCAATCTTGATCCTTCCCACCGGCACCACGCTGTCTTCACGCTTCATCTCCCGCGAGGCGATCTTGTACGGCTTGGTGATGGGTATAACACGCTGGACGCCGGGTAGAAGCTCGACCTCGCGCAGGTCTATCGCGGCGCTGCCCACCGCACCGAAAATAGTCTCCTCTTCGCCGATGATTTCACGTACAGAGAAGCCACGCGACTCGAGGAAGCTTCGAATATGCTCCTTATGATCGTCGCGAATGCGGCGTTCGAGGACTACAACCATGCGCGGTATGCTATTTCAGGGGCTTTTTCCTGTCAACAAAGGCGATTACGCGTTCATCCTCTTTTGCGGCGGCTATCGATTCGGGGGACGTGTCGGCGTACCACTCGGCCGGCGGCGGAAATCGGTCCAGAATGTAGCCGGCAAAATCGGACTCGAGTTGGGCCCTGTAGCGAACAATGCGCTCCACGTAGCGCTTGGTTGACTCCGGGGTACGGCCTGCGAGCACCCGTGAAGCTCCGGCGTTGTAGACGGCCAACGCCGTCGTTACCTCTTCTCCGACGGAAAAACAGTAGACAAGATGACGCATCGCGTACCGCGCATTGGTGTCGGTGTCGAAGAAGTCATGCTCGCGAAGCGCAGGGAAGGAGCGGTTGTTGAGTTGAAAGAGGCCCCGATCGACGGAGCCCGCGTTGCTGCCCACGGCACGTGGGTTAAAACCGCTTTCGACCGCAGCCAGGGAGAAGGCCAACGACAGCGGAATGCCGTTGCGCTCGGCATGATAGATGATTGGCCCGGCAATTGCCGGCGAACCGGTGAGATCCACAAAGTACTCGAACACGTGACCGTGCGACGGGTCCTCACGGTATAGCGCAAGAATCGGGTCGGTGGTTCCCAGGAAGTTGGCTACGTTGGGAAAGACGCCGTTGTTGGTTTGCACTATGCCGTCGGCCACGGAGACCTGCTCTTTGAGAGTCGCGTAGATGTTGTACTTGGACGCCGGTGGATGTTTGCCCGACGGACTCGTGGTTCCGCTTGCTATGAGCAGCGCGGAGACGGCGCACAGAATCAGAAACGAACGGACGTGAATCAGGCTCCTCCTGTCTGATGCGCCGAGGCCCTGACGCCCGTGCGGTTAGCCTGCTCCTGCCCGCTCGTCGCTACTCCACGCTTCACGAATATCGCGTGGCCGTTTACGTTCTGCAAAAAGAGGCGATCCGCGGCGGCCTTTGCCTCGTCCACATAGGCGGTAACGCCCTCGCATCCATAGAAACCGTAGTCGTCAAAAACGACGATCCCGCCCTCCGACAAACGCGGCCAGACCCACTCGCACACGTCCTTCGCAGACTCATAGACATCCACATCGATGTGACACAGGGCAAAGGCACGATCCTCAATGGCACCGGAGGTGTCTTCCGGGAACACACCTTCGAGAATCTCGAATCGCTTGATTCCTAGTACGCCGAGGAACTGCCTGACCAGGTCGGCCGAGGTATTCGCGTACTCTCCGCCGCGAAAGTAGGGGTCGCGCTCACCGGCCTTTACTACGCCGTAGAACGTGTCGGCAATAATCACGTCTTTGGCGCGAGGCCCGGCAATGACCTGCAACGCCGTGGCCATGAGGCCGGCCGTTCCGCCGCGCCAGGCGCCAACTTCCAGGACGTCTCCCGGGACCGGATCGGGTCCATCCGCGGAGGCGAGTTGGGTAACAAGCTGCCAGAGCTCCCAGCACCTATACACGTCGACCATGGTGTTTTCACGGATCCGTTCGAACGTCTCGCCAAAGGCGACGTCCACGGTCCATGGCATGTAGTTGGCGACCGGGGTGATCTGTCCGTAGCCGGCCGGCAAAGGTCTCTTCGAGCTCACTCCGCTCCTCCGGTACCCGTAGTAACCGGTGCCGACGCCCCACGGTCGGCGGGGCCATGTTGCCAAACGACTGAGCCGTCCCTGTCGATGTACGATGTCACGTATTCTTCCTCCGTGGAGCCCACAAACACCCGGGCCAGTCCGTTACGAAACGGAAGGACCCCGTCCCATGCCGGTTCGATAACAATACTGCCATTTCTATCAATGTAGCCCCATTCCTCACCTGGAGAAAAGGCGGCCCTGCCTTCCGAGAAGCTTGCGGCAAGGGGATAGATGGGCGGAATTGCCTGATCTCCGGCGGAGTCGATGTAGCCGGTGAGCCCGGTTTCGGGGTCTCGGAAGCGAGCAAGGCCGTCGGAGAAGTTCCGATGGTCAAATCCGGGCGGCACAATGACCACGGTTCCCGTTTTGTCGATATAGCCGGCGCCGCCCTCGTCCACCACCAGCGCAAGTCCTTCGGCAAATCGATTCGCTCGAAAAAAAGTCCGGCAAAACGGGTCCATGGGCGGCAAGCTCTCGCGAAGATACAGATACCTGCCCCGACCCTCACGATCGAGAAGAAGCCCAATACCCTCGGCCCCGCCGGGCAGAAATTCCGCTGCCTCGAAGTTCTCGAATTCCGGATCGAGGTGTTCGCCCGAGCGGCGAACCAGGTAGAAGGTACCGTCGTTTTCCCGGACACCGGCGTACCCGAGGTAGAAACGGGAACCGTCGATCCAATCACCGGTTAGTATGGTATCCCCCGCGTGATTGATGTAGGATCCCGCCGAACCCTCCCGCACAAAGGCAAGGCCCTCGGAAAAGGGCTCGGCATGAAAAAAGGGCCCTTCTATCACGACCGCACCCGTAACGTCGATGTATGAGTACAACAGCCGCCCATCCCGGCCGGCAAGCGCAACGGCGGCGAGCCCTTCAGAAAAGGCACCCGCCTCCGAATAGCGCGGCTCCACGCGGACTTGCCCCTCGGCATCTACAAAGCCTATCCGACCGTCGATGGTGACTTCGTACCGCAGGTCCGATAAGAGCTCGCGGGTGATGGTCGGTTCGAGCTCATAGGCGACGGTGGATATCGTGTTGGGCTCTATCGCGACGGTGGTTTCTACAGGCCTATAGGCCCGTCGCTCGATAACAAGCTTGTAGGTGCCCGACGGAACCGGCGCAAACCGTGCCGGTGAACCCTGGGACTCCAACCCCTCCAGATAGACCCGAGCACCGGCCGGTTGGGTGTTTACGACAAGGCCGCCCGCCGGCCGTACACAGCCGGTCAACAGCACCACGAGGACGGCGGGGAGCCAGATTGCGAGTGTCCGGCGCCGGGCCGTGAATATCGAGCCGCGGCAAAACATGAGTCGGGTCCACGCCGGGCCGCGGCACCACATGAGTCGGGTTCGAAGTCGCGAAGAATCAGGATATAGTCTCAAGCGCAACAAATCTATCGGGAGTGACTGTGTGACACAAGAGTGGAGCCCTTCGAGCTGGCGAGGAAAAAACACAAAACACCGCGTCGAGTACGGGGACGACGCCGGCGTGGAGCGGGCCTGCGACGTTCTATCAAAGCTGCCGGGGTTGGTGGCGCCGCAGGAAGTCTTGGCGCTGCAGGGCGCACTGGCGGAAGCCGCGGCAGGCAGGGCATTTGTGCTACACGGCGGGGACTGCGTCGAGCGGTTTATCGACTGCAACGAGGAGACTATCTCCAACAAACTCAAGATCATGCTTCAAATGAGTACCGTGCTGACCTACGCCGCGCGGAAGCCGGTGGTTCGCATAGGACGCATCGCGGGGCAGTATTTCAAGCCCCGGTCGAGTAACACGGAGATCGTAAACGGTGAGGAGGTACTCACCTACCGCGGCGACACGGTACATCAGTTTGCCGCCGGGCCGCAGGGCCGCACGCCTGATCCCAACCGCCTGGTGCAGGGCTACTTTCACGCGGCAGCCACTCTCAACTTTCTGCGCGCCGGCACTAACGCGGGCTTTGCGGATCTACACCACCCATACTCGTGGAACCTCCACTCCATCGAATCGCTCCCCGATTGGCCCCGCTACAAGGAGATCCTCGATCGGATTATCGACGCGGTGAGCTTTATGGAATCCTTCGGCGGCCTACGGGAAGACATCGTCGGGAAGGTCGACTTCTACACCTCGCACGAGGGCCTGCACCTCCCCTACGAAGAGTCGCTTACCCGGCGGCTGCCGGACGGCAGATACCTCAACGTGGGCGCCCATCTGCTCTGGATCGGCGACAGAACCCGCTCTCTAGACGACGCCCACGTGGAGTACTTTCGCGGTATCGCAAACCCGATCGCGGTCAAGATCGGACCCGGCGCAAAGCCGGGCGGAATTGTCGCTCTCGCGGAGCGCCTCGATCCGGAGCGGGCGCCGGGTAGACTAACGTTTATTACACGCCTCGGCGCAAATCGCGTGGAGGAACTGCTAAGACCGTTGGTGGCCGCCGTGAAAGAGACCGGGCGACAAGTCCTTTGGTCCTGTGACCCTATGCACGGGAATACCGCGACAATCGAGAACGGAACCAAAACTCGGCACTTCGACAACATTCTCCAAGAAATCACCAAGACCTTTGGCGTGATGGGCGATGCCGGTCCGGCGGGCGTGCACTTCGAGCTGACGGGAGAGGAGGTGACCGAGTGCCTCGGCGGAGGCTCTCGTCTTGGGCCGGCCGATCTGTCCAGGGATTACCGGAGCTACTGCGACCCGCGCCTCAACTACGCGCAGAGCATGGAGATGGCGTTCCTTATCGCGGGGCTGCTCGCCGGACGCTGAGAAGTCTTTAGCGGCGGTGGCCGAGGCCCTGGAGTGTCGGGCCCTCGTTCTACGGGGACCGCCGGGCGGGTGTGCCCGCGTTTTTGCCCGCCGTATCCGGGCCGGGCCCGGGCTTAGGGCAGCGTCCGTATCGAGAGGTCGCGGAACTCGGCGGATCCCAGACTCCGCAGCGCCACCTCGAATCCCGAGCGAACGCCGAACCACGTTTTGTACCGCACCTTCTCTTCACCGTTTACGGCGATCGTGATGTACTCGGTCTCCGGCTCGAACAGGACCTCGATTCCCAAGTCTTCTGCAATCGATTCCTCGATCACCGAGTCCAAGACGCGTCCCATGTCGATATCGTCGTTGGACCTGTACAGCTGCAGATAGGTATTGTTGTTCCTGTACTCTTCAAAGTCCCTGGTGAGCCACACGAGGAGTGATTTGCCGAGCCCGTAGCCCCGGGCCTCGACCCCGGACACCAGGATGTGGATGCCGAGCCCGACCCAGCCTTCGCCGTTGGCGCGGGCGGTAAACGAGTAGAGCGTGGGACGATCGGTTTGCGGGGCCGGCAGGGTTAGTTTGGCAAAAAACTGATCCGGATCCGTTTGTCTGGCGCGGTCGGATTGAATGTTCCAGTCACCGATCTGGGATGTCGCGGACCTAAAGCTCGATACAAGTGTCTGAGTCATAAGCGGGCGCATCTGCTCGATGACGCCTTCTTCGAGAAGCTCTTCCATAACACGTATTCGCAAGGCCGCCTGCTCGTTCCGCAGGCGTTGATTCTCGCGTTCGAGCTCTTCAATCTCTGCCTGTATGGCCCGGTTTTGTCGGCGAAGCTCGGTCAACTCGGCGCCTGCGCCGTCGGCGGATTCAGTTGCGGACGGCAGTGTCGGCGCGAATCGGTCACCCGATTCGCGCCCCGGCGCATCAGCCGAATCGTCTGCGTCTCCGGTGGCCGCGGTGCCCCGCTCAACGGCGTTCTCGAGACGTGTACCAAGGTTCTGAATCTCCGACTGCAACAACGCGATCCGCTCCGTGAGCCCGCCAATCTCACTACGAATGGTTCCGGCCTCGGCTACAAAGGTCTCTTCCTCGAGCAGTCCGTCAAAGATCGCAGGATCGATCGCGGCATCGGCGGTCGCCGCCTCTTCCCGTAGGTCGGCGATTTCCATCTCGAGCCGCTCAACCTCGTCATCAAGACCTTCGTTCCGTCGACCCAGTTCTTCTACCCGGCTCATCAGAGACTGATTTTGCTCGCGGAGCGACGCGTTCGTGTCCGTCAAGCCGGCATTGTTTTGTGTCAGCCGATCGTTCTCCGCCTCCGCCTCGGCGAGCGTGCGGTTGAGAGCGGCAATTTGCTCCTCGAGCTCGGAGTTGCGCTCTCGCATTGCCGTCAATTCGGTCTGTGTGGTCTCAGCGGCTGCCTGCAATTGTCCAACCTGTTGCCGAAGCTCGGCAATCCGCGCTGATTCTCCGTCGTCTCCCGCGTCGGTAGCCGTCGCGCGCGCCTCCTCCAGATCGGCCTCGAGCTTTGCAATTCGCTGCTCGAGGGCCTCTGCACGATCACTCAGCGCGCTGTTGGCGTTTGCAAGCCTTGTATTCTGAACGCGAAAATCCGAGATGGTTTCCTGGGCCGATTCGTTGGCGGCTTCGAACAAAGCGACCTGCTCTTCCAAGTCCGACAGCTGCTCCTCGAGGGCGAGGCGCCGGGTCTCCCGCTCGGCGGCCTGCTGCCTCAATGCCTCGCGCTCATCAAGCAGGGTTGCCCGTTGTGTCTGAAGGAGTGTGATCTGCTCCTCGTAGTCGGCGCGACGACGAGCCAACTCCGCCTCGAACTGCTCGCGCTCCTCGACAAAGAGGATGTCCCGGAGGTCTGAGACGCGATCGAGGGACTCTTCAGGCAGCCGACTCGAAGAAAATGTTCCCGCCAATGTCAGCGCCGCATCGTTTGTAAGAGAAAGCGTACCCCGAAGGACGTCGCCGCCGTATACGATTCCATCTACTTCGAGGGTCGTAGCGTCAAGTGGGGTGACTACCGCCAAATCCAAGAAGACCTCGCGAGGCACGGTGTTTTCCCCTTCCGGAACCGCCTCGACGATGCGCCAGACACCCGAGTCGTCGGCCTCGACGCGAAAGGAGTACAGCGAACCGTCCACGGACACGGAACGGATGTAAAACGCGGCGCTTCCGGCCACGCTTATCTGTGCATCCGCAAAGCCGAGCTCCGTCAGGTCGTCGGCGGCGCCGGCGTCCGGTTGAGCGTGCGCAGACACAACGGCCAGCACAAAAAAAAGAACGAGTAAAAGGCGCCCGAAGAGGAAGCTCGGGCGCAGTGCTATGTCGACAGTCTTTGGGACCATGGTACCTCCCAGCCCTCCGGACAAGAAAACGTCCGGACAAACGAATCCACTCAGATTGTCGGCAGGGGGGTAAGAAGTGTTTACGCTAAATGACTTTCGAGGTGCTCGTGGTTAAAGAGCAAGACGTCGAAGCCCGGAACGAGCTGCGCCTCTCGCAGCGCCTCCGGTTCATGGATAAGCACGGGATTGATAAAGATAGGTGCCTTCATACGGACCGCAAGCGCGACGGCGTCGCCGGCTCGAAGGGGTAGCCAGTGCATCCGGAGGCCCTTGCGATAGTAAATTCGGCCCGAATAGCCGTTATCGTTTAGGTCGTCGATCTCAACGTGTTTTAACCTAAAACGATGGGCCCGGAACAACGCGGCGATGGCGTCGTGGGGCGCAGGCTCATCGGAAGCCATGCCCTCGAGCTCAACGAGAATTGCACGCGCCTCGGCAGGTCCGATCAAAAACGAGACGAGATTTCTACCTTCAGTGTCTTCCAGCAGCACCGTCGGCTGCGAGTCGGCTTTGCCAAGGGCGATGCCCTTAACGGAAAACGGCATATTGGCCCCCCAATTATTACAAAACTATAACACAAGCTTCAAAGGCAAACCAAAAAGCGGACATTTTTGCCGTCGTAGCGGAGCGCACGGGGGCACCACGGGGTGATTCCGATCATCAATGTATCCCCTACTGTTGCTTTTTGTACTCGAGCACGGATCCATACCATCGTGTGGTCGGCAGGTTTTTGTATTGACACCACAAAACGGCAGGTCGTAGACTCCAGTGGCGCCGGGGCAGCCCACGATGAGTGGCCTTTTGGGAGCGCAGGGGCGGCCTTGGAGTTCAAAAAAATGTCGGAGTTTTTGCCGGATGAGGACTTCGAGAGGTTTCGAAAACTCATCTACGATGAAAGCGGTATACACTTCTCCTCCACCAATCGAAGTATCCTCGAGAGCCGTCTGCGGGAACGCCTGAGAATCGCCCAGCTTCCGAGTGTCGGCGAGTACTACACGCTGATTACCGGCAACGAAGAAGAGCTGAAGACTCTTCTCGATGCCGTTACCACAAACCTCACTCGCTTTTTTCGCAACACCGCCCATTTCCAGACGTTCGAGTACCACGTCGTTCCCGAGCTTATTGCTCACAAGTCCAAGACTCTCGACAAGCGGCTGCGGGTCTGGAGTGCGGGCTGCTCGACGGGCGAGGAGCCGTATAGCGTCGCCATTATGCTCAAGGAACTGCTCCCGCCGGACTTTAAGATCGAGATTACGGCGTCCGATTTGAGCTTGAAATCGGTGTTGATCGGCCAGGAAGGCTTCTATCAGGAGAGCCGAATGAATGGTGTGCCTGAGAAGTACCTCAACAGGTATTTCGAGAAAAAGCCGAGTGGCTACCAGATTTCCCCGGAGATCAAGTCACTTGTGAAGTTCGACTACCATAACCTCAAGAACGACAGCGGCCGAAGGAATCTGGACGTGGTTTTCTGCAGGAACGTGTTGATCTACTTCGACGAGGTGGCACAAAAGGCCGTCGTCTCGAGGTTTTGGGACGCGATGAGCAATCACTCGTATCTGTTTATCGGCCATTCCGAATCCTTGTTTGGAATGGGAACCCGATTCGAGTTTCTTCGCACCGATTGGGCATGTATCTATCGCAAGTTTGTATAAGAGGGTGAGGTGTCTAGTTCCAAGAGTTCAGCCGGACCTGTTTCCGTACTAATCGTAGACGATTCCGCACTCATGCGGAGTCTTGTCGGCAAAATCGTGGACGCGCAGCCTGATCTCGAGGTTGCGGCAAAGGCGATGAACGGTAGCTTTGCGCTGCAGAAGATCCCCAACTGCAAGCCGGACTGCATCATACTGGACCTGGAAATGCCGGAGATGAACGGCATCGAGTTTTTGCAGGAGCGACAAAAGCGCGGCATCGACATTCCCGTGATCATCCTGTCGTCGGTAGCTAAAAAGGGTGCGTCGATCACCATGCAAGCCCTCGGCCTTGGGGCCTCGGATTTTGTAATGAAGCCCTCGGGGGCGGTGTCTGAAGACATACACACCGTTGCCCACCAGCTCACCGAGATGATCCGGGGCTTCGGCCGCAAGTATCGCGCCAAACACGGCAAATCTACCGTGGCCAAAAAGCAAACCAACGACCAGGACGCCCGGGCCGCGGGCGGCGAAGCGGTCGCCGTGGAACAGGCGTCGGCGCAAACTAGGCCCACGCGAGCTGCCGACCACGCCACTCCCGTAGTCGGGCCTCCCGCAAAGGGGCCAACGAGGATAGAACCCGAAAACAAGCCCGGCAGAATCGAGGTCATCGCCATCGGCATCTCCACCGGCGGACCAAATGCGTTGCGCAAGGTGTTTGCGGAGCTCGACGGGCGCCTTGCGGCGCCGATTGTTGTTGTGCAACACATGCCCGCCGGCTTTACCGAGGAGTTTGCCAAGAGCCTCGATCGTGTCTGTGCCTTGGAGGTCAAAGAGTCTGAAGAAGGAGACATCGTCAAGGCGGGCCGCATCCTGATTGCGCCGGGAAACCGCCACCTCCGCGTCGAGCGACGGTCTCTGGGGGCCAGTGTGCACCTTTCCGATGAGGCGCCGGTAAATGGCCACCGGCCGTCGTGCGACGTGTTGTTCGAATCGGTGGCCAAGGCGTACGGCAACAAGGCATTGGCCGTTATCATGACCGGAATGGGCAAGGACGGGGCGGTGAAGATAGGCGATGTGTACCGCCGTGGGGGCCTAACCCTTGGTCAGGATGCCGGTAGCTCGGTTGTGTACGGTATGCCACGTGTTGCCTTTGAGCTCGGCCACATCATCAAGCAGGTGTCCCTTCCGGAAATGGCGTCGGAGATCCAGCGACTGGTGGCGGAATCTCACTCGTGACGCTTAACGTGCGGCACCTCGGCACGGTGCCCTATCCCGAGGCGAGGGAGTTCCAGCTCGATTTGGTCGAACAGCGCCGGCGGGAGGAGATACCCGACACTCTTTTGCTTTTGGAGCATCCGGCCGTGATCACGCTCGGGCGCAGGGCCGGGGAAGCCGATGTGCTCGCGAACGAGTCGGTGCTCGAGCGCGAGGGCGTGGAGGTAGTGAAAACGGACCGGGGCGGCCAGGCCACCTATCACGGCCCCGGCCAACAGGTGGGCTACCTCATCGTTAACCTCTATCAACATGGGCGGCGCCTCAAGCGTTTTGTTTATCAGATGGAAGAGGTGTTTATTCGTGTCTTAGGGGAGATCGGCGTAGAGGCCGGTCGGGACGATACGCACCGCGGCGTATGGGTGGGAAAAGACAAGATCACCGCCATCGGCATCGCGGTCAAGGATTCGGTCACCTACCATGGTTTTGCGTTTAACCTCGACCCCAATCTCGGTCACTTCGATCTGATCGTCCCGTGTGGCATTACCGACAGGGGGCAGACCTCCGTGGCAAAACTCCTCGAGGCTGAGGGTATCCCGTATCCGGGCGGAGAGGTGTTTTGTCGCCGTGTTGTGCGAGTTCTCGCAGAGGTCTTTGGTTACGAGGAGATCACCGGAGACCTAAGCTCCGGCTGAGGGACTTCGATCTTTTTTCGGACGATCGGCCTATCGCCCGCAAGCCCTCGTCGCTTTCGAAGCGCAAGCGCCCCAAAACCCGCCGCCAGGCCAACAAGCCCCAAGAGGACTTGGAGTAATTCATCGGCGGCACCCAAAAGCCCCGAAACAAAATACCCCGCCACAAACAGCAAAAGCGGCACGACAAAAACCCGGAACGCGGCGCCGACGGCGGGTGCCGAGGGTATTTCCACCTCAACCGTATCGCCCGGCCGCAGCTCCAGGCCGTCGGGGTTCTCCGCTTCGAAGGTTCGCACCTTTGGGCTGCAAAAAAGCGAGCTACAGGCCTCGCAGACATCGCTGGTGCAGGCCAATTCGAGGCTATCTTTGGTTTTTACTACTCGCGCCGTTTCCGTCACCCGACGGCTCCTTACACTCATGCCGGACAAGCTCGATTGAGCCGGCTTTTCCGGTTGAATCGTCCGTTTCGACAAGTACTCCCTGAATCTGTAGGTTCACCCAGGCTTCCTCGGACCGTTCCGGGATCTGGCTTACATGTTTTTGAATCTCGATCTTTGGGTCAAGGCCGGCTACAGAGTCGATCGAGCCCGTACGGCCAATGTCCGTGATGTAAGCGGTGCCGTCCCGCACCGTCGCATCGGAGGTGGGGACACGCGTACCGGTGCCGATGATCGCCGAAAGGGTGCCCGCGGCATGGTACAGCATGGTGTACTTCTCCGCCGTCGTAAGAGCGTGAAAATCGAGAACAATGGTGTTTGTATCTTCCTTGAGCCGGGAGATGATCTCCGGCAGGAACGTAAAGGGGTTGCTTAGGTGCACTCGGTCGAAGCCCGACTGGCCGAGGAGCGAAATCACCCCGATACGCCGCTCCGCGGCGGTGTAGACGCGCCATCCGCGGCCCGGGTTTCCCGGCGGAAAGTTGGCGGGCCTCAGAATGTACGGAGCTTGAACGATGTGCGGGACCATGTCTTTTTTGAAGTAGATCTGGTCTCCGCCCGTGATGACGTCCAAGCCCAGCTTGCGCAAATAGACCGAGTGGTTTTTGCCGATGCCGAATCCGCCGGTGGCACCGTCGCCATTTGCCACGACAAAGTCGGCTTTGGTGGAATCCTTGAGGTCTTTGAGTCCGTCTTTTATGCAGTAGATTCCCGCTTTGCCGACAATCTCACCGAGCAGGAGTATTCGCAATACAAAACACCTTAGGCCCACGAGGGCGGTTCTGAACGTACGGGGCCGCGGGTTCTTTGGGCCACGCCCGACTTCCCGAAAACGCCGCATCCACATCGTGGCGACGCTGTTTATAGGCGACGCCGGAGTCCACAAATGTAGCCAAAATCGCGAAAAACAGAAAGGTGCTTGCCTATGAT
>CAZFLD010000052.1:0-31466 GCA_964519835.1 uncultured Spirochaetales bacterium
TGGGAAAAATCCTCGGAACAGCCCGCTACCGAGCACCCTTATACGGATTCAGGTACAGATAAAGATCCACACGCCAAGACGGGTGGTGACGGCTGATAGATGGTTCAACACGACTCCCAACGCTCTTGCTGCCTGAAGGGCCTCGGGAACCTTTGCAAGAAAACCGGTGAACGCTCCGACGACAAACACGGACAGTACCACCCAAGCGATACGTGGACGCCGTTTTGCACGTCCACCGGGGCTACGGATGCTTTGGAGTGCGCGGAGAATCATAGCTCGGTACCATCGCACGGGCCGCCGGCATAGGTCGAGGGCCGTCACTCCTCCTATCTCAGGCGCTCTTCGGCCTACTCAGGCACTCTCAGGTCTACGCGCATCCCAAAGCACTTGTCGGTCGGGCCGGCCCATGCGAACTTTGTTCTAACAGCCAAGCCGCGAGAGACCGATATCGCTATATTTATGATATGTCAGGCAGCATCGACGATATATTGGCTCATCCCGTCATTGCGGCGGTTCGTGATGAGGCTTCGTTCGATCGTGCCCTCGACTCCCACGTGCGTACTATCTTCCTTATGTCCGGAGATATCGTTTCACTTGAGCACTCCGCGGATCGGGCACGCCACAGTCGGAAGGCAATTCTTGTTCATATTGACCTTGTCCGTGGACTGGCGAGTGATCGTGAGGGAGTGGAGTACCTTGCGCGTACGGTTCGTCCCGACGGCATTGTCACTAATCGCGTTCAACTGCTTAGGGCGGCGCAACAATCCGGCTTGCTTGCGGTGCAGCATCTGTTTGTGATCGACACCCAGGCCTTGGCAACGGGCCTGCGCCATGTCGAGGAATGCTCCGCGGACGCTGTGGAGTTGATGCCCGGACTTATGCCACGAGTCATCCGAGAAGTAGTGGACAGCGTAGACCGCCCGGTGCTTGCGGCCGGGCTGATCGCCAGCTTTGCGGAGGTCGAGCAAGCCATGGGTGCGGGCGCAAGAGCAGTGGTGGCAAGTGCCCAAGAGTTGTGGAATCTCGAACTACGATAGGCTGATCGCAGGTTCCATGGTGTTTGTTTTACTTGCCGTTGTCGCGACCGAGCGGCACCAACCAATGGTCACCCACCGCCTTTAGCGCCGCCACGAGCCGGAAAGGGTCTCCACCTCGAACCTCTAGATCAAACTCCTGGCCTGAAACCGCGAGCACGGCCCACGTCGCCGCGGACCGCCCCGGAGTGGTAAACGATTCGGTAAGCGACTGGATGGTCAAATGCCGAACCCCGTCTACGGAGTGAATAGAGTTCCAGTGGACGTGGCCCGAGACGCAGAGCACCGTATTGGCACGTTCCTCAAGGATCTTCCGGGCGGCGGATGCGTTCCAATAGTTCCCGGCACCGCCCGGGTACTGCTCGAAGTAGTAGTTGCCCACCATGGAGGCGCCGCTAATGGGCACATGGCAGAATAGGATCACGGGCCTTGTCGCACGGCAAAGCGCAGAACGAATAGTAGTTATGTCGGCGGCTTTGAGCTCGAAGCCTCTGGGGCCGACGGCAACATCGGGACACCAAGCGACGAGGTCCACCGGAGAAAACCGGTGGGGGCCTCCGATCAGGTGCTGCCCGAGAACCCGTCGGTTCTCCTCCGCGGAGAGGTTGACAACGTCGTGATTGCCCAAGAGATGGAAGCGCGGCACATTGAGATTGCGGAATCGTCGGGCTACGTCTTCTAACAAACGTAAATCGTCATCGTGCGACACGTCGCTAATCCGGTCGCCCAACTCTACCACAACGTCGACATCGGCTCTGATAAGGTCGTCCAAGGCATCGTCGAGCAATCGAAGCGCATCGCCCCCTTGCTTTGGACCGGCCGAGGGGCCATGATGAATATCCGCTATTAACCCGATGCGGAGGCGAAGACTATATTGCACAGGCACTCACTTCAAAACGGCCGCCGAAAGCCCATCTTCGATCTTGGTCCTCATCACGAGGAAAAGCAGCACCATCGGAAGAATGGTGATCAAGGCAGCCGCGCTCACGGGTCCCCACTCCGTTCCGAACTCGCTGTTGGCGAAGAAAAGCACGCCGGCAGGCGGTGTGAAGAGCCGGCTGCTACGGATAACAACAAGAGGCCAGAACAAGTCGTTCCAGTGGGTGACCACGCTAAACACGGAAAAGGCGCTCACCGCCGGCGTTATCATCGGAAGGCTTACGTGGCGGATGGTGCCGACGACGCCACAACCGTCGATGGTCGCAGCATCATGATAGTCCTGGGGGATGCGTCGCATTGACTGCCGGAACAGAAAGACTGCAAAGGCGCTACCCCAAAACGGCAGAACCAGCGCGACTCGAGTGTTCACGACACCGAGTGCGGCCACGAGCAAAAAGTTGGGCACGGCGCTGATAAAGCCTGGGAACACAATGGCGGCAATAACAACAGTCATGACTAATCTCTCACCACAAAAGCGGTAACGCGCCAGTGCGTAGGCAGCTGGAACCGACACAAGAAGCTGACCGCCGAGAATTGCGGAGGTCACAACAAGCCCGTTGGAAACATACACGAGTATCTCGGTGTCGACAACGACCCTTTTGAGGTGCTCGATCGTCGGTGGAACCGGCAGACCAAGTGTACCGGCGGAAAAAATCTGATTCGCAGCCGTAAAAGCAGTACGGAGTTGCCAGAGAAACGGCGCAAGGAACAGGAGCGCAGACCCAAACAACACGATTGTTAGGACTGTTCGACGGTACATCACCGGTAGTGCACCTTGCGATCCAGCAGGAACTGGGCCAACGAAACCGACAGTGCCAGAGCGAAAAAAACTATCGCGAGCGCACTCGCATAACCGGTGTTGAAAAAGCCAAACGCCTCCTCGAAAAGCATGTGCGACAAAAGATGTGTGGCCCGCTGCGGTCCTCCGTTTGTAAGGACCCTGACAGTGTCGAAAGCCTGAAAGGAACGCGCAGTAAGAACTACCACAACAAAAAGGGTTGTTGGGGCCAGGAGGGGCCAGATGACGTGGCGGAACCGAGCAGGTCCATGGGCGCCGTCCACAATCGCTGCCTGCTCCACCTCCACCGGTATCCCAGCTAGGCCGGCACTAAACAGCAAGAGCGCGTAGCCGGAAGAGCGCCACACTTCAACGGAGACAACCGCAGCCAGCGCAGGCTCTGCCTCCTGTAGCCACGGGATGGGACCGGCGTCGAACAGCGCCAACAGCTCGTTTATGGGACCGAAATACGTATCAAAGAAAAGCTTCCAGATCAGAGTCATCGCGGCGCCGGTCGCCATAACGGGAAGAACAAAAACAAGCCGGAACGCACCCGAGCCACGAACACCGGATCTCAGGGCAAGGGCAAGCAGCAGCCCCACGGTCGCGCTCCCGGCTACAATCGAAAACGAATAAATGATGGTGTTTACCAATGCCCGGGTGAACCGAGGATCCGCGAGCAACCGGGTGAAATTGCCAAACCCGACAAATTCGCAGGCTACAAACCCAAGACGCCAGTCCGTGAGGCTTAGTATTGCAGAATACAGTATAGGCCACAAGACAAAGACACCCACCAAAAAAAGAAAGGGCGCCAACAGGATCCAGGGGACTGCTCCCGGCCGGCGGGAGGCAGGCCGGGTACCGCGGGAACCCGTAAGCAACTACTCGCCGATCAAGTGGTTGACCTCGGATGCGGCCGCTTGTAGAGAGTCCTCCACGTCGGCATCACCGAGAATGATGGCTTCTTCGGCCTGTGCGATGATGCTCGCAATCTCCGGACCGCGCCCGCCCGGCCAAGAGTGCCACGGCACAACTTGTGCGGCTTGGTCAAAAAGAAGCGCCCGGCTTGGATTGTCTCCAAACTCCGACTTGAGCTCGTCGATGACCTGCAGATTCGCCGGCAGATAGCCGCTGTTACGCCCCACCAGGCCGCTCGCCGTAGGGCCGCTCAAAAACTTCAGGAACTCCCACGCAACACGACGGGTGGCCAGGTCCTCCGCAAACATCATGACACCCGTACCACCGGCCGGGAGCCGCGGGGCCGACCCGTCCATCGTGGGAACGGGAACCGTCCTGAAGGGAAACTGCGCCATTGGACCGAGCACCAAAAGACCTGCGCTCGAGGTAACCAGCATCCCGAGTCGCCCCGTGAGAAAAAGGGCGCTTGCGTCATTGACGCGGGGCATAAGCTCGTCTTCTATGAGGTCGTCTACATACTGCATCGCAGCCACTGCTTCAGGCGAATCGAAGGCGGCTGTGCCGTCGGCCGCGGCCATCGTCCCACCGGCGTTTTCGATAAGGGTCTGGAAAACCCAGTTGCCGGTGATTTCCCACGAATAGTAGATGCCAAAAGCGTCCTGTGCCTTCAGAGCTTCCGACGCCGTACGAACCTCCGCCCAAGACTGAGGCGGATCGGCCGGATCAAGTCCGGCCGCTTCGAAAAGAGCATCGTTGATAAACATAACCGGCGTGCTGGTAGCAAGCGGGATCAGATACGTATCGCCATCCACAACGCCTAATGACCTCATGCCGGGTAGGAGCACGTCTTTGCTAAAGCCGTCATCGGCATCCATGTATGGATCGAGGACCACCCCCCGGCCACTCTCGGCCAACGTGCGCAGGAACGAGAATCCAACTTGCGACACGTCCGGTATGTCGCCGGCGGCAGCCCCCAGGAGTACGCTCTGTGTAAGTGCTTCATAACCGCCGTCCGCCATCTCGATGCTAACAACATCGATACCGGGGTACTCGGCCTCAAACGCTTCGAAGATCGGGGTAAAATACGCCCGATGCCAGCCCGAGACAGAGTGTGCAAAAGTGATCTCACCCTCCAGCGGGTACTGGTCAAGGTTGACGGCTTCGGGTTGTCCCACGGCCCAAGCGGCACTTCCAACTGCCGCCGTAATCACGGCGATACACAAAACGATTCGTTTGTTCACTGTTTTCCTCCTCTAGTCTTCCGCGAAGGCAAAAAGGCCCGGACACAGCTACCCGGCAACGCGGCCATGGGTCATCCGTGTCCGGGCCTTCTCATAAACTCCGCCCTGACAATCGGACCGTACCTTTTTTATGTGAGGATTCGACAAGCAAACCATTAGATTTCTGTGAGGTCACGACAGAACCGAGGCTCGGTGAACGCCACGTTTAGAAGGGAACACGGTTCGTTTGAGCACGGCGGCCGCAGGGGCTATTACACCGCAGCCTAAGTCTGATACTCTTCACGGAACCGGCACAACACGGCCGTTTTATAGGAGGACAATAAATGAAACGCACGTATCTGTTACTTGTCGCCCTGACATTCGCAGCGGGGTCCGCCGTCGCGGAATTGCCGAGCTTCTACGGCGAGCCGGCGCATAGCGTCGAGCTTGAGGAGTACTTCGTACCGGACCCCTATGAGCTAACCGTCACGGCGGGCGGAGACCTGTACTTTAACTCGTCCGAGGATTTGGAGGATAGTCCCTTTCTGCTCGACGACTGGGATGTGGTCGGGTGGGTCCGCGGGGACGGTCCGCTTGTTTCGCTCTACTACGATACGGACGGAAACATGAGCCTCTATCTCTCGTTTTTGCCGGATGACGACACCGATACCTTTATCCTTGTCAACGACCCCGATACCGATTGGTGGCTGATTGACGACGCCGAGAACAGCGTTGATCCGGGCTTTTTTATTAGTAATCCGCCCGCCGGGCGCTACGACATCTTTGTCGGCTCGTGGGGCGAATCCACCACCGGCACACTCTTTATCTCCGAGACCGGCCCCTTCGGCCAGTAATAAGCCATGCTCGGCGACGCCGTCACCCCGGCGTCGCCGGTCGATTCATCGACCTTATCCTTATGGACATTGATCTCGGCGGTGGCATGGATGGGACCGAGGCCGCGCGGCAAATCCTCGCGCAGCGGGAGATACCCGTCGCCTTTCTCACCAGTCACGCTGAGCGGGAGATGGTGGACCGAGTAAAAGACATTACTCGCTACGGATACGTCCTAAAAGCGTCGGGCGAATTTGTCTTGTTGCAAGCTCTGGACATGGCCTTCGAGCTTTTCTATGCCCACCGACGTACCAGGGTAAGCGAAGAGCTGTATCGCTCGGTGGCAACACTAACAGGAGAAATCATAACCCGGATCAGCTATGACGGCGGTTGGCTGTTTGCCAACGACCGAGCTTGTGAGTTTTGGGGCATGCCCTGGGATGAACTGCAGACACTCAGCTATCTTGATCTGGTGCACCAAGAGGATCGAGATTCTACGAGGCAAGTGGGGTTACACATGCAGCAAACGGGCGATGCGGTGTTCGGCTTTCGCAACCGTCAAAAAACGCCGCGGGGTTGGAGCACGGTGGAATGGAACAGCGCGAACATCCAAGGACCCAACGGCAAGATCGAAGGCTTCCAGGCAACCGGTCGCGACGTCACCGAGCGGGTGTGACGGGCGAGTGCCCCGTAGGCCGGCCTGTTGCATCTAAACATCATATTCCGACGGTCGAGCCGGGACCGAAATCTTGACCAGCGTTGTTGATTGCCGTACCATTTTCATAGTAGCGGCTGATGTTTCTGGTCAGCTAGTCTGGAGGTGCTCTTGTGCTTGCTAAGCGTCCGCTCCTCCTCCTGCCCCTCTTGCTTTTCACCGCGTCGCTCTCCGCGCAGGAGATAAGCTCTGATTTGCTATACACGCTCTCCACCGACGTTCCAGTCTACGAAGTGGAGTTCTCGCCCTACGGAAATTTCCTGGCCGTGGCTGATTACGACGGAGGCCTCCACGTCTTCAATCGGGACTTCGAAAAGCTGTGGTACCGACCGGGGCCGGACTACACAACAAACAATCCACAGGCGCTCTCGTGGTTGTCGGTCGTTCGTTTCTCCACCGACGAAGAACAAATCCTGGTGAGCAACTTTGGAGGAAGCGGTTCGCTAGGGGTTCTTCACACAAGGACCGGAGAGGTCGTGAGTCGTGTCTCCGCGCGGCGATTTTTGTTCAGTGGCCTGGATGTCCGTGCGCACGACGGCGTTGTGGCGACCGGTGTCGAGAACGAGCTGGCATTGTGGCGTTGGACCGGCAACGAGTTGGAAGAGATCGACAGGATACCTGTGGAGCGGCCGGACGGCCGCTCCGGAAACATCTACATCCAACACCTACTTTTTTCTTCCGACGGAACGCGCCTGTATGCGGCGGGATTAGGTTCGATCCTGGCCTTCGACGTCTCCGCGGACCGCCTGGTTTACTTGGACTACGCCCAACCGGACGACCACGACGACTTTCCCGGCTACCACAACCAGATGGCAATCTCCGAGGATGGTCGGACGCTCCTGGCCACAAACGACAACAACGGTGCAGACGTTTGGCGGATCGACGGAGACGAGTTCGTACGCCTCGATGCTGTCGGACGTCGCGACGCCCACGGCGTTGAGATTCGGGGAAACGAAGGGCCTGTTTTTACCATCAGCCGTGAGTCGATCGGCGTATATACGTGGCATGGGAACGGCTACGAGCTCCAAAGAACGTTTTTACCGGGACGCAGGTATCTGGACTTCGACATTTCGCCCGACGGACGGTACTTGGCCGCGGGGACGCCGCTCTTCGCAGCCGGAAGCCCCGACTGGACACGAGCGCAGCCCTTCTTGCCGGTATGGCAATTGAGCGGTGTGCAGGCTACCGCCGAAGGAGCGGTGGCCTCGGCCGTAGGAGGTCGGCTTTCTTCGCTGCAGAAGCGTCTTTTGGCGGGCGCCGCCTCGCGCGAGCTGTGGGAGTCCGTTGATCCGGCTCTACGGGAGCCGCAGGATATGTTCGAGACGGCCGAGGAGTTTGCGGAGAGACAACGCAGATTGTCGTCCGCCGTTGCTCGCGCCATCTACTCTTTGACGGAGGCGTCTTTCGCCGCCGAAGTGGTTGGCGAGAATCGGCTCGAGGCAACTATGACGGTGGCACCGAGCGACCGCGGCGCCTACGACATCGATACGGAGACCTACGTTCTCCCGGTGTTTGGCGTCGATGCGCGCATCCAACTCGGGCGGGACGCCGCACGCGACCTCTATCACAATTGGGGTGATGCGCGGATTCGCTTTCGCCGTGCGCGCACTACGGCCGGATATCTCTACCACGGCTACATGCTGGAACACCCCACCGACGGGACGCTCTATCCGGTAACGCTGGAAGAGGATCCTTTTACCGGAGATCGGATCGATCCGGTAGCTTCCCGACGACCAATGAGTCGTGTTGGCGAAGACCTTGTGCTGGAGGAGCTCTCCATCGAGGGAGTGTTCCCGACTCTGTACCGACACTACGCCGACAATCCTTTGGGCTCCGTGCGAGTGGTAAACGCCGGGAGGCGGTCGGTCGACGACGTTCGAGTCGGCCTGGAAATCCCACCGTTTGGCTCGGGTCCGCGGTACTCCGAGCTGGAGGAGACTCTTGCCATCGGTGAATCGCGAGTCCTCGACCTCTTTGCGCTCTTTGGTCCCGAGTTGCTTCAGTTGGATCAAACAGAGACCCGCGACGCCAGGTTGCTGGTTTCATACCGCGCGGGTGGAGAGCGATACTCCGAGGAGCTCACGGTGCCGGCGACCGTCATGTACCGCAACGCAATTCGCTGGAGCGACGACCGTAAGGTTGCATCTTTTATGCCGGTGACGGGGCGCACAACCATTGATTTCGCCGCGTCCGTGGCGGCCCTCGTGGATGACCCCGCAAGCCGCGCGCTGCCGAGGGCACTCTTGCAATCCATGCGGATGTTTGAAGCCCTCCGTGCCTTGGGACTGCGGTATGTGGTAGATCCCCGCTCCGCCTACGAGGAGCTGTCGGCAGACGGTTACGCCCTCGACTACCTCCGCTTTCCGGCGGAGACCTTGGCCCTCGGCGCCGGTGACTGTGACGACTTGTCCGTCCTCTACAACACACTCTTGGAGTCAATCGGCATCAATACCGCTTTTATCACTACGCCCGGCCACATCTTCGCAGCCTTTGACCTCGGCATCGAACAGGAACAGGCGCTTCGATACATGCCAAGTCCCGAGGAGCTTATCATTCGCGACGGCATAGTCTGGGTGCCCGTGGAAACAACTCTCATAGATGCCGGTTTCTCCGCGGCGTGGCGCCGTGGCGCCCTGCAGTGGCGGGAGGCACATCGCCACGGGACGGCCGGCTTTTTTACGACCCAAGAGGCTAAACGCCTGTACGAGGCCGCTCCGGTACCCGACGTGCCGTCCGCGCCGGCGGTGCCTGCCCGGTCAACGGTAGACGCCTTTAACAATGCCTTCGACCGTTTCCGCCTCGAGGCGCGCCAAGCCGGCGAGGAAGAGCTGGTAGCTCGGATTCAGCGGAATCCGAATCCGCGTGACCTCACCCGCCTCGGGATTCTCTATGCCCGGTACAACTACCTGGATGAGGCTCAAGAGCAATTCGAGCGTGCGTTCGAGTTTGTGAACAACGACGAGGACGGCCACCTGCCGGCGGTGCTTAATCTCGCCAACCTGCTCACGCTCCGCGGCCGCCTCGACGAAGCCCTCGGTCACCTGCGACGCGCGGACAGCAAGTGGCCACGACACCCGCGGGTGAAGCTCGGTCTGGCGGCCACTTACCTCGAGCGGGGCAACCGACGTTCCGCCGAGCAGGCATTCGCGGATCTTGCCGAAATTGACCCCGACCTTGCGCAGCGGTTCCCGCTCTTCGGGGCGCCTACAGTCGTCGATCCCGGTTCCGAAAGTGGGACCGCCCGGGCATCCGGAGAGGATTCAGTCCGTGAGTATTTGCTCGATGGATGGGTGGTAGAGTAATAGCGGCTATCTGGCCGACTCGGCGGCGCCGACAAACCACGCCTGTGCCGGTGGTGTTTGCGACCTGGAGGTTTGATGTGCCCGGAAAACCATCGGTGAGAGTCCTGAGTAGGTGGTGCACGCCGTCGCCCCCGGACAGTAAACGCGACGGATGCCGTCACAAATACTTGGCTCTTGTGGTTGTTGTGGGTGCCGTGACGATATTACTTGTCGGCTGCCCCAACTCCCCGGGGGGCATGCACACCGTGGCCGACATCGGTACCCTGGACGCAACGGAGTTCCAGTACAGCTTGTCGGCCACCGGAACGCTGACCGGTCACACCGGCGGCACGCCGTTTATCGCCATGCCGTCGTCCGCCTCCTGCGGTCCCGACGGCGAAAGGTTGGAGATAAACGTATTCTTCGACACGGTACATGCCGGGGTGCAGCTGCACTTGGATTACAATCGCGATAACGGCAATTGGCGCTCTAGCGCCCAGGACGGTAGCGAGCGGTTCTGGTTCACCTACTATCCCTCTAGTGATCGACTGATCCGCCAGCGCTCCGGCAGTTCGGCTGTAACCAACGATCCCGGCTACAGCCTGCGCGTGACGACCGAAGCAGACCGGCCGTGGGTTATCACGAGCCTGAGCCTCGACTTTGAACGGGGACTGACGATGGCGCCGGCAAGTGAGAGCGTGGCGTTCGAGCCGATCACTTTTGACGGCGGCTCGTTGCGAGTGGAGTTTGCTGAGCGGGGCTACATATTGACGGATCATTTCAGCGCATACTCTCCGCGCGAGCTGCGATTCTACGACACATCGGCTGCGCTTTTGGCCCTCGACCCGGCGGTCGAGGCCGCCGCACTCGATGATCCGGAACGGCACCTGGCATCGCTCGCCGAAGCGCTTACCGCCGACACCGACGATCCGGGGCTAAAGCTCCGTTTGATTCACGACTGGGTGGTCTCGTCGATCTATTACGATATGTACGCCCTCGCGGGAAAGAGAGTTGCGGCGGAGGGTCCTTTTGAAGTGATCCGTCGTGGTGCGGCTGTGTGCGAGGGACTCTCGCGGCTTATTGACTACATGTGCGCTACGGTGGGTGTATATCCAAGGATGGTTACGGGGCGCACACCCGGCCAGGGCACCGGATTCGGGCATGCTTGGAATGTCGTCAGCGTAAACGGGGAGGTGCTGTTTTTTGATCCGACCTTTGCCAACCGAAACTTCTGGAACTACGACGGCACCCCCGTAGTCACCGAAGGGGGCATGCGTAGCAACTACTTCCTCGTCGAGCCCGAGGCTTGGATCGCGTCCCATGCGCCAACTAAAGAGCTATACCAGTTTCTGGATACGCCTGTAAGCCCGGCGGAGTTTGAAGCCGGTAGTTTGCATCGCACTCTTGTCTCCGCGTACTACGACAATCTGCACCACCTCGGCATCACGCTGCCCGGAGGCCCACCGGCCGACCGGATCTCAGTTGGCGATGAGCCCGCCATGTTGGTGTTTGATCACCCGGACGGCACGGAGATCAGCGGCTTTCTGCGTAGCGTGGCCGACCTCGACGCCGACTTGTCGGAGAACTTGGAATGCCAGGCCTTTATCCGGACCGGGCAGTCCACCACCATTTTTCTTCATCCCGCTGAACCCGGAGACTACTGGTACTACCTAAAGGCGAGGGGCTCCGGAACTTCCGAGGCGGAGCCGGTGTATGTAGCCATCTTGTATCTGACGAGCACCGGCGCTCCCACAGCCCACCCGTTTCCGGAACAGTTCCAACAGCGCTACCGCGATCAGAGAGTGGTGTTGGAGTCCCCCCTCGCCGGCGATCTCAAACGCGGCACGTCCTACACCTTCCGATTCACCGCCTCGGATTTGGCTTCGGCCACGCTCTACCCGTACACGGCCGACGGTCCCGACTTTTCCGGGGCTCGAAGCTTCTCCAATACCGGCGACACCTGGCAATTGAACTACACCGTTCCGACGGCCACCGACTACCTGTACTACCACGTCTCCACCAACGAGGGTTCAGGCAGCTCACCGGTCCTCCGCTACTACCTCGAGTAGGGAGCGCAATCGGCCTGGTGCAAGGGTGACGGGCCCGACCCGAGTTTTTATTGCCGGACCGGGCGTTTTGTTTGGCGACGGTGCGTAGTTACATCACCTACTTGTTTTTTTGTTCTGTTGGTACCGACAACACCCAGTTATGATGGTTACAAGCATCCTGCACGGCACGAAGTTATGGGATTGAGCTAAGCACAAAACCAGTGTTCCGGACAGTGATCTCCGGCGTTTCGAGACGCAGGAAACGCCGTCGCGGGTAAACGCAAACACACGTGCAATCGGGGGCCACATGATAGCGGGAATTAAAAAGCGTATCCGAGCTGCAGCGGAGTTTTCACGGGCTATAATCCTGCTTCTGGGCCTCCTCGCGGTGGGTTTTTTGCTTGCCGGGTGCGATCTATTCGCAAATTCGAATCGGGGAGGCATAAGCCCTCCAACCTTCTCACACACTACGGGTACGTTTCGCATCCTTCAGAACGTCCGGATCGATTCCGACAACAATCTGCTTGTTCGTTACACAACCAACGGATCCGATCCAGGTCCAAACAACGGCACACTCTACAAAAATCCGATACGCATAGATTCAACTACAACAGTCAAGGCGGTTGCCTACACGGAAAATGGTGCGTCGGAGATCACATCTGTAACTCTTACCCTCGATCCGCCGTATCTGACACACTCTTACAGTGGCGACACCAGCGCTTCCTCGTACTCCTTACAGGGCGGGACGATACTTATCGAAGACGGCAAGCTCAAGATGATCGGAGACGGTACTGCACCGGCGTGTAGCGCTCTTTATGATGATAAAACCTTCGGGGACTTCACCGTGTCTGTAGACATACAAGCCGGCTCGGGTGCGTCTTATCAGCGGGGTCTCCTCTTGAGGCACGGGACCGCCGGAGCTTACAAGGTGTTCGTGGAACCGGAGCTGGGCAGTGTCGGCATGGCGAAGATCGACTTCACTCATTCCCCTCCGCTCTCTATGGACCTATTCAGGGAAATATCTCAGCACGTTCACCGAGGTCAATACGACTTGAACAATATTGCGGTCGTGTCCCAGGATGACGAATTCAAAATCCACATCAACGGAAAGCTTGTCAAGACCATTTCCGACGCGATATACGCCGAGGGAAACATCGGTTTGGTCATGGACGACTTTACGCACAACAATAGTGCGAGCTTTGACAATCTGCGCGTTTGGATAACGCCGAATGTTCGAGAGAAGGTACAGGCTCCGGTCTTTGCTCCGGATCCTGGAAGCTACTCCTCGGCCCAAAGTGTCGTCATCTCGACACAAACACTTGGAGCGTCAATTCGCTACACGACAAACGGCACCACGCCGACCCAGTCCGCCGGAGTCTTGTATGACGGCAACCCCGTCGCCATATCCGCATCGAGCACGCTAAAGGCGGTAGCCTACAAACACGACATGATCGACTCAGACGTTACTTCCGGTCTCTACACCATTGCAGGTGGCCCGGCGATAGTCGGCGTTGTTGTGTTCGAGGATGACTTTCAGAGAACCGACCTCGGTACTGGGTGGACAATCACGAACTGTTGCGCTGGAATCGAGAGTGCAAGCTACATGTACCACGATGGGCGGTACGCCGGGGGCGCCATAGCAGCGGAAAATACCAGCTACGTCAATCGGATCGACGCAGTCGAGCTCGACTTCAGGATCGATGAGTATCTAAACTCCGAAAACCGCGATGCACGAATCTTTCTACGGCAGTCCGATAACACCGTCTTGGTCGATCTTCGGTATGGCCAAGCCGCGGGCTACATGAGGTACTTTGATGGAACGGCTTTGCGGGACTTTTCGGAGCCAATCACCGGCTTGGACGAGGACGTGTGGTACCATCTGACGGTACTCGTGGACTACACCGCAGCCGAGTTTTCCGTCTATCTCGACGACGTATCGTACGGTATCGGTTCCTTTCGCAACAGTGGAACTGAGACCGGCTCGGTCTTTTTGCACTCTCCCATATACGAGCATCCTGGACGCATCAACTACGACAACGTTGTACTCTACTCAAACTCCGTGCCGGAGTAGCCCGAGCCTCATACCGGCAAGGAGAGGACGATCTCGATCGTGTGAAGGAGAGCCGGCGCGTCTAGAGTCTGCCCGGCGGTTGCTCGAGTGGCCGCCCTTGTGTAGCATTTCCCATGATCCATTCGAGTGAAATAGAAGTCCGTACGTCCGAGCACGGCGAGCTCGTCGACATCACCGGGCGTATCAAAGACGCCGTCTCCCAAGCGGGCGCCGGGAACGGCGCCGTTACCGTCTACGTGCCCCACACCACCGCCGGCGTGACCATCAACGAGAACGCAGACCCAACGGTCAAGCACGACATCCTGGCGCAACTCGACTCGATGGTGCCGTGGCGTCAGTCGTTCTATCGTCATGGCGAGGGGAACAGCGCCGCCCATGTCAAGGCCTCGATGATGGGCTCGAGTGTTACCATCCCGTTGCGCGACGGGCGGCCGGCGCTCGGCACTTGGCAGGGCATCTACCTGGCGGAGTTCGACGGCCCGCGTGCCCGTCGTGCGATTGTGACCGTCATCGCGGACTAAGAGCTTGCCCGACGACACTCACAAGCTCGCGCACACTCGCTAGCGGTGCAAGTACGACAACTGTTCCGGCAAGACGATGTTGTTCCCAATGCGGTCTTCTCCGTAGCCGTTGTCGGCAAGAACCTTGATGTCGCCGACGGCGCGGTTATCGCCGGAAAAGGTGACTGTGGTGTTACCCTGGATGTCCATCTTTGCCATTGACACGAGGTGGCGGATGAGCTCTACGGCAACCTCCGATAGAGTTGACTCGGGCGGTGCGTTGACATGTTCGATCTCGAAATCCGGTTCGTAGACGACGACTTTGCCGTCGTTCACCAAGCGCATGATAAGTAGCTGTAGTTTATGGACCCGTTCCTCCGGATCGTGTGGGATCGCGACGTTGAGATCCTCGTCGCCTGCGAGCATGTCGGCCACTGCGCGTCGCTTGGCCGCCATAATCGCTTCGTTAGCGCGAAAGAGCTCGAGGGGTGTCCCCGCGTTGTACTCTTGGCCGTGTAACGTCATCGTCACGGTGCTCCCGTAGTGAGCAACAATACGGGCAATAAGGGTGGATGGTCGAACGTGGAAGCCACGATAGGTAGGGATGGGAACCTCGACCGTTGCCGGGACCGAGTAAGACCGAATCATCTGCCGACAGAGTTGAACCGCCGAATCCAAGTACAGGCGCGAGAAGCGGAGCGGGTAGTCGAAGACAAGATGTAAGAGATTTTCCTTCTCCATCGGCAAGGGGAAATCATTCGCGCTCGTGCGCCGCAAGGAGCTCATGTGGCGCACGTAGTAGTGGACGAGGTTGGTCCCGATCTCCGCAAGGTGATAAATGATACTGATGTGGCCACGAAGAAAGGCCAGGTCCTTGTTCTGCCGCTCCACGTCGGACTCGAAAATGTAGGTATCGTACATCGACTGAAGATTGTGAAACATCGTCTCCACGATCCGAAGCGACTCTTCGTTTATCGGATCGGGCACCAGGTCGGCGCAGCGCGGACAATCGTATTCGGAAAGGACCCGCTGTACCTGAGGGTCTTCGGAGAGATTGAGAAACAACGTTGCCAGGTGCACAACGGCCTCGCCAATCTGCTCAACATGCCGCACTTGCCGGTCGGCGGGAATCGCAAAGTGGAATTCGGGGTCCTGCCTCGGCACGTACGGAACCATGTCCTCCGCAACCACGGCGCACGCCTCCGCCTGCTCGAGAACACCATGACTGATGGAGACAAGCGCGTCCCGTAGGATCTCTATGGCTTTGCTGCTCGTGGCACGACATTCGGACTGCGCGGAAATCAGCTCGTAGTGCCCGAGCGAGCCACGGACGTGGCGAACAGCGTATGTCACGGTACTAAAAAGCTTGGCGGCGGCAATGGACTCGCGGAACGGAAACCAGAGCCGGCTGTGCTGAGCCCCGTGATGATCAAGGAGTTCCTGGAGCCGAAGCGCACTGCCGTGCAACCGATTTAGGAAGTCGCGGCATGGAAACTGGGGCCGCGCGTGAGAGCGCACGGCAAACTCGCAAAGGTGGAGCACCGGTGTCGCATAGTGCGTTACCTGTTCACAAAAGATGGTTTCGCGCTTGTGCTTTGTTCTCAGCGCCACGTCTTCGTAGAGTGTAGGACGCCCGACGCGAAGAATCAATATCATCGCGTGTTGATTAACCGGACCAAAGAATCGTTTAGAAACTCCACCTCGTACTGCCGTGACTTGACCATGGCAAACGCCCCATTGGCGATACCGGCAACAGCACCAGGCCGGCTATTGGTCCCAAGCGCCTTCACTCGGGCGCTCTATCGTAGGGCTCATCCTCAGTGGTATCGCCGTCACCGTCGAGAATCGCAATACCGTCATCAGCAAAACTCCAAACGGGTCGATCGTCGGCCGCTCCGGGCTGCCGGCTCTTTTCGACCCGCGTAGCTGTGAAGCTTCGATTGCACAAAAAAATCGTTGCACAAGTCGTTGCACAAAACCGGGGATGACACGTCCATTGTCGATCATTGTGGCGTTTTTGCCACGATCACGGCGGTTTCTGAACCGGTTTGTGAAAAAAATTGCGCAAACTGGCGAGGCCGATGACAGAAAAAGATTGCACGATTGCCTAAACCGGTTTACCATCACTTATCACGTTGCATAGCAACATCAACTCGTGCCCCTCGAGGCACAAAACGGAGGTTTGTATGAAGAAAGTTCTGATTATCTTTCTGCTCTTTGCCGTTGCTCTGCTGCCGGTCTTTGCCGGTGGACAAGAGGAAACGGACCAGGACGAAGCGGATCAGCAGGACGCGGAACAGGAGCCCGAAGTCGATTCGGATGCCACGTTGCTGGTCTGGGCGGACGAGCAGCGCGCGCCGGTCCTCGAGGACCTGGGAGCGGAGTTTGCCGAGACCTACGGTGTCGAGGTTAACGTCCAGCAGCTCGGATTCGGCGACATCCGCGACAACCTCAAGGTTGCGGGTCCCGCCGGCGAAGGCCCGGACATCCTGGTGGGCGCTCACGACTGGCTTGGTGAGCTTGTGGCAAGTGGTCTTGTCGCACCCATCAATCTGGGAGCAAAGGAAGACGACTTTACCGATGCGGCAATTCAGGCATTCACCTATGACGGTGAGCTCTACGGTATGCCCTACGCGGTAGAAAACGTCGCTTTTGTCTACAACCCTGACCTGGTACCCGGGGCTCCGGCGGATTTCGATGAAGTACTCGCCATCTCGCGGGAGCTCCAGGGCTCGGGCACGGCCGACTTTGGCTTTGTTCGTCAAGAAGGCGATCCGTACCACTTCTTCCCGATCCAGACCTCCTTCGGCGGCTACGTCTTTGACGTAAATCCCGACGGTACATACAACCCGGACGCGGTTGGTATCGACGACGACGGGTCTATCCAGGCCGCCGAGTGGCTCGAGGTAGCGGTTGTCGACGGTGTTGTGCCGGCAGGCCTTGATTATGACGGCTACCACGTGCTCTTCGAGGGTGGCGACGCCGCGATGATCATTACGGGCCCGTGGGCGATAGGTCGACTCAACGAGTCCGGAGTGAACTACGAAGTCGCCCCGATCCCCGGCAACGGCGCTCCGTTCTTGGGCGTGCAGGGGTTTATGGTCAGTGCGTTCAGCGAGAACCAGGGGATTGCCCAAGCATTCCTGACCGAGTTCGTGGCCACCACCGACGTTATGTTCGAGATGTACGAGCTCGACGGCCGCGCTCCAGCGCACACCGAGGCGCTCAACATGGTCGAGGATGAGACGGTTGCCGCCTTTGGTGAGGCCGGTACCGCCGGACTTCCAATGCCCGCTATCCCCGAAATGTCCGCCGTGTGGACCGCATGGGGTGATGCCGTGACGCTGATCATGCAGGAGCAGGCAGGAGGCGACGAGGCGTTTGTCAACGCCGCACGGCAAATCCGCGAAACTATCGCGGGAAACTAGATGAAATCCGTGATGAAGAAAAACGAGGGCGCTCCGGCGCCCTCGTTGGCTTCCGAAGAGGACCGGCCTCAACATCCCTTTTTTTCTTCCAAGCCCATTCGGGTACTTACAAGGCTTTCGCTTCTCGCGATCCTGGACGCCTTTAGCCTGTTGTTCATCTGGACGTTGATCGCCAACGGGTACTACCCTCTCGCAGCGGTGGTATTTCTCGTGACGGTCGGGGTAAACATCGCCTTTCTCATCGAGAAGGCGTACCCATTCCGGTGGTTTTCTCCCGGACTCGCCTTGATGATCATCATGCTTGCCTATCCCACGGCGTATACCGTCTATGTGGCGTTCACAAACTATGGGGACGGGCACCTGCTGACCAAAACACAGGTGCTGACTCAGCTGGAGCGCGTAAACTACTCGCCGGAGGGCGCTCCCGATTACTCGTGGACTGCCTTCAGGAACAATGACGGGGAGTTTGTGCTTTGGCTGCAGTCGGAAGACCAAGACTATCTGGCCCGCCCCGACGAAAAGCTCGTACCGGCGGACGATGTCGCCGCGCAGATCCGTAATTCGCTCGACTCGGAGGGTGTACCGACCGACATTCCCGGCTATACCCGCTTGAGCCGTATTCAGGTACTCTCGCAGCTTGATCGGATAAGCGCAGTTCAGTTCGGCGAACCGCCGGAGACGGTGCGCGTCAGGTCACTGGATTCGGCGCAGCGGCTCGAACAGCGCTACGTCTACGACCCACAGGCCGATACGATCACCGACCAGACCGACGGAAAAGTCTACGAGCCGGTCCAGGGCACCTTTACGGCGGGAGACGGGGCGATCCTCCGTCCCGGCTACTGGGTGCCGGTTGGGGCCAAGAATTTTATCAGACTCTTTACGAGCCCGGCCTTGAGCGGCCCCTTCTCGCGTGTATTTATCTGGACCTTTGTGTTCGCGATCATGTCGGTCCTCCTTACCTTTGCGGTGGGGCTTTTTTTTGCCCTTGTCTTCGACCATCCAAAGATGCCGGCAAAACGAATCATTCGATCGTTGCTTCTCATCCCGTACGCGCTTCCGGCCTTTATCAGCGTCAACATCTGGCGTGGTATGTTTCAGCGTTACTTTGGGATCATCAGCACCACGCTCGAGGAGGTTTTCGGTTCGAGCCCGCTCTGGCTTGCCGACCCTCTCTGGGCAAAGATCGGCATATTAATCGTCCAAACCTGGCTCGGTTTCCCCTATATGATGCTGATCTGTACCGGCGCGCTCCAGTCACTACCGAGCGACATCTTCGAGGCGGCCACGATCGACGGCGCCGGTCCATTGCGGAAGTTCTGGCATCTAACACTGCCCCTGCTCCTCGTGGCGGTTGGGCCGCTTTTGATTGCCTCCTTCTCCTTCAACTTCAACAATTTCACCCTGATCGACATCTATGCCGAAGGGGGCCCGCCCATTGCGGGCACGCTGACGCCGGCCGGGCACACGGACATCCTTATCACCTATATCTTTCGGCTCGCATTCGCGAGTGGACGGGGCGCTGATTTCGGCTACGCCTCCGCCATCACGATTGTCATCTTTGTGATCCTCGCGGTCATCACTGCGCTCCAGTTCCGCTACACCAGGGTCTGGGAGGAGATCTCCGAAAATGTCTAGTCAAGTAAAGAGAAGCCTCCTTCGTCATCGACTTCGGACCCACATCGACATAGGAGGCCGACTCCTGCTCGCGGCCGTCGCACTGGTCTTCGCCCTGACCCCGGTGCTGTTGATTCTGAGCGCCTCGCTCGATCCGCGCGACTCTATGGTTACCCAGTCGCTTATTCCGGCCGGGGCCTCGCTCGACAACTACGCCGAGCTCCTTGCCAGCGGTATCCACCCTTTTGGCCTCTGGTTCTGGAACACGATGAAAATCGCAGTTATCACTTCCACGTTGACCGTGTTGATCTGCTCGATCAGCGCGTACGCGTTCTCGCGGTTTAGGTTCAAAGGGCGGCGAGGGCTGCTACTAAGCGTCTTCCTCATTCAGGTATTCCCGAACTCACTGACGATGGTAGCAACGTTCCTGCTCATCCAGGCGGTAGGTCTCTTCCTCCCGTTTATGGGACTCAACAGTCACGGCGGGCTTATCCTTGTCTATCTTGGCGCCGCGATGGGTATCAACACCTGGCTCATGAAAGGATATTTCGATTCGGTTCCACGGAGTCTCGACGAGTCGGCCCGCATCGACGGCGCGACAAACTGGCAGATCTACTGGCGGATTATTCTGCCGGTAGTCCGGCCCATACTCGCGGTGGTCGCGTTGCTCGCTTTTATTGCCGCCTACTCAGATTTCCTAATCCCCCAGATCGTCCTTCAGGATACACGCCAGTTCACCATGGCCGTCGGACTGACGCTTTTTATTCGAGGCGGCCAGTACAGCGAAGAGTGGGGCGTCTTCTCAGCTGGCGCGCTGATCGGAGCGATTCCCATTGTAACGCTCTATCTCTTTCTCCAGCGCTTTCTCGTCGGTGGGCTCACGACCGGTGCAGTAAAGGGCTGAACGGGATTCAAAGGAGTTTCTATGACCCGTATTTCTACGATTGCACTGCTCGTATTGTTTGTGGTGGTCGGTCTTATCGTCGTATCGTGCGCCACGACCGGGCAGGAAGAGTCCCCGGGGCAAAGCTCGGAGGCAACAGAGATGCCGGAGGATGTCCTCTACCTCAACATCATGTGGCACCAGCACCAGCCGCTCTACTACCAGGATCCCGAAACCGGCGTCTACTCCCGTCCCTGGGTCCGGGTACACGCCACCAAGAGCTACTACGACATGGCGGCCATCCTCCAGGACTATCCCGATGTACGGGCCACCTTTAACCTTACGCCGGTCCTCCTCCGACAGATCGACGATTTTGTTAACGGTGCAAAGGACCGTTACTGGGTCTTGGCGGAAAAACACCCGAGCGAGCTCAACAACGACGAGAGGCAGTTTATCCTCGAGCGTTTTTTCGACGCGAACTATGACAACATGATCGGACGCTTCCCGCGCTACACGGAACTGCTGGAGCGTCGTGGCCAGGTCGACACACGAACTCTCGAGGGCATCAACGCCTTTAGCGAACAGGACTACATGGACCTCCAGGTCTTTTTTAACCTGGTCTGGTTCGACCCCATGTTCCTCGACGAGGAGCCGCTCGCCACTCTTGTGGAGAAGGGTGGCAACTTCGACCAGTCGGACAAGCATGTGCTGTTTCAGGAGGCGCGACGTATCATCGCGGAGGTTGTCCCCATTCACAAAGAGATGCAGGACTCGGGCCAAATCGAGGTGATAACAACCCCGTACGCGCACCCCATCCTGCCGCTGGTGCTCAACAGCAATCTCGCGAGCGTGGGTGATCCGACGGCCGAGCTTCCAAGCGAGTTTTTCCGGCCCCTCGATGCGATCGCGCACCTCGACCGCAGCGTTGACGTCTACAACAAAAATTTCGGGCGCGACCCCGTCGGCCTATGGCCGGCTGAAGGCGCGGTCGCCCAAGACATCGTTAACATGGTTGCAAACGCCGGCTACGAGTGGATGGCCACCGGCGAACCGGTACTTGCGAAGAGCATCGGCATAGAAGGCTTTGTTCGCGATGCCACCGACACGGTCACCAACGCGGATGCCCTTTACCGTCCCTACACCGTGCAAGGCGGACGTGGCGATCCGGTCACAATAGTCTTCCGGGACCTTCGCCTTTCCGACCTCATCGGCTTCGAGTATTCCGGCACGCCGGGCGAAGCGGCGGCCGCGGACTTTATTCGGCGCCTCGAAAACATACGGACCCGCCTTCAGGAAGAGACCGAGGGCGAGGGCGGACCTCACCTGGTGAGTGTCATTCTCGACGGCGAAAACGCGTGGGAGCACTACCCCAACGATGGAAAGGCCTTCTTGAACGCCCTATACCGTGAGCTCAGCGAGTCTGAGACGATCCGCACGACAACGGTGCCGGAGTTTATGACCGCCTTCCCGGACCAACGGCGCATTGAGGATCTCTGGCCGGGTGCATGGTTTTCTTCCGACTACGCTACCTGGATAGGTGAGCGCGAGGAAACCAAGGCGTGGAACCTTCTCGGGCAGGTACGCGACTTCCTGAGCATCTACGAGGGGCGCCGCCGCAATCAGGTGACCGAGGAGCAACTCGCCGAAGCTATGGACTACATGTACCTCGCCGAAGGGTCCGATTGGTTTTGGTGGTACGGCTCGGATCAGGACTCGGGCCAAGACGAGTACTTCGACGAGGCCTACCGGGAGTTGCTCGCCAACGTCTACCGGGCGCTCGACCAAGAGGTTCCTGACTCCATTCGCGTGCCCATCATCCCTGAGCGGGCCGCCGCGCCGGAACAGCGGCCGTCGAATACGTTTACGCCGGTCGTTGACGGAGCGCTATCGGAGGACGAGTGGGCAACCGGCGGCTACTATCAAAGCACCGGCGATGCACAGGCGCGCGGCGCGGACGTGCTCGACGACCTTCGATACGGCTTTGACACCAAAAACTTCCACTTTGCCATCACCACCGGGGTGTCCGTAGGCGAAGCTCTTACGCGCGGTCCCATTCACCTCTACTTTTCGTATCCCGGCCAAATCCATGTCGCGCCCTTTGTCAACGCAAGCGATTCCACACTCGTCGGCTTCGACGCGAGTCTCTACGTGGAACTCGGTCGGGACGGCGTAACGGTCGTCCGCTACGACGGCCGGGAGTGGAACCAAACTCAAGAGAGCTTTGCCGTTTCCTACGGCGAGCGAACGATCGAAGGAACCATCCCGCTTGCCCTGTTCGGCGACATGGAGAGCGGCGACGAGATATCCTTTGCCGCATTCTCAGTGGAGGCAAGCGGCGTATTTGATCGGCTTCCGTCGTCGGGACCGGGACGGACAAACCTCCCCGATCTTGGGGGCGGCGTCCTGGTCCTCCGTGTTGATGATCCCACCGGCGACGACTTTGGCCCGGGAACCTACACCTATCCGAGTGACGCAGTCTTTACTGCCGGTGCTTATGATCTGACTGAGTTTGTCGTGGAGGAAGAGGAGAACTACCTCAAGTTCACGGTTGGCGTAGGCGCGCCGATCCAAAACCCCTGGAACTCGGGCATCAACCTCTCCATCCAGACGATCGACATCTACATCGATACCGATCCCGGCGCCGGGACCGGTGCTCGTCTCCTTCTCGAGGGGCGCAATGCGGCAATGCCGGCCGAGTTTGGCTGGGAGTACGCGGTCTGGGTCGAGGGCTGGCACCAAAAAGTGCTCCACCCCGAGGACCCAAGTGACCCCGCGTCCGCGCCGGTGGAAATGAGCGGGTCGCCGCTGAGGGTTCGGGTAGATTCGGACGGCGGCAAGGTCATAGTCCGCGTGCCTAAGGAGGTCATAGACGGAGACCCCAGGGAGTTTGGCTACACGATGGTACTCCTCGGCCAAGAGGGCTTCCCTACCTCCGGCGTTCGACGCGTCCGCGACGTAAACCAGGCCGCTGCACAGTGGCGCTTCGGCGGAGCCCCGGCCGACATCAACCACACGCGAATTGTCGACATGGCGGTGCCCGCATCGAGCCCGGTCGATCAAGCCGCCCTGCTATCCGACTACGTGAGTGTTGAAGGCGGCCGTGTCGACCAGCTTGGTCCCGATCAGTTTCCCAAGGCCTTTGTCGCTACGGTCAGCGACTAGGAACCAAGGAAGTGCGGGTGGTCACGTGGGACGGGTAACGATACGTCATATAGCCGAGCTTGCCGGTGTTTCGACATCGACGGTCTCGAGGACCTTCCACGATCACCCGCGGATCAGCGAAGAGACAAAAAAGCGGGTCCTGCGGGCGGCCAAGGAACTGAACTACCATGCCCAGCTTGCTCCGTCGATCGTTCCGATGCGCTCGGTGGGCCTTCTCCTTCCGCACTCGGCAGACGAGCTCCTGCTCCACCCCTTTTTCCCGCTTGTTATGCGCGGCCTGAGTCGGTATGCGCAGAGCCGTGGCTACCTGACAACCTATGCGTTTTCCGGTGACGAGGACGAGCGACTCCGGCTTCTCGAGCAGTACGTCAGCTCTCCGTCCGTTCACGGACTTGTTCTTCCGGCAGCTCATAGTCATGATCGCGCTATCGAGTACCTCGTCGGGCGCAAGGTTCCGCTTGTCGTTATTGGTCGGCCCGACAACCCGGGCGAGCTTATTTGGGTAGACAACGACAACTTCCACGCGATGTACGACGTCGTGAACCGTCTTATTCAAAACGGAAGCCGCCGTATTGCGTTTATCGGCGGGCCGGAGGAGCTGACGGTGACCCGGGATCGGCTCGAGGGCTATCGTATGGCGCTTACGAATCGGGGGTTCGAGATCGACGAGCGATTGGCGGGTTACGCCGAGGGTTTTAACGAATCCGCCGGCTACCGGGCAATGGCGGGCGTTCTTGCCCGCGCTACCCCCGACGCCTTTGTTGCCACCGACGATCTACTCTGCCTGGGCGCCTTCGCCGCACTCAGCGATCGTGGGATCGGTCCGATCCCCTGTGTCGGCTTTAACAACAGCAGGCAGGCGCGGGAACACGCGCCACGCCTGTCGAGCGTTGAGGTCCGCCCCGAAGAATTGGGCCATCACGCTGCGCGTCTGCTCCTAGAGCGCATTGAGACCGGCGGCTGTGAAGAGAACCACGTGATCGTGCCAACCCTCTTTGTAAGTCGCCAAACCACGGACCCCGTATCAGCATAGCAAAAGGATGCATATGACTACTCCACGCTGGACCCGCACCATCCACACCGATACCGTTGCGCCTTGGATATCTCCGGCCACGCCTCGGCGGGGCGATACCATCACCATCCGGATTCGTGTGGCGCGCGACGCTCCTATTGAGGCGCTCCACCTTCGGCTTATCCTCGACGGGATCGACCACCACGTAGAGGCCAAGCCGGAACACACCGGCGAGCGATTCGCCTGGTACGTAGCTCGGTTTTCTCTCGAGCAGCAATCCACCCACTTTCACCTGCTCATCCGCACCACGGACGGAGAGAGCTACTACGTTACTCGTGCCGGTGCAAGCTCGGTCTTCCCGACGGAGGAACACGACTTTACCATCGATACGCTCCGTCACGCGCCGGAGTGGGTTGCATCTTCGGTCTTCTACCAGATCTTTCCCGATCGGTTCTATCGTGGCGACGAGCATCTGGGAGTTGCCGACGGCGAGATCCGGCGGGGGGAGTTTGCGAGCCGCTCGATGCCGTGGGAGAGTCAGCCGCTTCCCTACGAGGAGGGCGGATCGCTCGACTTTTTCAACGGCGACCTCCCGGGCATTGAGGCAAAGCTCGACTACCTCGCGGACCTTGGCGTAAACGCGCTCTACCTCACGCCGATCTTTACGGCCAAGACCAACCATCGATACGATTGCCTCGACTACTTCAGCGTGGATTCTCACTTAGGCGGCGACGACGCCCTCGCCTCCCTCGTGCGGACGGCCCACGCTCGGCAATTTCGCGTATTGCTCGATGTCTCGATCAACCACATCGGCGTCGAACACGAGTGGGCTAAGGGCATGGCGGTTGACCAGGGGTTGGTCGAAGTCGTGGCCCGACGCGAAGACGGTAGCGTGGTGAACTGGGCCGGCGTACCGGAGCTACTCAAGCTCGACTACGCCGTCCCGGAACTGTGTGAACGGATCTACAAAGCCAAAGATTCCGTGGTTCAGCGCTATCTCCGTGATCCATTTGTCATCGACGGCTGGCGATTTGACGTGGCGAGCGAGACCGGCAACCGTGGCCCCCGACAACAGGGGCACCAGCTGTGGCGAGAGATCAGAACGACCGTCAAGGGCATTAACCCGGAGGCTTACATAGTCGGCGAACACTGGCACGATTCGGTTGCCTATGTCTCAGGCGACCAGTGGGACTCCGCGATGAACTATTTCGCCGGCGGCAGGTTGATGCGGATGTGGATGGGAGAGCAGGATCGTTTTGCGACGGGACCTGCACGAGAAGGACGTTCCGGCAGGCGTATCACCGGCGGGGAGTTGCGCGTGCTCCTCGATCAACATTTTAACCGCATACCCTCCGGCATGGTCCACGGTCAGTTCAACTTGCTCGACAGCCATGATGTTACAAGACTCCATACCAACACCGAGGTCTTCGACTGGGAGATCTACAAGGGCCTTATCATGTTGGGCTTCCTGTTGCCGGGCACCTTTAGCATCTACTATGGAGACGAGGTCGGCATCGCAGGAACGCTCGAAGGCGATCACGGCAAGCGCTTCCCTATGGAGTGGCGTACCGAGAGATGGGACAGGCGTTTTGGCTTACTCTACCGCGCGATGATCGCATTAAAGCGCGGAAGCGAAGTTCTTCACCGTGGTAGCTACCGAGTGCTCGATGCGGGCGAAAACCATCTCGTATTGGCCCGATTCACGGACACGCGTGCCATCCTGCTGGTGCTCAACCGAAGTCCAGAGGAGCGTGACTTCGAAATCGACACGGCACCCCTGGGCATTTGTGCCGCGAAGGCGGTGGAGCCGGGAGCGATTGTGACTGTGCGCGTGGAGGATCACGCAATCGGGCTGACAATGGGGGCAAAGCAGAGCATCCTGCTACGATGCGAGCTCAGTGATTGATCTTGGAGACACTCTCGCGTTCTACAAGGCTACATAGGAACTCGACGTTTTCTTCCGCGGGCCGACTCGCAATCATGTTGACGAGGAGCTCGCCGGCCCGCCGGCCTTTTTCCTCGGCCGGCTGATGGACCGTGGTAAGGGGCGGATTGAGCAGCCGTGCCTCGTAGATGTCGTCAAATCCGACAACTGATACGTCACGCGGGACCTTCCGCCCTTGAGACTGCAGTTCTTCATATAGGCCAATTGCCATGACATCACTCATACTCACCACCGCGGTTACCTCCGGGTGGTTTGCAAGCAGTGTTCGCGCCGCAAGCCTCCCGCCTTGGATGCTGCATGGTTGGTTGAGCTGGACGATCCCGGGGTCATTGCAGGAGAGACCAAATCTACTAAGCGCATCCTCGTAGCCCTGCATTCGAAGGCGGCCTATGCCCGAATACTCTTCCTGATCGGGCAACTGCTGATCCGCAAGAGTTAGGATTCCAATTCGCCTGTGACCCGACTCCAGCAAGTGTGCCATTGCCAGATCGGCGGCCTGCCGATCATCCACCGTAATTGATGGAATGCCCGGCTCTGCTTTGGCGTCGATCGTTACAAAGGGGATATGCCGATTCTTGATAAGGCTTACTATGTCGTCCTCCGGCTCGAGTCCGATCGTAACAAGACCGTCCACGGCGGCACTGCGAACGGTGCCCATCAGGTTGCCCCGGAGCGGCGGAAGCATCGTGAGTGAAAGCTCTTCGTCGTTGCACACCTGCCCGAGCCCGCTGATAAGACGAACCATATATGGGTTCTGAAGAGCAAAGGGAATGGGTTGCGGCAGCAACAGACCGATCGTTCCAACACGCCGGCCGGAGAGTGACCGTGCAACCGGATCGGGGACGTACCCGAGCCGGGTTGCCGTCTCGATGATTTTCTCGCGAGCCTGGGCGGAGATCTGGTCGGGATCGTTAAAAGCAAACGACACCGTTGTTTTTGAATACCCGGTTTCACGGGCAATGTCGGTGATTTTGATTCTCATCGCTCTGTGTTTTACTGTCGCTCTGGGTTCTACTGTCGCTCTGTGTTCCACTCTAGTCGCCCGGCCGGAGGGAGTCAACGACTCTGGACATACCATCTCATTTTGGATATTCTCACTTCAGAATGCATGAAGTGTATGATATGACTCGGGAGGCCTTTGTCCTCTTGGAGCTTCACGTCGCCAAAGAGCTTGCAACCCACGGTCTTCGAACAGACCAATACAACGTCCTGCGCCTGCTGCAAGGCGGCGACAGCCTTCGAATGGGAGAGCTGTCCATACGACTATTGGTCGACGACAGTACCACAACCCGTATCGTCGACTCCCTCGAAGAGGCCGGACTTGTACACCGAACGCAAGATCCCTCGGACCGACGGGCGATGCGGGTGGCCATCACCAAGAGGGGCAAGCAGCAAGAGAACGAAGCCGACAACTCGGTCCGCCGAGTTGTGGATCGGTCACTCCAACCACTTACAAGCCGGGAGCGACACCAGCTCCAGCGCTCGCTAACGGCCCTACGAGATGCACTTACACCTAAAAAACATAAACAGACGGAGACGGCAAAAGCAGGCGGAGGCAACAATTGAGTGACTTCCAGAATATCGCTACCGCACCTGGAGACCTCCCGGCCCAGGAAGTTGTGCGACGACTTAAGACTATTCGCGGACAGTTTCGGCACGAGAACACCATCGAGCCCGCGATTCCCCGCCCTGGTGAACCGGTGATGATTCACGCCCTCTCGGGAACCGGGGCCGGCATCGAACGGGCGGCTGTAAGCTATACCACGGATGGCTCGGTACCGGGTCCGGACGCCTTGCAGATAGAGATGGAGCGGACGGGAACCGACTGGATCGTCTTTGGCGGTTACGTCGCCCGGTGGCGCGCCGCCGTTCCCCCTCAGGACAAAGGAACGGTCGTGAGGTACCGGATGAGGGGATGGGATGCCCAGGGCCGCGTGGTGCAGGCCCAGGACGGCCAGGGATTTTGGTATCGGTACGATCCCGAGCAGGGTGTGACGACGTTTTCGTATCGTGTTATCAACGCACCGCGTGTGCCGGACTGGTTTTCCGCCGCGGTTGTTTACCAGATCTTTGTGGACCGCTTTCGCTCGCGAAGCGGATTCCGGAACACGGATGACCTCCAGGCCAAGCACGGGGGCGAGCTCGCCGGAATCGAGGACGCGCTGCCGTATCTAGACGAGCTCGGCGTCACCTGTATCTGGCTGACGCCGGTGAACCCCGCACCCTCGTACCATCGCTACGACGCCACCGATTACTTCGCGGTAGACCCGGTCTTGGGAGACATCGACGCAATGAGGTCGCTTACCTCCGCTGCGCATAAACGCGGCATGCGGGTGGTCCTGGATTTTGTTCCGAGTCACCTGAGCCGATCCCACCAGGCCTTTGAAGACGCGCAGAACGACCGCAACGCAACAAGCGCCGATTGGTTTTACTTTTACGAGTGGCCGGATCGCTACCGCTCGTTCCTGGAAGTTGTGCGCACACTTGTCTCGGTCAACACGGAGAGCAAGGGTCTCCGAGAGTACATGATTCGTAGCGCTCGCTTTTGGATGGAGTGCGGCATCGACGGCTTCCGCCTTGACCACGTTATTGGTCACGGCATGGACTTTTGGGTGGAGTTTCAGTTGGCGCTCGAAACGGTTAACACGGACGTCATCACCTTCGGCGAAGCGACGGATACCGGAGACGCGCTCCGTCGCTATCAGGGCCGGCTAAACGGCATACTCGACTTTCCCCTGGCGCGCGCACTTCGCCTGACCTTCGCCACGCAGGAATGGCCGCTCTCCGAGCTCGACAGCTTTCTCTCACTCTACGACCACTATATGGCGGACGGTCCGATGCGAGTAAGCTTCCTCGACAACCACGACATGGATAGATTTCTCTACCTCGCCGGTCAGGATGTCGATTTACTACGCCTGGCGGCACTCTGCCTTTTTAGCCTCCCACAAGTGCCTATTCTCTACTACGGCACCGAAATCGGCATGACACAGGAGGTTACCACACGGGACCGGCCCGCCGGGGGAGACGCACTTGCGCGACAGGACATGATATGGGACGAGAGTGCATGGGACGGAGAACTGAAAGATTTTTTCGCCGGGCTCATCGCCGTTCGGCGAAACCACCTGCGGGATGTGAGCCGGCGGCGGCGGCTCTTGGTCGACGACCCGCAAGGACTCTACGGGTACTCACTTGGGGAGTCCGACAGGCAGACGGCGGTAGTGTTTAATCTTTCACGGTCGGACAGATTGTTTCCCTTAGAGGGTGCGGAGGAAGTCCTTCTCACTACCGGTGCACCGGTGACCACAGGCGAGGCTGGGCTTACGCTACCGCCGCGAACCGGCGCTGTCGTTCGCTTCCTGACCGCCGACTCGCCGGCGGCGACGGTGGTTGCGGAGGGAGATCAGTGAAGTGCTCGGAGATGGCGGTAATAAAAGACCTGACGGAGCTGGAAGAGGCTGATCGGCGTGCATTTGGAACCAAGGCCGTGAACCTCGGCGTTCTAATGCGCCTGGGATTGACGGTGCCGTCGGGTTTCGCCGTCGCCACAGACGTGTTTGTCAAACTCCTGGCTGAAGTCGCACCAAACACAAGGCCGCGGGAGTATATCCGCTCGAACGAGGAGGTCATCGCGGCGTTGGGTACCGGCCGTGTGCCCAGTTCGCAAGCGGAGGAGATCGAATCCCGCGTGCAAGCCTTAGGCGGAGACCGCTTTTCGGTGCGCTCTTCGGCCGGTTGCGAGGACGGCTCTCTGTTCAGCATGGCGGGAGTCTTTGAGTCATATATCGACCTCGGGCCGGCGGAGGTCCACGACGCGATTATCAAGTGCTATTGCTCACTCTTCAACGATCGCGCTCTCGATGCAATGGATCGGGCGGGGCTCGACCGTGGTGTGGCGGGCATGGCGATTGTGGTACAACGCTTTGTTGCAGGCTCTCCGTCGGGCGTGCTGTTTACTGCCGACCCGGTGCGTGGCGATGACGCGGTTATACAGCTCAACGCGGTAGATGGGTGGTGCCAAGAGGCGGTGTCCGGCGGGCTCCCAAAGGCCAGGATCACACTGGACAAGGCCACGGGAACCACCAAAGAGGAACAGACTCCCCCAGGGTCGCCGCATCTTTCCGCCGCCCTCCTGCAACAACTGGCCGACGGCGCCCGCAACATCGAATATGCACTCGGCGTGCCCGTGGACGTTGAATGGACGACCCTGGACGGACGACCCGTTTATCTGCAGACGCGACCGCTTACCGGGATCCGCGGTCGCACATTTCCGATTGCCTGGGAACGCCCGGAGGATGCGTCGTTCCGCTGGGAGGAGCCCACCGGTCCGGCCCCACCCCTGGTCTCCGAGCTGCACAGGATGGAGCTCCGCGCCGGTAACAAGGGCGCAGCCCGGTCGGGGCTCTCCTTCTTTCACGTGGGTGTTACCGAGCAAAACGGCTATCTCTACTTTCGTCAGATTGACCTGCCGGACGCGGAGACCCGTCGTGCCGCTCATCTTGCCCGAGTTCGCGCGCTTGCCAAGGAACATAAAAACATCTTCACCCACGAATACCTGCCGCAGATCCTCGAGCTCCAGAATTGGGCCTCGTCGGTGGTCGAGCTTACCGCGGACTCTCCCGCCAAGGACCTCGAAGATGGGATCGCTGTCGGAATCGAGTACCTCAGGCGCGTTATGTCGTCTCACTGGCTGGTGGTCCACGGTGCGCTGTCCGAGGATACCATCAAAAAACTGAGGGACCGTTTTGGGCTCTCCTCCAGCGACGTAAACGATCTGCTATTTACCCAAAGCATGCTAACTCACAAGCGCGCCGCGCTTATGGAGATGGCCGGGCTGGTCCGGTCGGATCCTGAGCTGTCTGTTCTATTCGCGAATCACCCCAGCGACCTGGTCGCCTACCATCGGCTCGATCGGTTTAGCGGCGGGCGCAAGCTGCTCGAGCTTTTCGAGCGCTTTCTTGTTACGTATGGACTCACGCGACGCGAGGTTCACCTGGATTACCGCATCTACGCTGAGGCGCCGCACCTACTTATAAACGAAGTCCGAAGCCTTTTAGGTCTGAACACAAACGACCATGCGAAAAACCTCC
>CAZFLD010000053.1:0-31434 GCA_964519835.1 uncultured Spirochaetales bacterium
GGTGTGTTGTCGGGGGGTGTGTTGTCGGGGGGTGTGTTGTCGGGGGGTGTGTTGTCGGAATCATTCTGAGCCGGCGGAAACACGTCCCCCGTGGCGTCCTTGCCCTGGTAGTCGCTTGGAAACTGAATAATAGAGCCATCCTCATCATCGCCGTTTACGGCGCTGATTGCCTCTTTGTCCTTCTCCCGTTTTCGTTCCACAAGGAACTCGAATAATCGCTCTATAAAAGAAATCGCACGGATGTTCCGGTGAACAAGCTCGGCCTGGGCTTGCCCCTCCTTGTCCAGCTCCACGTCCGCCAAGAGTTCGCCGAGGGCCTCGATAGCATCACCGTCGAGGGTTTTGTCGTCCTTCGGCGCCACGATGCCATGGCGTTTGCTGAGCTGCACGTGGACGAGGTACGCCTGTTCGAGATCCTCCATAAACTCCGGATAGATCTCGTGAATGGCCGCGAGGAGCTCGCTGTCCCGCACTTCTATCGCTCCGAACCGGATTCCGGGGTCTCGGGATTCGCTTTTGTATCCTCGCCCTCCGGGGGTGCGCCGTCGGTGCGAACCACCTCGATCTTTACAAAAGACATCAGGGCGGCCGCCGCCCCGACGGCGGCCAGGACGGGCGCAGCGAGCGCCGCTATGCCCCCGACGGCCACTCCGGTATTTAACGGAATCTCGAACATCTTTTCACCGCTTTCTTTGCGCACAATGATCTTCCGGGCCTTTCCTTTTTTGATGAGCTCACGCACTTTACTGACGGCCTCATTCCCTCGCACGACAAACTCTTCGCTCCAGCCTCGTCGCTCAGCCACGTTTTTCCCCTTTACCCTGCGTAGTACAACCAGCCTAGACTTGTAGTACAACCAGCCTAGACTCTGGGCGGGCACTGGTCAAGTGTACAACGCCTTGCGCGCGCGGCCGACCGACGGTAGGCTGGGTCACCGTGAACAGACGCCGAATCACCACACTTTTGGTCGGACTTCTTGCCGTCATCGCCACTATCGCTCTGATGCCCCTCTCCGGGCGAGACCGCCCGATTGTGTTTGACGAGCGGCTTATCGACGGCAAGCAGAGCTACCTCGAGGGACTGCGTCGGCGCCGACCGGCCGGCCTCAACCGGCAGCCGGCAGCGAACGCGCCGAACATTATCATCATGCTCGCCGACGACCTCGGTCCAAGCGACATCTCCGCCTACGGCGCGCGGCTCGGCTCGCCCCACGTCGACACACCCCACATCGACTCAATCGGTGCCGACGGGGTGCGATTCGACAATGCGTACGCCACGGCTGCTATTTGCGCGCCGTCTCGTGCGGCGCTTCTGACGGGTCGTCACCAAAACCGGTCGGGCTTCCAGCTCCAACCGCAGAGCCGGTACGCCAAGAACCGCCTCGAGTACTTTGTGTTCCGCCACGTGATGGACACGGGAAACATGGTTCCCGTGTTCAACACCAATTTGCCGGCGCAAGAGGACATCGACCGCCAGGGTCTCTCGCCGGCCGAGATCACCATTGCAGATGCGCTTGGAGCCGCAGGCTACAGGACGGCAGCGGTGGGAAAATGGCACCTCGGCATCACAGACGGCTTTTTGCCCCGGGACCACGGGTTTCAGAGTCACTTCGGCTTCTACGAGGCCTACAGCCTCTACGCCCCGGAATCCGACCCCGACGTCGTCGGCCTTCGCCTTGGGGAGTTCACCGACGAGCATCAGTGGAACAACGGCCGTTCAGGCCCGTCGGCCGTCCACAGGGACGGAGTTGTGGTCGAGGAAGACAAGTACCTGACCTTTGCGCTGGCGGACGAGGCGGTGCAGGTTATCAACGAAGCGGGAGATGACCCGTACTTTTTGTACCTGGCCTTTAGCGCCCCCCATGTTCCACTCCAAGCGCCGGTGGAGTACTACGACCGTTTTTTGGACGTGGAAGATGAGGCGACGCGTATTTACTACGCGATGATTGCCGCAATGGACGACGCGGTCGGCCGGGTGCTCGACGCGGTGCATACGTCGGGGCACGGTGAGCGAACGATGATCATGTTCGCCGCAGACAACGGCGGCTACGAGGGAACGGGCGCCACCGAGAACTACCCGTTTAAGGGAGGCAAGTTTTCCAATTTCGAGGGCGGCCTTCGGGTACCTGCGCTCCTCTCCTACCCGCAGCGCGTCGCCGCCGGTACGGTTGTGGAGTCCGCCGTTTTGTTAACGGATCTTCCGGTTACGGCGACGGCGGCGGCGGGTATTCCCCGTGCTCCGGACCGGGACTACGACGGCGTGAACCTTCTCTCGTACCTACCGCCGCCCGGTGGCGGAGGTCAACCCGAGTCCGGCGCCCCGGGGGCCGGCGGAAAAGAACGGCCGACGACCGGCGACGGGCCGCACGTGGTGACCGACGTCATTCACGAATCGCTGTTCTGGGCCTGGGACTACAACCGCGCCGTCATCGCCGGCGATCACAAGCTTATCGTAGACGATCTGCACGGCGTAGAGCTTTTGTACAATCTGGCACGTGACCCGCGGGAGACGAGGAATCTCGCGCCCGAACATACAACACGCGTAGAGGCACTCCGCAAGATGATCGAGGCGTGGGAGGAACTGATGCCGCCGCCCGCGTGGCCGCGGATCATGAACTACCGCTATCGGATTGGCGAGGAGGTGTATTTTTTCGCGATTTAGGAGGTGGCTACCGGGCGAGTAGCCGGCCGCTATTGCCGGACCAGCACCATGTTGCCGGTGGGGTTGGTTGTTATCTCGATGACGCGGTCGTTACGCTCGGTAACGTCGACGCTGACGGCCATGTACACGTTCTCGTTGATGTCCCAAACCTTGTAGAAGGCGTTTCCCGCCTGCGACGTGAACACCAAGAACCCCTTGTCATTGATGCCCCAGCTCTCGAACCGCAGATTGGCGGCATCGGTGGTAACGGTACCGTCGTCCGCCAGCGTCAGAGCCGCTTCCCGGTAGCTCGCCAGCCCTCGGGCATTCCGATAGTCGTTAAGCGTGTACCCGGCCAAAGCGTTTACTCGGTACATATGCCATTCGCCCTCCATTTGAAGGGGATTAGTTGTTGCCGCGCTCTGGGCAAAGCCTGCGAGGACCGCGAATAGTCCTATAAGCACAAGGGATATAATCCGTTTCACCGTGTCGTCCTCCTCAAAACCGTCGGCGACCACCGGCACCACCAACGTTGTAACTGCGGCGGGCGCCCGCGACACCCGGCACCTGCGGCAATGCGGGCTTCAGGAGCCCACAGATACCAATATCGGCAGGATCGGCGGTCGACTTTTGTTGAATGTTTCGGGAAAAAAGGCTGTAGCGATGCAGATTCTTCGTGTATATTAGTAAAATTATCAGCTTTCGGCCGAGGAGTGTGCAAATGCTACGAAGACTTGCCCTTGTGCTCGTAATCGTGACCGGCGCCACGGCGACGCTTGCCGCGGAGCCCAGCCCACCTTCAAATATCGGAATAATCTCGAACGGCATTTTCCGAGAAGCCCAGGATCAGTACCTGAGCGTGCTTTATTCTCAAGAGTTGGAGAAAAACGCCGTCTTTCTCCAGTTCGAGATGCCCACCAACGGGCTTCTAACCTCGGCATTTCAGATCGGGACAGCAATCGTCCTCGAGGGGTTGCGCTTGGGGGCCCGCTATCAAGGCAGCCACATCGGTTCCGACGGGTTGCTGACCGGCGGCAACGTCGAGGCCGACGACGTGGACCTCGACGCCATCACCGACGGCACGGGCCAGATTGTCGCCATGCAGTCCACGACAAGCAACGAGAGCGACTACCAGGTCAACTCCGACGATACGGTAGACGTGCTTATCGGACTTGGACCCATCGGCATCGGGAACACGATTACCTTCAGCGACGACTATGACGGGGGAAACTTCTACTCGACGTACGCGTTCCCGGGTGGTGCATCGTGGAACACCCCCTCGGTCGACACCAACGCACAGACCGCCACCAGTGTAGAGGTGCGCGAACCCGATGGGACGCTCGTGTCTTCCACGATGCAGGACTACCGCAATGGCAACGACAGGAGCAACGCCGGCTTCACCGACACGGTCTCCTTCGGGATCACCCTGGACCTCGGCGAGGTGCAGCTTGCGCCGTACGCGATGGTGGACGTCGGCAGCATCGTAAACGACAACACAGCCACCTTCGAGAGCTACGCCCGCAACGTTGGCGCCGGCTACCCGGCTTTTACCGCCCCGACCATGGCGGGAGAGGACACAATACTCGGTACCGCCACGGAGGATATTACGTCCTACAATGTCTACAACGCCGCAGACCTCAGCTCTCGCTTTGACCTCAACCCTATGATAGGCGCAGAGATAACCGCGACCAACTTCGCGGGCGTAGAAGCCATGACGGTTGTGGGAAGAATCGCCTACGGGGCCGAGCTGCCGCTATACTCCGCAAGCTACACACCGGCAACCGGTGGAGAGGCGACCACCGTTGCCGGCACGGCGTCAACCTATGAGGGCTACGCCTACACGGCAACAACCTACGGCCCCGACCTGGTGGAGACGGAAGCTACCGTCACACGAGCTGTGGAGACGCAGACCATCTCTCAGTTCAACCAGGAAATTCTCCCCACCATGAAATTGCTTGTTACGCCCTCGAATCTTTTGCAGATCGGTATCTCCTACCACCCGGAGATCGCGTTTCAGTCGGACTCCCGCACGACATCGGGAACGGCCGTACAGACGGTTACGACCGACGACGGCATTGCCGGCGACTCCCCCGACGACCGGGTGGTGGAAACGACGATCACCTACGCGGGAAGCTCATGGACCCGAAGTCGTTTTACTTTTCGGAACTACTTCGATGCGGCGGCAAGCTTTTACATCATCCCGGACAGACTCCGACTAAATCTCGGTAGTCAAGTCTCAAACCTCTGGGTTGATGAAATAAAGACTGAAGAGTCGACCCCAGGCGTGACGACTCGTGTGGAGCGAACGGCCACCGGCACGACCTCTCCGGAAGCCGACGACTTTGTCACGACAAACACGTCGGTGAACACGGACGTGCGCGATGCCTCCGACAACTCGCTTGAGGTGTACGACAGTGGGTTCCAGTACATCGACTACGACTTTGGGTTGACCTTCTTTTTTGACAAAAACATGTTCCTCGACCTCAACATGGATGCGGTGGGGAATATTTGGGACCTCTCGAGCTGGTCGCTCGAAATGACCATCCTCTACTAAAAGGAGGCACGAAGTATGAGACGACCAAACATCGTCCAAATCGGCGGCCTTGCCGTAACAGTCGGGCTTGTCCTCCTGCTTGCGGGCTGTCCTGAGGCAGGCGTAAAGACCACAATAGGCACGAACCAGGCTGCCGAAACAACGGCCGTTGGGGACGTTAACACTACCCTCGGCACCGGCTCTTCGAGCAGCACGCCGTTCTTCGGCTCGACGGCCTTGGGCTCGGGCGTCGCGGAAGCGTCAGGAACACAAATCGCGACGGTCGACCAGCTCGACGGCCAGACCTTCTCGTTGTTCTTTGAGAACGGGGCCCTAGATGAGAACACGATCGCATCGGCCATCGCCCTCTGGGTTCTTTCAGATGCCGCCGACAACAGCACCGCCTACGTGCAGGACACGGAGCTTGCCAACGGCACGGACTGGGAAGCCGAGGTACAAGTGAGCGGCGCCAACAGTCAGGTGGACATCACAGTCGACCTCGGGGGCGTAAGCGCCTCCACCTACATCGAGGTCGCTATCGACGGCTCCGAGCTTACCGCCAACGGCGGCACTAAGACCCTCAACCAGGACGAAGATGACGTACCGGGCGAAACAGGCGAGGACGACTTGTACCTCTACCTTCTTGTGACGGGCGCGACGAACGCCCTTGCCACCGGCGATTTTCGCAATCCCCTCGCCCAAGTTGCGGAGGGCGCGGTAACCGCACCCGCCGAGGGCGACACCACCTTTCAAGTAACCGGTATTGCCGACACGGAGGGTACCCAAAATGCCGTGACCTATGCGAGCACCGAGGCAAACGTTGGTTACGCCTCCTACGCGGCGGACGGAACCTGGACGGCACAGACCGCCACCGAAAGCAATTTCGCCGGCGGCAACGTCGATATCGCACTAAGCGGCTTTGGCAGCTTTTCCAACGGCAACATCATCCGTCGTGTTGTGGACCGATACAACTACAGCGAAAGCGCGGCAGTCGACGGTTTTACCCACCGCCGAGTCTACGACCAGACCGACGCCACGGTGCGCTACAGCACTACCTACTTCTCGGTTGGGAACCTCGGGAGCATCCTATTTGATCCGGCCAACACCGACTTTGGATTGGCGATAAACCCCACCGCGGATTCGGGTCTTGCTGCGAGCACCCAGCACTCTGTAACGGTTAACGGAACCGAATACACGTTCACAACGGGCACTGCGCCGGTGAGCTATGTTGATGTGGTCGACCTCTTGAACGCAGTCACAAGCTTCTCGGCCAACTTCACCGCGAGCCTCACGGGACTCGGCGGGGCGGAGGATATCGTGATTACTTCGACCGACAACTCGAGCAGCGGTCCCTTGAACTTCGCCATTACTGCAGGCACAACCGGAACGGATCTCGTTGCCGCCCTGGGTGTCGGCGGGGCGCAGACCAACCGCGCGGTCGTGGATCCCACCAGCGGCGGCAACAATAACAACCGGTACGTGGAAGTCGCGCTCTCCGGTCCATCCACCGACACGACAACGCTCAACTCCGACTCCATTCGTGTCTTCAACACGACCAACGGTGAGTTCGAGCCATGGACGAGCCTCGAGTCGATCAACGACAACGTTGTTCGGCTTCACATGTACAAGGGCTTTGACACAACAGGCGTGAACATGCAGATCATCGTGACACCGCAGGCGCGAGACGGGGCCGGTATCCCCTACGGGGATACCGGCAACCAGGACGTCGCGCTGATATCCAACACGTTCCAGTTCTAAGCGAAAAGGCGCGCAGGCGGCCACGTGCCGCCTGCGCGTTGCCGTCGGATCACGGTAACAGCAGTCGGCGGCCCTTTGGACCTTTTGCGGCGGATTTTTCTCTAATACCTCCAAGGCGAATTTGACTCGACGGCGGGGCAGCCACACATTTTATCCGAGAGGCGATGATACTCGAGAACTTAAACGCTACAACATCAATAGCTCAGTATCGAGAGGTTACGGAGCCTGAGATAGACCCGCCGCAGACCGAAAACTCGAGCGACGATTCGCCCGAGGTGGCCGACGATAAGGGTTCCCGCGGCCACGACACACGCCAAACGGGAGACGAGCACCACGGCAAATCCTCGACCGAGGGCGAGGAGGACACCCATCGCGTCCCGCTGCCGGACTGGAAGGGTCAAAACGTCGACATCGTCGGGTAAGCGGAAGACCGTCGGTCGCCTGCGCCGTACTTTTTCAGGCCGACACTACCAAGCGTAGGCTTTTGGCGCCTCGCCACCGGGTCCCGGGAAAATCGCATCGAGCTCGGAAAGTGTTTTGTTGTCGAGCTCTATTTCCGTGGCGCGGACCGCCGATTCGAGCTGCTCGATGGTGCGCGGGCCGATTATCGGCGCGGTAACCCCCGGGTTGTGGAGCAACCAAGCAAGGGCAACCGCCGCCGCCGGCTCGCCGATCTTTTTGCAGAGCGCCTCGTATTTTTCGAGCCGTGGCCGTAGCTCCGCAAGGCGCTTCTCGAATCCCTCGCCACTTCGACGACCTTGGTCCGCTTTCTCGAGAGCTCCTCCGAGCATTCCGCCGCCGAGGGGGCTCCATGGAATAATCCCCAGGCCGTAGGCGCGACAAGCGGGCACCACTTCCAGCTCCACCTCTCGCTTGAGAAGATTGTAGATACTCTGTTCGCTCACAAGTCCCATGAGCCCGCGCCGAGACGCCTCTTGGCAGGCAGTGGCGATGTCCCAGCCGGCGAAGTTGCTCGATCCCGCGTAGGCGATTTTTCCCTGTTTCACCAGGGCGTCGAACGCCTGCCAGACCTCGTCCCATGGACACTCCCGGTCCACGTGATGCATCTGGTAGAGGTCTATAACTTCGGTCTGCAGACGCTTTAGGCTACCCTCACAGTGCCGCATGATTTTTACCGAGGAAAGGCTGCGGCCGTCGTGATTTGGTTCCGGTCGTTCGTCCGACTTGTTTGCCGGATTGTATACCTTTGTAGCAAGGATAACCGCATCCCTTCGGCCGCCGCCGAGGGCAAACCAGCGGCCGATAATCTCCTCCGTACTGCCACGCTCCGTTGCCCAACCGTACACGTCCGCCGTGTCGAAGAAGTTGATGCCGAGCTCGAGGGCCCGGTCCATTATCTTGTAGCTGTCCGCCTCGCTTGTGTGCCAGCCGAAGTTCATCGTGCCCAGGCACAGATTGCTCACCAGGACACCGTGCTTGCCAAGCCGTTTATGCTCAACTGCCATAATCGCTCCCGTTTGAAGTGTTTCGACGATTGTCACTCCACGGCGACAGACTGTCAACGCGCACGGACGGTATAACTTGGCAACCGGTCCTTCGCGCCAATCTCCACGTCGCGGGAGACCACGAGGTCAGGGCGTGTACGCCGCACCTTCGGCCATCATTGCCAGGTAGTTCGAGACCGGTACGTAGCTCGCCACGCTGTTGCCGCTTCCGAGCACGTACCCGCCCTTGTCCATGCAGCTTTCCAGGATGCTGCGAACGTGGTCCCGGAGTTCCGTCTCGCCATTCCGGCACAGCCGATCCACATCAACGCCGCCGATGATACCGACACGATCGCCGTACTGCCTATAGGCATCAGCTACCGGAAGGATGGCGTCTTCGAAGGAGTGTTTTGCGTCGATTCCGACATCGCCAATAAGATCGTCCATCAGACTGTACATGTTGCCACAGGAATGTAAGACGTGAAGTTTACCGTGGGCGTGGGCCAGTTTCGCCATTTTCTTGTGGTGCGGCAGGTTGAACTCCCGGAGAAAATCCGGAGAGACTATCGTGGCTGTCTTGTGCCCCATATCGTCATGGCCCCATATGCCCATTACCCGGGGCAATGCGATGACCTGCTCCATAAAGCGCAGCTTGATCCCGCTAATTCGGTCAAAGACTGCCCGGACCAGGTCGGGCTCATCAATCAGAAAGAACGATAGATTTTCAATGCCAAAAAAGAAGTTCGATACAAGCGCGAAGGGTCCAAGATGCGACGAGAGAAACATGCCCATGCCGTCCGGAAGGTGATCATGGACGTACTCAATCGACTCATAGTCGGCATCAAGATGACTGGGCCATCGATACTCTTCGAACTCTTTCCAGCTCTCGATCCAACCACTCCACGTTACTGAATCCGTGCCTCCCCGCGTCTCCAGCTTCCGGCGAACAAATGCTCGATCTTCGAAGTCGATACCGATCACCTTGAGAGCGTCATAGCCGAGTCTCTCGTGAACGCGAATGACTGCGTCCCAGTGCTTCTTTTTGTCATCCGCGAGTTCGACCCAGGGTATGTCGAGGTACTCACGGCAGATCTGCCGGAGCACGGGGAGATCAATGCCGTGTTCGTGAAAGTGGACCCGCCTGCCTCTGGTCTTGCGCAACAGCACGTCTCGCAGCTCATCGCAATCCGGGTCCGGGGCGTGGTACGGCAGCCGATCCGATACCCGTCCCTCAGCGGCCAATCTCCGACTCCAGCGCTTCGATTCGCTCGACGACGCTCTCTTCGCCGGAGGTCAGTACTCCATCGACAACCAGCACAGGCAAGCCCACCGCACTTAGGCTGATGTCTAGGTCCTCCGCCACTGCCGACAAGGCTTCCATTCCGTCATTATGCGCGATGTCATAGATGTCTAAGGCGATATGGGGCGCGTTTCTCTCTACGCGCAGTAGCCTGTGGGCAAGTTGTTCCATTCGCACCGATTCTTCGCAACTCGAGCAGACCATGAGGTAGAAATAGGTGACATCCCGTGGCTGATCGGCGCAACCAATGGTGATCGTTGCCGCCGCAAGTACCAAGACAACGAGCAAAGCGAAGCGCGTTCGAAGGCGGCATCCGATCAACGTCGCTCCGCTTTGGTGAGTAGTCAGGCTATTGAACATGGCTGCATTATGCGGAATAGCGGGCCCGGACATCAACACGCCGCCGTCGTTGCACTCGACGCCACAACACCGATACGGTCAATCATGGTGGTCGTCGTGGGCAAGCTCAGGGGAGAGCATGGAATCCGAGGCGGTGAACGGCGGCGTCGGACGAAGTGCCGGTAGGAGCCAATCGTCCAGATAGCGGAGTCCCTCTCGCACAAGGTCAAACGATCCGTCGGCAATACACCAGTCTAGAAAGAGCGAGCGTACCGAGCGATTAAACTCATAGGCAAGGCGCTCAGCGGGCCGATCGACGCGAAACCGACCCAAGGCCTGTCCCTGCGCGAGAACACCGGCGACGATACGATACCACTGTCGTTCCGGGTTGACGATTACCTTCTCCTGATCGCGGCTGAGGACCTGATTGGCGTAGAGTATCTTCAGGTTGTCCGTTCCAACCATATCGCGAACGTAGCGCATCTGAGCGCGGGTGAAGGCTTTGAGTTTCTCTTCGGCGGTGGAATACCGATGGAGGTTCCGCGACGCGTAGGCCTCGTAGTAGCGGTCAATCTTCCAGAACTCTTCGACGACGATATCGCTCTTGGTAGCGAAGTAAGTGTAGAAGGTACCCTTGGCGCAGCCCACGGTCTTGGTTATCTCCTCGACCGTGACCGCGTCGAAGCCGCGTTCGGCAAAGAGGGTCATGGCGCAGTCAATGATCGCCGCCTTGGTTCGCGCACTCTTGTCTTCCCGTCTGCCCATCGCTCAGTCCGGAATAACCCCGGGATTCAGGATGCCCAAGGGGTCGAGAGCCGCCTTGATGCACCACATCACTTCCATCTGAGCGGGATCGACGAATCGAGAGAGGGAGCCGCCGCGGGCGTGGCGGGTGACAAAGGCGGTCCGTAGGTCAGCTACCATCGCGATCCTCCATGTCAAAGATCTTGCCTGGATTCATGATGTTGTTGGGATCCCACGCGCGCTTGATTCCCCGCATCAAGTCTATCTCTGCCTTGCCGGTTACTTCTCGAAAGTACCCTTTCCGCTTGATTCCAATGCCGTGCTCGCCGCTTATCTTGCCTCCCAGATCGGTCGTTATCCGATAGAGTTCTCTGAGACACGCGTCTTCTCGCTCATGCCAGGTGACCATATCCATTCCAGGGTCCTTGACGAGGGTGGCGTGAAGGTTGCCGTCGCCGGCGTGGCCGTAGCAGGGAATCTGCATACCGTAGCGCCGGCTCAGTCTATCGAGTTCCGGAATAAGCGCCGGGATGGCGGCAGGAGGAACAACGATGTCTTCGAGTGATTGGGTCGGGCTAAAAAGCTTAAACGCTTCCGCTATGCTGCGGCGCACGCTCCAGATTCTCCCCTTCGTAGTGGCGTCCTCGGCGACGTACACCTCCATGGCGCCGTGCTCGTCGCACAGCTCTCCCACGGAAAAGAGATCCGCCTGGACTTGCTCCTCCCTGGCTCCGTCGACTTCGATGAGCAGCATGGCCCCGGCGTCCTGGTAGGGAAGGGTTTCGTTTAGATAGCGACAGCTGGTTTGAGCGGAAAGACGATCCATAAACTCGATGCTGGTCGGGACGATTCCGCCGGAGAGAATTGCCGGCACGACATCAATTGCCTCCTGAGCCGTCCGAAAGAGCGCAAGCAGATCACAACTGTGCTTTGGATACCCGATAAGCTTGATAACGGCCTTGGTTACGATGCCCAGCGTTCCCTCGGAACCGACGACAAGGTGGGTCAAGTCGTAGCCGGAAACATCCTTGCTGGTTTTGCCTCCCAGCCACAGAACGTCGCCGGTCGGCGTAACCAACTCGACGCCTTGGACGTAGCGACCGGTTACTCCGTATTTAACCGCTTTGCCGCCGCCGGCGTTCTCGGCGATGTTTCCTCCGATGGAACACGTCTCGAGGCTCATTGGATAGCCTGCGAAAAACAGGCCTCGTTTCTGAACCATTTCGGCGAAGTCGTTGGTTACCATCCCGGCTTCCACGACGGCGACCATGTTATCCACGTCGAGCTCCACAAGGGAGTTCATACGCTCGATGGAGACTACGATTCCTCCGAGGCTGGGAATGGCGCCGCCGGACAGTCCCGACCCGGCGCCGCGAGGGGTCACGGGAATGTGGTGGCGATTGGCAAGTCGCACGACCGCGGCAACCTCCTCGGCGGTCCCGGGCATGACGGCGACCTCGGGCCGACGGCCGTACCGGTTAACGTCGGTCTCGTCGTGGGCGTACGCATCGAGGCCGTCCGACGAGGAGACGACGTTGCCATCGCCGACGATTCGTCGAAGCGCTTCGACGATCTCCGCCGTAACAGCGGTGTAGGTCGCGGACGGCGGTACGGAGGCGGACGGCGCTGTGGTCGCCGGCGACGCGGCCACCGTGTCGCGCTTCTCAGCGGCAGCACCCACTCCATCATCGGCGGCGGCATCGGCGGCGGCGGCGTCGCCGCCGAGTTGTCGGATAAGCTCCGGTACAACATCGAAGAGATCGCCGACAAGGGCGAAGTCGGCGACTTGGTGAATCGGCGCCGCGGGGTCACTGTTAATCGATACGATGGTTTCGGCGGTCTTGATGCCGGCAAGGTGCTGAATAGAGCCCGAGATTCCACACGCGATGTACAGACGAGGCGAAATGGTCTTGCCACTAAGGCCGACCTGGTGAGGATAGGAGATCCACCCACGGTCAACCGCGTCCCTGCTTGCTCCCACCTCACCGTGGAAGAGCTTCGCCAGGCGTTCAAGAAGCGCGAATCCGTCGCCTCGCTTCAACCCACGCCCTCCGGCAACAACAACGTCGGCTGCTTCGAGGTTGCCGAAGCCGGTTACTCCCGTTCGATATCCCAGTACCTCCACACGGCCGTCGGCAACAGTGGGATCAAACGGGACCTCGATGATCTTGCCTCTCCGCGCCGGGTCAGGAGAGAGGGGCTTCGTCGAATGTGGCCGGACCGTCGCCATCTGGGGCCGGTGGTTCGGCGTCTTGATCGTCGCCATGATGTTTCCACCAATGGCAGGTCGGGTCTGAAGCAAATTGTCCGTACCGGCCTCGATGGATAGGTCGGTGCAGTCGGCGGTAAGGCCTGCGTTTACTCGCACCGCAAGGTGCGGCATCAGCGTCCGGCCAAGGGTGGTCGCCCCAGCGAGGATAATCACCGGAGCGTAGGTTGTGACGATGTCCCGTAACACCCTGCTGTAGTTCTCGCACACAAACTCACCAAGCAGCGGATGCTGAATCGAATACACCTCGTCGACACCGTAGGAGATCAGTAGCTGGAGCTGGGCCTCGTCGACACGATCGCCGATAACGACGGATGCCAACTTGGTCCCCAGCGAATCCGCCAGGGTCCTGCCACGCGCCGGCAGCTCGAATGAAATGTCCTTTATTACGCCGTTATGCTGCTCAGCGATCGTCCAGACAAAACTCATTCCCGCGCTCCTTCGGTCAGGTTCTTCTCCTGCAGAAAAGAGACAAGCTTTCCTACGGCGTCGGAAGCCCCATCTTCGACGCGAACCATCCTTCCCCCTCTGGTGACCTTTGGTGACTTGATCTGGACGACGCGGGTTGGAGATCCCTTTAATCCTACGTACGAGGGTTCCAGATCCATGTCGTCATAGCCCCACACTCGCACCTCTTGGTTTCGCGATCGCTTCTTCCCGCTGAGGGTCGGAAGGCGAGGCGTTGCAATCTCCTTGACTACGGTAAGGAGCGCGGGCATCTGCACTGTTAGACGCTGATACCCCTCCTCCACCAGTCTCTCCACAATAATGGTCGCTCCCTGCGCGGAACCTGCCGCGTCTCCCCCGCTTTGCTCAACGGTTTCTATGGCTGCGACGTATCCGGCTATCGGCAGATCCAACCACGAGGCGATGCCTGGGCCAACCTGCGCGGTGTCGCCGTCGGTGGCGCGTTCGCCGGCGACGACAAGATCGAAAACGCCCATGGCTCGTATTGCCTGGGCCAGTACATATGAGGTAGACCAGGTGTCGGCGCCGGCAAAACGGCGATCGGTAACGAGCACGCCGTTGTCACATCCCATTGCTATTGCTTCCCGCACGGCAACCTCGGCTCGTGGCGGTCCCATGGTGAGGACTTCCACGACGCCGCCATAGCGTTCCCGTAGTTGGAGCGCGCATTCAATGGCGTAGAGATCAAGGGGATTAACGATCGCCTGGGCGCCGGATCGAACGATTGTCCCCGTTTCCGGATCCATGCGAACGGCGGAGGTTTCGGGAACCTGTTTTATGGGGACGATAATACGCATCGGTCGCGCCTCCTAACTGTAGAAACGATGGCGGTTAGTATGGGTCAAAAAGTGACTGCGGTCAATTAAATAATGACCGTGGTCGGTTTTTCCGTGCCTCCGACCAACATCGTATGGGGAAGGTGTGCCGTCTTGTTTACCCGCGCGCATCCTGGTGTACACACTGGTACGTGCCCTTGGGACCGGGCTGCTCCGCACTTCGACTACCGGCCGCTCTCCGCGGTTTCATCGAAGTGGAGCTCGAAAAGGGGGACGAGGGGATGTACGATCGGAGAGTCGTCGGGATTCGTCTGCATCAGGTGCGATAGGGCACGCCACCAACGGCGCATGAGCTCGGTTGCTCGAAGAGCGGCCTTGGTGTTCTCGTCGGTTACCCATTGGCTGGCAAACAGAGTGTCCGTTTCTGAGTCCAGGTAGATGACGTAGTCTCGAATTCCCGCCCTATCGAACTGCTCGGCAAGCTCGGGCCACAACTCGTCGTGGCACTGCCGATACTCTTCGGCAGCTCCCGGGACCAGTTTCATCGTGAACCCAACGCGCTTCACGGTACCTCCTTGCGCGGCCGATGGTAGTCACCGGCTTGGGAAAGCTCGGCGACCCGGCTGGTGTAGTCCGGGTCGTGAAAGAGGTTCCGGGATTCGAGCGGGTCCTCTTCCAGGTCGAAGAGCAACCCGTCGTCGGCCGTGTCCAGGGAGTAACAGAGTTTCCAACGGTCTCGCCGCACCATACGCAGGCGGTCTGGACAATCGAGGCCCCAGGTTGCGATGGAGCCCAAAGTGCACTCAGAAACCACCGCTTGTTCCGAGGGCTCTCTCCCCGTCACAACAACATCGGCGAGGGACTCGAAGTCGCAATCCGCGTCCAGTCCGCAGAGCGACAGAAGCGTGGGTAAAAGCGACGCGATGGAGACCGGTTGCAAAATCCGCCTGCCGACGCCTCGGTCACTCGGCCCGTGACCACCCACCGCACCGGGAAGCGAAATGATAAAAGGAACGCGGGCCGAAGGCTCGAAGAAGGTCTGTTTCTGCACCAAACCGTAATCTCCAAGATGGGTCCCGTGGTCAGAGCAGAACGCCACGGCGGTTGTCTCGCCGAGTCCCAAGCCGTCGAGAGCGTCGAGGATACGTCCAATGTGACTGTCGACGAAAGCACACTGGGCATAATAGTGATGTCGGATCCGTGCAAGCTCGTGGGCATCGAGTCGGTCCGAACGCGCGTACTCGTACAAGGAGTCTCGGTACCAACGGGGCCACTGTTCGCGATCTCGGGAAGGCTCGGGCAAGGAGATGAGCATCGGATCGATCAACTCCGCAAACGATTGTGGCGGCACCACGGGGGTGTGAGGCGCGTTGTAGGACACCCGGAGAAAAAACTCCTGTTCGGGGCGCGATCGGGCATGTTCGCTCAGCCAGGACACGGCCTCGTCGGTAACTTGCCACTCGCTCGTGCGCGCCGGATCCGCCGGAAAATGCCCCGCTAACAGCCACTTTGTGTATGGCGAGGGATAATGAACCACGCCCCAATCCCCTTCGTCATAGGAGGCTGCATACGCCTCCGGTTGTACCTCGTCGCTATACCAGCGGTCATGCTCCGTTTGGAAGAGCGGTCGTGATTGATAGGAGGCGTAATGACTCTTTCCGAAACTCGCGGTCGCATATCCCGCATCGGCGAAGCGGTCAACGAGGTTGACCGGCATTGCCTTTGCCAGATCGGCGTTGGACCACACACCGTGGCTCTCGGACCGGAGGCCGGAAAGCATGGTCGTCCGTGCAGGAACGCATAGCGGCGCCGGGGTATACGCATTGTGAAAGGAGACCCCGGACCGTGAAATGCGGTCGACGTTGGGGCTTATGGCCCAGGGGCTGTCGTAGCAGCCCAGGGAATCGGCGCGCTGCTCATCAGTCATGATCCACAGAACATTCACTGTTGAAGCCTCTCCCCATTCGACCCCGCTCCGTCATCGTTGACGGGGACCGAATCACCAAGGACCAGAGCCATGTCGTCGATAGTGGGCATCTGGTCGTGGAGGTAACATCGGACCGCGTGGGTTTCGGCGGCTCGGTACAGAGATGGTTCGATGTCGCGGCACCTCGCCATTGCCTCGGGACAGCGATCGGCAAACGGACAGCCACTGCTCTTCTCGCCGGAGGAATCCAGTTCATCACCGGGCTCACCCCAGCTCTTATCCGGATCAGGGAGAGGAATGGAGCGAATCAACAACTGAGTGTAGGGGTGTTTTGGCGACTTAATGACCGACTCTACGTCACCGACTTCAACAACCCGTCCCTGGTAGAGAATCACGATATCGTCGCAAAGCTGGTAGGCGGTGGTGAGGTCGTGGGTAACGTAGATCAGGGAGATGCCCATCTCCTTGTTCAGGCGCAATAACTTGTCGAGAATCGTGGCCCGCAGAGAGGCATCGACCATGGAGACCGGCTCGTCGGCCACAATAAGCTTTGGTTGGAGCAAGAGTGCTCGGGCGATCATCGTGCGCTGCCGTTGCCCGCCGGAAATCTGGTGGGGAAAGCGCCCAAGGGTCTCGTCGGGTCGCAGCCCCACGACTCGAAGCGCCTCCTCGATCCGTTCCCGAATCTCACCGCGGGTCGTGGCAATCTTGAACTTCCGGAGCGGCATTTCCAGGATGTGGTCTACTCGGTAGAAGGGGTTGTACACCTCGAAGGGATCCTGAAAAACCGCTTGAACGTCGGTCCGATAGCTGCGTCGCCCCGCGCTTCCGAGCTTACCCACCGGCACGCCACGGTATTCGACCGTTCCTTCGTCAGGCACGTGGAAGCCGAGCAGCATCCGCGCCAAGGTCGTCTTGCCGCTTCCACTCTCACCGGCAATTGCGGTGATGCGCGGGTGATCCTCGGTAGCGCGAAAGCTGAAGTCCTTTACGGCCACCATCTCTTCGCGCTTGAGCCCGGACTTCCGGATGCGAAAGCGCTTCGTCGCGTGCTGAATATGGAGTAGTGGTTTCACTGTAGACCCTCCGTGGCGATGTAGCACGCGACTTCTCGCTCGCCACCAACTCCAAGGAGGGGCGGCGCCTCGTCGAAACAGCCCTTGGAGCGGTCCGCCAAGGGACAGCGGGGGCTAAAGGGGCATCCCGGCGGCGGCTCGAGGAGCGAGGGAGCCGAGCCCTCGATGCCTTTGAACAAGGTCTTCTTTTCGAGGGTCGGCAGGCTCCGGATCAGAAAGGTGGTGTAGGGATGCAGCGGCTCGTGGAAGATGTCACGAACCGGCGCCTTCTCGATAAGACGACCCGCGTACATGACGGCCACGGTATCGACGAACTGGGCCATAAGCCCCATGTCGTGGCCGATAAGGATCAGCGACACGCCCAGGCGGTTCTGAATCTCCTCCAAGGTCGCCATGACCCGTCGCTGTACTACCACGTCGAGGGCGCTGGTCGGTTCGTCCGCAAGGATGATGGAGGGACTGAGAGCGACGGCCATGGCTATCCAAACCCGCTGCTTCATACCGCCGGAGAGCTCGTGGGGGAACATGGCCGCCGCATCGGCACGGATACCAACAAAAGACAGGAGGTCGCGGATTCGATTTGCCTGAGCCTTGCGATTCTCGAAAGGTTGCCCGTGAACAACAAAAATCTCCGCGAACTGTTGCTCGATTCGTTTTACGGGATTCAGGGAGTTCATTGCCCCCTGAGGAATCATAGCAATGTCGCGGTGACGGGTGCGCATCATCTCTCGATCGGAGAGCTTGATCAGGTCGCCCTTACCATCAAGAACCACTTCTCCGCCGACAATGCGACCGGGATACTTGATCAGGCGCATAATGCCCAGGATGGTTGTCGTCTTCCCGCATCCCGACTCGCCCACCAAACCGAGACGCTCTCCACGCCGAAGCGTCATTGAAACTTGGTTTACGGCCTTTGCATCTCCCCGACTAGTTTCGAAGTGGACGCTGAAGTCCTTGATCGCCAGTGCTGTCTCGCCTCTCATGTGCGGCTCTTCAATTTGGTGTTCACGATCTGGTCCATACCCGCGGATACAAAAAGAAGGCTCACGAAAATCCAGACAATGAGGATTATCGGCGGGAGCCACCACCACCACATGCCGCGGAGAATCGCTCCGTAGAAATTGGACCAGTAGATCATCATCCCCAAGGTGTACTCATTCTGCGGTCCAAGACCGAGCGCCTCCAAGCCGACGGTCATCAGAATGGACGACGAAACGGCAAGGACAAAGCTCGCCGCAATGTATGGCAGCAAGTTCGGCAGCACCTCGCGGAAGACGATCTCAATCTCTCCCATGCCGTTGAGACGAGCAACCTGCACGTAAGATCGCTCTCGCAAGGAGAGTGTTTGGGCGCGAATCGTGCGCGTCGGAAAGCGCCATGCCAGAAGAGAGACAATAAACGCGATTAAGACGACCGTCATGGATCGTGTGTTGGTCGCGATCACGATCATAATGGCCATTCCTGGAATCGTGATAAACACGTCCGTCAGTACCCGGATAATGCTGTCGACAATACCACCAAAGTATCCGGCGAGGATCCCCAAGAGGGTCCCTACCGCGATTCCTACCCCGCCGGCGATAAGACCGATTTTCAGCGTCTGGGGCGTTGCGTGGGTAAGAACGGCGAAAATCTCTCGCCCCTGGGTATCAGTGCCGAGAAAGTGCTCCTCTCCTGGAGCAAGACGCGGTAGGGACGAACCCACTTGGGCCCTTTCTTCGGCAACCAAAAGGGGACCAAACAGCCCGTAGGCTACAAGGAGTACCATCATGACCAGACCGACGACAAGGCTACGGTTCTGTCCCCCGGCGAACTGTTGCAACAATCTGTTTTTCATACTCGCTCGTCCCTTACCGACGCTTCGTCGTAATACGTGGATCGATAAGCGGGTAGATAAGATCCATAATAAACGTGCTGAGCGCTATGGTGAGGATAAGCACCAACACGATTCCCTGAATAACAAAGTAGTCCTTCGACTGAATCGCTTGAAACAGCTGGTACCCAAGCCCGGGATAGGCGAAGATCACTTCAACGAGGATGATACCGGCGACAACGTAGCCCAGGCGCAGGGCGAGCTGGGTAAGTTGCGGCAGTAGGCTATTTCGAACACCGTAATGGAAAAAGATGCGCGTCGGCGGGAGCCCCTTGGCTTCAGCCAGGGTAACAAAATCCTCACCGAGGGTGGAAACCATCGCACCCCGCATGTTGAGGGCCCACTGTCCGAGACTGGCAATGACCACCGCGATGGAAGGAAGAATGGCGTGATGGATGATATTCGCCGCCAACTCCCATGTCGGTTCCATAATCAGGCTAAATGAGTAACCACCGCCGGCCGGGAACCAGTGGAGCTGGAGCGCAAAGATGTAGATGAGTACCATTCCCAAGAGGAAATAGGGAATCGCCGAGATGACCATCAAGGGGATAGCCATGGCTCGGATACCTCGCGAGGTCTGCGGCCACGCAAGAAGGGCACCGAGAAGGCTACCAATAACAAAGGAAATGAGCGTGGAGACCCCGACCAGGCCAAGGGTCCATGGTAACGCCGCCGTGATGGTCTGTGAGACACGTTGAGGATAGTTGGCAAGAGAGTAGCCCAGGTCGAAACGAGCGAGGTCCCCCCAATAGGCCAAGTACTGCTTCCAAATCGGCTGGTCGAGGCCGAACTTCTCCCGATAGGCCTGCGCCATATCGGTAAGGTCCGCATTTCCACCGGACATCGCCAAGACAGCCATCTTCTGCTCGATCGGATCACCCGGCATAAGCCGAGGAATAAGAAAATTGACACTTACGGCGAAGAATACGACTAGAAGGAGCATACCGATGCGTCGTGCAAAGTAACCTAACATCTACGAAGAGCCCTCCCTATGAAAAAGCGGCCGGCGTTGCCGCCGGCCGCAAGGTGTCCTAGGCCGCTGACTAAGCGAACGGAACGTTCAGGGCTATTGCACCGGTCGCAAGTTATGGATGATCCGCGCGTAGCCTTCCCATGGTGGAGTCGGATGCATGTAGGGATCGTCCGCGCTTGGCCAGTTGGTCCAGTAGGTCTCGTTCATCACAAAGACCTGTCGCTCTTCCCCGAAGCTTATATCGGGAAGATCTTCAAAGTAAATTCTCAGCGCCCGGCCGACCAATTCGACGTAGTCCGGATCGTCGGGGCTCGGTACCATCCCGGACATCTGGTCGAGAATCGAGTCGAGCTCAGGATTGCTGTAGCGTGTGTAGGAACGAACACTTGGGACCGTCTGTCCGGGAGGTAGCGCGTACTTCCCATGGTAGTGTTCCAAAGTGGCGTAGGGATCGTAGATGCTGCCGCAGTGAACCCACAGATGCAGACCGAAGTTGCCGTTGCCCGCGTTTTCGACGAAGGCCGCGTTTTGCAGAATATCGAGTCGAGCATCGAAGCCGGCCGTCCGGAGTTGCTGAAGGATAATCGGACCGTTGGGGTTGCCCTGCTGCGACTGAATATCCAGTTCAAGGACGCCGTCGCCATTGGCCCAGAAGCCGTCGCTGTTTCGGCTGTAGCCCTTGGACTGCATGATGCGGGCGACCTCATCAAGGTCTTGATTGTCGACGTCGAATTCGTCAACCACCGAGCTGAGCTGATCCACGTAGGTCTGGATTTCCGCATACGCCGAGAGGGGCGCGATCGCCGTATAGGTCGATCCTTCGTAGGCCAAGCCGATGATCTCTTCGCGATCGAGGGCGTAGTTGATGGCCCAGCGGATTTCCGGATCATCGAAGGGCGGACGCTGGTTGTTGAAGGTCAGACGGTAGATACAACCGTTGGGTGCGCCCCATTGCGGACCCGAGTCGTTCCACGACAAGAGATTCGGGTTCTGGGCACGCGCCGCCTCGAAGGAGCCGACCGGAATATCACGTCCGGTGTCCAGCTGGTTGCTTATGTAGAGCTGAGGATGAGCTTCCGAGGTCGCCGGGCGATAAATCACGCGCTCAACCTGAGGCATATCCTGCACACCCGCTTCGGCGGCCCACCACGAATCCCGAAGGTCGAAAACCAGTTGATCACTTCCGGCAAGGACCAGCTTGTAGGGACCGGTGCCGACGGGCCACCCCGCCGCGATATCAAGATTCTGAAAGTCTATGGCGTCTTTGCCCGACCAGATGTGCTCGGGCACGATAACAAAACGTGACGGCTGGCCGAGGCTGTACGACAGCTCATTTCGGGCCCACCGCGGTGAGGGACGCGTTAGGGTGAACCGAACGGTGTAGTCGTCGATGGCCTCCACACTTGCCACTTCGTTTACGAACTGACTCGCATAGGTCATCTGTGGCGCGTTGGCCAGTAGCATGTTGCCGGTGAACACGATGTCGGCGGCGGTCAACTGCTCTCCGTCGCTCCAGGTAACGTCGTCACGAATCAAAACCGTTACTTCTGTGTAGTCGTCGTTGTACTCCCATGACTTTCCGATCCACGGCTCGATGCTCCCTTGTATGATATTCGAGTAGAAAAGGTTCTCGAACACCGTGTAGTGGAGTATGTTCCGCTCGTGGAGCGTCGGCCCCGAGTAGGGGCTCATGTTGTCGGGCGAGGGTACTTGGGCATACCAGTCCCAACCGGAACTGATAAGAGTCCGATTTCGAGGCACCTGACCGACACGGCCCGGTTGCTCCCCTGGAGTCTCCTGTCCTCCGGTTGAGAACGCTACGGCCGCAACCGAAAGCGCAACGAGTACGAATAACAATCGCTTCATATCTTCCTCCTTACCCCGTTTTGGGGTTAGTTCGCATTGTGCGCAGAGCGCGTCGCGACCCTATTGGTCGGTGACGAGCTCGAAATCAATGCCAAAAGCCCGAGCCACCTTGCGAATGGCCCCGGCGCGGTGGCCGATGCCCAAGGCAAAGTGGTGCGTAGGTCCGGCTTTCATCCATCGTTTCAGAAAGCTACGGATATCCATCCCGAAGTAGCCGTGCGTATTGGTATTGCCCGTGGGTGGAATCGGCGCATCCACGGACTCGCCTTCCGCCACGACGAACTTCAGATTTCCCTCTTTGTTTACCGAGCAACTAAGCATGGTTATTGGCCCATGCTTCAGTTTGAACTCTACGCTCGCGCCGTGGCCCGGTTTTCCATGGTACTTGGTCAGGCTCCGGAGTACGGGCTTCTCCTGAGATACGTTAATGTGGTGTGGTCCGTCGTGACCGACCAAAACAGTTTCATTGTTAAAATCGACGGGATGGAACTCGGCAAAGGTGCCGCCGATATCCAGGCGGTCCATGATCATCATTGCCATACATGTCTTGAGATCAAACTCGCCACACATGGGAAAGCCCGCGGCGCAGAGAAGAGAGTTGCCGACGATAAACGACGTAACCATGTCCCTCATCGGCGTACCCTCTTCAGCTTCGTAGTAGTACGCGAGACCGTTGAGGTTCTTTTCCTGAACAAAACGCTCCAAAGCGATCGCCGCACGAGAGGCGACGAGCAAGTCATCATCGGTAAGCTTTTCGGTAACCGGGTCGCTTACCGGATCGGGAGTGTCGAAGAAGCTCAATATCCGTTCGGACATCGCCTCGATCTCGGACTCCGGCGCCGAACGATAGTGAACGAGAATGTCGTCAGGCTCCGTCAGAACGACATGGCAGCCGAAGACCTTCGTAATAAGCGCCGGGTCGGTGTGCATGTCGTACATGGCTTCCAAGACGTGGCCCATCAGCCCAATGCGAGCGCGCTTGAGATCGTGAAGCACCATCGCCACCTGGCACCACTCACGGATCTCCGCATCGGCACCATCGTCGCCCTCGCGCATGCCGATGACCATCTCCGGAACATCTTTGCCCATACGAACCGCAACCCCTGCAAACTCGGGCAGCGAACAGATGTCGTCGTTCTGTAGCTGGATGTAGATCTGTCCCCGGGCGTAATCCATTGCCGATAAGGGTTGAAGGGCGACGAGAACAATCGGGATCGTCAGATCGCGAACGATTGGCGCGAAAGTGGCGCTGGTCGCATAGGTCAGCATGTCGACGAAAAGGAGATCCAAAGGCGCCGCTTTGATCTTTTCCAACGCCGCATAGGTGGTCTCGGAATCGTCGATCAGACCAAAGCTGTAGATGCGAACGCCGGAGTCGGCGACCTTTCTCTCGAAAACGGAGAGTTTTTGGATGAGTGACTCTTTGAGCCCCTCGAATTGCGGCCAGTAGGTGAGATGCCCTACCCCGACAATACCAACGTTGGCCGTAAGAGGCGTTCGTCGCTCTATCGCTTGCACCGAGTATTGTTCACGAGACCCGCTCGAGTCCTTTTCCACGGCACCCCCCAGATTGTTCGAGTAACCCGACGTGTCGGCCACGTCTCTGTTCAGTATTGGGGGAGCCGTGTGCGTTGTCAATCTTAATTTGGTGCCCGGCCTGTGCGTTATGGAGGTTCGTTGGTCTCCATAACTCTCTTGTTTATAGTTGTTTATTGATCAGGCTACACAATCGTTTTGTTTTTCGTTTGTTTTTTTATTCTTTTCTCCCCACCGACCTTCCGACACTCAAGGTCCGTGCTGTTTGGTCCATTACGTCGACTCGGGGCCGCCGTGGCCACCGCATGGCGTTCAGAGATCGGTGAACTCAGATCGGTATGGGTTGGGAATCCACTCGTGCTCGGTGTAGGTGATCGTCTCCATCTTGCGCCCTTCCAAAATCCCCGCGGCCAATTCGATGATCCTCTCACCGTAGCGTTCCGGTGCATAGGAGACACAACCGAGCAGCGGCGAATTGGGCTCCCGCATCATGTGATCCACATGGTGCCCATGGTTCTGTCCAACCATGATGATACGTCGATCGTGGGAGTAGCGACGAATGATCTCGTGGGTGTCCACCGTCGTGTCCTCGCCGAAGGAGATCACCAAGGCCGTCTCCGCGACCGCAAGCCGGCTGAGGTGCCTCTCGAGTTTGTGCGCGTAGAAATCAATGCCCCGGGAGCAATCAACACCTCTGACATCTTTTTTGTTGAAACGGGTCTGCTCCCGCAAGGTGTCGAGGCTACCGTACAGTCGTTGCCGACACACCGAGCCGGAGATCTCTTTCTGCAGCAGCACGATCAAATCGATGCTTCCCTCCCAATGCTTGTTGATGTAGCGAGCCGCCCACTCTCCGGCCATCTGTCCCGCCAGCACGTTGTTGGCGCCAAAGTAGTAGGCATTCTGCACCGGCAGATCGATCATGATAAGCGGCACGGCCTGAGCTGCCGCTTTTCGCGCCACCAGCTCCCCCACGTCGTAGTTGCTCGAGTAGTCGATGAGAAGATCCACCCCTTCGGCGAGAAGGTGATTAACACCGTCGATAATCGTCTCGTAGGTTCCGTTATTTGTACGCGTGTCGAGGGTGAAGGTCGGGTGGCCGTTACAGGCGTTCTCGAGACTTTCGCTGACCTCCCTCCGAAAGTCGAAATGGCCCCGGTGCATCGCCAGTCCAATGCGCTTGCCTGGGTTTCGGCGCAAACGGTAGGCGTAATTCGGACCGCACACGGCTACAGGGACCGATTCGGGCACGATTGCTCGGACACAGTCGGTGTCCATTCGGTCGTCTACGATGACCTCGGCCAGGTTCGCAACGATCAAGTCCAGGGGTAGAGCGACGTCCTGGGCGGAGTCGTCCCCGACGCGCTCCGCGGTAATACAGGCGAAGATCTGGGTCGTTGCATCGCGAATAGCCACGACCGTTTCCGGCGCAATGCAATCTTCCAGCCAAAAGCTTGCAGCAGCGGAGAGCGCGGAAAGCCCAAAAAAAGCTTTGTCGATATGAATCTGATCGAGGAACGGCTGCACCGGTATAGGGCGAAGAGCCTCACCCCCCGGCTGGAGTGACCCCGACAGGGTGATGATCTCGCAGGGATACTTGCGTCTGGAGAGCGTATAGGCGACGCGGAGCGAGGTGGTAATAATACGAACATCCTGTGGCTGTGAGATCTGCACGGCCATGCTCTGGCCGTAGAGGCTATTGTCGATAAAGACCGTGTCGCCGGATTCGATGTGGGTCGTCGCCCGCTGTGCGATAACCGTCACATCCGCCGGAAAGTGGTTCGTTGTCCAAGCAAAGGCACCGGGTGTATCAGAAGTGGCGGTCGCGTAGCCGTGGAGCAAGTTAAGCGCACCCATACGTTCCAGTTCCTTTAGATCGGAACGTATGGTCGCGGGAGTCACCCGGAGAAACCGGGCCAGACCGGTAACACGCACGCTTTGTTTCTCGCGGACCAGCTCGGCAATCCGCTTCCGTCGCTCTTCCCTGGTCAAAACGCCGTACCGAGACAGCGCATCTTCGGCATCCGGACCAGCGTTGAGAAAGACCCGGCGGGCGTCTCTGGTCACTAGTCCTTGGTCATAAAGGACGAGAAGATCTCGTCGAAGAGTCTCACGGTTCATGCCAAGCGCCCGTGCCAACTCGGCGACGTTGAGGGAGTTTTCGCGACGAAGCAACCGTAGGATTCGTCTATGACGCTCAATTCGCTCCACAAAGCCGATCATATCGCGAAACGAAATCCTGTGCATACAAACACAAACGAATCGGTCTCGGTAACGGTACTTAGGTCTGCGTAATCTCACAAAGCAATGCTAGATAGGTATTTGGAGCAATGGCACGCCACGGAGTACGCACGGCGTTCGCAAGACGTTTCCGTTGTACTTCCGAAGTGCTCAGGAAAGTGATAGATTCCCAAACAAGGCGCACAGGATGATAAGGCCCACAGGAACAGGAGACCCCATGGAACAAAAAAGCTCAGCTGGGCAACTGAATACCGACCCGTCCCAATACTCGGAGCTTGGTTACTGCGCCCGTCGCTGCGTCGTAACCGGCGATGAACTTTCCCAATATCAGGCGCTTCTCGATCGGCTCGTCGCAGGTCTCGGCGAAGGCAAGCGACCCGAATTCCTGGTGGAGCCCCACGTTACTGCACCAACATGGAAAGAGTGGCTGGAGCTGTGCCGCAAACCGGAAATACTCGACATCGTACGAGGGATCTTCGAGACCGACGAGTTGTTGCTCCTTATGACGCACCTCATCGTCAAGCCGGCCAGGGACGGAAAGGCGGTGAAGTGGCACCAGGACAACACGTACTGGACCTCGGTGACAGGCACCGACGTCACAACGGTTTGGCTTGCCCTGGACGAGTCGAGTGAGATAAACGGGTGCATGAAGGTAATTCCGAACTCCCACTACGGCCACCAGGCGCTGGAAATGCACGACACCGACGGAAGCTCGATCCTGGACAAGGAGCTTCACATACCTCCCGATCTCGAAGCAAAGGCTTTGGCGATTATCCTCGAGCCCGGCGATCTCTCTCTCCACGACTCTTTTATCGTTCACGGCAGCGATGCCAACAGCAGCGAGTTTCGCCGGGCCGGGTACACCATGCGTTACGCCAACGCACTTACGGTGGAGGTCGACGTTCCCCGTCACCACAAGCCGGTCTACTACGTATCCGGATCTGGGAAGGGATATAAGGAAGGGTACCGGGACATCCGGCCGGGAAAGCCGCTTCCGGACGACCCCGGCGAGCACACCTCACGGCGTCACAAGCAGTAGCCGTCGAGCCCACTATTCCAAAGCGCGCGCGTCGAGAGCCAAGCGAGCGGCGCCGCGAGCCGATCCCAAGTCGTCCGCCGCTACCTCGATCGTCATCGGTTCGGCAAGTCGTCCCAAGGCATGCACATAGGACCGGTTCCTCCGAAAACCGCCTTCAACCACCAGCCGCGTTCGGCCCGCGATCCCTATGCAGGCGAGTTGATCCCAGGCCGCAGCTGCGAAGGCATTGCCTAGAGCCGTGAGCCACCTACCTCGTGCATTCCGGTCAATGGTCGGCTCCCCAAGGGCCTGCACCCACCCAGTACGGCGACCTCCCGCCATTTCCACTACCACATCCTCCGGCTTGGGTGACTCAGGCAAGTGGACCCGCGGGTAGTCCCCCTCCTCTTGTGTCTCCTCCTGCCCATCAAAGCGATCGTCCACCATGGCGCGCAGGGTCGCGTAGAGGCCGCCGGCCCTGTAGATAGAGGTGCGCACCGGCCGACCGTCTACATCAAGGTTAAGGATGATTCCTCGGCGCCGGTCATCGGCGGAGAGTCGTCCCTCCCCCGGTGCCATGGCTACGCACCACGTGCCCGTGGACAGAAGTGCCGTCTCCTCCTGGGGCACGGGACCGACGGCGGCTACGAGCGCCGCGTTGGAATCGTGGACGCCGAGGTGAATCATGCAGTCTCGTCCTATGCCGAGTCGCCTCGCGGCGCCGTCGCAGATCGGTCGAAAAAGGCTCCGTGTAGGTGTCGGTACACGTGGAGCGCGATCCCGGTAGCCAACCTCCCATGCAAGGCGCGAGTATTCGTTACGGCGAAGGTTCCACAGATAGGTGTGACACCCAAGGTAGGTGAGCTCGACGGACAAGGCCCCGGTCAAACGGAAACCTAGGTATTGAGGCAGATTCACGATGTGGGCGGTTTTCTCGTACTCCTTCAAAAAATGGCGTTGCGCAAACCCGACGCCTATGCCCATGTTGACAAAGGCAGGCAGTCGAGGGGTTGCCGTTTCTTGATAGAGCAGCTCCTCTCCCCCCAATCGCTCCAAGAGCGCTTGGCTCTCAGACTGTGCTCTATCGTTTGTGTAGGCAATAACACCAAGGCTCCGCCTGCCCGATTCGTCCAAGCCGACCCAGGTGCCGGCGTGGCTGGAGATGCCGACCGCCCCAATAGGATAGTGGCGCGCAAATTCCGCCAAGGCGGCGTCGACAAAATCCTCAATGGCTTTGATGTCCTCGAAGCGGACTCCGCCTGGTCCGGTAACCTCCGCAATGGACTCGGCCACCTGGTCTACGACGGCGAGAGAAGGGTCGAAGAGCACCACCCGCTTGTTGGTCTTCCCGATGTCGATAGTGGCGACAAGAGCGCGGGGAGTCTCTTCAGTCTTTTTGGTGGTCATCGCATCCTATTCGAAATATCGGTCTTGGGCTGAGGCAACATCGAGGAAGGCCTGGACGTTTTCCGGCGGAACGTCGCCGGTTAGGGAGTGGGATGGAGACAAAATGTAGCCACCACGAGATCCGAGATCCTGGATAAGAGAGAGCGTTTCCGCCCGAACGTCGGCGGGAGATCCATGTGGCAGGGTCTGCTGGACACTCAAGCCGCCCCAAAAGGCGATTTTTCCGTGGTAACGCGCAAAGACTTCTCGTACATCCATGACCTCGGGCTGAAAGGGGTCAAAGACGTCGATACCGGCATCAATCATGTCGGGAATAAGCTCCTGGACCTTTCCGCATGAGTGCTGACTAACCAACAGTCCCACTTCGTGGGCGGCATCGCAGGTCCGCTTGAGTCGTGGTCCGATGTAGGATCGCCACATGTCCTTGCTGAACAGGAGGCCTCCCTGGGAGCCCCAATCATCACCGAAGTGGACGGCGTCCAGGCCACCGATGGCGGCGGCGTTACGGATAAGGGCAATATTGTACTCGGTTATTCGATCAAGCAAATCGTGGACAAAGGCCTCTTCGGTGATCATAAAAATCAGGAGGTTCTCCATGCCGACCAGGGACCATGCGCGCTCGAAAAGCGTGAACCCGATGGAGACCATGTGAAAGAGGTCGGGATACCGCCGATTGTTCTCTTCCACAAAGCCGTAGACAGGCAGCCTGTCGCAATCAGGAAAACGATACGAACCCAATGTAGCTGCCGGCACGGGTGGATCTTCGACGATGCCGAGTGTGCGGTCGACATTCCTATTCCAAACAACACCAAAGTAGTCGCGAAAGTAGCCGGGCCGCACTTCCTCCCATCCGTTGTTTGTGTGGGATGCCACCACGGAACACCCCGTGTCCCGAATAGGCTCGAAGGTCCGACCGTAGTAGGCGGACATTACGTCCCGCGCCTCGGCGGTGAACTTGATCGTGAAGGGAACCGGATCAACCGGCTCGAAAAACAGGGCCCTGCGAAATTGCGTCCGGCGATTGCTGGCTTCCGCGCCCGATGATTGCTCCGTGGTACTGCGTGCTTCCACTTCTCGCCTCTCGTGCTGCAGCTTACCCTTGCGTGTACGCCATTTCAACCGACAGACCATGTTTGGCGGTGGGACGACATCGGTCGGCTTAGGCCCGCGGTTTGGAAACATCGGCGGATCCGTCTTGCCGGTCTCCCCAGTTATGCATATGCTCGTGCGTGATTGTCGTCGGTTCCCACAACCCACAAAAAGGCCAAAAGCTCTTCTGAGCGGCATCCGGGAGATCTCTACCATGAGCGACCTGCAACAGAGTGACAAACGGCGACTCGTGGCGGCGCTGAACCACGAGAGGTTTGACCGCGTCCCGAATTTCGAAGTCCTCCTCGACGGCCGCGCGACCCGCCACATCCTGAACCTACCGGCGTCCGGTGACACGATAAGCTCATGGACGCTGAGTCCCGAACAGGCCGTGAAGCTTATGCAAAGCGTCGGCCAAGACGCGGTCGTCTGTTCGCTAACCTGGCCGGGCGCCGCGGAAGGAACCATCGTCACATCCGCGGATTTCCAGAAGGTCACTCCGCCGGACCCAGCCGCGGCGAGGGAGACCATGGCGCCGTATCTGCAGGCCGTCGAGGGAACCAAGATGGGCCTATGCGCACGGCTTAGCGGTCCTCTGACACTGGCTTACATGGCCGCCGGCCCCGTGCCCATCGAGTCTTTTATGTACATGCTCTACGACGATATGGCCTTGGTCGAAGGTATGATGGACGTTTTTCTGGAGTACCACCTCGGCGTCATTGCGGCGATCGCCGACCTCCCCTTCGACTTCTTCTACATCGGCGATGATGTTTCGTCCACGACCGGTCCTCTTATCAGCCCCCGGCACATTAAGGAGATATGGGCCCCTCGCGCGGCACGGTTGGTAGCGGGAGCCAAATCGATCGGCAAGCCGGTCGTCTTCCATTGCTGTGGTATGCAGGAGCCCATCCTGCCGTACCTGCTGGACTGGGGCGTCAACGCCGTCCACCCCATTCAGCCCGGTGCCAACGACATCTACGCCATAAAAAAGCGGTACGGCAGCAACCTTACTCTCGTTGGCAATATAGATATTGCTGATGAGCTGAGTTTCGGCAGCAAAGAGGACACTCGACGGAGCGTCCGGAAACATATTGACGCCCTGGCCGACGGCTCGTACGTCGTCTGTTCGAGCCACTCGATCATCGACTCGGTTCAACCCGAAAACTACCTGGCAATGTGCGACGAAACGCACCGCTACGGTGGCTATTAGCAAACCGGGCCATCGCCTCTCTCCCCGCTCGTCCGACGCAGGCGGCTTCGAGAGGGCGCGCCCGGTAGAACGCGCCGCAAAATACCGCCAACGTGCGGCCGTCCGCAGTCGGCCCCGTCCATGGAAAGACTCCACAGCTATGCACCTTCCGCGCGAAACCGAATCTACAACCAGGCGCCGTTTCTACCGTCTTACTTTCATGACTATCAAGGCAGCCTCCCGATTGCCGATGGCAGCGTCGAGCTTCTGGTCTCGCAGTATGCCGGCTTCGTGAGCGAGCACTGATAGAGGTATTTGGCTCGAACCGGCTACTTGATAGCAAACAACAGCCACGGCGACTCCGGTGTCGCCTCATGTGATCGTGAGTTTAGGCTCGTTGCGGTCGCTAATCGACGCGACGACCGGTGGTCGCTGGACACGCTCAAGCTCTCGGACTACTTCGTCCCAAAGTCACGCACGGTACCGAAGGAGCCGTCGGAACTGGCCAACCATGTTCGCGCTCTCGGAAGGGGTATTGGATACACTAAGACGGCTACAGCCTATGTGTTCGAGAAGGTATGACGGCGTGCCGAAGTCGCGGTCTCACTCATATACTTGATGGCCCACGTGGGGAACACCGTTGCTAAACACGATCGACCGCAAGGAGGGTGGAGACTCTCCAGGCGCCCATCCATCGATCGGTCGAGAACGACGGGATAGTGACACGGCCAACGTGGAGAAATGGCGTAATTCTGCGAGCGGCGGCGGCGGCGGATCCGACTTGTAGGACCTCCCGCGACTTGCGTTCGGCTGCGCTGCGAGAGGACTGGATCTGGCCTGCAGAAGTGTTTTACTTGAGGCTGTTTCAAAAATCCCGTTCTATGGGGCTTCGTCTTGGGGTCGTAGGTAGCAACGATCGCTTCGTAAGGCGTCGTGGCCTTTCCAGCGGTCGAAAGCCGGGATTCTCAAG
>CAZFLD010000054.1:0-31257 GCA_964519835.1 uncultured Spirochaetales bacterium
TGCCAAAGTATGCACTTGCGTGATTTCGCGCATCATGGTTCGTGACATTACCCTTGGTTCGAGGATCTTGACTTTGGGTTCGGGGGTTCGGGAATGTCAAGCTTCACGCCGGCGTCGAGGTCGGACGCGACGCCTGTAGCCCCGTAACCCGAGCCCTGCCGTCGTCGGCACGGATGGATTTAGAACACGTCAGGACCCAACACACCGACATAGAAATCGGTCCGGGCCTTATCGATGCGGCGTTGCATACGGCGCGCGTTGTCCCAGTTCTCGGAAAAAGCGACCGACAGGCTTCTTAGCGCGCGAACGAGCGGGAAGCGAAGCAGATTCCGCCCAAATCGACCGGTAAAGCTCTCTACCGCCTTGACGGGCGACGCATTCGGCTGCCTTTGTTTTAGGAAATACCAGTGGTCGGAAATCTCCAGGTACAAGTCTCCCGTCGGGCGAGCGGGGAAAGCCTGGCGAGCACCGCTACGCTCGAGCGCCTTCAAAAGCGGGCTCATCACGGTGGCCTCCCACGACGAGACCACCTCGTTCCAGTCGCTATCTTTGTTATTGCGAAGGTCCAAAAGATACTTGTGCGTCCCAACGTGCTCCTGTATACGCTCCCAACCGTCGTGACGTTGGAACTCTAAGCCATTTTCCTGTAATACTTTCCGAACTCTCATAGTTTGACTTTTCATGTTTGTACCTCCAATTCTATTCTCACCCACCTCCAATATAGCGAGCATCGGAAAAATATCAAAGTTTTTGTTGACAAATAGGCAAATTGCCCCTCTAGGTAGCGCGTCATGGGAGCGGTAGTGTTTAGTGTGGTAAGCGGAAGCCGGCCATCGCTTTTGATCGTACAATAATCGGTACGGCGTTCGACGCCGGAAACACCTGGGTGATTGTGTCGCTTTCGAGCGCGAGTGCGCTCTATACCTCGGCGCACCGACCCGATTCCGACGAAGCATACAAGGCGTCGCTGATCCTCTGCACGACAAGTGAGTGATCGAGGTTGGTTGCGATCTCTTGCTCACCGCGGATTGCCGACACAAAGTTGTTGATAATACCGGTACGTTGGAGAGGCCAATAGACCTCGCCTTTCCAGAGCACCTCCTCTTTGACCCCCTTCAGCCGGTCCGCCGTGTAAAGGATGACATGGAAGGGGTCTCCCGGAACCACGTTGAAGCGAAGCGCGCCCGCACTTCCGTGTATCTCAACAAAGGAATCGCGTGGGCCGTAGGATTGTTCCGCCGCGTTGATGTCAATGGTCGCACCGTTCTCAAAACGGATCTGGCCACTCACTTTGATCTCGCCGTCCTGGCCCTCGGGCACCCAATCGGCCAGTTCCTGGGGGATGGGCCAAGTGCGCCCCATAACGGCCGCCGGCTTCAACTTCCAATCGAAGAGTGCCAGGATGTAGTCGATAACGTAGCTGTGCTTGTTCACAAAAAAGCCGCCGCCGTTGATCTTGCGGCTTAGACGCCACGCCGGCGGGAGCTCTTCGGGCACCGGACCTACGGGAGCGACGTCTTGCACGTAGATTTGTCGCAACTCGCCGATCCGGGAGTTAGCGAGGGCGGTCCTCACAACCTCAAAAGGCGGGAAGAACCGAAATCGCGACGAGCAGCAGCCGGCAACTACATCACCGCGAACGGCTATCATCTCCCGTACCTCATCGGCGTTCCGGCCGATTGGTTTTTCCAAAAGGACGTGCAATCCACGCTTGAGCGCGGCAATGGCCGGCTCGTACCGATAGGCTGCCGGAAGTGCAAAGACCACACCCTCCACGTTGCCCTTTTGTATCAGGTCGAGCCCCGATCCAAAACACTCGTCGGCGCCAAACTCTTTGGCATAGGTCGTTGCCGCCTCCTCGCGGACATCGCCTACCGCCGCGATCTGCACATCCGGGTTCTCCTGAAGTGACATCAAATGACGCTTGCCGATCCAACCGCAGCCAATGACTCCGATTCTTGTTTTTGCCATTGGGTTTCTCCTGTTGATTGGGCTGATTGTGCGTGCCGACTGCGCGCAACTCATCCTCTGCTGTCGATTTTATCAGCGAAAGCACACACGCGCGTTTGCGTGGATTGGACTAGTGCACCGGTTTTTCCCCCGGAGCGCCGTTTTCTCGGTTGCCCGCGCCTTTCCGGGTAGATTCCAAACCCAGCCCAGTTCGTACCGCAGCAATACCTCGGACCTTGTTTTGTTCTCATACTCGGCGAAAAAAAAGCTCACCCTCGTAGTTACAGTCAACAAAGGTGTTGATAACACGGGTCCATACCATACGGTCGTGCCGACCCGCGGAATCGTGCTGCCGTCCTTGTTCTCTGTATCGATGGTATCAAGGTGCCGAGGCCGATTTGTTGCTGCATAGCCGGGCTTCCCGCGGCCGGTAGCCCTTGTCCCGGTATCTATGCAGGCGCTGAAATACGCTCCCGTAGCAACAACCGCTGGTCCGCGCGTATGTCCGGCGCTCGGACAACAGGTTCCCGATCGCAACTACGACAGGCCAACTATCCTAACAGAGGGGGGAAACACCATCGGTGAATCACTTACTTCCACCGCCTACCATGGCTATGACCGGGAAAGGCGGCCGGATGCTTCGATCACTGCGCCGTTCTGGACGGCGACCTCGAGCTCAATGCCGGCCGATTGGACAGGATCCGCGAGCTCGTTGAGACAGGAAGGATCAAACCGGTGCTCGGAAGCACCGTTGTGTTGGCCGACATTGCCGAGGCAGATCGGCTGCTGGAGAGTCGAAATACTTCGAGATCGACGGCGCTCCACGGAGTCGTAGGCCGAATTTCGAGCTCGTTCCGTCCGGAGCCGGTCAGCACGTTACCGCTTACAACAAACTCGGTCGAGACCACTCCGGGGTCGTTCACAAAGCCCGGCGTTAGCCAGACACCGGCAAGCTCGCCGTTTACGTAGACCTCGGCGGCCTGATTCGCATACGTGAAGTCTGTTAGCCTCCTCAGGAGAAGGTCGGTCCCGGCCACATCGGGACCCAACTCTATACTAAGACCTTCCTCAGTCACGATGCCACGACGCAACTGGGGGGCTCGGTCGTCGGTTCCAACAAGGGGAGCCTCAAAGACTGCGACCTGTCCGCCGGTCACGGCGGCAAGCTGGTCGGCGTTGAGTCGATCCACCGGAAAAAGAGTGCTCTCCGGCACGCCGTACAGGAACACCGTCGAGCTAAACGCACCCGCCAAGTTGTTGCTCGGGCCATGTTCCATTGTCATGCGAATACTGTGGGCAAAGGGAATCGAGTCCGTCGGCAGGTACCGGTACTGACTTGTATGGTCGCCGTCGGCGTCCACCAGGTGTGCCGGGTTGCCGTGCGTGGGCAGCGAAAAGGTCCCGTACTTGTAGTACCAGCCCCCGTTAAAAAAATCCTCGGTTCCCGTTCCGTGAATCTGCGGCGTTGGAGCGCCGTCTATAAAGACTCGGTCGTCTCCCTCCAAAATTCGCCGGTTCTCGGGATCATCACTCGAAGCAACCAGCACTACGCCCACAACCCTACCGGTTCCGGTCCACTCCACAAGCTCCACATCCCGACCGGACAATAGACGGTCCGTACGCCGGTGAACCGCATACAGATGGCCGATAACTCCGTCTTCCAGAAGCTCGCCGATTCTGGGAATAGATCGGAACACGATCGCGGTCGCGACGTCGATCTCCTTATCCACACTTCGATTCTCAATGCCGACACTAAGCTCCGAGGCGAAGGGAATTGGCAGAAGAAACTCGATCGAGAGTCTATCCCCGGACACCCGAACGTTAGCCGCGCTTGATGCCACGGGCTCGCCGGCAAGCGCACCACCACCCACTTCCGATAGCGGGGCGGACACTTGGGGCTCGGTGGCGCCGTCGGCGGTGATGTTCAGAAAGATATCGTCAAGGAGCACCTCGTCCATACTGCCGGCGCCCGTCACCTGATCGGAGGGGATTGTGACCGTGAGTCGCTCGACCACGCCCGCTCCCTGCAAAGACGCCGATATCACCTGGGTACCCGGTCGCACTCTTGTAGCCGCGTTTGCAGCAACCTCGGGAGGAAAGTCGGCCTCACTCACCAAAGCGGCCCGCGCGTCCTCTTGTGCTCGGGCGGCGGTATCGGCGTAGCGGTAGTACTGCATCTGGATGTAGCTCGAAACAGACGCGGTCTCTATGCGAAGCTCGTCCTCGTAGTCCAGGGGGACGTAGGAAAAGAAACCACCGCTGCTCGTATGCTCATCGCCCACAACCGGCGCAACAAAGGGCTCAACATCTCCTGAAAAAAGATCCATCGTCTGAATGGTGAGCAGATCCACACCGTCGCCGACAAACCGTAACCGGCCGGGGTTCCTCCAGCCGGTCATCCAGAACCGCACCATACGTCCGGGTCCGGCGGCGTGGAAGATTGTAAAAACACGGTCGGAACGGTTGAAGTCGAGATACGCCCACAGCCGATTGCCGTCCTCGTTCCCCCCGGTGCGGTCGTAGCTGGAGATCTGGTATGCCCGAACGCCGCGTGGAATCACGTAGATCCCGTCAACGGAAAACTGTGCAGGCACCGCCGCCACGGACGCGGCGGCGAGTACCAAGCAAAAGGCGAGCCGCTTCACTCCTGATAGATCTTAACGTCGTAGATGAGGTCGATCACATCGATGGAGTTCCAATCGTGAATAAGAAGGTAGCCGGTCGTTTCAGGAAGCGAATGCGTGCCTTCCGCCAGAACGGTTCCGTCAATCGCAACGGAGTAGCTGTCGGTGGTCAGACGAAACTCCAGCGTCAAGACGGCGCCCATCTCAAAGGCGTTCTCGACGATCGCCAATTGGTTTCCCATCCCACGTTGTTCGGGACTGGTCTCCTGTACGAGGAGCGCGTTTGGGACCTCGTCGCGGGTGCTAAACAGGCCGGTCCGCACAAAATCACCCTCCATCCAGGGATCGCCGTCGACGAGGTATTGGTTGACAAACCATATGTCGACTTCGCTTCCGGGAATCTCGCTGTTTCGCTCCATTTCCAGCTGTATCGTAAGTGAACCGTCCGCCAGATCGAGCTCCTGCGAAAAACACACCCCAAATGCCTCGAAGCCGTTAGACCCCTCGAGCTCGAGGGCTCCCTCGTAGACCTCTACCCGGTTGAATGGGAAGGCGGTACCCCAGACTTCGAAGGTTCCGGTATCCGGATCATCAAAGGGCTCGTGAAAAACGAGCTCCTGCCCGGACAAAACGACGGCGGAGAGCAGCAGCAAACCGCACCAAACAACAGTTAAAACCCTCTTTGCTAACACGTGGGACCTCCAATAGATCACGATCATCGTGCGACCGGCAGCCGGAACGTTCCCGGCGCAAGAGCATCAAGCGAAATCGAAAAGGCGTCAATTGCGCCGCTCATTCCGCGGCTATCGTATGGGTTGGCGTCTTGTCCGTTGCTGTAGCCGAGCGAGAAGCTATTCGCGTGCCGAGTGTTCGAAGACCCAAGGGACCAGGCATCGTCGGACGCGTCGTAGGGAGCCTCTGCCTGCAAATCGCCGTCTATGAAAAACCTAACCGTGCTCGAGCTAGGATCGGTCTCGTTGAAGTCAAGCACCCCGGCGGCATGGTACCAGCGCCGCGCCTGTATCGGTTCGAGCACATGGAGTCTGATCTCCTGATCGCTCGATCCGTCCCCAAAGATGACAAAGTTAAACGGCTGATCCACGGCCCGTCGGAACGCCCACATAAACTTTCCACCGTGGGGCCACTCATTGCTACCAAGGTACATAAACCTAAAGGAGTTTCCCTCAGGCTCGAGCACCTCCGCCATAAAAACAAACTCGATCGTCAGATCGCCCGGCTCAAACGGCTCGGTTAGGACGATTTGCAGACCCTGCGAACGCCGGCCGGACCCAATGCGGAGCGCGCCGCCACCCTGGGGCGCCCCGGGAAGTAGCTCCTCGGCGGAGACCAGCGCCGGTGGATCACCACCACGCCCGAGCGCATCAAAAAAACGAACGAGCATTCGATCGACACTCGTGACGGCTTCGTTGGAACCGGGCTCGTAGATACCCACAATCCAATTCCGTGCGTCGCTCTCGCCACCGATCTCCGAATCGTCAAACGTAAGTCGAAACACCTCTTGCGCCACGAGCATGCTCGTTAGCATCTGAAGAATGAGAAGGAGCACGATACGTTTCATGGTTCTACCCTACATCCGGCCGAGCTATTTGTCAACACATATTCTATAATGTATAGACATTTACGTACACAACAGCCGAGGGCCTCAGCCAAAGTCGACGCGCACCGATACAATACGACCCGCCGGTATATCGATGGAAAGCTCTCCGCCGGAGAGGTCGATCACCGGACCGGGCAAGGCGCCGTCCGGCACCAAGAAGCCGCTACCCGCGGCCACCCTTTTCGTCGCCGTCTCCCCACCGACGGCCGGCTCGTTGGTCGTGAGCTCTTCGGTCGCACTCACCAACTCCGCCAAAACGGGGGAATCGGGAAAGGCGATCGCTACCGATCCGTCGCCGCCGGTATCCGCGGCCACGCGCACGATAAGCGAACGGGCGCAGTTTTCGGCGGGCTTGAGCGCAACAACACGCGCCCGTACGGTACGAACAGAGGCCAGATATCCCCTGAGGGGCGTCGCACCTGCACGGTCGGACAAGTCAGTTCGCGGCCGGATCACCGAGTGAACTTGAGGCTCATTGAGTAGCTTCCGTGCCCCGTGATCGCGCTCTCCATCGCTTTTACCGACGTAGAAGGTAAACGAATGATCGCCAAGCTCGGGCGCCGGATCGGGAGAGTCCGATGCGCGGAGGAGAGTTGCCGTCACCGTGCTATCGACCACAGAATAACTCTGCACCTCACGGCCGACCAGCAGGAGCGAGGCCGACTCTCCGTGCGCGACCATTCCACTCTGCGCCGCGTGCGGCTCACCGTCTAGGGCACTCTCGACAAATCCAACGGGAATGTCGCGCTCGGCGCGCTCAATGGGAAACCCGGTGTCGACCCGGAGCACGAGTCTCGGAATCCCGATATCGGGACCGGCAAGCTCGCGGAACCGCACGTCAGCGATAAGGCGAAGCAGGCTGCTCGATCGATCGAGCTCGATCCGAAGCTTGAGAAGAGAACCGCCTTGTTCAGGGGGCAGGCCCCGCGTGCTAAACGGCAGCTCGAGGTCGATCCACGAACGAAGCCGCGCGTCACCGCCAACAACTCCCGCCAGCTTTCCACCCTGACCGAGCGTTTGACCGATACCCGCCCGTTGGGTGTGCCAGGCCGACATGTGGGATTGGTCCTCACACTCGAGGACAAAACGCGCACCCGCGGGGCCAAGCAGGTTCGCGCCGGTCTCGATGTCGACGATAGACCGAATCACAAGGGTTTTGGGATCGATGGCGACCTCGATCCGCTCTCCCCGCAGTCGCAACGGAGGTTTGTGGTCTATGAGCCAGTTTTCCACGCCGTAGGGATGATGAGCCGATCGCGCCGGCACAGAGTCCGTTGGGCGGACAAAAAGCGTGCGATACTCCCACGGTTCCAAATCGACTTTTACTACGATAACCACAAAGTTGTGGCTCCAGTAGCGGTCCTCGCCGGACCGAATCACCTGAGAGTCGAGCAGTGTTCCCGATTCGTCCACGACCTCGAGCGGTGCATTGATATAATCCCAAACAACAATCTCGACGTAGGCTTCTCGACCTACTTCGAGTGGATTCACAACAAGAAAGGGTCGAATGACACCGCCCCATCGGCCGGTGGCGGAGGCACGCGCCGCGGCAACGGTAAACCCGACGCCGGCGCCTTCAGCAGTATCCGTGACAAGCCATGTGTTATCGTGCTCCATCGATCGCACAATCTCGGCAGCCGCCGGTGCGACCTGATCGGCAAGTGCTCGGAGCGCCCGATTAATGCCCGATTGGGCGGCCGCCGAGAGCTGCTGGTAGGCCGCCAGCGCCCAACTCCGCGTCGCGGCGACGCCCGAGCCGGGAAGAATGTCGTGGAACTGGTTGAACAAAAGCGCACGCCACGCGTCCTTTAATCGGCCGGGTTGCTCTGTGCCACACAGCGATCCGAGCACCTCGGCCGTGAAGAGCAATCGCTGCCCGGCACGGTTACCAGCCTTAATTCGTGCCTGAGAGCTGTAGCAGCCGGTAAAGATGCGGTTTCGCTCGCCGAGCACAACCGGCGGGTCAACCGTCGACTCGATGGTTTGGAAAAACTCGCGATAGGTGCTGAACCGGATTCGAGGCGCCAACGGCCACTGCTGCATTTCGGCAACCAACTCGATGTCCTTTCGTGTTGGCCCGCCCCCGTGGTCACCGACGCCGTACACGGCGAGCACGTCGTGTATGCCTGCATCACCCGAGGTTGCCGCCGCCGAGGCAAAAAGCAAAGGCGCGACCTGCTCGTTGTACCATCGCGGCTCGCGATAGGCCAGCACGGAGCGCCCGGAAGGAGCCATCCACCGACTGAGAATCGGGCCGTCAAAGCCGCGGCAGTGGTACACCCAGGACACGCCGGCCTCCGCGAGGACCTCAGGCGTGTCTGCCGAATGACCAAAGGTGTCCGGCATAAACGCAAGCCGAAGCGCATCCCGATCCACGCCGAACAGCTCTTGTAGGTAGGGCACGGTTAGAAGCGCGTGCCGTAACAGACTCTCGGCGTCGGGCAGGTTCATGTCCGCCTCAGTCCACTGAGTCGCGGACAGCTCCCACCGCCCCTCCTTAATATACCGCGCGATGCTTTCCAGCAGCTCGGGCTCAAACTCTTCTATTATCCGGTAGACCGCACCCTGAGACTGAGAGAAACAAAACGCGGGATACTCGTCGAGCAGACGCAGCACGGTCCGGACCGTCTCTAGAACAATAACAACCGTCTCGTCGTATCCCCACATCCAGTTCATGTCCAGATGAGCGTGGCCCACAAAGTGCATTGTTATGGAACGGGCCGCCGCCTGGAGCGGCATAAGATCTTGCTCGACGCGCCCGCCCACTTCGGCCGCTACTGTGCCGGTCCGGGCGACTTCGTCCCGCACGGCGTGCATCGCGCCGACGACCGCGTCATCACGGGCAGTGGCGTCGACGGCGGCCAGATTGCTCAGATACTCGATCTCCCCAACAACACGCCGACCTGTCTTGGACAAAGCCGCCGCGTTACGAATCTGATTCCACCAATACGGGACGTCCATAGTCTATCCTTTTAGTCCGGTCAACGTGATACCCTGCAGGATCTGCCGCTGGAAGACCAGGAACAGAACAATCATCGGGGTGCTTGCGATCGCGAGCCCCGCCACGATAATGTTCATGGGCTCGGGATTGGACTGGTTGGTGAGGCGGTAGAGGGCGACCATAATTGGCTGCAGGTGCGCGCTCTTCAGCACCAGGAAGGGCCAGAAGAAATCCTTCCATTGGGCTATCACGGTAAAGATGGCCACCACCGCGAGAACCGCCGTTGAGAGCGGTACCAGAATCCGGATAAAGACCTGCCACGGTCGCGCGCCGTCTATCCTCGCCGCATCCATAAGATCTTGTGGAACCTGGTCGAAAAAGCTCTTGAGAATAAAAATATGGAACGCGTTGATCGCACGTGGCAACCAAACCGCCCACCACGTGTCGATAAGTCTGATCCCCAAAATCGGCACCCGAACCACCGCGAGATACTGAGGGATGAGGTAGGCTTCAGGGGGGACCATCAGAGTGCTGAGAAAGAGGAAGAGAAAGATAGAGCTACCCACCGGCTTTAGCTTGGACAACGCGTACGCCGCGGTGGCACTTACCAGGAACTGAAAAAACAAGGCGCCTGCTGCGAGGACAAGTGTGTTTGTAAAATAGCGAGAGTAATTGAGGTTGCTCCACGCTTCCGGATAGTTATCCCAGGCAGGCATTTGTGGCAGAAGAGTCGGGGGTGTGCGGATGAGCTCCTGCGAGCTCTTTAGGCCACCGGTGTACATCCAGAAAAGCGGATACACCGTTGTAACGGAGAGAACCGCCAGCACCAAAACGAGCAGCACGTACCCGAGGGCAACGGACGGCTTGCGAAGCTCCATATTAGAAATGACGCCTCGATCGTGGCTACCGCGGCGGCGGGCCGGGCGGACCGGACGCCGATCATTCGGGCGGGCTATCGACGTGTTGGCACCGCTCATCGCACTGATCCCCGGAACCGCCGGGTCAAGAAGAGGTACACAAGCGAAAAAAGCACCAGAACCACAAAGATCAGGAGCCCCAGAGCGGTCGCCCAGCCGATCTCTCCCCGCTCAAACGCGTACCGGTACAGCAGAACCATCACGGTAAGCGTCGAGTTAACCGGACCACCGTCGGTCATGACAAAAGGCTCGGTAAAGACCTGGATCGTACCAATTACCTGAAGGACAAGAAGGATCAGCATCACGCTGCGAATCTCGGGAAGGGTGATATGGATCAGCCGCCGAAAAATCGAAGCGCCTTCGATCTCGGCCGACTCGTAGAGGCTTACCGGGATTCCCTGGAGGGCAGCCAGGTAGAGCAGCATGGTGCTCCCGGCCGACGTCCACGTCCAGAGAATCACAAGTGATAGCATCGCGGTGTCGGCGGAATAGATCCACTGCAGCGGCTCCGCCCCTAGAAAGCCGACGAGCACGTTCATAATGCCGGATCCTGGATCGTAGAAGTATTTCCACAGGAGGATCGAGATCATCGGCGGCAGGATCACCGGTAGGTAAAACGCGAGCCGAAAGTAACTCTTTCCTCGGCGCACTTCGTTTACGGCGACCGCGAGTACGACCGGCACGAGATAGCCGAAAAGCAGAGCCAGCCCGGCGAATTGAAGGGTGTTGCGCCATGCGGTCCCAAGCAGATTGTCCGCAAATATGCGCTCGAAGTTATCAAGGCCGACCCACTCGGGGCTGTACCCCGGCTGCGTGTAGCGGATCAAGTCGATATCACGAAAGCTTAGAAGCAGCCCGTTAACGATGGGGTACCACGCGAAGAGCGTAAAGAGGATTATTGCCGGAAGCAGGAATACGTACCCGCTGACGCTGCGCCGCAGGAGCGCCCGCGTCTTGTTGCGTTTCACATGCCTCTCCTACGTTGCGCCGGCAGTAGACCGCCGGATCCTAAGCTCCGTGGGCAGAACCAGCTCCGGTTCGGAAAAACGCTCGCCGCGGAGCAAGCCCAACAAGCGGGTTGCGGCTTCTCGACCGATCTCGTACTTGGGTTGCGCAACGGTGGTTAGGGAGATCGACGACATTGCCGCGACGGCGATATCATCAAAACCAACCACGGCTACCTCGCCCGGCACGTCGATCCCACGCTCGTGGAGGAAGTGCAACACACCTATGGCGACAAAGTCGTTGATACAAAAGAGCGCCGTAGGCCGCGTCGCGCTGTCGATGAGCCGTCGTACAGGATCCAGGTCCGCATCGCTGTATACCGGAACCGATCCCGATGCATCGTTTGCCGGGGTCCCGCTCCCACCCAATGAAACGGCGGCAAGTGGAAAGTGCCCGGCTTCATTCATGGCCTGCTCGTACCCATTGATCCGATCGACGATGCTGCTTGGTCGGTCCGGTGAGGTGATACACACAATACTGGTGTGACCCAGCTCCAACAGATGCCGCACGGCGCTGTACGCGCCGGTCCTGTTGTCCGTGAGTACGCGGTCCGCATGCAGGCCCGGCACTCGGCGGTCGATCAGGACCGTCGGGAAGTCGGCGGGGATAATCTCGCTCAATCGCTGTTGCTCATCTTCCTCAGCGACCGGAAACAAGATCATGCCCTCCGCCCTGCCGGCGAGCAAGCGTTGTACTTGTGCTACCTCGGTTTCAAGATTGCTGTCTGAATGGCCAAGGATCATGCTGTAGTTGTGCTCATGAAAGACTCTCTCGGCCCCGCGAATGATCTCATTGACAAGCGTGTCGCGGAGATACGGAACGACAAATCCAATCGTTGCGCTTTTCCGGTCATGGTTGACCGCCCGAACGTATGTTCCCTTGCCCTGCGTCCGCTCGAGCAAACCGTCTCGAACAAGCTGGTCGAGAGCCTGTCGAACCGTCCCCCGGCTCACATCATACTGAGCGGCGATCTCCAACTCCGGAAGAAGCCTGTCGTGGGGCTTTAGCTCGCCACTGCGTATCTGTTTTCGGATAACTCCCGAGAGCTGGAGATAGAGCGGTTCGCTGTCCTCAGGAACGAGGGTCATCATATTTGTTTCCTATTGTCCATACAATATGGTACATAAGCTATAAAAACCGCCTCGCCAAGTCCAACCAGCCACGGGAAATTGGTAAAAAAGAAGGAGCGAACGGTCTCGCTCCTTCCCTCCTCAGTGCAGGCCGCGGACTTACTCCCCGTCGGGGATAAACTCCATGACGCCGTCCTCGAGTATCATCAATCCCTTCTCGAAGGGCTGCGCCCGGTATCCAAAGCGCTCGTACTCGTTGGCAAGTGGTGCACCAAAACCGTCGGGTCCGTTGCCACCGTGCTCATCTTGACGACCTGAGTGAAACATCGCAAGGAACTCATCCTTTATAATGTACGCGCGCCGGTTCCCGGGGTTCATTGCCATGATGGCCAAGCCCGGCATGCCCCAACCCTCACCTGTCGAGTCGCCGTTGAGGTTCTGAGTAACCGGAGCCGAATCACGTCCGGCCCACTCGTGCACTTGATCGCCACCGTAGGGAACGCCGGGGTTAAACTCGCGCAGCAGCGCCTGGTAGTACTCCCGGCGGAATGCCTCGGTCATCGCCTCGCGCCAACCTGCGGGATACTTCTCGATGTTGTCCTCGCGAACCACTCCGATTCCCTCGGGAACCTCGCCTACCTCAGGGAGACCCGGAATAAACTCGGCGACACCGTCTTCGACGATCATGGTGCCCTTTGAGAAAACCTGAGCTTTGTAGCTTTCCGTATAATAGACATCCGTCATGGGATAACCAAACCCGTCGGGTCCGTTGCCACCGTGCTCATCGTCGCGTCCGGCATGGAAGAGATTGAGAAACTCATCGGCAATAATAAAGGCCTGTGTCTGGGTCGGACTCATCGCTACGATAGCCAGACCCGGCATGCCCCAGCCTTCACTTGCCGAATCCCCGTCAACACCAACATTCTGGGAAAGCATGTAGGACTGGACGTCGCGGCCCCACCAGAAATGCACAAGGTCGCCACCGTACGGCAGTCCGGGATTGAACTCGCTGTCCAGGTGTTCTTGATAGACCCGCCTAAACGCCGCGGTGACCACCTGCTGCTGCTCGAGGCTAAGCGTCGCCTTGGCATCGTCCCGGATCATACCGATCTCGGCCGGCACATCGGGGAACTCACGAAGATGGTAGTAGTCGGTTTCCACGATGGTTTCTACCTCGACGGGAACTTCAACCTCTACCGGTACCTCAACGGGGACCTCCACTTCGCGCACCTCGATGGTGCCTGTCGCAAACGCAAATCCTGCGATGAGCAGGATAACAAAGACGAACAATGCTCGTTTCATCTCTTCCTCCTTGTCCTATTTGTAGGATTTTGTATAGACAAGTGTATACTTCTACTCCACTGCTGTCAAGGACAAAATCTCGCATAGCCTTGTCGGCAGAAGTTATTACTCGATCAGTCCAGGCGATCTAATACTTGTTCTTGAAACTGGCGCTCCACCTGCCGCAGAATCTTCTCCGCGTCGGCAAAAGGATCGGTGAGCACCGCCTGTGTTACCACGTCCAGATCACGGTAGAGTTTCTGCGTCTCTACCTGCGGCTCCGGACGAAGAATGATCTCCGTCGCGCTGGTAAACGGCTCATAGTTTTGGATAGGGGCATTCGCGTACCGAGCGAGGATCGCCTCGCGCTCCTCCTGCTTCGCGCCGGTAAAGACCGGGAGCTGAGGCCAGCCGACCAGCTGTCCGCGAGCCGCCTGCGCAGCGATGTCGTTTTCGTAGTTGGCGAAGGTCTGGAAAACGCTCCACTCCGCGGCCGCTTGGAGGACGTCGTCGCTCGAATTCGGGTTGAACATCCAGGTGGCGCCGCCGGCAAGTGTCGCGTTACCACCCGCCTGAGGCAACGGACCCATGCCAAAGGTTGTCATATCGCCCTCGAACTGAGCCTTGATTCGGCGAAGCTCATCCCCAGCCATAATTCCCATGCCGAGTCGACCCGCAGCCATCAGGGAAACCAGGTCCGCCGCATCAAGCAATTGCTGTTGCGTTAGCGAATCGTCCTCCCAGCGCATTTGCTGGAGCAGATCGAGCACATCAAGCGCCTCGTCACTCACAAATCGCGCTTCCCAGCCGCTTTCCGTTTCGGCCACAAAAGAACCACCAAAGCTGTAAACCATGGCGACAAAGTGCCAGCCACCTTGGCCGGCGCTGCTCAGGGCGCCGAACCCCGCATAGTCGTCGCCCAAGAGCGATATCTCAAAGGCCGCTTCTTGCAACTCCGCCCACGTTCGCGGCGGATTGTCGGGATCAAGGCCCGCCCTTTCAAACAGCTCACGGTTGTAGATAAGGCCCAACGAGTACCCTCCAACCGGGAGCCCGTATATCCGGCCGTCGTCGTCCTGAACGATCTGGAGCAAGCTCGGATTGTAGAACTCGAAGTCATCCCATGCCGTGATCCAGGGCGTCACATCCGCGACGTAACCGCGGTCAATCAGAAAACCCGGCTGGGTGAAGTCAACCAGGAATGCATCCTCCATGGTCCCCGCGGCAACCTTGGCCGTGAACTGCTGGCGATCGAAAAGCGTGTCGCGTGCCTCGATTACTACGTCGGGTCGTTGCTTTTGAAACTCCTCGACAAGAAACTGGTGCCGATCCACCTCGAGCTGATCATTTTCGTTGGGTCCATTTGTCGTGGTAACAACAATGGTCTCCGCGCCCGCTTCCCCTTCGCCACCACCACGCCCAAAAGCGAGATTGGTAATCGCAAATAGCAGTACCGCCGCGCTTAATGCCGTCCGTGCTAATCTCATTGCCTCTCCTATTCGGCCACAAGTGTCGCGGCCACCACGTAGAGAGTCGGCCGATTCGGTAGCCGCAACTCGTCTACGGTCTTGCTCGAGTCTACCTCGTACCGGACGAGGAAGATCTGTGGATTGCAATCGCGAAGTATCCCGGCGGTCATGTGCCGATAGGGAGCCCGCACGACCGGGACCTCTCCAAACTTCGTCCCGACACACCAGTCGGTGAGATTGAATTCTATTTCGTCGGTCGAATCGTCGGTGTAGACAACGGTAAGCGTTTCACTCTTGTCGCTGTTGACGGTGGTGGCGAGAAGCGCGAGGCTATCAAAACGCCCGTCGGGCAGGTCGATGGTTTGTCCCCGCGTCTCGACGAGATGGGCATCCGAAGCGACGTCGGGAAAAGCAAACTCGACACCAAGATAATTCTTGCGTCCGGGCGGAGGTAGAAGCTCCCCAGGGAGGGCAAAGCGCCCGCCAAAGCCGTCCTGATCATACGCCTCGAAATCGTCTTGGAAGGTAACGCCGTCAACATTGTACTCATCGTCTAAATCCACCACGGTGCTGCTCAGATCGGTGGCGAACTCCGTGACGATGATCGCAAACGGCTCTCGAAAGGCAATACCGTCGAAGAGAAAGACATAGAAACCGGTGTACGTTCCTTCGTTCACGTCCTCCGTCGCTCCGATGTCGAACGTAAGCTCAACCTCGTTTCCCTCCTCGATGGTGATCGTCCGGGTGTCGGAAGCGGTAAAACCGTCCGGAACCTCGATGCCGAGGCGACCGGTGACGTCGCGTGTAAAGGTGTTTGTGAACCGCGCGACGAGTTCCCCGTCGTATCCTCCGGTCATGTGGATCCGGTCCGGCCGGGGAACGATTTGCACCGGCGCGTCGACGTCAACATTCACCGCAAGAGAGTTCATTCGAACGGAGCGGCTGCGGGGCGGTCGTGCGCTTACAAACACGTACGCGCCGCTTCCGCCTACCGGTGTCGGCGAGGTCGGCATCACATCAAATACCACCTCATGCACCTCGCCCGGCATCAGATCCCGAAACGAATCATCGCCGACGGCAACTTCGATCTCCCAGTCTTCGGGCAGACCCAGCAGCTGTAACGATCCACGAAGAGAATCGGTCGAGGTGTTTGTCATCTGGACGGTTGCGCGAATTGGTTGACCCACAAGACCCGTCGATCGATTCAGGTCGATATCCGTCCAGATTAGCTCAGGCGGGTTCCCGGCGAGTACCGTCACGGCAACTCCGGTTCCGGGCTCGAGACGAACAGCGTCTTCGCGACGGGATGCGCCTTCGTTTAGCGCCGCGGAGACCACACCGCTTTCGCCCTCAGCCACCCGCGATACAAGCACAAGCCCGTCGCGAAGCGCGTTGGGAACAAGAGACTCCACCGTCACGGACACGGGATCACTCTCGGCAAGCGGAAGGTAGAGCACCGTCGTCATGCGGTCGTCGGCAGCTGAGGCGATGCTCTGTATCGCGGAACGCGAAGAGGAGCTCCCACCCGAAAGCCGCACCGGAATCTGTTCGCCGACGAGGTCGCGGAAGAGCCAAAAGGGAAAATAGTTGTAGTCAATTACACTGCCGTCATCCCGCACCAAGCCAAAAACACGGTCACCTTCCTGATATGCCCGCGCCTGGAAGTGGTGGAAGCCTTCCACCTGCTCACGAACGTCTTGGAGCAATATCTGCCGTCGGACCAGATAGTCGATTTTCTGGGCGCCGACGAGGCCAAAGTTGTCGCTTTCGGTAATCATGATCGGGATGTCGCGACCGAGGGTCTGCCGGATAAACGTGGCAACCTGACCGATGCGCTCCACGAGACGTTCCGGCTCCTCGTTGTACGAGTGGTAGACGTAAAAGTCGAGCAGATCACCCGCCGAACGGATGAAGTTGAGTGCCCACGGCGAAGTGTAGTTCAGCGCGGCCGGACCACCGACAAGCACATCCGGATGATCGTCTTCGAGGCGCTCCGCCACGATGCGAAAGAGCTCGTAGTACTCGTCCGCCGTACCCTTCCAGTAGATTTCGGTATCCGGCTCGTTCCAGATCTCCACGTAGCGAACCCGGAGCTCGTAGTCTCGGGAACCGGGCTCCCCGTTCACAGCCCGGAGCGCGGCGGAGGCAAGCTCGGCCCACTCCCGTGGGTCGGTAGGTGCCTGCGTGATGTCGCCGTTTGTGCTGAGCCAGGGCACATTGTAGGCGAGCAGCAACACCGGCTCCATTCCGTCTTCGCGAACCTTTTCCACAAGCTCCCGGCCCACGTGCCTGCGGTTCTCCGATGCGAATAGCCGGCCGGGAGTAAATCCGGCCCAGTGTATTACCGTCGGGTCGGCGTTGTCGTTTGTCTCCTCGAACAGCGGCGGAGTTGTGGCAAGACGCTGGAAGGTTCCTTCCATGTTGAGCCAAAGAACGGCTCGGGCCGCAATCGAGCTTGCAATCTCAGCCACGCTCTGATAGTTGACAAGACTGAACAGCGAACGGTCGATCGGGTCCCCACTCCCGGCCGGATCGACCCTGGCGGTTATCTGCGCTCCGGCGGGGACAAGCCCACAGGCGACGAACAGCACAAGCACGAGTGTGACACGCACTCTTTTCATCTACTCCTCCTTCTCCGGTTTCTTCTGGCTCCACTCGGCCCGTGTTGGCTCAAATAGGACTAATTGGGCCTGATGAGGCTTATTGCGACGAGCCAAAAGTCGGTCCTCTCGGGCAGCTCAATTGCTACGAGATCTTTGGTTGGATCGACATCCATCGTGCGGAACATAATCCGCGGCTCGGCATCGCGGAGTATGCCGGTGGGGTTGTGTCTATACGGTGCTCGAGCGATCTCGAGCTCGCCGTGTTTTACGTTGACGCACCAATCCGTGATCGTGGTCTCGACCGTCTCCGTCGATCCGTCGGCATACACATAGGTAAACGTCACCGTCTTGTCGCCGTTGGTAGCAGCCGATAGGATCGCGAGGCCGTCATACTTCCCCGGTTCTACCGGAACTCGATCGCCGTCGGCATGCACCCCGTTGTTGTCACCGGTGGCGGTACTCGGAAAGGCAAAATCTACGCCGAGGTAGTTTACAATCTCGTTTGATGGGTAGAACTTTGCGGGATAGCTAAACGGACCGCCGAAATTGCTCACATCCGCAGGCGCGTCTTCGTGCGTGAAGAGATCGCTGTCGCGGATGCCCGACATATCAACCGGCACACTGTCGCGATACGCAAACTCTCTGACAAACACCGCGGCTGTCTCACGAAAAAGCGTCCCGTCGTACTCGAAGGCAACCGAGAGGGTGATAGCTTCCGGATACGTGTCCGCCTGGACGTCCGCGGGAAGTGAGAAGCGAATCGTATATTCACGAGTCTCACCCATCGGCAAATCGTATCGGTCCGGCGCGTGAACAGCCCAACCGTCCGGTGCGTCCACACTCACGGCACCCGAGACGTCACGCGAAAAGGTATTCTCCGCGGTGACTTCGAGCGTGTACTCGTTGCCGGGCGCCGCGTAGGTTTGCAGCGGCAAGACGGTAAAAACGAGGGGTGCAAGCGCCTTTAGCCGGACCGGTGTTGAGCCGTCGCGGATAGTGCGGGTTGTCGGCTTGCGATATGCCACAAAGGTGTAGACCGCCGAGCCTTCAAGCTCGGTTGCCGAACTTGGATGGAGTCTGGCCCGCGCAGAAAACGCTTCGCCGGGAGCAAGGTCACGGAAAGAGGCGTCACTTGTCATCTCGATCCGCCAATCGCTCGGTTGCCCCACGGGGACAAGACGCCCTCGAAGAGGGACTGCGCCGGTGTTTCTAATCGTCATCGTGACGTCGACAGGATTCCCAACAATTACCTCGTTCTCGCTCAACGTGATGGATGCGATAAGATCGTCCTGAGTCTCCGCCGGCTTGGCCGTTGCCACCACCACTTCGCCGGAGGCAAGACGAAGGGCAAAGTCGACCGTCGAACCGGCGGATACCGGTCTGTTCTCAACTACTTCAGGTCCGTCTATATTGACTCGGTATAGAGTCCAGATGCGGTCGCCGTCGTCCGGAAGCTGTATCGTCGCCCGCAATGTGTCTGCGGCGCCCGAATTGTAAGCCACCAGTGCGACGGCACCCTCGTCGTTCCGCGTTGCGACCGCCTCCACGCCTGCCGGAACGTCGCTGACGGGTAGCTCAGATCCGCCGATGTCGCGGAATGCCCAATAGGGCCAGTAGTTCTCGGGGATGACGTACGCGTCGGTGTCGATGAGGCCAAAGACAAACGCGCCTTCGGCGTAATACGGAAGTGTAAAGTGATGAAAGGCGATCAGCTCGTCCGTATCCTGCATAAGCGCAAACTGGCGCTCCATGAGGTAACCAAACTTGTCCTCAGGCGCAATCCGATGATCTGACTCCGAAATTATGATGCGAGGCCCGGTCTTGCCTGTCTCCCGCCGAAACAGCTCACCGTAGGTCTCGATGTCGTGGATGATACGCGGAACCGCCTGGCCGTAGGAGTGATAGCTCAAGAAGTCTGCGCGACTGCCGCAGGCGTCTATAAATGCTCGTATCCAAGCATCAATTCCGCCGGAAGGCGATAGTACCGGACCTCCAACCTGGATTCCGGGAAACTCGGCGTGCAGCGCGTCGGCCACGTCGTTGAAGAGCGAGAAGTACTCCTCCTGCGTTCCAGTCCAAAACTGCGTGATGTTCGGCTCGTTCCAGACTTCCACGTAGCGGATTGGCGCGCCACCTTCAATGGAATTCAGATAGCGGATCTGCCCGACGGCAAACTCGACCCACTCGGCGTTCGAGGAGGGGGCCCCTGTAAACCTTCCGTCCTTGGCAAGCCAAGACGAGTTGTATGCAAGGAGAACCAGCGGCTCTATGTGCAACTCGGCGAGGTTTTGCATAAAGCGCACCGAGTCCGGGACGTAGACTATCCCACGCTCCGGGAAAAAGGCATCCTCGTTCAGAACGGCCGGATTACCATTGTCGTTTTCCGGCTCCGCCTCGTTGATCCGGACCTCGATGCGAGCCTGGGACCCCGCGGGCGCGAGAGATTCGAACTGGGAGATTGCCTTGCCGTCCGCCTCTCCGTAGAGGTACTGATAGTTGACGAGACTGAACAGTCCCCGATTCACGGCGGCGCCGGTGGTTGTTGCATCAACCCTAATCTCCTGAGCCGTGGCGCATAAAGCGGAAGCGGCCAGAAGCAGTACGATAAGAATAGAGCCCTTTGATACGTGGATCATGGTTGCCTCATAGTTTGCTAAATGTCTATACAACCATAGACCGCAAAGACATCGCTGTCAAGACCGGTCGTCGAGCGGAATCTCGAGCAACGCCGTTCCGTAGGGAGCGGGCAACCGCTTGCGGTCGTTTGAGTGTTCTCGTAGGCTTGTGGGATGATCAAGCACATCCGTCGTGCGGCGCCCTTTGTCTTTGCGTTTTGCCTGTCGCTTTACCTCGCTTCGTTCGCTCAGGCCCTGGAACCGGAGCAAGGAAGCTCGGCGACCATTGTAGTCGACTTCACCCGTGCGGAGTCGCGTGTGAACCGGGCGCTTTTTAGCTTGGTGAACTACCAGCGCTTTGCGAGCGAGGCGGGCGCGACGGCGCGTGCGCTCTTTTCACGACTCGGTCCCGCGGAAAGCATCGCCCGAACGGAAGTCATGATCGACTTGATAGAGCCGGCAAACGACAACAACGATTCCGCGGTGTTCAACTGGTCCCGACTCTATACCGACCGTATGTATCGCTTTATACACAAAGACGGCGAGGCCTTCTTGAATGAGATGACGGAGATGGCAATGATGCCGTTAGCGCTTTTGACCTACAACGTAGAGTGGCTCGGTCGCGGCGGACAACGCAACGCACCTCCGACCGACCCTGCGGAGTGGGCGGAGTTTGCAGCAGCCGTTGTTGAAACCATGTCGCGGGGGCTTGCGGTCGCCGGAGAGGACCGGGACCTGCTGGTAGAGATCTGGAATGAGCCCTCTCCCGGTGGGCCGTACTGGACCGGCACGCGCGACGAGTACTTCGAGCTTTTTCGCACTACGGCCGACCGCATACACCGTGACTATCCCGGGGTGCTCGTAGGAGGACCGTCGGTGCTTTCGAGCGACGGGGCCTTTCTGCTCGAGTTTATCCAAGAGTGCGGCGAGTCCGCCGATTTTATTACCGCCCACTTTTACAACCAGGACCCGGTCCGCATGGCCCGGCGTATCTCGGACTGGGCGGAGTTTATAGAGGAGGCGACCGGCCGCCGGGGCACTCTGCACATCACGGAGTCGGACAACTGGAATCTGCGAGGATGGGACAAGGTGGACTACGTCTTAACTCGACAGTTCGAGCTTATTGCGCGATCGAATGAGATCGGCTCGTTTCACCACTTCTCGCTTCCGTACTACCGCGAGGCTCCGGGCCGGGTTTTTGGCCTGCTAAGGCCCGACGGGCGGATAGTTGCGGAAAACTACTTGCCGTACCTTCTCTTCTCGGGTTTTCGTGGCGAGGAGGTCGGTATCGATGTTGAGCTTGCCGGGATCCGGATCGACCCGTTATCCGACCATCGTGACCCGTTGCCGGTGTATGCCGCGGCTTCACGCGATCAGTCCTCCTACACAACAACCGCGTACCTTCGCGAGGCGAGTATAGCCGGCGCGGAGTTTGTTTTCCGGCTGCCGGACGAGATAGGACCGTGGACACTCCGTGTCGATCAGCTTGGACGCCCCAACGGCGTCGCGACGGTGGCGGGCAACGCCGCGGCTGCGACCTTTCGAACGCAGGAATTCCGCTCCGGGGCCGGTGGCGGCCGGGTTGTCGTCGAAGTGGACCCGGCGGCCGGTGCCGCGGTCCGTATCACGCTCCGCGAGACGGCCAACGGACCGGTAGACGTCGTGCTCGATAACGCTCGCAACGTGGTCAGCGTGATAAACGGCTCCACCGAGTCCGTTCGTGGTCAGCTCCACGTACTTGCGCTCCCATCCGGGCGTCGTACCCGTATTACCTCGGACGTCGCGGTGCCCGCTTCAGGACGAGTCGATGTTGAAACCGACGTGACGGCGGCGATGGCTGAGGGGGACACACAGGTTACTGCGATATTCGAGCCGTTGGCGCCCGTGCCGGGAAACGCCCGGTCGCCGTCGGAACACCGGCCGGGGCCCATCACGGCCGTGCCGGTCATGCCATAGTCGGTTGAGTACGATTTTTGGCACCCACAGTTCAAGTACATCGGCGGCACATCGGCAATAGTCGTTCGCAAGCGAGGAAACACAACGACCAACGGCGAACGTTTTATGCGCACGATGGAATACAAGCCCGTAGACCGTGTACCAAACTGGGAGGCAGGCGGCTCACAAAGAGTAGGAATCCGAGCGAAACTAGTTTCCGATCACCCAACCGGCGGGCTCCGGCGGCCTCTCGTAGCCCTCGAGGGCGATCAGTACAAGCGATCGTCGTGTCGCGACGCCCTCGCCGTGCTCGAGTTGAGTAATCTCGGCGAAGAATCGTACCTCCGAGATTGGCAGGTCGTTCCACGCTGTGCCCGGATAGGTTTCCAGAACCTCGATTCTCACAGAACGAGCCCAAATGGGACGGAACGTAGTTCGGACCGGCGTCATCGAGTCAGGAAAATAGATATCCGGCGGAGACCAATCACCGCGTGGAGTTCGGAACACAACGCGCGCCGAACTAACGCGGTTATTCTGCTCGAACCAACCCGACGCGAACAATCCACCCAGAATCTCTACCGCGGCGATTTGGGCCCAGCCGCCGCTAAAGCCCGCGGCGTCGAATTCAAGCTCCAGCCACTCCCCTGTCCCGGAGCCATCGTCGCCCTCATTCCACGCGGTTCGAGGGTTTTCGTCGAACGCCTGATCCGGACCGTAGAAGTAGGGCGGATCGTCGGCCAGAGAGCTGCTCGCTCGCGCCGTATAGGAGAGAGGAATCCGTGTGCCGTGGAGCCGGTAGACTTTTAACCACTGCACTTGACCAATGGTATACTCCCCGCCCGGAATCAAGCCGAAATCGGGATGAGCCGGTTCCGGCTGAAACATGTGCCGGCGGAGTTGGCGTGCTCCTATCGGGGCCGCTCGGCCGGGCTCCGCACCGCGGCTTTGAAGCAAGCGTGCCGCATCGTCGCTGTCCCAATACGTAGCGGTTACGAGCGGAGCGCCGGTGCTAGGATCGGCTCCGGCATCGAGCAGCAGCCGCAGAATTCTTGTGTTATTGTGTGCCGATGCAACTCGAAGAGCGCTCGCTTGATCCGGGTCGGCACCTGAATCGAGAAGAAGCCGAACGATCTCGGCGTTTCCCGTCTCAACCGCTCGGGCAAGGGTTTGGCTTCGTTGATCACCGCGCGCGCCGGCATCGAGAAGCAGCCGTACAAGCTCGGGTTGATTCCGCGAAACGGCATTGCTCAGCGGCGTACTGCCGATCAACGCTCCATCGGGGTGCGAGAACTCATTGATCTGCTCTAGACCGTGCTCTAGTAGCCGGCGCAAAACTTCCGAGTTTCCCGACTCCACGGCAACAAAGGCCGTGCCCGGCTGCGGGCCGTACAGGCCGGGAATGGCGACATCTACCGTGTTGTGTTCACGGTAAAACCGGTCAATGGCGGACAGGTCTCCTTCTCTGATTGCCTCGTGAAAACTCCTGACCTCTTCACTGCTCTGGGCCTCGGCCTGTCCGCCTACTCCGCACACCAAGGCAAAGGCTACCATCAGCAGGACCAATAGACGATTCATCTCTACCCTCCTGATTGCGTACAAACCGTAATCCAGGTCTCTGAATCGATTGTGCGGTCAAGGCACTCCTTGGCGTCGGGTACCGATTGCTGCATCCCAAATGCGACGGCGACCACATGGACCCGCGTGGGCCCGGTCGCCGAGCTCCGCACGTAAGTCCCTCTGGGCCGGCGTCTGGGCCGGCGTCTGGGCCGGCGTCTGGCGCGTGGATCCAAAGACTAGCATAATGATAGGAAAAGCGGCCCGGTCAGACAAGGCACGGTTTGTCGGAGGTGGTGAAAACGGTCAAAGACGGCGAGCAGATCATCACTTCGAGCGGCAAATGCCGGGAAACGGAGGCCAAGTGCGGCACATGGCGGCAAAACACCGGCGGTCGGGCGCCTACTTCGCCGGCATCCTTTTTTGTGCCGCAATGTCCTTGACCTCGGCGTAGGGGTGGGTATAGCGGCCGTTGGTTTGGGTGTACGACTTTACGCCCGGAATGTCTTTGATTTGAACGGCCGTCGCCGGGCAATAGTTGAGACAGGCAAAGCACATATAACAAAGGACGTCGCGCCGCCAGACCGGTGCCTTCTCGACCGTTGTGATTTTTCCGGACAGGCAGACCTTCTCGCAGACACCGCACTTTGTGCAGGACTCATCGGCATAGAAGTACTGCACACCGCCGATGTACTCCGCGAGCTTTATACCCCCAATCACAATCGCTTCCACAAGCTTGTTCTTGAGCGGGCTAAAGGGAAGGGGGTTGGTGACGTCGACGTCGGGGACGAGGTGGTCTCGGCGCGACCTCACACACGCCGCGATTTTGTCGAGGCGCGGAGCGAGATCAGCCTCTACGTCCACAATGTCTTCCGTGCTGGGTATGACGTAACTCGCGTGGCGAGCCTCGTTGTTCCACATGCGCAGGATAAAGCCCGCGCTCAAGCGCAGGCCGTGCCGCCGAAGTAGTCGGTCGATTACTGGAAAGCCCCTAAAGAGTGTACCTTCCCGAGTTGCGACGGCGAAGATGTAACGCGTTCCCCCGGCGCGGAGCTTCCTGACAAACTTCCGAACGACGATCGGGATGGTCAATGCATGGACCGGAAAGACGATGCCGACAACGTCGGCCGTCGATGTCGGGATTGGCGTGGCCGTCGAGACCGGGGCCGCCGGGCCACTCGCGGCGGTTGCACCGTGGAGTGCCGCGACAATCGGCACAAGTCGGGCGGCCGGCATGCGGTCCGCGAGCTGCCGCGCCACGTAGAGTGAATTACCGGTACCGGTGAAGTAAAAGATGTCGGTCACGATAGAGCGATCGTAGCAGGATCGAGAGTCGTTGTCGATTTCTTTCTTGCCAAGGGACTCCCATGGTCCGCACATTGGCACCGGCCTTCTCCGCAACACGCTTGTCTACACTATGCAGCAATCTGTCGGCGGAGGCCTCGATTTTTTGTCCAACCCTAATAGTGCTCGAAAGCATACAGGTAACCGATTCGAGGAACTAACAAGGCTACCCGTCACGGCGGCGGGCGTGAAGAATAAGAGAATTGGACTCAAGATTCCGTATGCCAAGGACGCTTATTACTCAGCGGAGACGGATTAACGGACTTCGCCCATAGGAGTCGCAGCTACACGGCCGTCACTCGCCGCCCTGCCGGAGCGAACGCAGCGATGCGAGCGTGTCCTCGGCACCGGTGTTGCCCTGAATGCCCATGCGCGCCATCAGATCGAGCGTCTCACTCAGCGACCGGTTGATCAGCCGTGCCACCTGGCGAAGTGACACCCGGCCGGCACGATACTGTTCAGCGAGATACACTTCATAGCCCATACGCAGCAGCTTGCGCATCGCCTGCGCTTCTTCCAGGTGTCGACGGCACGCTCCTTGTCGCCCTTGACGGGGTATGGTTTCACAACTCAGAGTCGGTGCACTGCAAGCAGTGCAACACCCAGAGCCACCGCGATGGGCGCACCACCTACTATCACAGCGCGGTCACCCCGGTGATCGTCTCACCCGGTAGCAGTCGAGTGATCTCGCTTGAACCGCAGTTCATCGAGCCGCAGGACGGGCAGACGAAGCAGGACTGCGAGAACGCGGCCGGCAAGCGCCGGCTGCTTTGTGTCCGTTGACTACCGGGTCAATCGGTAGTTCGTTCTCGTTCCGTTCATAGCTTCTGAATCTCAGAAAATCGATAGCAACCTCCGCCCGACGAGTCAGCCCGCCCCGTTCAAGCGTTTGAAGCTTCCATGCCACTCAATCCGTCTCGCCATGCCAACCTGCTCCGATCCGCACAAATCGGCCAAAATGAGAACTGCTGGACGGCAACAGCCGCCTCTATCGCGCAATCCATATCGGCGGTATCGTGGTAGTTGCGGCCCATGGCATCGCCGCTCTTTTGTCCCCGGCATCCGGATTCCTGTTCTCCATTGCGGAGGGAAATGTCTATCAGCGGGGCGCGGATACGTGGTCACCGCCGCGATCAACTTTGGGTCGATACTCTTTGCCGCAGCATACCTCGTCCACAATCGTCATGGCTTTGCCCGGAAGCAGTTCTTTTCGATGCTGCTCTTCCCGCTCTTACCGGGCGTGGCCGCGATCGCGCAGATTGCAGTTTACGAGATCAACGTGATCTGGAGCGCCCTTACGCTGTCGGTGTTTTTGGTCTACATCAACGTCCAAAACACGCGTATCAACACCGACTACCTCACGGGACTGTCCAACCGACGCCAACTCGACGAAGCGTTGGTGCGACGAATCCAACCTCGAGGTGAGGCCTTTGGCGTAATCATGATCGATTTGGACGACTTCAAGACCATCAACGACAACCACGGTCACTCGGCCGGAGACGAGGCCCTGCGCGGCGGGCCAGATTTTTCGCGCGGTACTTCGAAGGCGTGACGTTGTGGGCCGCTACGGCGGCGACGAGTTTGTCGCGCTGGTCAGCGCGTCGACCGAAGAGGAGCTGCGCCAGACGGCCAACCGTCTCACGCTCGGCGCCGAGGAGTTCAACTCCGCTTCCGGAGCGCCCTTCCGCCTCCGGTTTAGCATCGGCTACGGCATCTACCGGCAGGGCGAAAGCCCGGACCAGCTTGTGACCCGCATCGACAACAAGATGTACGAGGAAAAGAACAACCGCAAGAACCGGCGCACCGGGGCGTACCGACCGGGCGAGTAGCGGGAGGCCGGCCGGCTACTCGTCGAGCCCCGTCTCGCTGCCATCAAGATCCTCCGCCGCCTCTACAGCCTGCTCGACCATACGACCCGGCCGGTCGAGCACGCGCAGCAACTCAGCGTAGAATCGCCCTCGGATATCCCGGTAGAGCCGCCGGCGCTGTTCCGGCGCGTCGTCGTGGACGACCCGGTTGCGTACCTCGCGCATATCCATCCAGATCTCGACATCGCTGACGACATCCAGTTTATGCATGGTGTTAAGGGTGTCTCGGAACGTCTCGGCGGGGACAATTTGAGAGAATCGCTCGTAGGAACGGAAGAATCGTATTGCGCTTTCCGAGGCGCGCATGAATCGGTCGCTCAACGCGTCGAAAGGCTCGCGCTGTTCCGGCGCGTAGTCCTCATCGGGGTCGAAAGCGCCGGTTCGTTTCACCGAGGCCGAGACCAGGCGGACGGTCCGCTCGAGTCGCTCGTGGCTCCGCTTGAGAAGCGCGAGAGAGCTCATGCAATCCGCTCGGTCTCGAGGGTCTTAACGAACAGCTCGGTGTCCGGGTCCGGTTTCAGAGTGCTAAGGATAATAACGTCTATGCGCTCATCCACGCGCTTCCGATACGCCCGCTTTATGCTGAGCTCGAGCTCGTAGGCATCATCAACCGGGCCCACGATCAGAAGATCGATATCCCCGCCGCGGGCGGAGTCATCCACTCGCGACCCAAAGAGATAGACCTCCGACCCCTCGGGTAGGCCGACGTCCTCTAAGGCGGCGAAGAGCGCCTGTCGCTGCCGACTGGACAACCTCATCAGCCGGAAGTGTACTGATTTTGGGGCAGGTGCGCTATCCCGAGCGAAGGGTGGCGAGTGGTGGTGCGGCTGAGTGTCGGGGGCGGCGAGAGGCCGGGGCGGCGAGAGGCCGGGGCGGCGAGAGGCGCGGACGGTGAGTAGCGGAGCCGCTTACGAGTGGCGACGGACCTCCGCGTGATACAGCCGCTCCAACTCGTCGCGGGCACCGTCGGGAAACGACGGTTGGCGGTAGGTTTTCTTCTCCCACGCCGTGTGGCGATCGAACAGAGTCTTGTGTCGGCTGAAGTCCTGCGCGTCGACGCACTTGGTCGCCCACTCCGCGTGATGCCCGTCGTAGAGATCGCGCATGTGCTCCAGCAGATCTGCGTGGTCCGGTAACTCCGCCAGATTCTCGAGCTCGAGACCATCCTGCTGCAAGTCGTAGAGCTCCTCCGAGGGAGCAATGTCCTTATCACCGTAGCACCAGAAGGTGTACTTGGCTTTTTGGGTGACCACGGCCATACAGCGGGCGCGGTCGTCCTCGGCCCAGCCCCAGTTGGAGATAAGAGGGAGGGATTCGTGTACCGCCGTGTTGGGATTGTCCAGAATCGGCACAACACTCCGGCCGTCCACGTCGTCGGGCGCGGGTAGAGAGGCAAGATCGAGGATCGTCGGTGCAAAATCGATGGTGCCCACGACCGCCCGAGAGAGCGTTCCGCTTCCGTCGGGACTTCGGCGGGGATCGAACACAATCAAGGGGATCCGAGAAGACTCCTCGTGGGGGAGCACCTTGCCCCCGAGACCATGGGAGCCGCAGTAGTAACCGTTGTCTGAGGTGTAGATAATCACGGTGTTGTCGGCAACGCCCGCTCGGTCCAGCGCTTGGCGGATCACCCCGACACTCGCGTCGATGCCGGAGATTAGCTGATAGTAGGCTCGGGCGTGGTCGTTGTAGTGAGCTTGATCCCACTCATGGAAAAGGTAGTACTGTCGCCCCAGGCGAGCCTGCGGCGGCAGAAGCATCGCCTTGTCGGCTCCCCAGTTCTCCCGCCGCCCCAGTTGCTTGGCTGCACCGTACAGCACTTGGTCCGCGGGATCGATGTTGTTGTGGGGAGTGTGGGGCGCCTTGAAACTGATCGAGAGGCAAAAGGGGCGGTCGTCCTTGCCGCAGTCGTTCACAAAGTCCGCTGCGAAGGCTCCGAGCGCCCGCGTCACGTGGGGGTGCCTATCCGCATAGTCGGCGAGGGCCGGGTTATTTGCCGTGGTGTAACTGCCCTGCCCGTGGCCCTCGAAGCCGCCCCAGGCGTCGAACTCTCCCGCCCGGTCCTCGAGTGCCACGGGAAAGCCCCACTTGCCGGCAAAGCCGACGCGGTAGCCTGAGCGTCGCAACGCCGCCGCGTAGGAATACCGCCGCCAGGTTTCCACGCTCATCGGCGCGGTCACCGATGCGCTGTTCGGCCGGAAGTTGACTCCATGGCGGTACTCGTGAAGGCCCGTAAAGACCGTTGCCCGGCTCGGCATACAAAGGGGACTGGTGGCATAGCATCGATCAAAACGCATGCCGGATTTGGCCAGGGCGTCGAGGTTGGGCGTGAGGATGTCGGGGTGGCCCGCACATCCTAAGGCCATGGCCTGGTGATCGTCGGCCATAAGGAAGACTATGTTGGGAGGGCGGCCATTCACGGGGCGACTACTCACGGGGCGACGCTCCCTGAATCATCATCGAGTCGGGTCGCGTACAGGTAGTATGCGGCCGATGGTCCACGACCAGCCGCCTCGAAGCCGGCCCACAGATCGGTAACGCCCGCCTCTAGGTCGAGATCGAAGACGGCGCTTTCCGCCGCAGAATCGATGGCAACGGTGCTTGTGGTTCCCGCAATTCTGATGAGGGCGTGGGTCGCCTCGAGGCGTTGGGCGTCCCTGTTGCCACGAGGCGTGTCGCCGAGGGCCAGCCCCGATTCGCTGGGCCAGCGCCGCACATCAAATCGGTATCTACCACCGCGCGCTACCTCCACCAGCCAGGAGCCGTCACTCTCCGTGCCGGCTACAACATGGGTTTGATCCCACGCGATGCGGCCCCGTTCCAAGTCGCCGGTCGGCTGCACACGCAGATCCTGTGCGATAAGCCTTGTCGGATTCTCCTTTCCGCCGATAACAAGCGGCGCAAAGCGCGCCCACTCCGGTCCGAGGTCCGACCAAAACGACTCCCTTTCGGCGCGTAGCGTCGACACCACTTCGGGATACGCATCGGCCACATCCCTCGATTGGGCGGGATCGGTGGCGATGTCGTAGAGCTCACCACCGTTCACAAGGCGCCATGTCCCACACAGGACGGCACCGCCCCACTTTTCCGGCAGCCTGCCCCCCTGGCGCGTCAAGACGTGTATGCATCGCCCGGCCGCAGGCGACGCTTCGGTCAAGCCGCCGTCCGCCGACGTGTTGTCGGCCCGCAGTGGCGCGTTGTCGTCCGGCGACCGCCCGGTTGGGGCATCATCGGCGCCGCCGGCCCCAATAACGTCGCCGGCCAGGAAGCGTGCAAAGCTCTTACCGTCCCATGGCAGAGGCGTATCTACCGCCAAACCACAAAGGTCACGCAAGGTGGGCAACAGGTCCGCATGCCATGTCAACTCGGGCACATCCACTCCACCCGCTATGCCGCCGGCGGGCCACCTGACAAAACATGGAACTCGATGCCCCCCGTCGTAGAAAGATCCCTTTGTCCCTCGCATGCCGGCGTTGAAACCCTTTCCGTCGTGGTAGCCGCCCTTGGATACCACCCCATTGTCGGTCATAAAGATCACGATGGTGTTGTCTCGTAATCCAAGATCACGAAGAAGCGTTTCCATCGCCCCCATGTTCTCGTCGATGTTCGCGATCATCCCGTAGTATGCGGCGTTGGGGACATCTTTATTGTCTGCGTACCGCTCCTTGTAATGTGCCGGGACACGAAATGGAGCGTGGGGTGCGTTTGTTGCCAAGTACACAAAAAAAGGATGTTCCGTATTCTCCCGGAGAAACTCCTTTGCGAGGTCGAACCAGATGTCCGTACAGTATCCATCGTATCGGCGGTCCCGGTCATTCGCCGCGTAGGTGTCGTCGAAGTAGTCGTTGCCCCAATAGTCGGGGGTTGAGCCGATACTCCCACCCCGGTGGACCACGGCGTGTTCGAAACCACGATCGGTGGGCCGATAGGGGTAGCTGTCGCCGAGGTGCCACTTGCCGAACATTGCCGTCTTGTAGCCGTTCTTCCGGAAGATGTCGGCCATGGTCGTCTCGTCGCGCCGCAAGAGGGCTCTACCCCAAGAAGTCGCCCAGGCGCCGGTGCGCAAGGGATTGCGCCCGGTCATGAGGGCGGCTCTCGTCGGCGTGCACACCGGTGAGACATGGAAGTCGGTCATCCGCACCGACTCCTCGTGGAGACGATCGAGGTTCGGGGTCCTGAGAATAGGATTACCGTGACAACTCAGATCACCGTAGCCCTGATCGTCGGTCAGTACAAAAAGGACATTGGGGCGGCGTTCGTGGCCGGCGGATGGTGTCATGGTTCGTTCCTGCTGAAGCTATGGTTCCTGAGAACAGGTAGGGCGCCCTGTTTGCAGGGCGCCCAAGCCGCCGTCCCTTTACAGGCCAGGCAACATCTTTTGGCTCGCACTAACGACTATCGGTACTTAGGGCCTGTAACAAAACAACATCTACAACGACAGTACCGATTGAGGATGAAGCGTG
>CAZFLD010000055.1:0-18489 GCA_964519835.1 uncultured Spirochaetales bacterium
ACTACCGCTTCTTTTCTTACGGCGACGCTACTCTTTTCCTACGCTGAGGCATCGCCTCGGGGGGTTACAACCCTAAGCGGGGCGCCTCGCGTCGCCCGCGGCAGGTGGCGCGCAGCGGCACCAAGAGCACCGGCGACGCCACTCTTTTCCTACGCTGAGGCATCGCCTCGGGGGTTACACCCCAAACGGGGCGCCTCGCGTCGCCCGCGGCAGGTGGCGCGGTGATGGGGCCAGTGATGGAGCCGGTAATAGCGCCGCGTTTAGAACGTCGAGGCATCCATCCCCTCGAACTCGGCGCGGACGCGCCGTAGCCGATCCAGATGGCGTGAGATGATTCGTCCGTAGTCGAGGTCGTTGTTTGCGATGCGGTGACTCTCGTCCGCCCAGTACTGGATTTCTTCGAGATCGATGTACCCCATCGTCTGAGCCTCCTCAGAGTAGCGGACCGCCTCCGGCCAGTACACATCTCGTGCGTACATGAGGATGCCCTCGGCAATATCGAGGCTCTCGATGTTGAGCTCACGCCAAGGGTAGTTGTAATAGTAAGCCTCGAATTTGTAGTAGCGCTCGGCCCATGCCAAATAGAGGTCGACCAGGCGCAAATGGATATGCATGGTAAAAAGCGCGCGATAGCGGGCATGTTCTTCCGGCGTCTCGATCCTTGCAAGAGCCCAGAGGGGGTTGTTGAAATCGGCCCGGAGCGCCTCTTCGAGATAAAAGATCTGCTCGCGGATATCGATGGGATACTCGTACAACTGCCGGTGGTACATCGAATACAGCTGTTCCCGCGACTGCAGCGGCGGCGAGGTGTAGGCGGCGGCCGGTACGGGCGCGCCGCCGCTCCAAACCACAACAATCAGCAGCAACGGCGTAAGGCCTATCCGTTTCAGTTTCATGGGTTAAGTATCGGCATCTCCTTGATGTGACTCCAAAGCGCCTGAAACACCTCGCCCTCGGAAGCGTCGCCGTTCACAATCTCGACCCGCCCGCCGCGCTTGGAGTAGGTCTCGATCTCCTCATGATACCGTTCGTACACACGCTCGAGGCGCTCACGTTTTTCGAAGCGGTCGAGAGCCTTTCGGCTGCGCAAACGTTCGAGGCACCGCTCCACGGGCAAATCGACAAAAAGAGTAAGCTCCGGCCAGGGGAAACGATCGTTTACGGCACGAACAAACTCGAGTCCACTCTCCACGGATTGATACGCAAGGGAAGACAGGAAATACCGATCACTTATGACAAGTCGTTCTTTTGCCTGCGCTGCGATGCCGTTTGGTCCATGAATGTGTTCGTTTCGATCCGCGGCGTATAAAAGCGCAAACGTATCGGAGTCGACGTGATCGCTGCTGTGGAGGTATGTTCTAATCAGTTTCCCGACCGGCCCGTCCGTGGGCTCCGCTTCCGCAAGAACCGAGATTCCCATCGACGTAACCCGCCTGGCGAGGAGTGACAGCTGTGTTGTGGTTCCGGAGCCGTCTAGTCCTTCGAGTACTAAGAAATTGCTAAGAATTCTGCGCACGGGGTTCCTCTATAATTGGGACGGTGTTCGTGATAGATTATTGAATTACAAGAGATTTTGATAGGTTGCCGTGAGAAGCGACGTTGCCCGAATTACCAACACAAGTGTTCAAATCCTCGTTATTGCGGTCCTTGTATTCGGGGCAATTCTTGTCCTCGGTCCCATCCGTGCCGAGGTGGAGAGACGGGTCGAGGCGGTCAAGGCCGACGTGATCGACATGCTCGAAACGGCAACGGGCAGAGAGATTCGTTACGGCAGCATCGCACCCTCGATCTTTCGCTACGTGGAGGTCGCGGACCTGGAGATCCTGGCTTCCGGGTCGCCCGATCCGCTTCTGACCATCAATCGAATTCGCATCTACTACGACATCTTTGCGCTCCTGTCCGGAGACATCGATACCGCGGTATCTGAGATCAGCCTCGAGGATACCGAGTTTGTGCTCGATCTCGAAGCGGACAGAGACCTTGTTGCGCTGTTTCAGGACCTCGGTTCCGCCGGAGGCACGGGGACCTCGATTGTTCCGGAGAACGCCCGAATCGCCGGCAGAAACCTGAGTGTGGACCTCCGATTTGCCGACGCCCGTGTCCGAACTTCCAACCTGTCGTTTCGGGCGGGTCTAAACGACGAATCCATCGATCTGCGCACCGAGGCACAGGCATTTTTGTCGTTGCGAGCGCTCGGAGAACAGGAACTCGCGACGGACTTCAGTGCGTCGGGGCGCATTGCGATGGACCTAACGGAGGCAGGTGTTACGGTTCAGCTCGGCACTCTCGAAACGGAGGCGTTTCGCCTGCGCGGTCAGTCCTACTACGTACGCTACGAGCAAAACTCGATCTCGTTGACAAAGGTGGCGGACCGCGCCCCGGTCGACATCGAAGCAATGATCAACTTGGATACCGAGATTCTGACCGCCTCATTCACCGGCAGCAATTTTGTTGCAGGCGACATTTTGCAGCTGGGCGGAAACCTCGAAGAGGCGAACCGATGGCTCCAAATGGGGGTCTCAGGGCAGGGGTCTGCCGAACTGAACTTTGCGGAAGGCACCGTCGCTTACCAGGGCAACCTGACCGGGCGCATTCCGGCGGCGGTTGCCGCCGGGGGCTTTATTGCAGAGCTCCTGGGGCCGACCTTGCCGTTGCAGGGCACCGCAGTCCGGGCAAGCTTCTCAGGCGACACCGACGCGATTCTGATTGATAACGCTCGTGCCTCGGGCGAGTTCGGCGCGGTGGGTTTTTCCGGGGCCTTTGTCTTTTCTGAAACCGCACCACGGGGTGAGTTGATTGCGGAGAATCTCGACGTGTTTAACCTGCCGATAATCAGCGGAACGGCGTACATCTCGCCGTCCACAGACCCACAGGCGGCGACGCTGGTACTCGAGACTCAATCGCTCGACATCGGCGAAATGCAGGGTCTTTCCGGTCGTGTCCGCATTCTGCCGGATGGGCAAACCGCAGCGTACAACGGCTACTTGAGCCTGGAACCCGGCACGGCGGAAGCCGCCGGAACACTCGACCTGGTAAGTGGAGACTTTTCCGAGATCGATCTGGTGCTGACCAATACAACCCCGGCGGCAATCCTGCCGGGGCTGCGAACAATCGCGCCCGATGTGGCCGCAGATCTGCCCGAAGAGCTTCCGAACAACATCGTCTTTACAACATCCGCCGTTATTACGGTGGAGCCGAGCGCCGCCGTGTACACCGATCGGATCAGCTTCTATCTAGCCGACGATCCGGCGGCTATGGGCGCCGGGTCCACGGACCCCGCCGGTTCACCGTTTCGCGGCACCATGTCCGCCGATCTGCAGGGCACAGAGCTCCGTATTCCCGGCTTTAGCCTGGCCGTCGGCGACCTCCGGTTTAACGGCGGGGCCGATCTCGATCTTGGAGCAGACCGACCATTCGGCTTCGAAACCGCCTTTATGCTCTCGGGAATCGACCTCGACTTCGCACGAGAGGAGTTTCGCCTATCAGGCACAATCGGCCGAGACGGGCTTATAACCGTTCGCGGCAACTACGGCCTCGCCGCCGACATCAGCATCGAGCCCGGGGGAAGATTTGTCGTTGACGGAAGAGCCGACGGTGTACCGCTGGTCTTCGGCGACCGACAAATGCGGATCGACTTCGACGGTGTGGTTACCGGAAGCTCCACGACGGACCTGAGCGCGGAAGTCGATAGTCTTCGCCTCACAAATGTTCCCTTTGTCCCCGAAGAAAACGCGGTGTTGGACGTGGTCGGGCGCCTCGGCACGTCCGGTGCCACGGTCACCGATGCGCGCTTCTCAGACGGCACCCTTGATCTCTATGGATCGGGAAGCCTGACCTATGATCTCGAGGCACTTTTGGCCGGACAAACAGCCCTCTCTGGGGAGTTGTCGATAGTGGGTGAGGCCGAGGGAGAACAATACCAAGTTGCCGCGACTATCTCGCCGTCGACCGACGAGGCCGTTGGACCGACGGTCGATGCGAGTGTGGAAATCGCGGCAACCCCGATTGCGACACTTGTTGAAAGTCCCTTTGAAGGGAATATCACCGGCCGGCTCGCCGTCACCGGACCGCTTTCCGATCCCACTATCTCCGGCAGCCTTGCCCTCGACCGGGGTAGCCTCAACGACGAACGCATCGCCGCGTCCACGGAGTTCGAGCTCAGCGGCAGCCGCCTTACGCTGGCAGGATTCGAGGCCGAGTACATCGATAACCGGATAGTCGACGCCGCGGTTACCGTGAACGGGACGACCGGCTTGGTGACCGCCGACTTCGACTTCAGAAACGATGCCGAGGAAGAGCCGACCATCGTCGCCGTATTTGGATTCCTGCAGTTCGACACGGACCCGGATCCGCCCACCGGTACCTCCCCGGCGGCGCCGGCCGGTGCGGCGGCCGCCGGCGATGCCGCCCCAACCGGATTGGATCCGGTCGGGTTTGCCTCGGTGCCCGCACTCCTCGAGCGAGACTTCGCCGGAACGCTCAACCTCGACGGCGTGCCGTTCGGGGGTGAGCTCGGCGGCCTGTGGGAGCTCGCGGTGAACCGCACCGGCGGACTGCTCCGTGTCGAAGGTGGCCCCGGAAACTCCGTTGCCGCGACGCTGGACGAGCAAGGCTTTTTTACGGTGCAGGTAGGGCCGCCGTTCCCCCTTAGCTTTGAAGGCGAAGGCACCTTTGCCGACGGCTCCTTGGAAGCAGATTTAAGCCCCGTGCTTGTGAACGCCGCCGACGTCTTGCAGATGCTCGATTTCGGGGGCCTTATCATCGACAGCGGCAGTGCGCGAGGAAATCTGCGCATCACGGGCCCGATTACCGACCCGGAGTTCTATGGAACACTCACTGCCGGAGGCGTCGGTGGCAGTCTCAGCCTGATTCCCGAACGGCTTGGGCCGGCGCAGGTCTCGTTTGTGTTCGAGGAGAAGACCCTCCGGATGTTTCCCACCACCATTCCCGTCGGGGCATCAGAAGCAAATATCGAAGGAGTATTCGCCGTTAGCCGTTGGACCGTCGATAGCTATCAGGTGTCGGTCACAATGGACCCACGGCAGGTAATCCCGGCACGCGCCAGGTTCGGAGGGATCGCGGTAGACGGCTTTGCCCGAGGCGATCTTGTCATCCAAGGCGACAGAACCGGCATGTCCGTAGCGGGCGCGGTCACGGCCGAATCGACGGTCATGACCCTCGCACCGCCGGAGCAGCAAACAGACGCAAACGCCGCGGCGGACCAGCCACAGAGCTCGCTTTTTATCGACGTGTCCGTGATCTCCGGTCGCAACGTCCAGTTCCTCTGGCCGAACCGCGAGCTCCCCGTTCTCCGTGGGACCGCCGCAGTAGGCGAGCAGATCGATGTTTACATGTCCACCGACGAAGATGACTTTGCCCTTGTCGGCGACGTCGAGGTCTCCGGCGGGGAGCTTTTTTACTACGACCGCAGCTTTTTTATCCGCGAGGGCGTGATACGTTTTAACGAAACTGAAGACGCGTTTGATCCCCGCGTATCCGTTCGTGCGGAAGTTCGGGATATCGGCGCCGAGGGACCGGTTCGCATTTCGTTGGTCACCGAGAATAGCCCCTTGAGCAACCTGGCGGTGCGATTCGAATCGGATGCAAACCTGACCGAGCAGGAGATCCTCGCCATTCTCGGCGGGGCAATCTTCTCGCCAAGGGATGGGCCGCCGCTTAATCTTGGTGAGGCGGTGCTTCTCACCGGCGATATTGTGAGCCAGTTTGGGCTCGTGCGCTCGTTCGAAAACACCGTGCGCGAGGCGCTTCAGCTCGATCTTTTTGCACTCAGGACCCGCGTTTTTGGAAACATATTCCGCGGTGTGTTCGACGCCGGTGCCGACCCTCTTGACAGCGGAGTACCGTCCCTTGGACAGTACCTCGATAATACAACGCTATTTTTGGGGAAGTATCTCGGCCCGGATGTCTTCCTAGAGCTTTTGGTGCAACTACGGGCAAGAACCCTCGCGGCTGAAACGCTCTTGAACATAGGAGGAATCGGTGGCGTCGCCATCGATTCCGAGCTCAGCCTGGAGTTCGAGACACCGTTCTTCTTGCTCGAATGGAACTTTTCGCCAAGGAGCCCCGAGAATTTGTTCCTGACCGACAATATATTCTCCTTCACCTGGGAGTTTTCCTATTAAGCCGATCTCTCCAAAGGATACTCAATGAGTCGACGTAAACATCCAGCACTTTTCGCGTTATTGCTTCTTCTTGTCACCGCCATGCCGCTTGCCGCTCAGGAGGCGTGGTACGAGAACAAACCGATCGCGGATATCACGTTTAACGGCCTCAACTCGGTCGAGCCGTCGGAGTTGGAACCCATCGTAGAGCCGTACATCGGAGAACCGTTTACCAACGAGAACTTCCTCGAGCTCCAGCGAAAGCTGTACGCCCTCGACTACTTCTCGAGCATAATCCCGGAAGCGGTGGACGCCGACGGGACACAGTCCGAAGTTGTCGTGCAGTTCAACGTGACCGAGCGGCCGCTTGTCGACCAGATCCGTATCGAGGGAAACCAGCGGATCCGGAGGGACGAGATCGTCGCCGAGGTGGTCATCAAACTCGGCGATATGATCTCGCGCAGCCGTCTCGAGCTCGACCGTCAAGCTGTGGAGAACCTCTACAAAGAGCGCGGCTTTGCTCAAGTCGAGGTGGAAACCGAGACAATCACCGAGGACGGTCCCCCGGGCACCGAGGAACAGGATAACATTGTGGTGTTTCGAATAACCGAAGGGCCGCAAACAACGGTTCGGAGAGTGCTTTTCTCCGGGAATTCATTCGCATCGGCCGCAACCCTGCGCAACGTCATCACCTCTAAAGAGCAGAACATCTTTAATCCGGGCGTCTTTCAGGCGGAGAATCTGGAGGAAGACAAGACCTTGGTCCGACAGTGGTACCAGGAGCGGGGGTACATCGACGTCGAGGTGGGAGAAGTGGCTATCGAGCGGGAAGCAGACCCGGAGGAAAACCGCGAGTACGTCACGCTGACCTTTTTTGTTGAAGAGGGCGAGCAGTACACCTACGAGGGACTCGAGTTTGTGGGCAATACCGTGTTTGCGGAAGAGGAGCTACGAGAGCGGGTACGGCAGCGTCCCGGCGGCCCCTTTAACCTCATTCGCTTCCAACAGGATTTTCAGAACGTTGCCAACCTCTACTTCGAGAACGGCTACATCGACAACCAAATCGTGCCCGAAGAGATTCGAGACGACGAGGAAAACACCATAGCCTTTGTGATTCGTATCCAAGAGGCCGCACGGTCGCACATCGAAAACATCATCATCGAGGGCAATGAGCGGACCCAGGATCACGTAATCCTGCGCGAGCTTCCGGTCCAAGTCGGTGATATCTTCTCGGCGTCTCGGATTCGGCAGGGCATTCAGAACTTGTACAACCTGCAGTACTTTTCGGCAGTCGACGTGGAAACGCCGCGGGGCAGCGCCGACGGTCTTATGGATCTGGTCATCAACGTCGAAGAGCAGATGACGGCGGACATCCGCTTCAGCATCAACTTCGGCGGAAGCACGGAGTTCCCGATCGCGGGGTCCATCGGTTGGCAGGACTCGAATTTTCTGGGCGGCGGTCAGACGCTGGGGGTAGAGCTTGCCATAAGCCCCGTCAACCAGCGGTTGGGGTTCAACTTTGTCGAACCCTGGCTCTTCGGCGAACGGTGGTCGGCGGGAGCCAACTTCACGGTAGACCGAACGCTGCGCTCGGGTGTTCCTCAGGACATTCTCTTTCCCATCTTTGACGAAAACGACGTCAACCGTGTCCCCGACCCGTTTGAGGGCTACTACGTATTTGGTAGTGACACCACCTACAACAGCACCGAATACTCCGCAGGAGACGCGTTTCCGGGGATCCCGAGCTCTGAACAGATTAGCTCTCTAAACCTGGTTACCGACTACGCCTACGCGGGCGGATCCACGGCCATTCCCGACGAGTACCTCATGCAGTACGAGAACTGGGACCTTTCGCTCGGGGGAAGCACCGGGTACCGAATCCAGACTCCGATTGGCCAGGTTGGGCTCGGCACGTCGATCCGGTCGAGCCTGGGCTACCTGATCTACGATCAGACGGTCAATCGCCCCTTCGACGCGAACCTACGCAGCAACCTCGAGACGTGGCAACTCGTAAACAAGTGGTCGTTTAATGCCTCCCTCGACAGCCGTGACTTTTACTTGAGTCCCTCGGAGGGCTTTTTGGTGAGGCAGGACCTCACCCTAGCCGGAGGCTTTCTGTTTGGAAATCGGCACTACATCCGGACCGACAGCCGTGGGGAGGCCTACTTCACCCTTGTCAACGAACCTGTTTTCGAGGAATGGAACTTCAAGCTGGTATTGGCGCTACAGTCGTCCATCGCGTTGGTTCTTAATCAATTCTGGGTACCTGACGATTTTCAGGATCGACCGCTCAGCTCTCTTGTCGGCCCCGACACGTTGGCGGTGGACGGCATGTTTGTCGGCCGCGGATGGGATCAACGAACCGGGGGGCTCGCCCGATGGAACAACTGGCTCGAGCTGCGCATGCCAATTATCGAGCAGCTGGTGTGGTTCGACACCTTTTTCGACGCGGTCGCTCTGTACGACGACGTGAGTCAAATCGGCACGCTCGGCATCGACAACATGCTCTTCGGCTTTGGTGCCGGGTTTCGCTTTACACTGCCACAGTTTCCCATTCGGCTGTATTTGGCCAAACGATTTCAGGTGCAGGACGGGGCCGTTGTCTGGCAGGGCGGTGACATATTTACCGTCGACCAAGACCCAGGCTCCGGTATAGACTTCGTGTTCGCAATCGGTGCGGAGTTTTTCTAAGTTGTACCGCCTGATGACATTTCCGGAGGAGTCGGAGTGAAAAAAAATATGGCAATCGCGGTCCTGGCGATTGTGGTGGTGGCCGGCGGAGTCTGGGTCCTGCGCGGAAATGCCGACGCGGAACAGCTTACCACCGTTGCCGTCGTCGATCTCGAGCAAGTCGCCCTTTCGTTTTTCAGCGAGAGTCAGGCGTACCGGGCCCTTTTGGACCGCGCGGAAGAGATAACGCTGGAGTTGGAGCTCGAGCAAGAAGAGATCGACGAGATTCAGCGGGACCTTATCGAGGCTCGCGACAGGGGATCCCGCACGCGGGAGCTGCAACTCGAGCGCGATCTACAGGACCGGCGCGGGTTTTTCGAGGATCTCAGACAGCTCCGGCAACGGGAGCTCGAGCGTCTTCGGGCGGACCTAACCTCGGACGAGTTTGTCGCTGAGCTCAATACCGCCGTGGAGTTTGTGTCCCGAAACTCGGGGTACACAGTGGTATTTAATATGCAGGAGGATAACATCCTCTGGTGGAGCCAAGAGGTGGACATAACCAATCCGGTGATAGATCGCCTTCGTGCCACAAGCGGATTCTAGACTCGGTTTTGGTTCGAGTCGGTCCGGGTTCCGAGACGGTGGAAAAGCTCTTTGTAGATGCGGTCCCTGTCGGCCTCCGCGACTCTTACAAATTCAAATCGGACAAGCCCATCGGTATCCACATGTGCAACCCGCGCTAAGCCGTTTACCGCCGGCCTCATTCCGAGGGAAAACGCCGTTCGCGTCCCCTTGGCACCCGCATGGCCGGCCTCCGTGCCTACAAACGTCGCGCTGAATCCGCCGCCGCCAACGTCCTTGGTGATGCCCCGCGCCGTCGGCGTACCGTCCTCGAACAGCGTCACCGGTAACGCTGCTTGGCCCCGGAAATGGGTTCGCCGTTGCGCCGCCTTGATTCCCTCCTTGTGCTGCAACAGTAGCCTACGCCGGCCGGATCGAAGCACCGCTGTTTTTACGCTCAGGATACCTCGACCGTGGTGCAAGAACATCTCAACAGCGGTTCCCGGAGCCGGTGGAGCGAACCGAGTTCCCACGCGAACCAAGAGCCCGGGGCGGGTCACCCGTTCGACAATGCCCTGGAGCCGTTCACGCCCGGCGTGACCCGCCCGGCCCGCGCTCCCCGGCGTGTGCAAGAAAACCGTCGTTCCCTCCGAAAGGTGGGCCGTTGATCGTATTCCGCGTGAGAGTCCCCGGGAGCGAAAACCACAGGCCAAGCGGAGCACGGCAACGGTGTCGTCCGGTAGCTTGTCCCCGGCGTAGGTCCGTTTGAGGTAGCGATCAAAAAGAGCCTCGTCCTCAAAGAGCTTGTGGGGCTCGCGTGGCTGTGGCATCTGGTCGGTCATTGCACGAAGAACGGCTACTTGCGAGGGAGCAAGATCCAACTCCGCGACCCGCCTTTTGAAAAGCGTTTCCGACTTGAACTCCGCCTGGTAAAGGTGGCGCCGTCTTTCGACAACCGCGTAGATCAACGCGCCGGCCACGAACGCGGTAATAAGCGTGATGATAAGAACAATTTCGATGGGAGCTCTTTGATAGGCGGCCGTAACGCCTTCGAGGAATGTCTTGACCGGATCGTTCACTACAGGTTTAGTATACAGCCGACCTCCCTATTTCTATAATTGGTTTGTTCCATGCTGGATCCCGCCGGTCAAACGCCTTTGATGACACAGTATCGCCGTCTCAAGGAAGGGCAGGGCGATGCCTTTTTGTTCTTTCGTCTCGGGGACTTCTACGAGATGTTCGGCCACGACGCACAGGAAGCATCGCGCCTGTTGGGCCTAACGCTGACAAGCCGGAACGGCACCCCGATGTGCGGTGTGCCGTACCATGCGGCCAAAACCTACATCCACCGCCTCGTGAGAGCCGGCAAAAAGGTCGCAATCTGCGAGCAAACGAGCCTTCCGGAAAAAGGCAAAGGGCTTGTAGATCGAGATATCGTTGAGGTCCTGACTCCGGGAACGGTTGGCGACGACTACCTCGACTCCTCGTCAGCCAACTACCTCGTCGCGTACGCCGAAGTCGGCGGACACCTTGCGCTCGCGTTTATAGATCTGTCCACCGGTGAGTTCGGTGCAACAAAGGCAGGTCTCGACTCCGCCGACGAGCTTATCGCACGCGAGTTGCAGCGCCTTCGTCCTGCGGAAATCATCGTGCCGGAGTCACTCTTCGAGAAGATGCAGATCCGCGACGGACTTGGTGACGTGACGCTCTACAACCGCTACCCGGATTGGTACTTCGACACCGACCTCGCCTATCGAAATCTTACCGAAACCTTCAAGACGGCCAATTTGGACGCCTTTGGACTCTCCATGGCTTCTCCGGAGCTGGTAGTGCTCGGTGTGCTTGTCACTTACGCCAAAGAAAACAGCCGGTCCACTCTTGCTCACGTGCAACACATCAGCCTATACGGTGACAACGATTTCGTAGGCCTCGACGAATCCACTCAGCGCAACCTCGAACTGGTCCGGGCCATGCAGGACGGCGGCAAACGGTATACTCTCCTGTCGGTCTTGGACGAGACATCGACACCGATGGGATCGCGCCTCGTGGCGTCGTGGATTGTCCACCCACTGCGCGACCGTGACGAGATCGACCGGCGCCTCGACGGCGTCCAGGCCCTGTACCAAGAGCAGCTGACGCTGTCACGGGTCAGAGACGAGTTGAGCTCGGTTCGAGACCTCGAGCGTCTTGCCGGTCGCATCGCGATGGGAAAAGCCCATCCCAAGGACCTCTCGAGCTTAGGTGACAGCCTCCGCCGTATCGACGACCTGTCCGCGCTGGTGTCCGACCATCTCGTGTTGGCACTCGGCGATGCCGTGATCTTGGGCCGCCTTATTGCCTTCGGAGCTCGCTTGGCGGAGTGCATCGCGGACAATCCGCCCGTTGCCGTCGGTGACGGAGGCGTAATCCGTACGGGCTTTGATCCCGCAGTTGACCGCTTGCGAAGCCTGTGCGCCGACACCGACTCGTATCTGGAGCAGTACCTCGAGCAGGAGCGAGAGGCAACGGGAATCGCCTCGCTAAAAATCCGGCAGAACCGCGTCCTTGGGCATTTCTTAGAGGTCACAAACCCAAACCGACACCTTGTTCCCGACCATTTCCAGCGCCGTCAGTCCTTGGTAAACGCCGAGCGATTCACCACCCATCGCCTGTTGGAGATCGAAGACCAACTCAACTCGGCGGAGGAATCGCTTCTCGATCGAGAACGGGAGCTCTTTGCCACAATCGTCGGCGAGGCATCGGAGCTTGTAAGAGACATTTTGTCGGTAGCTCATCGGATAGCCAGGTTGGACGTCCTGTCGGCCTTTGCCTATCGTGCCACGCGCAGCCGCTACACACGACCGCAGCTACTCGACGAGCCCGTTCTCGAGATTGAAGAGGGAAGGCACCCCGTTGTCGAAGCTTTTGCAGAGGGGTCGAGTTTTGTGCCGAACTCGCTGCGGTTTGGCGGGTCCGATTCCGCATTCGCTCTTATCACGGGCCCGAACATGGCCGGAAAGTCCACCTACCTCCGGCAGACTGCGCTCATCGTGCTTATGGCGCAGATTGGGTCGTTTGTGCCTGCCGAATCCGCGTCGATCGGCGTGGCGGATCGAATCTTTTGCCGGGTCGGGGCATCGGACAACTTGGCGCGCGGCCAGTCGACCTTTTTGGTAGAGATGAGCGAGGCGGCCCATATCCTGCGTCGGGCAACCAAACAAAGCCTGGTGATCATGGACGAGGTTGGTCGGGGGACCGGCACCGAGGACGGCCTCGCAATTGCAACAGCGATAACCGAATACCTCGTGCACGATCTTGAATGCAGGACGTTGTTTGCCACCCACTACCATGAGCTTACTTCTCTTGACCTCGAGGGTATGACAAACAAGAGCCTCAAGACCGCTGAGCACGACGGCCGAATCGTCTTCCTCAAGCAAGTCGTGGATGGTCCGTCCAACAACTCATACGGCATCGAGGTGGCCCGTCTCGCGGGCTTGCCCGATCCGGTCATCGCGCGTGCCAAGGAAGTACTGCAGAATCGAACCCGCAAACACAAGGCACAATCCTCCGCCGCCGCAGGCGATCGACAAGCAGGGTCAACCGGCGACGTGCCGAACTCCGCACCACCCGGCTCCCGCGACGATAGGACCACCGCCCATCAAGCGGGCCTGTTCCCGGTGGAAGACCTGATTGTGGGAGAACTGCGATCCCTCGATCTGGACAATATGACTCCCATCCAGGCGCTGATGTGCTTACAGCGGTGGAAGTCGGAGACCCCCGATGCCAACTAATCCGCCGCCGTGGATCACGCGCTTTGTCGACTGTACGTTCAAAGGGCGCCGGATTCGCCTCGGCTTGAGCACCGAGCTTTTTTCGAGTGCTCAGGTCGACGCCGGCACCATGCTGCTATTGAAGCTTATTGCTCAACGGGTGCCGGTCGACCGGCGCCGGCGGTTTTTGGATGTCGGCTCGGGCGTTGGCGTCTTGGCTCTGGCCTTGGCGGCCGACAATCCGCAAGCCCTGGGCGTGGCGCAAGACCGCGACGGGCTCGCAGTGGAATGCACCGCCTGGAACGCGGCGGCCAACGGAATCACAAACGTGCGAGTGGACTGTGGGGTGGCGCTGACTCATACGGTGGCGGACCGATTTGATCTTGTGGTAAGCAACGTGCCGGCAAAGGCCGGTCCGGCGGTCATAAAAAGCTTTGTTGCAGGCCTCGAGGAGGTGTTGGACACAGCCGGGCGCGCGGCGCTGGTGGTGGTTTCGCCGCTTTTTGATCAACTCGTTGATTTCTGCGGCACGGCCGGTCTGGCGATCGAAGCGGAAGAAGTGACAAAAAACCATCGCGCGGTACTCTTGCGTCGGCAAACAACGTCGGCTCCGCCGCCTCGCCCTCCCGGCGAGGACGGTGTGGCATCGAAAAAACAGCCCTACGGCTTTCTTGGTTACGCGCGAGGAACGGTTCGAGCGCACGGGCCAAAAGCGGCGATTATCATCGATTCCGTTCGCGGACTCCCGGAGTTCGACACGCTCTCGTTTCAGACAGAGCTTCTTATAGGCAGTTTTGATCGAGCGACGCCTTCCCGCGGTGGACGAGCTCTTGTGATCAACCCCGGACAGGGTCACGTGCCCTTGGCCCTTTCGCAAACAATACAACCTGATCGCATCGACATTGCCGCCAGGGACGGTCTGGAGATTATCGCCTCAGCACGCGCCTTCTTTTGTGGTCGGCGCCGCGTTGGTCGCGTCCAAGGTAACTCACGCATCGGCACCGCGGCCGTCCTTCCCGGCTCCGGCTCGTCTGCGATACTTGCCGACACCTATCACTGTGTTGTCCTGAATCTCCGACCCACGCACCAGGCACTTGGCGAAGCAATCACCACGACAGCCGCAAACAAAGCGGAGAAAGTTTTGTTTATCGCCGGACGGAGCACCGATATCGCTCGCCTGCAACCGCGGCTCCGCGACCTTTCTCCGGGGGGCCGCATCGTCTACGATCGCAAGAGCAAAGGGCACCGCGTCATTGTCCTCGAAAAAAGCGTGGTATCCTGAAGTATCTGTCGGGATTAGCCGGTTATAGATTGTGTGGAATGGCTACACTCCATAGGTGAGCTGCTCGCACCTCCCGCATGCGCCTTGTGTGATGGGACCATAGAGTCCGGCGCCGGCCGGCATGACCAGATTTTTTGTTATGAGTGTGAAAGGCGGGTGGCCTCACAGGTCCTGCGGCCGGAGGACCTCGGCGACGCCGTATGCAATGCGTGCGGATTTCCTTTGGTATCCGAGCAGGGGCTCTGTCTTCGCTGTAGGGAACATGCGCCGGCGTTTCGGCACCACCGGTCGCTCTTTTTGTACGCCGGCATCGGAAAGGCTCTGTTCCGCCGCTACAAGTTCGGCGGCAACCGACGCATCGCGCGCATGCTGGCGCCGTTCCTCGAGAATGCAATTGCCGCAGTGGCGAGAACCGAGGTACAACCCACGGAGGAACCCGGCGCCGAGTTGAGCCGGCCTCCGGCTTTGGTTCCCGTGCCCGCCCGCAGGAGCGCAAAAAGGCACCGCGCCTTTGATCCGGTTCGTGAGGTGCTCAGAAACTGCAATGGTATGGAAATCGTCGACTGCATGGAGCGACGCGGCACAAAGGAGCAGAAGCTCCTTTCGCGCGACGACCGCGCCGCGAACGTCCTCAATGCGTTTTTCGTAAGGGATGGCGCTACGGTGCCTCGATGTCCGATTCTCGTCGACGATGTTTTTACCACCGGCGCAACAGCCGGCGGTTGCGCCACCCTTCTCAAAGCCGCCGGAGCGGAGCACGTGGACGTCGTCACCTTTTTTATGGACTAACACACCTTTTTGTGGACTGTCGTTCCGGCCACGGAAGGTCTGCAGGCTTGTGGTGCGCGCTGCGCCGCCGCAGCGCGGCCGAGCTCTTTGCACGCCATCCGTCGTCGCCTCCGCGGTACCACGGGAACCACCGAAGTGCCGCCGTGCACCGTGTCCGACGAACCGCCGAGCCGGGCCGAACCGCCGTAAAATGCCCGGGCAGGACGCGGGCAAAGTCGCGTTGACAAGCTGCGCGCAGCTTGCTATATTCTGCGTTATAGTGTAGAGAGTTGGCAGGGGAGTCGTGCGGCGACTCCTTTTTTGTATCCGCAGGGCGCACGGGCCGGCGGATCCTATTTCCGGTCCAACAGCAGAGCAAAGGTACTACAATGGACACCACAGAGGTACGAGACTCGGTTGCTCCCGTTGTGGAGGGGTTGGGTTACACGCTGCTCGATCTGAGTGCGGCAATTGTCAAAGCCACGCTCCGCGTCTCACTTGTGATATACCGCCCGGAGGGGATTGGAACGGAGGATTGCGAAACCGTGCACCGTGCCGTGTACCCGCGAATAGAGGTTCTATTCGATAATCGCGTTCTTCACGTCGAGGTGTCCTCACCGGGGATCGAGCGGACGTTCAAGAGCAACGATGAGTTCGCCGTATTTACCGGCAAGGGCGTTCGACTACTAACGGACGACGATGCCGATTGGATCGGTGGAACGATTGTTTCCGCCACCGACGACCATGTGAAGCTGGCCCACGTTCACGGGCTGGGCCACTCGTTGCCGGACGGAGAGACGGAGAGGACCATTCCTCTCGCCCGGGTTCGCAAGGCGAAGCTGGACTATTCACAGGAGGTCAAGTAGGCAATGGCTACTGGGCTTGGCGACGCAATTCGCGCGCTTGTGGCAGACAAAGGAATCTCGGAAGAACTGGTCGTGAAGACCGTCGAGGAGTTCCTCCTTGCTGCATACAAAAAAAAGTTCGGCACTCAAGAGAATGCCGTGGTTCGGTTCAACGACGACGATGCGGACGTCACTATCTACGCACGAAAAGAAATCGTCGATGAGGTGATGGATCCGGTTGCCGAGATATCCCTGGAAGAGGCCCGCGAGCTCAATGACGAAGCGGAGATCGGCGACGAGCTTTTGATCGGCATTGATCCTTCCGAGTTTGATCGAGTCGCGGTGCAGAGCGCCAAGCAAAAAGCACGAGAACGTCTGCGCGACATTCAAAAAGACACGCTGTACTCGGAGTTCGCGGACAAGGTAGGCGAGATGATCATCGGCTACTACCAGCGCGAGCGAAACGGCAACATCTTTGTGGACCTGGGCAGGACCGAGGGGCTTATGCCAAAGCGCTATCAGTCGCCCCGGGAAGTCTATCGACCCAACGACCGGATCAAAGCTCTGATCTACGAGGTCACAAAAAGCCAAACGGGTTTGCAGATCATCCTGTCGCGGACGCATACGGAGTTTGTTAAGCGGATCTTTGAGCTGGAAGTGCCCGAGGTCTACGACAAGACGGTCGAGATTTACAAGATCGTGCGCGAGCCCGGGTACCGCACAAAAATCGCCGTGTACTCGAATCGCGAGGATGTGGATCCCGTCGGAGCCTGTGTAGGACTCCGGGGTGTGCGTATCCAAGCAATCGTCCGTGAGCTCGAGGGCGAAAAGATCGACATTCTGAAGTTCGACAACGATCCGCGAATGTTTATCAAAAACGCCCTTTCACCTGCCGAGGTGAGCCAGGTGGTAATTCTCGACGAGCCCAAGCGACAGGCACTGGCCGTTGTTCCGGAAACACAGTTGTCTTTGGCAATCGGCAAGCAGGGGCTCAACGTGCGTCTAGCGAACCGACTTGCCGACTGGAGCATAGACGTGAAAACCGAGGCTCAGTTTGCGGAGATGGACATTTCCGGCGAGACAAAACGCGCCGTTAGCGCCCTCTTTGCCGACATCGACCAAGAAGAGGAGATTACGACCGTCGCGGAGCTGCCCGATGTGCCTGCCCATATTGTTACCAAGTTGGCGGACAATGGGGTGGAGCTTATCGAGGATCTGGTGCAGTTGACCGATGAGCAGCTCAACGCCATTGAAGCCCTCACCGATGAAGACGTGACGACCATCAAACAAATCGTGGCCGACAACGTCGAGATCATCGAGGAAGATTCTGAAGAGGAGGAGTCTGAAGAGGACCTCGAGAAAGCGGTGGTCGAGTCCGGGGAAGAGCGCGACAAAGATGAGCAAGAAGAAAGCGAAACCGCCGGCGAGGAGACCGCCGTACCGATGGGCGTAGAGGTCAATGCGGAGGCCTCTTCAGAGACGTCGCCGGAGGGAGTGTCCGACGAAGGGACGGAAGAGCCGGAGGGGACGGAAGAGAGCGACGATGACGAGGAGATCACCGACATTGCGGATCTCCCAGGAATTCCGGCACATGTGGTAAGCGCCCTCAAAGAGGGAGGAATCGACGACATTGTCGAGCTGATTTCAAAGACCAAAGAAGAGCTTGCCGCGGTTCCCGGACTGTCGGAAGACGACGTCACCACAGTCAGGACCATTATTGAGGAAAGTGTCGAGATCATCGAGCCGGACGATGAGGAAGGTGCGGAGTAGACTCGCGATTGGTGATCCGTTAAGCTACTACGCGACGAAAGGTGGTGTATGTCCGACGAACAAGAACAGGATAAAAAAGCGAAACCAAAAGCGACTCTCATAAAGCATAGAAAAGAGCCCGCCACGGAATCGGCTTCAAGCGAGTCAGAGAAAAAAAAGGTCGTAATCAAAAAGAAGGCCACAAAGCCGGCCACAAGCACGACCAAAAAGCCTCAGCCGAAGATCGTTGTAAAACGACCGGCGCCGCCGGCCGCAGACAAGGCACCGGAAGAGACTGGTACGCCACCGGACCGTGAAGGGGGAGAGACTTCGCATAAGGCGCCGGAAACTTCTCATAAGGCGCCGCAGACCGAGGAACAGACCTCGCAGACGGTACGGCTCAAACCCGAGGGGACCAACGCTCCCCGGACAGCCCCAAACTCCGGCGACGCCCAAGGTCGCCCCCGTCGGGACTACAGCGGTCGGGACTACAGCGGTCGGGACAACCGTGGACGAGACTTTGTTGGACGCGACGATCGCAGCCGCGACTACGGAAGCCGGCCCGCAGCCCGCACCGGCCCAGGCGGCCGACCCGACTCCGACCGACGCTATTCGCCGTCGGGAGACCGAGACCGGCGCTACCAGTCCGGCGGCGACCGACAATACCCATCCGGCGACAGAAACAGGCCCCCCGCTTCGGGCAGGCCCCCCGCTTCGGGCAGGCCCCCCGCTTCGGGCAGGCC
>CAZFLD010000055.1:18589-29196 GCA_964519835.1 uncultured Spirochaetales bacterium
CCCCCGCTTCGGGCAGGCCCCCCGCTTCGGGCAGGCCCCCCGCTTCGGGCAGGCCACCTGCTTCGGGCAGGCCACCTGCTACCGGGAGACCGTCCGGCGGCCGCCCCTCCGGGGGCGGCACGGGCCGTTACAGTCCGTCACCCACCGGTCGGGGACCGGGCGGCCCAAGCGGATTCAGGGGACGTGGACCGGCGCCGGCGCCGGCGCCGGCGTCTACCGACGACAAGAGACGACCGGCCAAGAAGTTCTACAAGACAAAGCGTCGCGATCAGTATCCCAAACGCGAGAGGCAGCCTGAGCGATCCATTGATTTTGATCGGAAAAAGAGCCGGCCGGCAAAACTCGCCAATCCGGTCCCCAAAGAGATTGATATTATGGAAGTGGTTACCGTGAGCGAGCTGGCCAAAAAGATGAATCTCAAGGCCAACGAGCTTATCGCAAAGCTGATGGACCTTGGCCTGATGGTAACCGTGAATCAGCAAATCGACGCCGAAACCGCGTCTATCGTCGCCCACGAGTACAAGTGCAAAGTCAACATTGTTTCGCTGTATGACGAGACAATTATCGAAACGGAAAAAGACGGCGAGAACGACCTCGAAGAACGACCACCGATTGTCACGGTGATGGGCCACGTCGACCACGGGAAAACCCAGCTCTTGGACGCGATTCGAGAGACTGATGTCGTAAGCGGAGAGTCCGGCGGCATCACTCAGCACATCGGCGCCTACCAGGTTGAAACCGTTCACGGAAAGCTTACCTTCCTCGACACGCCCGGTCACGAGGCCTTTACGCTTATGCGTGCCAGGGGATCGCAGGTCACCGACATTGTCGTGTTGGTGGTTGCCGCGGACGATGGGGTTATGCCGCAGACTCGCGAGGCGATTAGCCACGCGAAGGACGCGGGGGTTCCGATTATCGTCGCGGTGAATAAGGTCGACCTGCCGGACGCAAATCCGGATCGTGTGCGCCAACAGCTCTCCGACCACGACCTCGTACCCGATGAATGGGGTGGCAACACTCTCTTTGTTGAGGTTTCCGCGCTGAAGAGCACCGGGATCGATAAGCTTCTCGAGTCCATCTCGCTACAATCCGAGCTGCTCGAGCTCAAGGCCAACCACGACACCAACGCCGAGGGACGTGTACTAGAAACACGCATCGACCCAGGCCGCGGCACGGTTTCGACTATCCTCGTGCAACGGGGCACGCTTCACGTCGGCGACAGCTTTATTGCCGGCGTTTACCCGGGCCGTGTCCGAGCTATGTTCGACGATCGCGGTAAAAAAGTGCAAGAAGCGCGACCGTCCATGCCCGTGGAAGTGATCGGCTTAACCGGCAATCCAAATGCCGGCGATCCGTTCCAGGTAACAAGCGATGAAAAGCAGGCTCGACAGGTCGGATCGAAGCGACAGGAGCTTCGCAAGGTCGAGGAAGCCCGCAACGTAAAGAAAATAACCCTCGACAATCTTTATGACAGCATCCAGGAAGGTGCGGTCCAGGATCTCAAGGTGATTATTAAGGGAGACGTGCATGGCTCGGTCGAGGCGCTTCAGAGCGCACTCGAGCGGCTCTCAAACGCAGAGGTTCGGCTCAACGTAATCCACTCGGCTGCGGGAACCATCGAGAAAAATGACGTGATGCTGGCCTCTGCCTCCAATGCGATTATCGTCGGTTTCCATGTTCGACCCACGCCCGGCATCCAGGCCCTGGCCGACGAGGAGAAGGTCGAAGTCAAGAAGTACAGCGTTATCTACGACGCAATCGAAGATATTCGAAGCGCAATGGAAGGCATGCTTGCTCCGGAGCTGCGGGAAGAGACCCTTGGGTCTGCCGAAGTCCGTGACACCTTTAAGGTGCCCAAGATCGGCCTGATTGCCGGTTGCTTTGTCACCAACGGCAAGATTCGGCGGAATCTCAATGTCCATGTTATTCGCGAGGGAGTTGAGATTCATACGGGCAAGATTTCCTCACTGAAGCGGTTTAAGGACGACGTGCGGGAAGTCGACTCGGGCTACGAATGTGGTATCGGCATCGACAATTATAACGACTTGAAGATTGGGGACGTGCTTGAGGCCTTCGAGGTCAAAGAAGTGAGTCGGTCTTTGGCGGGCACGGCCTAAGCGGCGGTTCGCCCTGGTGCGGCAGACACCTTCACGGTAGCCAATGGACAGAATGACCCGAGTGGCTCAGCTGCTCCAAGAAGAAATCGCGAACATGATTATAGGCAGAGAGGTAAAGGACCCGCGCGTGGGTCCTTTGCTCTCTATCTCCGGAGTCGAGGTCTCACGGGACCTGGCCTACGCACGTGTGTTGGTGTCCGGCTACCTATCGGAAAAAAAGCTCGAAAAAGGCGTCGAAGGTCTAAACAACGCTGCAGGCTTCCTGCAGTCCAAGCTGGCTCGCCGTGTCCGGCTGAAGTCCACACCACGGCTTCGCTTTTTCGTAGACCATTCAGTCGAAAGGGCCTTTGAGGTCACACAAACGATCGACAGCCTCAGCGAGTCGGCTTCGGAACACTCACAGGAAACTGAGGTGCCGTACTCCGAAGGCAAAAACGACGAGTAACACATCACGTATGATTCCTCCGTCTTTCCTGCTCCTCGACAAACGAGAAGGCGTCACCTCATTTTCAGCTCTTGGCGCGGTGAAACGGCTTGCAGGTACAAAAAAGGTCGGCCACACGGGCACGCTTGACGCATTTGCGTCGGGTCTGCTTGTCGTTCTGCTTGGGCATGCGACCAAACTAAGCGGTACCGTTACCGGTCTAGACAAGCGCTACGAGGCTGAGTTTGTGTTCGGCCAAACAACAAACACGCTCGACCCAACAGGCGAAATCACCGGCGATGGTCCCGTCCCGAGCGCGGAGGAGGTTGCCTCAACGCTCCCCACGCTAACGGGCACGATTCTTCAACGGCCCCCGGTGTTCTCCGCCGTCCATGTGGGTGGGAAGAGGGCCTCTGATCTAGCTCGGCGAGGCGAGACTCCGCAGCCGGCCCCACGCGAGGTACATGTCCGGCGGTTTGAGCTCGGCGACGTAGACGGGAATCGGTTTTCGTTTGTGATCGAATGCTCCAAAGGCACCTACGTACGGTCGCTTGCCGGAGATCTCGCTGCAGCGTGCGGCACCGTCGCCCACGTGACGCGGCTCAGGCGCACTCACGTCGGCCCGCTCGACGTGAGTCGGGCGGTGTCCGCAGAGACGATCGCATACGACGCTCAGCGTGAGACGGTCGCTCGGCGTGCGTCGCCTCCGGCGGGCAACACCGTAGATGCGGCATGTCCGGACGCGGCAATCCTTGGGCCGGCCGAGAGCTATATCCGACCGGCAACAGAGCTGATTCGGATGTTATGGGGAGATGTCTTTATTACGCTCGGCGACGGAGACGTTCGCGCCGTGCAAAACGGGGTGCCTGCAAGGCACGTCGTTCCCAATGCCCAAACCCTCGACGAACATGCTCGGCTCGCCCTTGTCGATCCGCGGGGCGACCTCGTAGCGATGGTGTGCGGCGACCGGGATGCAAAACCGGCCTACATGTTTGTTGTTCCACGCCCGAAGTGAAGAACATCATGAGCCAAGCCGTGGCTCTAATCGACCAGGATACGCCGCGGATGCGACCTTGACAATCGGGACGCCTTTATAGATACTTGTGTCCCCATAAGGAATTGGAACGTTTAAAAGGAGACCTTGCATGGCTCTGTCTAAAGAAGCTAAGTCTGAGATTGTTTCGCAGTTCGGCAAAAACACCACCGATACCGGACGAACACACACCCAAGTCGCTCTGCTGACAAGGAGAATTGAATCCCTTACTCAACACTTCAAGGCGCACAAGCACGACAACGGATCCCGTCGCGGACTCCTAAAGCTTGTCGGCCAGAGAAGGCGACTATTGAAGTATCTGTCCAAAACGGATCTTGAAGGGTACCGGAAGCTTATCGCCCAGTTAGGCTTGCGCAAGTAGCGTGAGCTTGTACCGTCTAAACCGTTTACAACTACTATCCACCTACACATCTAAGGAACCCTCATGAATCAGATTACCGTTCGGGTCGGTGACGACGACCTGATCCTTGAAACCGGTCGGATGGCCAAGCAGGCCAACGGCGCCGTTTTTGCTCGCTACGCCGGGAGCGCCGTTATCGCTACCGCGTGTTGCTCGAGCTCGCCCGTCGAGGGCCTCGATTACGTACCGCTACACGTAGAGTACAACGAGAAGTATTACGCCGCAGGCAAAATTCCCGGCGGCTTTATCAAACGCGAAGGTCGCCCAAAGGACAAGGAGATCTTGGTCTCACGCCTTATCGACAGACCTCTCCGGCCGCTTTTTTCCAAGTCGTTTATGCGCGATATCCAAGTCGTGCCGACGGTTATCTCGGCGGACCAAGTAAACCCCCCCGACGTCGTAGCGATGGTTGCCGCATCAGCGGCCGTAACCGTATCCGATGTTCCTTTCGACGGCCCCATCGGCGCAGTTCGTGTAATCTCCGTCGACGGTGAGATGATCATCAACCCGACCTTCGAGCAAATTGCAAAGGCCGAGCTCGATATCGTTGTTGCCGGTACCGCCGACGGCATCACCATGGTGGAGGGTGGGGCCAAACAGGTTCCGGAGGATCTTCTTCTCAAGGCCATCGATTACTCCCGGGACACTATTGTTGCGCTCTGCAAGGCGCAAGAAACGCTGCGTGAACAGGCAGGCAAGGCAAAGCTCCCCCTCGTGGAAAAGACGGACGCCCTCGAGGCCGCCGACGAAATTCGCGCCTTCGCGATTCCAAAGATGGAAGAGGCATGCTTTGTCGTGGGAAAGATGGAGCGCGTTGATGCCATCAACAGAGTCATCGACGAAACGACCGAGCACTTCGCGGAGCGCATTCCTGACGAACACAAAAAGCTCTTTCACGCGCTTATGGAGGATCTGGAGCAGGAGGTCGTTCGTCGGTCAATCATCGAGAAAAAGCTCCGTACCGACCACCGTGGTCCCGAAGATATCCGAAAGGTTACCTGTGAGGTGGGCATTCTTCCGCGAACCCACGGATCGGCACTCTTTACTCGTGGTGAAACCCAGGCGTTGGCAATTACAACACTCGGTACCGTTTTTGACGAGCAAGTTCGCGACGACATCGACGGCGACCGCCGCGACCACTTTATCCTACACTACAACTTTCCCCCGTTTTCGGTTGGCGAGACCGGCCGCCTCGGCACCGGACGCCGCGAGATCGGCCATGGTCACCTAGCGCACCGAGCCTTAGACGCGGTGGTGCCTGACAAAGATACCTTCCCGTACACCGTTCGCGTTGTATCGGAGATCCTCGAATCCAACGGATCATCCTCCATGGCAACGGTGTGCGGCGGGACGCTTTCCATGATGAATGCGGGAATCCCAATCGTAAAGCCGGTCGCCGGCATTGCTATGGGGCTCGTCCAAGAGGGCGATAAGACCGTTGTCTTGAGCGACATTCTCGGCGAAGAAGACCATTTGGGCGATATGGACTTCAAGGTCGCCGGAACCGACACGGGAATTACCGCCTTCCAGATGGACATCAAGATCAAGAACATCGATACGGAAACGATGAAAGTTGCACTCGAGCAGGCGCGGCGTGGCAGGCTACACATCCTTGGTATCATGAACGAGGCCATCGACAAGCCGGCTGCCAATTTGTCTGAATACGCCCCACGGATCGTGAGCTTCCGGGTCGATCCCGAAAAGATCGGTCTATTGATTGGCCCCGGGGGAAAGACCATCAAAGGAATCTCTGAACGGTACGACGTGGACACCAACATTGACGACGACGGTAGTGTTACCATTTACTGCAAAGACATGAAGAGCGCCGAGGGTGCCAAAGACGCCTTTATCAAGCTCCTAGAAGAGCCGGAAATCGGTAAGGTTTACGACGGTGTGGTTCGGCGTGTTGTGGACTTTGGCGCGTTTATCGAGTTCCTGCCGGGAAAAGAAGGACTCTGTCATATCAGCAAGATGGCGGACCACCGAATCGAAAAGGTCGGTGATGTACTTGAGCTCGGCCAGGTTGTTCCCGTCAAGATCGTCGAGATCGATAAAATGGGCCGGGTAAACCTCACCCTCCTCTACGAAGGGCACGAGCAGAACATGGGTTCCAGCCGCCCACCAAGGTCAGGGGGCCGCGATGGGCGAGGTGGTCGTCCCCACGGGGGCGGCACCGGCGATCGCGGCCACGCGAGGGATTAGTCGGGAGATCAGGTGGCCGAGCCGGAGATTCTTGTTGCGTTCGACGGCCCCGACGATCTTGTCCCTCGTTATCAAACCGAGGGCTCGGCCGGCGCGGACCTGTTCTGCGCCGCGGAGGAGTTGACGCTTGCACCGCTCCAGCGGCGCCTGGTTCCCACAGGGATCCGAGTCGCGATCCCCAAGGGCTACGAAGGGCAGGTGAGACCTCGCTCGGGGCTCGCCGGACGCCACGGAATAACCGTCGTAAACGCGCCCGGAACCATCGACTCGGACTACCGGGGGGAAGTCAAGGTGGCACTTGTCAATCTCTCCGACACAACCTATACCTGCCGCAGGGGCGAGCGCATCGCCCAACTCGTTATTGCGCCGGTCACCAAGGCCGAGTTTCGTCGTGAGCCGTTGGAACATACCAAGCGCGGCGACGGCGGGTTTGGTTCAACAGGATAACAATGCTTAGGTCGCACTACTTCCACGTGTCGGCCTATGTGGCCAAGGAGTTTGTTCTGTCCTTCTTGGTCGCATTTTTGTTTTTCTTTTTTATTTTTTTTATCAATCAGATGCTGCTTCTCGCTGAGGAAATCCTGACAAAACGGATTCCGCTGCGGGACGTAACGCTGCTTATCATCTACTCGCTGCCGTCAATCGTCGCACTCTCGTTCCCGTTTGGATCCCTGGTGGGCGCGCTTATGGCCATCGGCCGCTTTTCCGCCGACAACGAGATCATAGCCTTTCAGGCCTCGGGCGTGCACTTGCGTCGAGTGTTTGTCCCGATTCTGTTTCTCGGCGCGCTTTTTTCCGTGTTTTCCTTTGTCATGAACGACTACTTTTTGCCGCTCGGCACCATCAACTTCGGTCGTCTATACCGGGAGCTCTTCTACGCGAATCCGGAGCTCGAGCTGGAGTCCTATGGTGTGGAGCGCTATCAGGACAGCATTCTGGTGACCGGGCAAGTCACTGAAAACAGGATCGACGACTTGGTCATTCTGGACAAAACCGACGAGGGCGACGAGCGTGTTATTGTGTCGGCCGAGGCTCGAATCGAGCGAAGCGACATGCAGGAAGGGGTTATTTCGATCCGCCTCGACGACGTGTTCACCCACTCGCGGATTCCGGGGGTACCCAGGGACTACGAATACTCGGAAGCCGGCTCGATGATCTACAACATCCTCTTAAACGAGATATCATTTACGCTTCGCAATCCCGGACCGCGTGAGATGAGCTCACGAGATGTCTACGAGGAGGTCGTCACCCGGCGTGTGGAGCTGAATCGGCGAGTTGCTGCGCGAAGGCGAGAGGTAGCGGAGAGAACCCTCGCACTGGCGAACACCTACCTCGCCGCGGCACAGGATGTATCGCGCGGTGCAGAGGTCCCGGAGGCGGTTCTTCCGGATCTCGTGTCGGAGGCACAGGCCATTGCCGAGCGTGCGGCGGCGCCCATTCAGGATCGTACCCTGCAATTGTGGGAGATCGAGTTTCACAAGAAGTTCTCGATTCCTTTTGCTTGCCTTACGTTTGTGATCTTCGCATTTCCCGTGGGTCTTTTTACCAAGCGGAGCGGCAGAGCGGTGGGGTTTGGGATCGGTCTCTTGGTTTCCGTGCTGTACTGGGGCATGTTGATCGGTGGGCAAACGCTCGGGATGCAGTCCACAACTTTGAGTCCGTTGATGTCGATGTGGCTTCCCAATATCGTTTTCTTGGGGCTCGGCGTGGGTGCGTTTTTCTTTCGATTTCGGTAATCGCCTATGTCAAAACTTGCTCTTCTGATGCTCAAGACACTCGTTCCGATTTTTGTTCTCGCAATCCTGTTCTTTGTATTGATTCTGCAGTTGGTGGACCTCTTTGCGAACGTAGTCCAGTACCTCGAGCAAGGTGTCGGAGTGCAAGCAATCATCCGGGTCCAGCTACTATACCTCCCACGCGCCATAGCGTTTTCACTCCCCATGGCAGTCCTTTTCGCCGTCTCGTATACAGTTGGGACTCTCTACAGCAACAACGAGCTGATCTCCGTGTTCGGCGCCGGGGTCTCCTTGTTCCGTTTTTGCCTGCCGGCTCTGCTTTTCGGCCTACTCTTGAGCGGCTTTGGTTTCTGGTTCGAAGAGAACGTAGTAATCGAATCAATTAAGCAACGCGACGAGCTGACGCGGCAAATCCTCAACCGGGGTCAGGGCTTTAGCAACTCCAATATAACCCGCCTGACGGAAGGCAGCGGCCTGTTGTATAACGTCGACTTTTACAACGACGGAAACCAAACCCTTGTGGACCTCTTTGTCGTGGAGCGAGACGAAGCCGGTGGCGTGGCAAGAATCGTAGACGCCGAGTGGGCGGAGCGCACGGAGGGTCGGTGGGTGCTTCACGAGGCGCGTGTGTACGAGTGGAACGACGAGAGGTCCTTTTTCCAGGTTGCCGAGTACGAGCGCTACAGTCGCGACAACTACACACTCTCGCCGGTAGCCTTTCGCCGGCGCGCCGAGAATATCGAGCAGATGCGTATCGAGGAAGCTGAGGCCTATCTGGCCTCTCTCATCGAATCCGGCCAGCCGTACCGGCAGGTGCTCACGGACTACTACGAGCGCTACTCATTTGCTTTTACTCCGTTTATCGTCGCGCTACTCTCCAGCGCCATCGGCGGAAGGTTCCGCAAGAATATTCTACTCATGAGCCTGCTTTTGAGCCTGGTTTTGTCGGTGGTATACTTCGTCGCACAAATGGTTGCGGCGATTCTTGCGTCCCTTGGGTACATCCCGCCTCTTGTCGGCGCGTGGGGCGGATTTGCGTTGTTTTTTGTCGCCGGGTTGGTGGCATTTCAAATGGCGCGGAGTTGAGCTTGGTCTGGCGACAAACGCATCGGTGCTCGCAGTCGTTGGCCCGAACGGGCGTGCTCAGTCTACATCACGGCGACGTGGACACTCCGGTGTTTATGCCTGTAGGCACGGCGGCAACAGTTAAGGCGCTCCCACATCGGGATCTTGAGGACATCGGGTTTAGCCTTATCCTGGGAAATACCTACCACTTGGTACTACGGCCGGGAATGGATGTGATAACCCGCGCGGGCGGCCTCCATGCGTTTTCCGGCTGGAGGCGGAATATCCTCACTGATTCGGGAGGATTCCAGGTATTCTCCTTAGCTTCCTTGCGGAAGATCTCGGATGAGGGAGTTACCTTTCGATCGCACATAGATGGATCATCGTGGTTTTTTACACCGGAATCGGTGGTCGACTTTCAGACCGCCTTCGGCAGCGACATACAGATGCCGCTTGATGTTTGCACCGAGTACGGAGCCGACGAGCAGGCGTCACGGCGGGCGGTCGAAACCACCACGGCGTGGCTCCGCCGCGCTCAGGCGCGGCTCGATCCGAGCTATCGCGGCAGCCTCTTTGGAATTATGCAGGGCAACTTCTACCACAAGCTCCGGACCACGAGCGCGGCGCAAGTTGTCGATCTCGATTTGCCCGGCTACGCCGTCGGCGGTCTCTCCGTCGGCGAGCCACCGGAAGTTTTTGTGGACTTCCTACGGATGTCGACCGAACTACTTCCCGAGGAGAAGCCACGCTACGTGATGGGAATAGGCACGCCGGAGTATCTCGTGGCCGCGATTGAAGCGGGGGTCGACATGTTCGACTGTGTGTTTCCCACGCGTATCGCTCGCAACGGGACACTTCTGACCTCTTCCGGCCGCGTAGTCCTCAAGAACGAGCAGTACCGCATGCAGACCGGTACGCCGCCGGACCCCGAGTGTAGTTGCAGTGTATGCCGTCGCTACTCTCGGGCATACCTACGCCATCTATTCAAGGCCCGGGAGATACTCGGGCCGGTCCTTGCCACGTATCACAATCTGGCATACCTAAAGAGCTTTGTAGACAAGGCGCACACCGCCGTCACGGACGACTCGTTTCCGAGCTTCGCAAACTCCGTCTACTCGGTCTGGGGTCGCCCGGGGTCGTCACGTGGATAACAGAGACTCGGGCATGCGCCACGCTACCGGATCTACCGCCGTTGTGGCGGCCTCTACTCTGGTGTCACGAGTACTCGGGTTTATACGCCTCGCTGTTATCGGTGCCGTGTTTGGCGGGTCCGGAACCGCGGATGTTGTGCATCTTGTCTTTACCATCCCCAACAACTTGCGAAAGCTCACCGCCGAAGGTGCCCTATCCTCGGCGTTTATTCCGGTTTTGTCCCAAACACTGCTGCTCGGGGACGGTCGGAGTCGCGCGTCCCGTGTAGTTTCTCAGCTCATCGGCTTCCAGGCCGTGCTCCTGATACCGGTTTTGGTGTTATCCACCGTCTTCGCCGGACCGGTGGTATCGGTACTCTTGGATTTTCCCAGCGACACGTATCAGGATCTGGCGGTACGACTCTTCCGTTTTATGATTCACTATACGCTACTGATCAGCGTCTCCGCGGTGGTAATGG
>CAZFLD010000056.1:0-28541 GCA_964519835.1 uncultured Spirochaetales bacterium
TTCGCCTGCCTCCTCGCTATCGAATGGCTTCAGGCTACGACCTTCAGGCGAGTTTCCCACGCACTATTGCCGAAGGGACACGATGTATATGCATAAAACGATATTGCCGGCCGAAGATAAAGCCTCCTCCGCCTTGCTCGCCGCATTAGATCGTCAACGCCAGGAACTAGGTTTGACGCCGGTCCGAAGTACGCCGATTCCCCCGATGCCGAAACCGGCACTACGGGGATTTCGGAGGTGACTTAAGACCACGCGGCGAACACTGTCGGAGACAAAAACCTCGGCGCGGCAGCGGTGGTGGCAGTGAATCTCGTCGCGTATGGCGGTACCGCGTAATCGAACCGGCGGCGCACGCCCTACCTTTATTAGATGGCGTAGGGTCCGCGTGACCACAACGGCGTCATGGATGATCTGAGATCATATCGTCCTCAGAACGGCAGTTCGGACAGATGACCGGTTCGCCATGCTCTTGCCACGACAAGCGCCGGGCACGACGAGTTGCTATCTGCTATACTCAGGTAGTTCCGGAGGCACTGCCCTCGGACAAGGAGCGATCAATGGGTGACAAAGGAAAGAAAGACAAGGCAAAGGACCAGAAGCAGAAGACGGCTCGGCAGGAACAGACGTCGAAGGAGAAGCGGGACAAGGCTCCCAAGCGCAAGGAGTAAGCGTCGCCGGCGTATCTTACGAGAGGAGCCGTCAAGAAGACGCTTTCCGTCTGCGACTTTAGTTGGTTTGATGCGTCCTTTGCCTCACCATCCATCATCCGATCAACTTCCCTATACACCTGTCTGCAAGGCAGGGGACAGGTCAATCGGAGGATTGAATGGCAAAGACCAAAGCGACGTATGTAGGGCCAGACCGGATCCCGGAACGGATCGCCTTTCTGGGCGGATTCCAGCCCAGACTCTGCGGGATAGCGACCTTTACGACCGACATCTGCGAGGCGGTGGCCGCCACCGTCCCCGCCTCCAGCGTCTACTCGTGTGCCATGAACGACCGCGTGGCGGGATACGAGTACCCGCCCCGGGTGCGGTTCCAGATCGACGAGCCGGACCTAGACTCGTACCGACGCGCGGCGGACCTGTTGAATTTCGATAAGGCCGACATCCTGTGCGTCCAGCACGAGTTCGGAATCTATGGAGGTCCGGCGGGAAGCCATTTGCTCGCACTGCTCAAAGAAATGCGGATGCCGGTGGTCACCACCTTGCACACGGTGCTCGTAAAGCCCGACGCGGTCCAGCACGCGGTGATGGACGAGCTCATCCAGCGGAGCGACCGGGTAATCGTCATGGCCGAAAAGGGCCGCGAGATCCTGCTCGACACCTATTTGGCCCCCGCCAACAAGATTGACGTCATCGCGCACGGGATACCGGACATTCCGCTATCAGACTCTGACAGCTACAAGGCCCAGTTCGGCGTGGACGGGCGAACCGTGCTCTTCACCTTTGGTCTTATTGGACCAGGGAAGGGCATCGAGCACGTCATAGAGGCGCTACCGGCGATCATCGCGCGTCATCCGGACGTGGTCTATCTCGTCCTGGGCGCCACGCACCCGCACCTCGTGGCTGCCGAGGGCGAGAGCTACCGACTGAGCCTCGAGCGCCTCGCGCACGATACGGGGGTTGGAGACCACGTCATCTTCTTCAATCGTTTTGTTACGCTCGACGAGCTGAAGGAGTTCATCGGCGCCACGGATATCTACCTCACCCCGTACCTCAACGAGGCTCAGATTACCTCCGGCACGCTGGCGTACGTGTTCGGCGCCGGAAAGGCGGTCGTCTCTACCCCGTACTGGCATGCGCAGGAACTGCTCGCGAACGGCCGCGGTACGCTCGTCCCGTTCCGTGACCCCCAGGCCATCGCCGACGCGGTCCTTCACTACCTGGACGATGCGGAATTGCTCGAGAAAACGCGACGGAACGCCCACCAAATGGGACGCGAGATGATCTGGCCGGCGACTGCGGATCGGTATCTGGATTGCTTCAAGAGCGCGATCGCCGACCGCGCCGTCGTCTCCAGGAAGGCCTTTGCTGAATGGACGCTCTCGGAGAGGCCGTACGAGCTTCCGCTGCTTCGTCTTGACCATGTTGTACGGATGAGCGACCGGACCGGCATCTTCCAGCACGCTCTGTTCAACGTGCCGAACTACGAGGAAGGATACTGTACCGACGACAACGCGAGAGCATTTATGCTCTGCTGTCTGCTCGACGAAGCCGGCGCACGAGCCCCGGACGAGAAGCTCGAACAACACGCGTCGATCTATCTGTCGTTCATCGCCGCGGCGCTGAACACCGCGACAGGAAGGTTCCGCAACTTCATGAGCTTCGGCCGAGAGTGGCTCGAGGAGTCGGGGAGCGAGGACAGCCACGCGCGAGCGCTCTGGGCGCTGGGAACCGGCGCGGGGCGTGCGCGAAACGAAGGCCACCAAAAGCTTGCCGCACAGCTGTTCGAACGGTCCCTCGCGGCGACCGAGTCGTTCTCTTCGCCTCGCGCCTGGGCCTTCGCGCTTCTTGGCCTTCACGAGTATCTGCAGCGCCATCCTGACAGCAAACGGATGATCGCTGCGCGTCGCGAGTTGACCACCAGGCTGGCAGGCCTGTGGGAGCGTAGCGCCACCGACGACTGGCCATGGTTTGAAAAAACCGCCACGTACGATAACGCGCGCCTTTGCCAGGCGCTGCTCCAGAGCGGCCGTATGCTGCGCGATAAACGGGCGTTCGAGATCGGCCTCGAGTCCCTTCAATGGCTGGATTCCGTCCAGGAGACCCAGGACCACGTCTTCCGACCCATCGGCAGCAACGGGTTCTACGCGCGAGGCGGAGCGCGAGCGAATTTTGACCAACAGCCCGTGGAGGCGTACGCGATGATCGCAAGTTGCCTCGAGGCGTTCCGCGCGACGAAGGACGAAACATGGATGCGCGCCGCCCAACGGACCTTCGAGTGGTTTCTGGGCCGGAACGACCTTGGGCTTGCCCTCTACGATCCCGGCGGCGGAGGCTGCGCGGACGGACTGCACGCGGACCGAATCAACGAGAACCAGGGGGCGGAGTCGACGCTGGCCTTCCAGCTCGCCCGGGTGGAGATGAAACTCTCCGAGCAGCAGCTTGTCGTCACCGAGGAGAATCCGGCATGAAGGACGTTTCCGTTCGCCGACACCCGATCACGCTCCTGCCTCAGAGCGAGCGCGTGATCCTGCGTCCGTTCTTTCCTTCGAACGCGGCGTACGTTGACACCATTCTCGGCCGCACGCAGGCGCTGAGTGAGGAGGAGACGACGCGCGCGCTGGATGAGATTGTCCGTGGCTTCGGGGCGCGTCACCGTGATCTGGAGTCGACGCTGATCGCAAACTACGATCGGGCGCTTCCCCACGTTCAGACGGAGGTACCGCTCTCCCGGTCGCGCCGACTCCTCATTGGAGCCATGTTCACCGGCGAGTACTCGCTCGAGTCGGCCGCGCTTTTCAACCCGTCGATCGTGGCGCACCCCGACCAGTCGGACGCACCCGAAGGGGGATTGCGGTTCATCCTGAGCCTGCGTGCCGTTGGGGAAGGGCACATCTCGTCAATAGAATTCCGCTGCGGCACGGTCGACGCGGCCGGCGAGATCACCCTTGACCCTACATCCGGCTACGTAGCAGCGGCGCAGATCGCGCCCAACGCGCGCTATAAGAGAAAAAAAGTGGTCTACGCCGTCGACTTCCCTCCCGGCACCGGCGTGGACGAGCGCGCCATGTTCCCCGTATCCGCGAACGAGAGCAACGGGATCGAGGATGCCCGCTTCGTTCGATTCGTCGATCACGACGGCTCCGCGCTTTACTGCGCAACCTACACGGCGTATAACGGGCAGGCGATCTCACCGCAGCTCATAGAGACCCGAGATTTCCTGCACTTCCGGGTACTCACACTCGGCGGATCCGCGGTTCACAACAAAGGAATGGCGCTCTTCCCGCGTCGCGTTTCCGGACGGTACGCGATGCTCTCGCGGCAGGACGACCAAAACATCCTCATCATGTTCTCCGACGATCCGCACAGCTGGAGCGACGCCCAGGTCGTAGTCCGACCGGCCGCCGTATGGGAGTCGGTAAAGATCGGTAACTGCGGATCACCAATAGAAACCGAGGCCGGCTGGCTCGTAATCACGCATGGGGTCGGACCCATGCGGGCGTACGCTCTGGGTGCGGTGCTACTCGACCTGGAAGACCCGACGAGAGTCATCGGTCGTCTTGACGATCCGCTCATCGTTCCGGAGGAGACCGACCGCAACGGCTACGTGCCGAACGTCGTCTACAGCTGTGGATCGCTCCTCCACGGTAGAACTCTTATCCTCCCCTATGCGATAAGCGACCACGTGACGACGATCGCCACGATGTCGGTGGACGATCTGTTGGCGGCGTTGACCGGATAGTGTCATCGCGAACGCGCACCCGACCGGTCAAACGGCGTCGAGATCCGGGGGGCGGCTTAGAAAAAGTGAGGAACGATGATACGAGCAATTCTGGTCGTTTTTGGGACAGCGACGCTGATACTACTTGCGGCATGCGAAACGGGCGACGAGCCGCATCATTCGGATCACAAGACGATCGGCAACGGACAAATCGACGCGGACAGCCCGATTCCAAACGTGCAGGACATTCTGGACGGACACTACGACGACTACGTTCGCGATTTCGCGCGAGCGATCGACCGGATCGATTCACCTGTAATGCTGACCCTCTTTGGTGAGTTCGACAACAACGGATTCTACAGCTTCGGCCCCGAAGGCCGCAGTGCTGCGTTTCCCGACCCGGAAATCCCTGCTAGTCACGACGTTCGCGTTGCCGACGATCTCTATGGGCACTACGGAGACCACAGCCATCCGGATGGCCCGGAGCGAGTGCGGGACGCATTTATTCGCGTCATCGAGATCTTTGAGGATGAGGGAGTGAGCGAACCGAGCTGGTTTATGTACGGCTCCTCGGGGTTTATGTCGACTACGCCGAGTCCCGGCGAGCAGCAGCTCGTAGAGGCAACCGGCGTATGGAACCAGCCGCATTGGTACTACCCCGGTGACGAATACATCGACTGGATAGGCAAGAGCCTTCACCACGATGACTTTGGTAACCTGAAGGACATATTCGAAGAGGCGTATCGCGCATGGGGTGAGGTCACCCTCCGACCATTCTTTTCTCCGGAGTACAGCATAGCGATGCAACCATCGAGCCGTGCGGACCAGATCCGACGCGAGCTCGGGAGCTATTTGCCGAGCTTCACCCGCTTCAAGGCATTTGCCATAACAGATCAAGACCCCATTACCGGTAGCGACGAGTTCGGGCTCATGACGCTCGGCGGCGTTGACGGTGAGTTTCCTGACGAGATCGAGGCGTGGAGAGAGAGCGTTAGCGACAATCTTCGCTGGAAGACGATTACGACCTCAGCAACACCTTCAGGCGGAATCCACCAGCGTTAACACGATTTTGAAAAAAAGTGCTTGATCTCGGAATCATTATCAGTAAAATTCCGATATAACTTTTTTTGGAGGCAGAACGTGGAAACGCAAGCAATAAACATGCCCCTCTTGGGCGACCGCTTCCCTGAGATGAAGGTCGATACAACCCATGGCCCGCTGAGCCTACCGGCAGACATGAAGGGACACTGGTGGGTGCTCTTTAGCCATCCCGCAGACTTTACGCCGGTCTGTACCACCGAATTCGTGGGTTTCCAGGCCCGCGTGCCGGAGTTCGACAAGATCGGGGTCAAACTGATCGGCATGTCCGTGGACCAGGTCTTCAGCCACATCAAATGGGTGGAATGGATCAAGGAGAATCTGGACTTCGAGATCACCTTTCCCATCGTTGCCGCCAACGACAGCATCGCCAACAAGCTCGGCATGCTGCATCCAGGCAAGGGCACCAACACAGTTCGCGCCGTGTTTATCGTTGATCCTGACGAAAAGGTCCGCCTGGTACTCTACTATCCCCAAGAGATCGGCAGAAACATGGATGAGATCTTGCGAGCCGCCAAGGCGCTGGCCTTGTCCGACGGAGAAGGTGTGGCCGTGCCCGCCGACTGGCCAAACAACAACCTCATCGGCGACAGGGTGATTATCCCGCCGGCCAAGACCCAGGAAGACGCCGCCAAGCGGCTCTCCAAGTACGAAGGCTACGACTGGTGGTTTTGCCACCGGCCCCTGAAGGGATAGCGACACAGGCCCGCTTGTGATAGTACCAGCTTCGTAGAGGAATCAACGGCGTTGGACCTGAGCGACCTCACGAGGCCTCTCTCACTGTCCACGGCGGCAGAGATACTCCGGCTCGGTGCAGTCCTTGACAATACCGGTTCCCGTCCCGATAACTACGACTCTGCCGCATATCGGTTTTGCCCGGCTGCACAATAGCTTGTATCGGCAAGTATCCGGCTTGCCGGAGGATGCGGCCGAATAGTATTGTCGGGGCAAGAACAGCAGGAGGGGTCATGCGCACGAAAACAAAAGACAATCACACGGCCAATCCGGGACCTCGGCTCGATCGTCAGGTAGCACTCGTCACCGGCGGGAGCTCCGGCATCGGGAAAGGCGTGGCGATAGCCCTCGCGAAAGCAGGCGCCGACGTCGCGGTCAACTATCGTGGTGGGAAGGAAGGCGCGGATGACGTCGTCGCCACGATTCAAGAGCTTGGTCGGCGGGCCGTCGCCATCCAGGCGGACGTCTCGGACGAAGCCTCGGTCCGGCAGATGTTCGAGACGGTATACGCCGAGCTCACACGGCTCGACATTCTCGTCAACAATGCCGGTATTCAGATGGACGCAAACATCGACGACATGACACTTGATCAGTGGCGAACCGTTATCGGAGTAAACCTCACCGGACAGTTCCTCTGCGCCAGAGAGGCGGTGCGCCATTTCAAAGAGCGGGGAGTCCAACGCGAAGTCTCGTGCGCGGCGGGAAAAATCATCTGCATGAGCAGCGTCCATGAGATCATTCCCTGGGCCGGGCACGGCAACTATGCCGCAAGCAAGGGCGGGGTCATGCTTTTTGCGAGGAGCCTTGCCCAGGAGGTCGCCGGCCACGGGATCCGGGTCAACAGCATCGCTCCGGGTGCCGTCCGCACGCCCATCAACAGCGCTACCTGGGAATCCGAGCAGGCGTACAACGCCCTGATGGAGCTCGTGCCGTACAACCGGATCGGCGAGCCCGAGGACATCGGGAACGCGGCCGTCTGGCTTGCGAGCGATCACTCCGACTACGTCACCGGGACCACGCTGGTAGTTGACGGAGGGATGACGCTCTACCCGGGCTTCGCAACCGGAGGATGAGCCGATTGTTCGCCGAGCTCGGGTACGAGTCCACCCCCCTCGGTGACCTATCGCTGCGCCGCCGAAGAATAGGCTCGCTCGGCCGCGATGTGTTCGAGGTAAAGCTGGGCGACGAGTATCTTATGTCGAGCCTCTTTACGGAATCCGAGGAGGCGCTCGGGCGTATGGGTGTGGCGGCGGTGGGGCATCGTGGGAGCAAGATCGACGTCGTGATCGGAGGACTCGGCCTCGGGTACACGGCAGCCGCAGTGTTGGAGTCGGAATCGGTCGGCTCCGTTCTTGTCGTCGAGCTTTTCGGCGCCGTCCTCGATTGGCATTCCCGCGGCATTGTTCCGCTCGGAGGCCGCATCAGCGACGATCGGCGCTGCCGGCTCGTCCAGGACGACTTCTTCGCCCGGGCGACCTCGGAGGAGGGTTTCGATCCGGATGCCCCCGGACGGCGGTGGCACGCTATCCTCGTCGACATCGACCATAGCCCGGAGCAGGTCCTCGACCCGCGGAACGCCGCCACCTACAAAACAGCGGGACTCGAGAGCCTACGTCGGCACCTGATCCCGGGCGGCGTCTTCGGACTCTGGTCCGACAAGCCACCGGCAGAACCATTTACTGCTCGTCTGGCCGGCGTGTTTTCCCGCGCAGAGGCGCGTCCGGTCACGTTCGCCAATCCCTTGATTGGAGGCACATACACCCAAACGGTATACCTGGCGTGGCGATAGGACTCGCCGGGCTCGCTCACGCGGCGTCAGCCGAGAACGGCCGCCACCAGCTGCTCCGGACTTGTGGAAAAAAGAGCGGCTTCCCTTCGTGTGTCGTCGCGCATTCGTTTGGCGATTGACGCCAAGAGCTGCAAGTGCGGACCGCGGTCATCCGGGGCGGAGGCAATCAAAAACACGATGCGTGTGGGTTCGCCGTCGAGGGCTTGAAAATCGACACCCGCGGGACACAGTCCCACAGCGACCACCATGCCCTCGACGCCGGCGGTTCGGGCATGGGGGATTGCGAGACCTTTTTCCATACCGGTGCTCACCGTGGACTCACGCTCCATAACGTCGGAGAGCACCTGGTCGGCGTCGATGATCCGGCCGGCCCGGTTTAGCTTCTCGACCAGTTCGAGGATGACGCCGGCCTTGTCCGTGGCCTCCAGCGGAACCGCCGCCGAGTCGGGGCGCAGAAATTCCGCCAAATTGAGAACGTCGCCGCCCCCTCCCACGGCAACATCCCGGCGTAGCTCCTTTGGCACGGTGACTTCCGCGATCCTCGCGACACGGTCGCGGACGTGCACGATCACCTCGTAGAGAAGGGTCTTTGCGATCCCGGTGTCCCGCGGGTCGCAGACAATCTCGAGCCGAGTAGGCGACCGATGGATGGTAATAAACACTTCATTGCGACGAAGTCGGTAAACCGTCCCGGCGAGTTCGAGGCGATGGACAAAAAAGCCGTCCTCCTCAGCAACCCGAAGCATTCCATCGGTAATAAGGTCCGACAGCTCCTCATTGGGCAAGTCGATGGCGGTTACCTCCGTATCCGCCTGTCCCCAACGTCCCTTGGTTCCCGAACCCTTGTGCTTGAGCGAGGCGGATAGTCCCGGAGCGCCGAAACCAACGGAAACCATAATCATCACCACCATGACCTTAAAGAGATCCTGGGAGAAGTCTCCTAGAGCAAGACCCACCGACGCGATAATCAGCGCCACCTCGCCCCGGGGAACCGTTCCAAGCCCGATGCGGAGCGCACCAAGCCGATTGAATCCGATCGCCAGAGCCGGGACGGCGGAACCGACAACCTTGGCCGCAGCGGAGACAAGTGCGAAAACAAATCCCGGGATCAGGATGGATGGATCGAGGAGTACCCGCCAGTCGACGAGCATGCCCATAACAACGTACAGGACCGGAACAAAGAACTCGGAGATAGGCTGTATCTTTTCGGCGAGAACGTCCCCGGCGTCGGTTCGCGAGAAGGCGATGCCGATTATGTAGGCTCCGATGATTGCCGCGACGCCGAATGCCTCGAAGAGGGCCGACAACAAAAGCGCGATCCCGACCACGACAACGGCAAACAGGTTCGGCGACAACCGGTCACGAAACACCCGCGCAAGACGGGGGGCCGCTAAAAACGAAGCCACTCCCCCACCCAGCAGAATGACCACCGCCAGAACCGCAACGGGAGTAACAGTTTCCAAAAGTCCCGCCTGACCATCCCGCCCGAGCTCGAGGCCGCCCACCGCCATTGCTGCGGCCAGAAAAACGATGGCCAAGCCGTCTTGGGTAAGGGACGCCCCCACGATTGCCGCCGCCTCGGGGGTCGCCATTCTGTTGTGGGCGTGGAGAATGCGGGCTTGAATGCCGAGGGAGGTAGAAACCGAGAGCGCCGCGAAAAAAAAGACACGGCGGTCCAGCAGCGGTAGGTCGAAAAAAAGAACCGCAACGAGGACGCCGGACAAAAGGGACAGCAGGCTACTGGCACCGGCAATGGCGAGTCCTCTTCGCCGGGTGCGCGCGAAGATGCCGCTATCCGACTCGAGACCCACCACAAGAACGTGTACTACCGCTCCCACGGCGGCGAAGCCGTAGAGCTGGAGGCTGATGGGAAAGGCGCCGTCCGCCGGCGGCACAAGACCGTCGGGAAATCCCGGTATCGGAAGGCTCCCCAGGGCGTAGGGTCCCAACAAGAGTCCTGCCGAGACTTCGCCCATGAGTGCGGGAAGACGAACGCGCTTGGCGAGGGCACCCGACAGCTTTGCGGCAAGAACCACGACCCCCAGCTGCAGAATAAGACGCGTGACCTCGTGGGTCATCGAAACATCCTGTAGGTCGTCCACGGCCCACAGGACCGTCGGTGCAAACAGCAAGAGAGTTACAAGCGTGGCACGCAACCTGCGCATAACGACCAAGAAAGTAGTCTTTTTTGTCCGTCGGTCGCAAGCGTCCCCGCGACCTTCGTGGCAACGCGCGGCCGGTTGAAGCCGTTTGGTGTGGGCGCCCGCTACCCGTGCATGCCGCCCAGCGCCTCCGCCGGAAACGTCTGGAGTATCCCGGGCAGCTTTATGGTAGCCTCGACCTCGTCCAGCTCGAGTGGGGCGGCTGCGGTGAAGTTCTCGATACCGTTCTCGGTTATGACGACGGTGTCTTCTACGCGGACGTAGCCGCGCTCCTCGGGGATTATCAACTGCGGGTCGACGGAAAGGACCACACCGGGCTCCAGCGTCTTACCCCGATAGTGTCCGACGTCGTGGACGGCCAGCCCCACGGGGTGGGACAGGTGGTACGGAAACTCCAAGGCGCGGCGAGCCGCGGCTTCGTAGATCGGCTTCTCCCATTTTGTCGACTCAACGACCTTTTCCATGCGCTTGGCGGCTTCAACACGGATTCTCTCGTCGTTTTCTCCGGGCCCCAGGAGCGAGAGAAACTGTTTATGGTACTGCACCATAAACCCGTAGAGTTGGCGCTGGCTGTCTGAGTAGGCGCCGCCGACGGGAAACATTCTGCCGATGTCGCTGGTGTAGTAGTGGTAGTCGGGGGCGCAGTCGACCAGGACCAGGTCGCCGTCGCGCAGGAGGTCGTCGTTGGCCTCGTAGTGGCCGTACCACGCATTTTGACCTCCGGCGATAATGGCACGATAGGAAACGTCCCGCGAACCCGATACCAAGTAGGTGTAGCGAAGCACGGCATCGAGCTCGTATTCCATAACACCGGGCCTGGTGGACTTCATCGCCTCGGTCACGGCCACCGCGCAGATGCGGCCCGCTTCGCGCAGCAGGGCAACCTCGGAGGTGCTCTTTACGAGCCGCATCTCGTCGAGCACCGGCGCCAGGTCTCGGATCTCCGCCGACGGTCGCCGCAAACGCAAGAGAGCGACAAAGTGACGGGTGCGGTCCGGCAGACCGTCCCAGGGATCGGCGAAGCGATCCTGCTGGCTGCGCTGCAGGGTGTCCCAACTCATGGCGGGGCCCTCGCCCTGGCGCATGGGGGTATAGATCACCGTCGTTTTCTCGAGGGCGACGGCGAGCATCTCGGGGCCCTCTACCGCATCCACTCCCGATTCTTCGGCGGCCTGCGTCGGCCGAGAAGCGCTGGGCAGCTCGCCCTCCCGAGCGGCGCGCTCTTGGGACTGATACGGCAGAAAGAGGGTTGTCTTGCCCGAACGTCCGTCGAGGAGGAGGTAGGCGTGGGGCACCTCGACGCCGCAGAGGTAGTAGAAGTCGTTGGTCTGGCGGAACTTGTCGTGGGTACGGCCCTTGGGTCCGCCCGGGACAAGGGCCACCGAGCCTGCGCCGATCCGGTCGAGCAGCCGTTGTCGCCTCTCTTTGTACTCATTGACTAAAATGCCGGGCATCGCTTTTTTCATGTGATCTCCCGTCTGATCTCGCCTCTAATCGCTCATCTAATTGGGGGGCGCCGACTAATCCACCCGCGCGTCGACGGGGGCGTCGGTCAGGTCGTACCAGATGGTCTTTGTCTCGGTGTACTGGTCGAAGGCGTGCATCCCGTTGTCGCGGCCGCCGAAGCCCGACAGCTTGTACCCGCCGAAGGGTGTCGAGATGTCGCCTTCGCCATAGCAGTTGATTGTAACGGTGCCGGCCTTGATTTGCCGTGCAGCCCGCAAGGCCTTCTTCCCGTGGGCGCAGAAGACCGACGCCTGGAGGCCGTACTCGGTCTTGTTTGCAAGCTCGATGGCCGCCTCGTCGGTTGCGGCGACCATAACCGCGAGCACGGGTCCGAAGATCTCTTCATTGGCAATAACCATCTCATCTGTCACCACGTCGAAAATAGTTGGTGGGATAAAGAGCCCTTCGCCCCTGGAAAGTGGCTCTCCGCCGGTAACAAGCCGGGCGCCCTCCTTTTTTCCGGTTTCGATGTAACGCAGGACGTCGTCGAACTGGGTCTTAGAGACCATGGCTCCCAGGGCGTTTTGGGGATCCAGCGGATCACCGGTCTTCCACTCCTTGAGCTTGTGTACGAGCAGGGGAATAAGCGCATCGTGGTGCTTTTTGTGCACGATAAGCCGGGAGTTGGACGTGCAGTTCTCGCCCATGTTCCAGAAGACGGCGCGGATAACCTCGTCGGCGACGTGGTCGAGCTCTTCGGCGTCTTCGAGGACGACGGCGGGATTCTTGCCGCCCAGCTCCAGCACCACCCGCTTGAGGTTGCTTCCGGCGGCAAACTCGAGCACGCGCCGACCCACGTCGGTGGATCCGGTAAAGCTCACCGCGCCGATGTCCGGATGCGTACCGATAGCTTCGCCCACCACCGATCCCGGTCCCGGCACGACGTTTAAGACCCCGGGCGGGATGCCGGCCTCCGCGGCCAGCTCCGCAACGTAGAGGGCGGACATGCTGGTCTCGCTCGAGGGCTTGACCAGAACGCTGTTGCCCGCGGCTAGGGCCGGAGCGGCCTTCCAGGCCATCATCTGCAGGGGGAAGTTCCAGGGCACGATGCAGGCCGCCACTCCGACGGGCTCTCGAATAATGATGGCAATGGCGTCGTCCTTGGCCGGGGCGGTCTGGTCGTAGAGCTTGTCGCAGGCTTCGGCGTACCAGGCAAAGCACTCGATTGTCTCCGGGACATCGATCGTTGCCACGTCGCGTATGGGCTTTCCACTATCGAGGCTTTCCAAAACGCCCAGCTCGTGACGGTGGCGCGTCATGAGCTTAGCAAGGCGTATCATGCGGTGCTTGCGCTCGGCGGGGTCCAACTTCGACCAGACGCCGCTCTCGAAGGCCTGCTTTGCCTTCTTGACCGCGTAGTCCACGTCCGCCTTTCCGCAGGATGCGACACGACCAAGGAGCTTTCCGGTAGCCGGATTATAGGTTTCGAAGGTGTCGCCGCTCTTCGCCGCCGTGAACTTACCGTTGATGTGGGCGTTTAAAGGCAAGGACAGGTCGTCGGCAATTTGCCGATATTCTTCGTGCGAAAGGACGTCATGCATTTTTCTGTGTCTCCTCGGAGGTGAGTCCGCGTATCGTGGTTCGGGCCGTATTCAAGACGTCGCGAAGCTCCCGCTTTAGCTCCTTTTTTATGGGCCGCAGGGGCAGACGAACCGTTTCGCCGGCCGGGAGGCCGTCGAGCGTGCAGGCGTGCTTCACGCATTGCACGAACTTGCCCCCACGCTCGAGGACGGTCATCAGCGGCAACATGGCCTTCATAATTCGCCTTCCGAGCACAAAGTCCGCATGGAGGGCGCAGGCTTTATACAGTGCGATGGCCTCCCTCGCAAAGAAGTTTGCGGCGGCACAGATCCAGCTCTGGGCCCCCCACACAAAAAACTCCAAGGCTTGGTCGTCGGCCCCACAGCAGAGCTGCAGGTGGGGAAACTCCCGCGCTATCATGTGAATACGCTCGAGCTCACCGCTGCTCTCCTTTATGGCGATAAAGCCGGCGCTCCGGCTAACTCGTTCCAAGAATTCATGCCCAAACTCGGCACCGGACCGAGACGGAAAATTGTAGAGAACGATGGGAAGCCCGCCGGCCGCACGATCGACTTTGAGCGCATGCGCGGCAAGCTCTTTCTGGTTGGGTGTCGAATAGGGCGGGACCGCCAACAGGAGTCCGGCTGCCCCCTTCTCCCGTGCGGCAACACTCAATGCGCAGACGTCTTCGGTGCGAATATCGTTCACGCCGGCAAGCCAGGGGACGCGCCCGGCGATGACCTCGTGAGCAAAGGCAAACTGTCGGATGCGTTCCTCGTGGCTAAGGGCGTAATTCTCTCCCGTCGTTCCCCCGATGCAGAATCCATGCACGCCGGCGTCGATCAGATGCTCTATCATGTCTGCATAGGCGGGCTCGTCAATTGAATAGTCGGCCCTGAAGGGGGTAATCACCGGGACGAGAATCCCGTCGATTCGCATGGTGCTCTCCTTGGTCTCGCGTGCGTTCGAAGCAATACTTTATTCTGTTGACAAAGTATAAACCGCTATCTAGAATGCTGCAATGCATGGAGGTTGAATATGGAGTTACTGCAAAAACTCTCAAATACGCCCGGCGTGCCGGGTTACGAAAAGGCGGCGCAGAGTGTTGTCCGGGAAGAACTCGCGTCGTATGCGGACGACATGTGGACCGACCGCCTTGGTAACCTTATAGCCGTCAAGCGCCGCACGTCAAAGGATACCGGTGCGCCTACCCGGAAGCTCCTCTATGCTGCCCACATCGACGAGATCGGCTTTATGGTCAGCCACGTAGACGAGCGGGGCTTTTTACACTTTCAGCCGGTCGGCGGTTTCGACGCCCGGACGCTTCCGAGCCAGCGCGTAACTATCCACGCCACCAAGGCCGGCCTGGCGACCATCGAAGGGGTCATTGCGCCACAGCCGCGGTGGCTTGCCTCCGATGCCGACCTGTCACGAGTAATTCCCCTCGAGGAGCTTTTTATCGATACCGGGCTCCCGGGAGAGGACGTAAATGCCAGGGTAAACATCGGCGACATCGTATCTCTATCCAAGCAGTTCGAGGTCTTGAACGAGAACGTGGTTACGGGGCGCAACTTTGACGACCGAATGGGCGTGTACTGCCTTGTCGAGGCGTTCAAGCGCATCGAGCAAAGCAGTGTCGATGTCTTCGCCGTGAGCACCGTTCAGGAAGAGGTTGGCACCCGGGGCATCCCAACCGTGGCGCACGCGGTCGAGGCGGATATCTGCGTTGCCATCGACGGATCCTTGCCGGCCGATACTCCCTTTGCAAAGCAGTACCAGGAGCAGTGCCACATGGGCAGAGGAACCGGGATATATGTCATGGACAAGCGGACCGTCGGCGACCCCGAGCTTCTCGATGCGTTGTATGCTACCTGCGAAGCAAAGGGCATCCCCTATCAGCGGCAACTCGGCGGCGGTACCGATGCGTCCATCGTGCAGCGAAGCGGTCTCGGAGCCAAGGCCACCACCATAGGCGCGCCGACCCGCTACATGCACTCCACGGTACAGATGTGCGATATGCGCGACGTGGAAGCTACCATCGCCCTTCTATCCGCCTTTCCCAAACGCGCCGCGGACCTGATTCCCGCCGATTGGCGATAGGGACCATCAAGCAAAAGGAGCAGGTCGTGAGGATAACCGCCGTTACCACCCGGGGACTCCGAGTCCCCATCCCACTTCCACCCTACTCGACCGAGGGGGCGGGAACAAAACGAGAATGGTACCGCTTGGGCCGTATCACCAGCGCTCGTCCCGAGCCCGTGCTCGAATACGTGCTGGTCTATATCCACACCGACGAGGGTGTGGTCGGCGTCGGCGAGGCCGCCACGGACATCGGCTTTTTCGGCGAGCCCATCGAAGAGGTAAAAAGCGCAATCGATTTCCACCTCGGGCCGCGCCTTGTTGGGGAAGACCCCTTTCAACGCGAGCGCATCATGGGACTTATCGATTTTCGAGGCAACAGCTGCGCGAAGTCCGGCATCGACCTTGCCCTACATGACCTCGTGGGCAAGGCGCTTTTGATACCCGCCGGAACGCTCTTGGGAGGCATCTCGAAACAACGCATCGCCGTCTGCTTAGAGATAGCCGGTGGTCCGCCGGAAGGGATGGCGGGCTTCGCGAAGCAGTGTATGGAACGGAATGTCTTTTCCTTCAAGGCAAAGATCGGCGGTATTCCGGAGAGGGACGTCGAGCGCCTTGTTGCCATGCGAGAGTCCGTGGGACCCCAGGCCTCGTTGCGTGCGGACGCCAACCAGGGCTACTCGGTAAAAGAAGCGATCCGGCTCTGCCGCCTGGCCGACGACGCCGGCGTAGGCCTGGAGCTTCTCGAGCAACCGGTCGCCGCATGGGACATTGACGGCATGGCGCAGGTCCGCTCATCCGTCGAGACCCTTATCGAGGCCGATGAGAGCGCTTACTCCATCCACGACGTCATGCAGATTGTTCGCCGCGGCGCCGCCGACGTTATCAACATCAAGATCGCGAAGGCGGGGGGGCTGCTGGCCTCGAAGAAGATTGCCGCCGTTGCGGAGTCCGCGGGCATACGAGTGGTGTTCGGCACCGCCTACGGCCTGGGTCCCAAAATTGCCGCGAAGCTGCAGCTCGCGGCAACGGTAGCCGGGGCCCCGGATGCCGTCGAGTTCACGGAGCTTTTGCTCCACGATAGCCTGGCGGCGGAACCCCAGCACAGGTCACTGGCCCTTCCGCTGGCAGACGACGGTCGGCTCGAGGTCCCCACGGGTCCGGGGTTGGGCGTAGAGCTCGACGAAGACGCCGTAAAGCGCTTTGCCATCGATTAGGTCGCGTGCAGGAGCTTCGCAAGGACGTTTTTCTGAACCCTGATGTGTTCCGACAGCGCTTGTTGGGCTCGCTCCCAATTACGTTCCAAGAGCGCCGTCAGAATCCTCTTATGCTGCTCCGTCATCTCGTCGACCACGGCAGCCTCGGGCGCAGCAAAGTGCAGAAGCTTGGTGTAGTACCGGGCGACGTCGAGGCGAAAGAACTCCTTGATGTAGCGATTGTCCGACGTTTGAATCAGGTACTGGTGGAGGGCAAAATCGTGGGCATGGGATGCGTTTTCGAGGATATCCTCGAGCTCCGCGAAATCGATGCGGGGGCGCGCCAGTTCCAGGGCCAGAAGCTCCAGGGATTCCCGAATGGTCAGGTAGGCGACGAGGTCGTTCTCGCTCAAGGGATGAACAAGCCAGCCCTTTCGTGGCACGTGCTCGAGGAGACCGGCGCCGGAAAAACGACTAAAGATGTGCCGGATTATAGACCGCCCCACGTCGTATTTTTCCGCGAGGCCGGCCTCCCGCAGGAACACGGCCTTGCGACTCAGGCTGGCAATCATGACCTCGTTCAACAACAGATCCGCCCAGTCCGAGGGGTCTTTGGGTTGATGGATTTCGTGCTCGGTCCGTCCGGAGCCGAACTTAATCGGATTGATCTCCAGGCGGCGGTTCGGCAGCCGTGTCAGGTAGCCCTGGCTCTCGAGTGCCTGCAGGGCGTGGCGAACGGGAGTAATGCTCACCCGGTAGTGCTTCGAGAGCTCGGGAAGCGAGAGCGCGGAGGGCAGCTCCCGCCCGTCTTCGATATGCGACCGGATATCCGTTTCTATGTATGACGAAAGGTTACTCATAAGTCCGCCACATGCGGAAAATCCTATGCGGAGGCCGGCCGGCTGTCAATGTAACAACTTCACACCAGCCGCTTTGTTGACAGAGGCGACCGGGCGGCGCCTAATAAGATGATGGAACGACAACCAAACGTAATTTTTGTCCTTACCGACGACCAGGGCTACGGCGACCTCCGCTGCCACGGCAACCGGGATCTTCATACGCCGAATATCGACGCCTTTTATCGCGAATCGGTTCGATTTACCGACTTTCACGTGGGCACCACCTGCGCTCCGACGCGGGCCGGACTCTTGACGGGCCACTACTGCAATTCGGCGGGGGTGTGGCACACCGTGGGCGGGCGGTCGCTATTGCGGCCAAACGAGTGGACCCTTGCCGATGCCCTTCGGGGCGCCGGGTATCAAACCGGCCACTTCGGCAAGTGGCACCTGGGAGACTCCCAACCGTTTCGGCCCCACGAGCGTGGATTTTCGCAGACCGTCTACCACGCCGGAGGCGGGATCGGAAACACGGGCGATCACTGGGGAAACGACTACTTCGACGATACCTACTTTGTGAACGGGGTACCAACACGCTTCGAGGGCTACTGCACCGACGTGTTCTTCAGCGAAGCGGTGCGCTTTATACAAGAGCACAAAGATGAGCCTTTTTTCTGCTACATCGCCCCCAACGCTCCCCACGGTCCCTGGAACGTCGAACCGGAGTACCGCGATATGTACCGCGAGGTGACCGATAACGATTCGCGTTCCCGCTTCTACGGCATGATCACAAACATTGACGAGAATTTCGGGCGCCTGAGATCGACGATAGAGAACCTCGGTCTCGAGGACGACACAATTCTCGTCTTTATGACGGACAACGGTACTGCCATGGGCGTAGACCTCGATGAGTCGCAATTCCCACTCGAAGGACCGGGAAGTTACAACGCCGGCATGCGCGGGCTCAAAGGGTCTGCCTACGAGGGCGGCCACCGGGTGCCCTTTTTCTTGCGCTTTCCCTCCCGGCATCTCTCCGGCGGTCGCGACGTGACCGAGCTTACAAGCTATGTCGACTTTATGCCGACCATCCTCGACCTCTGCGGAGTCGACGTTCCCGGCACTCGCGGGTTTCACGGAACAAGCCTCGTTCCGCTTGCCCGGGGCGAGTCGCCGGCCGACCGGCGCTTTGACGAGCGCATCATGGTTACGGACACACAGCGGGTTGCCCGGCCCGTGAAGTGGCGAAACAGCTGCGCCATGAGCGGTAGGTGGCGTCTGGTGCAGGGCAAGGAGCTATACGACATCGGTGACGACCCGACCCAACGTCGTGACCGTGCCTCCGAGCATCCCGAAATCGTGGAGCGCCTGCGTGCCGGCTACGAGACCTGGTGGGAGAAGGTCTCCGACCAGTTCGATCTCGACGTCCCGATCGCCCTGGGAACAAGCGAGGAGCCGGTCAAAATCACGACCCACGACATTCGAAACGAGGCCGGCGACACCGCCTGGAACCAAGGCCACGTTCGCCGGGCGTACGCCTGTAGTGGATACTGGGCAGTCGATGTCCGCCGGTCCGGCCGCTATCGCTTTGAGCTCCGCCGCTGGCCCGAGGAGGCCGCACGTCGCATCACCGCGGGCATCGAGGGAGACGACGTCGCGTGGAGAAGAGACGCCGTCGAAGAGCGTTTTTGTGTCATGTACACCGGCGGCACCGCGGTGCCGGTGGAGTGGGCACGATTGGAGCTGGGGGGCAAGGACTATCACCGCGAAGTAAACGACAGCGACGAATCCGCCGTCTTCGAGCTTGATCTCACGACCGGGCCCGACAGGCTCTACGCTTCATTCTTCGATCGAGAAGAACGGTCGATCGCTCCTTATTATGTGTATGTCACGCGAATCGCCGAGGAGAACAATCCGGCATGAGCGTCGGCGTGGACGCACGTCCACCGAACATCGTCTTGATTCTCGCCGACGACATGGGCTTCGGGGACATCGGCTGCTACAATCCCGAATCGCAAATCCCGACCCCAAACATCGACGCCCTGGCCCAACGCGGCACCCGCTGGACGGACATGCACACCCCCTCGGCGGTATGCACCCCCTCACGCTACGGTCTCTTGACCGGTCGCTACGCCTGGCGCACTCACCTTCCCTACGGCGTGCTCTACGGCTACGAGCCGGCGCTTATTGAAGCGGGCCGCACCACACTGCCACAGCTCTTGCGCCGCCGGGGATACCACACGGCCTGCGTCGGGAAGTGGCACCTGGGTATGGGTTTCCACACAAAGCCCGGCGAGACCGTGGACTTCTCCGCTCCCCTCCCCTGGAAAGGTGAGGACCCGGAGCTCGAGCACCGTATAGACCTGTGCGCACCGATCGACGACGGACCGATTACCCGGGGCTTCGACACCTTCTTTGGTACCGCCGGTTGCGCGACGGCACAGCCGCCTTTCGCATTTATCGACCAGGACGTCTTTGTCGAGACACCTACCGAGTTTCGCTCGAAAGTCCACTTTACCGGTCGGCCCGGCATGCACGCCCGTAGCTGGGACCACGCCGATGTGGACCCCACCTTCGCCCGCCGCGCCGTATCCCGGATCAGAGGCTTCGCGGACTCCGCACAGCCCTTTTTTCTCTACCTCGCCGCCTCGTCCCCCCACGAGCCCTGCTTAGAAGCGACGGTCCCGCCATTCGCCAGGGGGCAAAGCGGCGCCGGACACCGTGGCGACCTAGTGTGGCTCTTCGACTGGATGGTGGGCGAGGTGGTCGACGCCCTTAGGCGGACCGGGCAGGCTGAGAACACGCTGGTCATTGTCACCAGCGACAACGGTGCCCTGCCGGGCGACCGCATCTCCGAAGTCGACGGAATCGAAGGCTACGAGCTCTACAATCACCTCTCCTGCGGGCACTGGCGGGGGTACAAGGCTCATATCTGGGAGGGCGGACACCGGGTTCCCTTTGTCGTAGCCCCGGCGGCGGAGGACGCGGCGGCGGAGGATGCGGCGGCGGCGGACGCGGCGGGCGTGGTCGAACGCGCAGCCTGCTTGACCGACCTTTTCGAGACCCTGCAAGCGGTCACGGAGACCGGTGTCGTCGCGGCGGCACGCTCGACACCGGAGGACTCGGAGGACCTCTCCGACGAGGTGGGCTTCGCCCGGTGGAAGGCTCGCGGTCCATCCGCCTCACGATGCCCACACGCTGACCGTGTGATTGTCCATCACTCCGGTTTTGGTGTCTTTTCCCTTCGCGCGGGATCGTGGAAGTATGTAAGCGAGTCCGCGGGGTCCGGTGGATGGCCGCCTCCGGGCGGTACCTTTCCCGTACCCGGGTCGCCCGGGCAGCTCTACGACCTCGCGGTCGACCCACAGGAAACACAAAATCTCTTCAACTCACGACCGGACCACGCACGGCACTACCAAGAGATGATTGATCAGTTTCGGGCAGGCGGGACCACGGTCCGGTCGGAATCGTAACAAGAGACGCAAAAACAACGCGGAGGCAATATGAAGTACAACGAGTTGGGAAAAACGGGCCTCACCGTGTCGGAATTGAGCTTCGGCGCGTCATCCCTCGGCGGAGTGTTCCACGAGGTGAATGAGAGAGACGCGATCAAAACGGTCCACGCGGCGCTTGCAGCCGGTATCAACTACGTCGATGTTGCGCCGGCCTACGGAGCTACTCGAGCCGAGCAGGTTTTGGGCAAAGCGCTCCGAGGCGTCAACCGGGCCAACTACACTCTTTCCACAAAGGTCGGTAAGTACACCAACGATGGTTTGTACGGAAACGACACCTTCGACTACTCCGCTACGCGCATTCGAGAGTCGATCTCAGAAAGCATGCAGCGCCTCGGAGTCGACTACATCGATATCGTCTATCTCCACGACTTCGAGTACCACGATCAAATTCATGCCGACTGGGCTCTATCGGAGGGGTACGACACACTGCAGGAGCTCAAGAGAGAAGGCAGGATCGGAAATGTGGGAGGCGGCATCTACGCAATGGATCTATGGAAGCGTATGCTCGTGGAAAGGGACCCGGATGCTCTTATGGTACACAACCACCTCTGTCTAAACGACGTCCGCATCTTTGAGCTTCTTCCCCTCGCCAATCAAAAGGGAGCGGGCGTGGTCAATGCCTCTCCCTTCGGCAGCGGCTTGCTCACCGAACGGGGGCCCGCGGACTGGCACCCGGCAACCTCGGATCAGCGAGCCGTTTTCCGCAAGGCCGTGGAATTGTGCACCGAGCGAGGATCGAATATTTCCAAGCTGGCGCTACAATACTCGGCCCAGCAACACGTCGCTCCGACCACCCTCTTCAGCACGGCTCGTGTGCAGTCGGTGGAACGGAACCTGGCCTGGTATGAGGAGCCGTGCGACTACGGACTGGCCGCCGAGGTCCAACGGGTCCTCGAGCCGGTCATGAACGTCCAGTGGGCCTATTGACCACATTCGGGGGGCACCGGTGAAGATCGACTCTCATCAGCACTTTTGGAACTACAACAAGACGGACTACGTGTGGATGAAGCCCGGCATGGAGCGGCTCCAAAGAGATCACACGCCGGAGGAGCTCCGCGCGCTGCTTGACGCGGTCGGAATAGACGGAACCGTCGCCGTGCAGGCCCGTCAGATGGAGCGCGAAACCGAGTATCTACTCGAGCTCGCGGAACACCACTCTTGGATTCTGGGTGTGGTGGGGTGGGTGGATTTTTCCTCGACCAGGCTGCAGCAGCAGCTGGAACGATTTTCGGAAAACAAAAAGCTAAAAGGGGTGCGAGAGCTGATCCACGACATGCCCGATGTGGACTACGCGGTCAGCCGCACGCACGCGTCGGGTGTCGGCTTGCTGTCCCGCTACGGCCTGACCTACGACCTGCTCGTGCGGCCTCAGCATCTTGGCGCCGCGACACGCCTGGTCGACATGTATCCCAGCCGGCCTCTTGTTATCGACCACATCGCCAAGCCGGACATCGCGCAGGGAGAGATCAGCTTCTGGCGCGTGGGAATCAGGGAGATCGCCAAGCGTACCAACGTTTACTGCAAGCTCTCCGGATTGGTGACGGAGGCCCACTGGGGCTCATGGACCCCTGGGCAGCTTCACCCGTACATGGATGTCTGCCTGGAGGCGTTCGGCGCCGAACGCCTGATGATCGGCTCAGACTGGCCCGTTTGCACCCTCGCCGGCTCCTACGAGAACGTCATGGGCACGTACATCGACTACGTAGGCCGGCTCTCGGCGGCCGAACGGCACAGAATCCTCGGCCAGACCTGCGCCCAGTTCTACGGGTTGTGATAGACCTCTTCCATAAACTTCCAGCCGGCTTCACCGGGGAGCGGAATCTGCATGGGATCCGTCATCGCGAGCCACTCCGCGTTCCGTGGCTCTTCTGCCAAGTGCGCCATATCGGCCTCATAGTTTTTGCCGTGGTATTCGTAGTAGCCAAACAGATAGGGCTTTCCGTCCGGCATCTCCGTAAGGAAGATCGTGAAATCGTGGATGTTCGCCTCGGAAAGCAAGTCGCGAACACCGGAGTGCGAATCCGAGTGCAGCTCCCGGTACTCCGATAGACGCTCCTCTTTGACTCCGATTACCATTCCGATTCGCCTAATCGCCATAGGGCCTCTCCTCGCACGTGTCTACCGGCCGGCTCAACAGCCGGCGCATTGCTAAGAACCTACCGGCACGCCTTCGCCCGGGATGGAGGCAATAAGGCGCTTGGTGTACGAGTCCTGCGGATTGTCGAGGACATCGTCTACCGGGCCGGACTCGACTACGTTCCCTTCGTACAGAATGTGCACCAAATCCGCCACCTGACGAACAACGGCCATGTCGTGAGTAATAAACAAAAGACTGACCCCAAACTCCTCTCTCAGATTACGAAACAGTTTCAAAACCTGAGCCTGGACGGAGACGTCGAGAGCCGAGACGGGTTCATCGCAAACAAGCAGCTCGGGCTCAACCGAAAGGGCGCGAGCAATCGCAACACGTTGTCGCTCGCCGCCGGAAAGTGCATCCGGACGGCGCTTTAGGTACGCCTCCGGCAGACCCACCGTCTCGAGCAGCCGGGCGGCTTCCTTCTGTGCTTCGGACTTGCTTCGTCCCATCAGCCGTAGAGGCTCCCGAAGCGCCGACCCTACCGACTGACGCGGGTTCAAGGACGAATACGGATCCTGGAACACAATTTGAACAAATCTGCGGGCTCTTGTTTCGCTCGGACCGACCGCCCCGCTTCCGTCTCTAGGAAAGAGCTCGATAGTGCCTCCGGTAGGCGTTTCGAGGCCCACCAGACAGCGGGCGGCGGTGGTCTTGCCCGATCCCGATTCGCCGACCAGACCGATGGACTCCCCCCTTCGGATATCAAAGGAGACACCGCGAAGCGCCTCCACCGTTTGGCCGCGCCCTAGATTAAAAACCTTCTTGAGCTCTTTGATCGATGCGATGACGGGAAACTCTCCCGAGAGGTCTCGGGGATCGCTCATTGCTTTGACGGCAAGGCGCTCTTGCTGCATATCAACGCGAATTTCGTCGATGCGAACGCAACGCGTTTTTACATCGGTGCCGACGCTTTCCAGGCTCGGTTTCGCACTCGTGCAAATCGCTTTTGCCCACCGGCAGCGGTCGGCAAAAGAACATCGGTCTTTTACCTCCTCCGGCCGGGGGACGGAACCCTCGATGGAGTACAGATCCGCTTGACGTCCCTTCGCGGTCGGCTCGGACAGCATAAGACCGTGAGTGTACGGATGCTGCGGTGCATCGATCAGAGCGGAGGTAGGGCCGGTCTCCATAATCGAGCCACCGTAGAGCACATACACCCGGTCGCAGACGGAAAACGCCACGCGCAAATCGTGGCTGATAAAGATCAAACCCATCTCGCGGGCTCGTTGTGTCTCCTTGATAAGTGCAAGTATCTCCGCCTGCGTGGTCACATCCAACGCCGTCGACGGCTCATCGGCAATAAGCAACGAGGGGTCACGGGCCAGTGCCGCGGCAAGTGCAACTCGCTGACGCATACCTCCGGAGAGCTGAAACGGATATCTATCCGCAACACGCTCGTCGTCGATTTTCACTTCCGCGAGGCGACGAACGGCTTCTTTCCTCCCCTCGCGACGCCTCATCTTGCGTCCGGCTGAACGCTCCACGCCTTCGACAATGTGGTCGCCCGCCCTTAACAGGGGATTTAGGGTGGTAAACGGATCCTGAAATAGCAGCGTCATCTTGTCGCCCCGATACGAGGACCGTCGCTTTTTGCTTAATGTACGCAGCTCTTCGCCCTCATAGAGCATAGAGCCTGAGGTGGCAAGCACGCCTGGAGGGAGTAGCCCGACGATGGCTTTGGAAAGCATGGACTTGCCGCTTCCCGACTCACCAACAAGCGCTATGGACTCTCCTTTCCGAAGGGAAATGCTGATGTCGGCAAGGATCGGATTATCTCCGGTGGGGGTTCGGTGAACCACGTCGAGATTGCGAACTTCGAGAAGGGCTTTCGCCGTTGGGGTATCCACTAGACAAGCCTTGCCGGAGCGCTGTATCGGTCGTAGAGCCAGTCGCCGATGAGGTGCACCGCCACGGCGAGCAGGACAATGGAAAAGCCCGGTCCCAACGTTGCCGCGGCATTGGAGAAGATGATGCTTTGGTTTTCGGCGAGCATGGCTCCCCATTCCGCGGAACCGGGTTCGGATCCCAATCCCAGGAAACTAAGCCCCGCAAGCGCGACGAGCGCAAGAGAGAAGTCGATTGCGAAGTCGGCAACCAGGAGAGGTGAGACATTGGGAACGATGTGGCGAAACATAATTCGTGGCCGGGAGAATCCCAGCGACTGTAACGACTCGATGTACGGCAGCGGTTTTTGCTCGAGGGCGGCACCTCGAATAATCCGAATATCGCCCTGCACGTTAAAAACCGACAGGACAATAATGGCAATGCCGTAGCCACCTCCGATAACACTGACAACTACGATCGTTACCAGCAAGCCGGGCAATGCGATCATAAAGTCAACCCAGCGCATAATCACCTGGTCGACCCATCCTCCCAGATAGGCCGCCGTGATCCCAAGCAAGGCTGAGATGACCAGTCCACTGCCGGCGATAATAAACGGGCCGAGGAGCGCCGTACTTGTACCGATTACAAGACGAGCCAGCACGTCACGTCCAAAGCGATCAGTGCCAAGCAAGTGCTCAAACGAGGGCGGCTGGGAAACTATCGAGAGGTCCTGCTTTGCGGCGCCACGCGCCAAAGGCTCCCCAAAGAAGCCGACAATCAGAATAACCGCGACAAACGCAAAAGCGGCGATGACGCTGATCGGGGGTTTGGGGCCTCGCCACAGTCCGCTCAGGCCCGCTTTTCGTTCAATGGTTGACATGTGCTACTTCACTTTCTCGTAGGTGATTCGGGGATCGACCACGGCGTACATGACGTCAACGATCAAATTGGCGACGACAATCCAGGTGCCGATGATAAGTGTCAGCCCCTGGATAACCGGAAGGTCCGAGGTGATAACCGCCTGCACCAGCATATTTCCAAGGCCGGGCAAGCCAAATACACGCTCGACAAAAACGGTGCCGGTCAATAGGCCGACAAAGACCAACCCGGCTGCCGTAAGGATGGGTATCAGGGCGTTCCTGAGACTGTATCCAAGAATCACTCGGCGCTCTCGAAGGCCCCGGGCCCGCGAGAACGAGACATAGTCCTGGTCTATTTCATCAAGCATCGAGGCTCGAGTGACTTTCATGATAAGCCCCATCGGCGCTATGGCCATGACGATGCCCGGGAGCGTAAGGTGCCAGAGTCGATCCCATAGTCCCGGACCACCGGCTCCGTAAAGAGGAAAGAGGCCAAGACTCTGGGCGAACAGCCACAAAAAGAATATGGCGGCAAAAAAGGCCGGGGTGCTCGAGCCAAAGATACTAACTCCAACCACAAGCCTATCGAGCCGGCTCCCACGGTTTAGGGCGGCGGTAACTCCAAGGGGTATGCCGATTGCCACGGCCAGCACGAGCCCCATGACGTTGAGCCAGATCGTTAGACCCAGCCGCTCAACGACCATGTCGGTCACGAGTTGGCTCGTCCGAAACGATCGCCCAAGGTCGCCGCGGAATATCCCGGTGAGCCATCCCAAGTACTGCTCATGGAGGGGCCTGTCCAGGCCGTACTTGGCGGTGAGCATCTCGATCTGAGCCGAGCTTGTCGGACGTCCCTCTAAAAGCGCCGCCACCGCACCACCGGGAACCAGTGACGACAAAAGAAAGACCGCTAAGGTCATCAATAGGACGATCGGGACCATGATCATCAACCGTCGAGATATGTACTTGAGGAGTCCTTTTCCTTTCATAAATCTCTACACAGTTCCAGCCGAGAGTAGCCGCCAACGGGCGTACAAACAACACGCTCGCGGCTGTGCTCGGCATTCCGAGCAACCTCGGAGAAGCGACGGGACCGGAACAGGCAGGCAACTCTCCCCCGCCGTCGGAGGAGAGAAGCCTGCCAAGCAAGCCGGACTTACGTGCTTTCCCTAGAGTTACGCATTATTGTGGATTAATCGCGCGTACGAAGGTGTTTGTCACACTCGATCCGTTGATCGGACCCATGGTCCAACCATCCCGGACGGCAAAGATAAAGTCCGACCAGAGGATCGGAATGATCGGCACCTGCTCGGAGGCATCGATCTGCGCCTGAAGAGTTAGTCGGGCCGATTCGGCAGGATCCGTGGCCGTAAGGGCGGCGTCGAGCAGCTCGTCAATGTCCTCGTCTCTGAGGTTCGAGGAGTTGTTTCCGTTCACGACAGCTTGTGAGCTGTGGTAGTACTGGTACGGCAAAATTGCCGGATCAGGTACGTCGGGAAGGTTTCCAATGATCTGGACACCCAAATTCGGTTCATGGTCGAGTATGATCTGGAACCGAGGTCCACCGGGCATCAAGTTCAGGTCTACATCGATACCAATCTGCTCCCAGGTCTCTTCGACGGCCTGAGTAATGTCGATTGACGCCTGGCTTCCATCGGGAACATTGATGGTCATGGAGAAACCGTCCGGCACCTTGGACTGGGCAAGTTCCTCACGTGCCCGTTCCAGATCGAACTCGAAGACCGCGAGGTCGTCGTAACCTTGTTCAACCGCAGAATTCGAGAGCACTCCTTCAAACATCTCAGGAGGATCGAGGGTAGTGGCCGCAACCGCCGTACCGGCAAAAAGACCGGCAACGATGCTTTCGCGGTCCGTTGCGTAGTACATGGCTCGTCGAACGTGGATGTCGTCGAAGGGGTCGTCTTCCATGTCGATGGTCAGGCCGCGAAATATAAACGCTGTCGCCTTTACGATCTCAGAAACGCGATCCCACTGGTCTAGGGCCGAAGGGGGGACATTAAACGTGCCGTCGATATCCCCGGACCGCATTGCCAAAAAGCGTGTCTGGTCGTCGGGGATAACGGGGAACCGGATCGTGTCGAAAACGGGCGGTTCGCCCCAGTAGTTGGGGTTCCTCACGAGCGATACGTGGGAGTCCGGTACAAACTCCTCGACCATGTAGGGGCCCGAGCCGATCGGCAGGGTTTCGGGCGTTCCGTAAGAGTTGAAGTTTGCCTCTACATGAGACTTCTTGAGAATGTACGCTCCCATATGGCTGGGGATAAATTTCCAGCTGGAATCGGGCTCGGTCAGCTCAATAACCACGTCGTTTCCGTCGATCGTTACAGACTCCACATCCTCGAAGAGAAATGCCTGCCTGGATCCCAGCTCGGGGTCGTTGTGGAACCGAAAGGAAAACGCAACGTCTTCAACCGTTACCGGCGTGCCGTCGGAGAATACCGCATCCTCGCGGACGGTGTAGCGGTACGTCGTGGGGCTCGTCGCCTCCCACGACACGGCAAGACTCTCCTCCAACTCGTTGTCACCGGTGTACACAAGAAGATTGTCGTAAATCAATCCCATGATGCCCGAACCAATTGGCGAGTTAAAGTACGTTGGTGCGAACAGACTGTCGGGGCTTGTCGAGACGGCCCACTCCAAATGAAGTCCGTCTTCACCTCCATCGCCTTCCGTTTCCGCACCTCCCGTCGCGCTTAGCGACACCAGCGGGAGCACGCACAGGACCAGTGCGATTAAGAACAGTCGGCGAAACATGCCTTGTTTCATTTCTTCCTCCTTGAAGATTTGTACGGAAGATTTGTACGCCCACCTATGGTGGACGCCCGGGAAAATCCCATGTTCCAGCAAGTCTAAAACACTTTGTCGACAATGTAAAGGTT
>CAZFLD010000057.1:0-28061 GCA_964519835.1 uncultured Spirochaetales bacterium
CCTGGTTTTAAACTCTTGATTCATACGCGGCGAAACGTAAGCGATTAGAAGGACAAAAAAAGCTGAGGCGCTTCCTCCGATCGTTCCCACCGCGGCCCCGGCAATCCCGAGCTCCGGAAAACCGAGGTTCCCAAAGATGAGCAGATAGTTGAGAGGAATGTTCACAAACATCGCAAGGACGTTCGACACCATCACAACTCGGGTGCGGCCGATTCCCAAAAAAAAGCCCGACAGTGCGTTTCTCAGGACAAGAAAGATAACACCGAGTATAAGATAGCCGGCGTACTCCGACTCCAAGGCAAGCTGCGGGTCGGAATGCCCCATAAGCGAAAAGTAGCTTGGTACAACACGAGTTGTGAGAATGAGGAGAGGAAAACAGAAGAGCGAGAAGTAAAGCGCCTGGACCAACGTACGGCTACACTCGTCGCGACGGTCGGCGCCATAATACTGAGCGACCATGGCGTTGGCGTACCCGGCAATACCGGCGAACAACGACCCGATCGTAAATGCGGTTAATCCGCCGCTCATGGCCGCCGACAGATGCGCCTTGGAGAGCTGCGAGAGGAACAGGCGATCGACAAACAACATAATCGTCTCCGATGCCTGGGAGATGACCATGGGCAGCGCAATACGAAGAAGTCTGCGAAACAGCCGGGGCGGCTCGGCTACGGATTCGACCATGGCCAAACATAGTACAAACCGCGGGTCTTTGGCTGCCACCCGTCGGGGCCTGCTATCCAAACGCGCGCGGGGATCCGGGCTGGCCGGCTGAATGTGCCCTGCCTGCGGGTTTAGAGGCTTCCGCGGGTTCTAGTGGGGTAGGCGAGGTCGTAGGAATCCGTAAGCGATAACACCAAAGAACGCCGAGACCAGGGCAAGCACGACAGGGGCATAGCCGGCGCCCAGAATCGCGTAGAGCGGTCCGGGGCATGCACCAGTCATCGCCCAACCAAAACCAAAAATGATGCCTCCGACCAGGTTACCGACCTTGTTGAACGGTTTCCCTTTGAAGTTGAGCTCATCACCACCAAATGACTTGAGCTTGAACACCTTTGCGATCGTCACGGACAGGGCTCCGACTACAACGGCTAACCCGATGATGCCATACATATAAACGGCCTGGAAGTGAAACATCTCCTGTACCCGAAACCAGGAAACGACCTCCCCTTTCACAAGGACGATGCCGAAGTAGATGCCGATCACAAAGTACACCAAAAGCCTGCCTACGCTCATCGGCTTTTTGCCCGTTTTCGACTGTGTCTCGACCTGACCTATACCTTTGATTGTGCTCATTTTTCCTTATCCAAGAACCAGCGGCAGCAGGAAGTTCGACACAACAAGGCCGCCGATAAAAAAACCGATCACCGCGACCATCGAACCGAGGTTAAACAACGACAGGCCCATAATAGCGTGGCCCGATGTGCAGCCGTTTGCATAACGGGTGCCAAAGCCCACCAAAAAGCCGCCGAGTATCAACAGGAGCAGGGCCGGTGCCGAGCTAAACCCTGACAAGGAGAACATAAACGCCGGCTGCAAACCGTCGATGTTGTCGATGCCCCAGTCCGCGAACAGACTCAGCGCCGCCGGACTAAGCTCGGGGGCTTGCCGTCCGTCCAGTAGTGTTCCGGCGATAATCGCGCCAACAATCGTCCCGGCTACCAGGGCGAGATTCCACGAATGGTCCCGGACGCGGTAATTGAAGTACTCAGCCTTGAGGGGGAACGTTGCGCATAGATGGCGAAACGAAGAGGATATGCCAAAGTGCTTATTCCCAACAAAGAGCAGAATCGGGACCATAAGACCAAGAAGGGGCCCGGACACGTACCATGGCCACGGCTGTGACAAGAACTCTATCATTCCAACCTCCAAGTCTAAACTTAATTAACCTGATTGATTCGGTCAAGTACGATACAAGACGTATGCGGCTTGTGCGCGGTCCGGACCGTCAGGGAAGAATGGGTTGCGACGCGGCGGAACACCCCTGCCCGCTACCGGAGCGCCTGAGCGATGTCCATGATAATGTCGTCGACGGTTTCGAGACCCACTGAGATTCGGATCGTGCCGTCCTCGATTCCCACGGCATGCCGCTCCTCGGGTGTAAGAGACGAGTGTGTGGTCGAAGCCGGATGAGTTGCAATCGTGCGCGAATCCCCGAGGTTGGAGGTACGAGAGATCATCCGTAGTCGATTGACAAACTGCATTGCCCCCTCGGCGCCTTTAGACGCACAAAACGTCACAAGCCCGCCGCCTGCGCGCATCTGGCGCCTCGCGAGGGCGTGCTGCGGATGTGACTCGAGGAAGGGGTAGCGGACCTCCTTCACGGCGGGAGAACCCTCGAGGAACTTGGCCACCTCGAGAGCGTTATCACAATGACGGTCCATCCGAGGTCCGAGGGTCTCGAGGCTCTTTGACAGGACCCAGGCATTAAACGGCGACAACGAGGGACCGGTCTGCCGTCCAAACGCCCGCACGGGCTCCATGTGTTGCTTGGTCCCAAGGACTGCTCCGCCGAGCACACGGCCTTGGCCGTCGATAAACTTTGTGGCCGAATGGATAACGATACCCGCTCCCAGCCGTGCGGGGTTTTGAAGGTATGGACCCGCAAAACAATTATCGACGACGAGGATCAGACCACGCCGCCGTGCGATGTCCGCGCAACCCGCGATGTCAAACAGCTTGAGTCCCGGGTTCGACGGCGTCTCGACAAAGATCATCTTTGTGGCTCTCCCACAGGCCGCTTCTAGGGAGGCAGGCTCGTCGTCCACCGGGTATGACGAGGTAATCCCGAACTTTGGTAGAATCGCCGTGAGGATACGATGGGTTGAGCCAAAAAGCGCGCGCGAGGCAACGATGTGGTCGCCCGAGCTCAGTAGCGACATAAACGTCAGAAACACGGCCGACATGCCCGTGGCTGTGGCAACGCCGTCTTCGCACGCCTCGAGGAGGCAGAGTTTTTCGACGAGCTCGTTGACGTTTGGGTTTCCATACCGGGAGTAAATAAGTCCATCGGCGTCGCCGCTGAACAGATCTCTACCGTGCTCCGCACTGTCGAACAAAAAGCTCGACGTCAGGTACAGGGCGGAAGAGTGTTCCCGGTGGGCCGACCGGTCGGCCTGGGTTCGAATGGCCTTTGTCTCGAAACCGCGATTGTCTGAATCCGACATTGTCACCTCGCCGAAGAGTATCCGTCATCATCCCGGCTTGCTTGCCTCTGCGTCAACCGCGGCGTATTGTGGCGGTATGAACGTGTTCGACGTTGAAGAGATCGTAGGGCGTACTCCCCTCGTTCGGCTTCGGCGGATGCCGACCGGCAAGAGTGATGTGTACTGTAAGCTCGAGGGAAACAATCCGGCCGGATCCGTGAAAGATCGGCCCGCCTTGTGGATGATACGCCGGGCCCAAGATTCCGGACGCATCAGACCGGGAGACACTCTTATCGAGGCGACAAGCGGAAACACGGGTATTGCTTTGGCCATGGTCTCCGCGTGCCTTGGATACAAGCTGATCCTGATCATGCCCGAGCATATGAGTGTCGAGCGCCGGTCGGTCATGAAGGCCTACGGTGCCGAGCTACGACTCGTTGAAAAAGAAAAGGGCATGGAGGGCGCGATCGACCTTGCACGGTCGTTGGAGAGCCAAGGCGTCGGTGTGATCCTCGACCAGTTTGCAAATCCCGACAACCCGCTCGCCCATTATGACACCACGGGCCCGGAAGTATGGACCGACACGGATGGTACGGTGACACACTTTGTGGCATCTACAGGAACCACGGGCACGATTATGGGAACATCGCGATTTTTGAAAGAAAAGAACCCCGCGGTACAGGTCGTTGGCGTGACACCCGATCAGGAGGGCGGCATCCCGGGGATTCGCGCCTGGCCGGAGGCATACAGACCGGCTATTTTCGAGCCGGAGCGACTTGATCAGCGAAGAGAAGTCTCTCGGGCCACGGCGGAAGATACTACACGGCGCCTGGCGGCCGAGGAGGGGATCTTTGCCGGAATTTCATCGGGCGGTAATGTTTCGGTGGCCTTGGAATTAGCGCGGGAGGCGGATAGCCGCGGCGAACATGCTCGGGTTGTCACCATCATCTGCGACCGGGGAGACCGCTACCTCTCAACGGGAGTCTTCCCCGGCTAAGAAGTCGACGGGCCTAAGCCGTATTGGGCAAGGTCCACCACGCCCATATCCACGATTACACCCTCCGACTGCAGCAAAAAAGCCTGTTCGTCGCCTCCGGCACCGGCAGGCAACCGGATCACGCCGCCGGCGCCGAGCACGCGGTGCCAGGGCAGGCCGCGGCTGCGGCTCCACATACGAAGCACCCGAACAACCTGCCGTGCGGCTTGGGGGTTTCCGGCCAGCGCAGCGACTTGTCCATACGTTGCTACCCTGCCGGGTGGAATCGTGACAATAACCGCCGCTATTCGCTCGGAGAGACTCTGCTCCGCCATCCCCGCCGACTAACCGGTACGGCCGCGGCCGTCGGTCCACGCCGGGTCGCCGCGGCCGCCGACGCCAATAGGCCCGGCGCGGCTACAGGGCCCGCCGACGGTGACAACGCCGAGAAAGCGGCCAAAGAAGTCCAGAAGCCGGCTCCGTATGTGCGCAAAGAACAAAAAAGGTCCCGGCGGTAGCCAGGAGCCGCGTGGACCAATCTCGAAGTGGACGTGCGGACCGGTGCTTCGACCCGATGACCCGACAGAGCCTATTGCTGCACCCCGGAACACAAAGGCGCCTTCGCTGATACGCGCTTTGCCAAGGTGAGCATAGCGGGTCTCCCACCCAAGCAAATGAGTGATAATCACGTAGGTACCAAGCGTCGGAGAGGAACCAACCGTCCGCACTATGCCGGAACGGGAGGCCCGCACAGGCGACCCGTGCGGCGCCGCGAAGTCGACGCCGCGGTGGAGTTCCACGGCGCCAAACCGATCGGGCGCGAATCGTATAAAAAACCGCGACGTTACCACGCCGTCGACGGGCGGCAAAAACGGCGGCACCACCAGAGAAAGACCCAGAAGTACCAGACCTACGATGGCGAGCCCGCGGCACACACGGCGCTGAGGCTTTTTTTGCACCCGACGAGCGAGGCGGTCGAAGCGCTTTTGCGCGTTTATTACGGCGTCTAGTTCCGGGTAGTAGTTTCTCATTGTTTTCGAGAGCGGCAACCGGTTGCATCATCTTTACTTCGACCTCATGCGCCGTCGAAGGCCCATTGCCACGAACACAAAAGGTAGCACACAAAGGGCTACGGCGGCAGCAGGCCCGCGAAAGAGCGCCTCGTCGTTCCAACCGGCAATTAGTACGGAGCGAATAGCATCCAGGATGGACATTAGGCACTCTCCTTGGCAGGGGCTTCGCGGTAAACAGCACCGGGAACCTTTAAAAACACGTCGTCGAGGGAAGGCCCAGCCTAAAAATGGTCGTTTGCATTGCGATGGTCGCACTCTTGCAGGCGCTTTTTTTTACTATCGCGCATATTTTCTCCTCACGAGCAGTCCCTCCAACAGTGTATCCATAAGAGTTCGGGCCATTTTTGTCGGCCCATTGGCAATGCCTCTCTGAGAACGGCGTGCAGGCTCCCAACCATTCGCAGCAATCCTCCCGCGATCAGATTCGGTTCCCGCTGGCAATCTCCCCCCGATTCCGTGTGTCGACTCCGGCGTTGGCCACCGGCATGATTAGCGAGACAAAGGCCAAATCCGAAAGCACTTTTGGGTGTGGTTCCCTACCAACATGGTGGTAAAACACACCGAATAGAATCAAAAGCGAAGCAAATCCATAGAACTCCCACAAATTCCCGTGTTACAATCGCGATGAATAAAAATACAAAAGGAGCAGAGATGGACAGCGTTAAATACACCCTGCCCGAAGACCGAATTCCCAAGGCCTGGTACAACATTCAGGCCGATTTGCCGACTCCACCGGCGCCCGTTTTGCACCCTGGAACAAAGCAGCCCGTCGGGCCGGCTGATCTGGCGCCGCTTTTCCCCATGGCGCTAATCGGTCAGGAGGTGAGCCAGGACAAAGAGATCGAGATCCCTGGACCTGTTCGGGACGTGTACCGACAGTGGCGGCCGGCGCCGCTTTTTCGCGCCCGACGGCTGGAGAAGGCCCTCGATACGCCGGCTCACATCTATTACAAGTACGAGGGCGTGAGCCCGGCGGGTTCTCACAAGCCAAACACGGCGGTCGCCCAGGCCTTTTACAACAAAGAAGAGGGCGTCGGAAAAATCGCAACCGAGACCGGCGCGGGGCAGTGGGGATCGGCACTAGCAATGGCCTGTGCGTTTTTTGATATCGAATGTCGTGTCTTTATGGTGCGGGTCAGCTTTGACCAAAAGCCGTATCGACGGGGTCTTATCGAGAGCTTCGGCGCCTCCGTTATTGCGAGCCCGAGCCAAACAACCGCGGCCGGCAGGGCCATCCTGGAAAAGGATCCGAATTCCTCGGGCAGCCTCGGTATTGCCATCTCAGAGGCGGTAGAGGTGGCGGCACAATCCGACGACACAAAGTACGCATTGGGCAGTGTTCTGAACCATGTACTCCTGCACCAAACCGTCATCGGACTCGAGTCGATCGAGCAATTCGAGATGGCCGGAGAGAAACCGGACATCTTGGTGGGTTGCACCGGCGGCGGTTCTAACTTCGCCGGATTTGCCTTCCCGTTTATCGGACAAAAGCTTCGAGGAGAGGCGAATTACAGAGTCGTGGCCGTGGAACCCTCCGCATGTCCGTCGCTCACGAAGGGTCGATTTGCCTACGACTTTGGAGACACTGCGCACCTAACGCCGCTTGTGAAGATGCATACTCTGGGTAGCACGTTTGTGCCCCCCGGCTTTCACGCCGGCGGCCTACGCTACCACGGCATGGCGCCGCTTGTAAGCCACCTCGCCGACATCGGAGAGATTCAGCCGACAAGTCTCGACCAGATGGAGACCTTTGCGGCAGGTCTCCAGTTCGCGCGCGCGGAGGGCATCCTGCCGGCGCCCGAGGCCAATCACGCCGTCGCGGCAACCATAAACGAGGCACTCAAATGCAAAGAGAGCGGCGAGCCCAAGGTTATTGCATTCAATCTGTGTGGTCACGGACACTTTGACCTTCAGGCGTACATCGACTACCACGCCGGCAAATTGAAGGCGTACGAGTACCCCGCCGAAGAGATCGCGATGGCCCTGGCGGGGCTCCCGCCGGTAAACGCGCCGGCATAAGCTTTGCGTGAAACCGACCTCTTTGTGCCTCTGCGAGACTACTTCGAGAGCCTCGGCTACACGGTGCACGGAGAGGTCGGTAGCTGCGACCTAGTCGCCCGCCGCGGCGACGCGATGGTTGTTGTGGAAACAAAGATGACCATGTCGCTGCGGCTGGTTACGCAAGGGGTCAGGAGGCAACAGCTTAGCGATGAGGTGTACTTGGCGTTGCCACGTGCCGACGCGCGTGGTGGGTATCCGCCCAACTACAAAGACCTCCGCCTGCTCCTTCATCGCCTCGGGCTTGGACTGCTCGTGGTTGGTCGGCGTGGCGGCGTGGTTGTTGCCGTGCCGGCGGTTGGGCCCGCCGGCCGCAGAAAAGACAAGCGCCTAAAACAAAGCCTTGTTGCCGAGATGGAGCGGCGACGACTCGACGCCGGGCCGTCCGGGGCACGGCGCAATAGGCGCATGTTGACCGCCTACCGGCAAGAGGCGCTTCTTTTGGCCGCTTATCTCGCCGAAAGCGGACCCAGCAAGCCCCGCGACGCCGCGGCCGCCACTTCGATACCTACCGCGCAGCGAATTCTGTATGCAAACCACTACGGTTGGTTTGCGCGGGTCAGGTCGGGTGTCTATTCGTTGAGCCCGTCGGGTGAGCAGGCCGTAACCGAGAACAAAGGCCTTATTCAGGCGATGTATCGTCGTCAAAAAGGCCCGACATAAGACTTCGACCCAACTTGTCGGGAGATTCGAGCTCTTTGAGCCCCTCCACCAAATCGCGCATGTCAAGGATCTCTTCAACCAATAACAGCCGCACAAACTCCCTGTCTTTGGGCGACGTGCTCAAGGTGAGCCTTTTGCCGTCCTGCATAACCGTCACAAGTGTCTCGTCCCGCCGGAGGTGGTAGATCCCACGATCATAATCGACCCGACCCAAGAAAAAATCTTCGTCGCGAAGTCCCCGTATGACCTGGGTGCGTATAAAATCCGCTGCGGACACTGTGGAAAACTCAAAGGGGATGTATTCGGTCCCGAGCTCCTCGGTGGATTCTCGGCGAGATTTGCGCAAGCCGCTGCCACCACGGAAGGTTGCAATGATCGTAGGTGGCGCCACGATTGACGCCACCAGGAGCGTCATGATGGAGACGCCGAAAAGGTCCTTGTCGATGGCGCCGGCGGCCAGACCGATGCCGGCAACGATAAGTGTGACCTCACCACGGGGAAGCATTCCTGCGCCGATACGGAGCGCGCCTCTCCCGTTGAAGCCGGCGGCGAGCGCGGGAAGTCCGCAACCTACCATTTTGGCCACGACCGCAATCCCGGCGAACGCAAGGCCAAAAAGGGCGACACTCCCCAACGCCGAGAAGTCGACCATCATTCCCATCACACCAAAAAACACCGGCGACAAAAACCGGTAGATACCGTTGAGCCTTTCCCTGATCTCGTGGGCAACGTCGGTCCTGCTGAGGGCAAGACCGGTAACATAGGCACCGATGATCATGGCAAGGCCCGCCAGCTCCGAGAGTCCGGCGACAAAAAGGGCAAGACCAAAAGAAACCGTCGCGACCAGCTCTAGTGAGCGGAACCGCTTTAGGCCCCGCGTAAGTGCGGGCGCGAGAATGATCCCGACTACGGTAAAGCCGATCCAGAATCCAAATGCTTTGAGGGCGATCAGGCCGATTTCGCCCCACATAATCGTGCCGCCTTGATCCTGAACGCGAGCAACACCAACAACAATCGCAAGGATTACTATGCCGAGAACATCGTCCAAGACCGCCGCCGCAAGAATCGTTACGCCCTCCGGCGACGACATCTTTTTGCGCTCTGAAAGGATAACCGCGGTTATCCCCACCGACGTGGCGGTGGAGAGAGTTCCCAAAAAGAGGGCGGATGGGTGCATAAGCTCATTGACACCCGGAAGAAGCAACACTGCTGATAGGGCACCGAGTGTGAAGCTCACAATGACCCCGCCCAGCCCCACGAGCGATCCCGCCAGGGAGAAACGCAAAAAGGTGGGGAGGTCGGTTTCCAATCCCGCCAGGAAGAGAATTACTATCGAACCCACCGCTGCGAATGCGTACAGATCCGGCGGCACCGGTATGGCACCGGAATGCAGGGGCACAAACGGACCGCCGACAAGCGACAGATTCAACGAGCCGAGGGCGTAGGGACCGAGTATCATGCCCGCAACCAGCTCTCCGAGGACACGAGGAGCCTTCAGGAATCGTTCGACGGCGTAGCCCAGGATGCGGCCGAGTATAAGGATAAGGGCCAATTGCAGTACCAGGCGCACGACTCCGTGCTCGCTTTCGGCGGTCTGTGCCCACGCCACCGCCGGCAGTGAAAAAAAAGCTACGACGACAAGGCCGCGCGGTGCGACAAACAACCGCGGGCGCCGAAAGGGGTGATTCCGTTGCTTCATCTCTTCCCGACCTTCACTTTTTCTTCCGGGCCTTCACTTTTTCAGAATCGAGAGGAGCTCTTCCTGGGTTGTAGCAGCCAATACTCTTTCACGGCGGTCACTCTCCGCCAGAAGCTTGCCGATCTCTGCAAGAAACTGAATGTGAGGGCCCGAACGGTTTTTCGGCGACAGCGTACACACAAATATTTGCGCCGGGTGGCCGTCTATCGAGTCAAAGTCAACGGGCTGCTTTGCGACCGCCAATGCCGCGACGAGCTCCTTTACGGCGTCCGTCTTTCCGTGGGGGATCGCGATGCCGTGCTGCATGCCCGTGGACATTTTTGCTTCCCGGAGCATTACGCTCTCGAGCGCTTCCTCTACGTCCACTACCTTTCCGGATTTGGCCGCCAGCTCTACCAGATTTCTGATGATCTCATCTTTGGACACTCCCGGCATACCTACCTCGATGGTCTGCTTGGAGAGCGCCTTTTTTAGGTTCATGTGGCTGAGACTATGGACGCGCACGTCCGCTGTCAATAGACGCTGGTCACAACCCGGCTTCGTACACAACGGTGATTTCGCGATTTGTGACGTGACGTCCCCATTGGGGACCGGAGCCATGAACTCTGCGCGTAGGACCGGTGTCGTCCACCATCGGAAGTCCATTGTCGGCCCAGCCCAAGATACCGCCGATCATGTTACGGACGTTTGAGTATCCGGCCGATCGAAGCTCGGCACCGACTCGACCGCTCCGGTAGCCTACGGCGCAGTAAACGATGATCGTCGCATCCTGTGGGATGTCGGCTACGTCTCCGATTCTAAAGTCGTCGTAGGACACAAATCGAGCCCCGGGAATACGGCTTACCGCAAACTCTTCCTCTGAACGGATATCAAGGAGGTAAAAGGCTGAGTCAGAATCCAGGAGCTCCGCCACCTCAGACCGTTCTATCTTCGGCTCATCGGCGGGGAAGAGGCGCCCGATAAGCTCTTCCCACGTCTCATTTGCGCCGGACGCCCACGCATTTCCACCGCCTGCCATGGCCACTAAAAAAACCAAAAGCGCCTTCGATAGGGAACGCATGGTGCCTACGAGCCCTCTTCGATGCGGCTTTTCATCTCGGGCCAATTGCTCTCGGCTTTTTGGATGTTGCCCGGGAGGTCTTCGTTAAACCGCCGGTTGGTACGGGCATCGAAGTTCAAGTAGAGCGTCCCCTCGTGAATCACCCACTGCTCGGGATCGATGTCGGCAAAGTCGCCGTTGGAGACGGCCCACGCACAGTAGCCACCGTAGGCAGGGGCGTACTTTTCCGGATCGGCCAAAAACAGATCCCTGTGCTCCGGCGACGAAAACTGCCAGACAGCATCCTCATATTCGACGGTAAACTCCTCGCTTCCCTCTACCGCTTCACCTTTGATGAAGTACGCCACCGGATCGTAGCCCTTGATAGCCACACCGTCCCTCTCATTTACTACGGACTCAGGAGATCCCGACGCCCATAAGAATCCTACACCAAATACCACCAAAAATGTTGCAGCTACAACAACTATATAAACGAGCTTTGACACTAAGATCTCCCTCCTATCAATGCCTTATGTCCTGAATCCCTGTGGCTCGCCACAAAGATATCCTTGATGCGTCTTTTGATATCTGGAATGTGAATGGCAACCGCAGTTTCGATCACGTCGCCGAATTGCCGGTTGATCGCCGACCCAAACACCTGCATGGTGTCGGAGAGCTCGGTATACGATACAAAAAGCGGTGGTATCGTTTCATCCCTGGTTTTCACAAATTCGATGAGCCTCCGCCAGTCCGCGCGAAGATCTTTTCCTTCGGGAGCGAAGCCGGTCGCGTTGCAAGTCTCTTCGAACGCAAATTCCGGACGCGGGCGTAGATACTCCGCCTGCGGAGGAAAGTGCGTACTCAAAACGGCGTGGATGGCCGCTCGGGCCTGCGGATCAAAATTTGGGTACATGGTTACTTTCCCAAAGAAGTACCGCATATCCGGTAGCTCCGCCACCATGGCTCCCAAGCCTCCCCAGACGGCGTGCAGACCGCGAAGCGCCCGTCTTGCCTTGCTGTTTACAACGGAGCGCCCCAGTTCGATAGTGTATGGAAGAAGGTCATGTACAAAGCCTTCGAGCGGATCGAAGAGTTTGAGCGTGGGGGAGCCGACGCCTGCTTCAACAAGCTCGGCCAGAAACGCGTAACGGTACATCGCTACAATCTCCAGCGCTTCCGGATCCCATGCGATGAGCTGCATAAAACCGGGGTTCGACAGATCAAAGGAATCGATGTCGGCCTCTTTCCCGGTTCCTCCGCCCCCTTGGCGAAACTCAACTTCTCGGATTCGGCCCACCTCCAGCATGATGCTTGGCGCCCGAGAAGCACAAACGGCGTAGATTTCGAGCCCGCGAAAGCAGCGTACCAAGCGTTCCCGAGTGAGCTCAGCGACGATGGCGTCGCGATCAACAGCGCCGACAACCGGCGTAGGAGAGTGCGGCTTACTCACGTCTGTGCTACCTCCACGGCGGACCTCGGCTGCGTCCGCGCGTCTACCAAGTGCGTGCCGCCATGCCTTTTTTTATTCGACAGATGTACCCGGGTCTCGGCAAGGAGCTCTCTCAAACCCGCAGGCTCCACGCCGCGCTGTAGGTTATCACCTGAAATTCGCCCGACAAGGCCCCAATGACGTATCAAATCCCGATAAGCTTCTATGATACCGTTTTCCGGGTCGTAGATGTGCGCCGGCTCCGAGTTAACGCCGTTCACCTCGATTAGCTTAAACTCCCCGTTGCACAGATGGTCAAAGCTCTCCGCCTTTATGTCGAACCTTCCCACGTAAAACTCCGGGATGCCCTTAGCCAGAGTATCAAATAGGTCCAAACGTAGTCTTTTTATCAACCGTCGGCCGGAACAAAAAGTGGTACCGCGGGAGTGGTTTCCTATGTAGTGCAACAGCACTCGCTCGCCGGCGGAGGGCACAAGCATCCCGCGTTTGTTCTTGACGCTCTCGAACTCTCCACGATAGCGCCGCAGTCTCTCGGACCCGTCGATAAGCTCCGCCAGCGAACTGACTCCGTCGCCGGTGACTGCGGGAAGCTCCTTTACGACGAGCGACGTAATACGGCCGCGTGCCTCCGTTGGACGCCGTGCGTACAATACGCCGTACTCCTGCTCGTATGGAATCAGCTCTTGCACCAGAAATGGTACTTGAAGCCGTCTACCGTAAGCCTCGAGCCCGTGCAAGGTCTCCACGACCGCGACCGCAAACCCACGTTCCCCGTGGTCCGGCTTAGCGATGACCGGGAAGGAGATGCCGCGGGCCGCCATGTCCGATAGGATCGCCGTCTGTGCCGGAGGCGACTTGTAAAAGATGGTCTTTGGTAGGTACCGCTCCGGAATGTGCTTGAGGGTCTTGTATTTAGAGTAGGCAACAAACCCACCAAAACGCATCGATGGGTTCGCCGCGGTGAAATACGTGGGCGTGCCACGAAGAATACCTTCCAGCAGTACTCTTAGATACACCGGAATGTAGAAGAGCTCGTACGGCCAAAACTCAAACCCCAACCGGAGCTTCACGACCACGCTCCACCCGCCAAGCCATAGACGTGGGCTCGCAGACGCCGCGCGTGCTCCCAGTCGTGTCCCTTTTCCAAACTGCGCGGATCGACGGGTGGACCAAATGTCATGGAGATAGTTCTCCCTTTCTGACGGTACATCTCGTCGACCAAAAACATCATCTCGACGTTGAACCGGAGGCCCAGCGCCGCTCGAGTCTTCGCAAGCAGGTAGAACCGCATGCTGTTTCTCCCTTCGATGTAGGCGGGGACAATCGGCCTGCCGTATTTGCGCGCCAACGAGACAAAGCTTTTCTGCCAGCTAAGGTCGCGAATGCGGCCGGCTCGGAGGCGTGAGCACAGACCGGCTGGGAAGGTCACGATCGTTTTGTCGCTACGATACGCATCGAGCAGGGGAAAGAGAGCGGTTTTTCCCACCCCGAGCTTGTGTACCGGCAAAAACAGCTCTCTCAGCTGCGGAATGGCGAGTAGGAACTCGTTTACGGGGCTTACCAGCTCACGCTTGACCCGACCAACCGCCTGGAGCAACGCCAGCCCGTCCAGCCCACCAAGCGGGTGGTTCGCGACCACAACCGGGCGTCCTACGCCATCGAGGTGATTCAGACCCGTAACCGTTGTTTCGACGCCGAAGTAGGCAAGCGCCCCGTCGACAAAACCCAAGCCCGAGGTGTGCGCCAAGGATCGCAGCCCCTGGTTCAATTCCCGGATGTGCAGAAGACGCCCAAACGCCCGGAGGAAGGTTTCCGGGATCCTCGCCGCTAAGCCGGGAGATTTATTGCGTACTACCGTCCTGAGATCTATGGGACCTCGTGTGATCGTTGACATTGTGCTCCCTACAACCAACTTGAATCCAAAAAAATACAAATGACGGTTTAAGTCAACCATGGGGTCACACCGGTTGTTTTAACACGCCCGCAGTATTTCTGACTGGTCGCGGCATCTTGTACTGATATAGAATGAGGATTGAGGAGCGACATATGAGTCATGCGCGATCGAGGGTAGAACGGGTCTTACTGTGGGGTGTGGGTTTGGCGGTGCCGACCCTGCTGCTGGCCGGGGCATCGTGTGCATCCGGAGGCTTTGCGGAGTTCGACAGGGGGTACGGGAACAACCAAGAGTATGCCTTACGGGCGGAACCGTCTCCGATGATGGCTGACACCGCTCCAACCGCCGAGCAATCCATGCCGGAGGCAGCCGAGGATGGAGGTGCCCCCGGGGAAGCCGCGGGGCAGCCTGTCTCGGACAGGTCCACGGAACAATCAGCGCCTCGGCAACGGCTACGGGTTCTGCAGGCTGAAATTGGTCTTGTGGTTTCCGACCCCGAGTCGAGCAAGCAAGAAATCGTTGACATGGCGACATCCGTCGACGGGTACGTCGAGGCCTCGTCCGCCGACTTTATTGTGATTCGGATTCCCGCTGAGTCGTTTGATGCGGTAGTCGGCCAGATCGAGAACCTCGGGCGTCTCGAATCACGGACAATCACCGCTCAGGACGTCACCGAACAGTTTTTTGAGCTCGAGCGGCGGCTCGAGATCGCGCGTACGTCCCTCGCACGCCTCGAAGAGCTCCTCGAGCGTACCGACGATGCGGAAGACCGAGTGCAGCTTCTCCGTGAGATCACTCGCCTGAGCGAAGAGATCGAACGGCTCGAGGCCCAAAAACGTGGTTTAGAGAACCGGATTCGGATGTCGCGGATATCGGTTCGGCTGACCGCGCTTATCTCCAACGTTGCCGCACGGAGAGGACAAATACCGTTCACGTGGATGGCGCGCTTGGACCCCTTGTACCAGACGCTGGGTCCGGCTCGTACGCCGATCACTACCGTCGTGCCGCCGGAGTTCGCCGTGTTCGAGGACGGCACCAGGGTTCGGGCCGAGTCCGCGGACGGTGTGCGGCTCCGTATCGGCGCCGTCGAGAACGATCCGCGTGGCGACGAGCAGTTCTGGCTCGACGCAATCGCTTTTCATCTTGCGCCACTCTATCAAGGGTACAAGACAATAGGCTTTGGTTCCATCGAGGCCTTTGTGTTTGAGTCTGCGGGTAGAGATCCGTTCTACTATCTATTGGCGCCGATCGAGCGAGACAACGAGCTTGTTATTGTGGAAGTGTTCTACCCCGGCGCGGCGACAAGAGACCAATACGAGGCCGGAATCGCAAGAATGCTTGAAAACTTGGATCTCTAAGAGGGGAAACGATGAAAGAGACATTACCGGCTTTGTTTGGTCTTTTTGTTTTTTTGCTTGTAGCCGTCGGCACGACGGCGGCTCAAGAGAATCTATCGCATTATATTTGGGCCGAGGTCCTGGTTGATGACGGCGAAACGGCAGGAGAAGACCTTGTCGCGTGGGTGGAGGGACAAAACGGCTACTACACGCTCCGCAGCCTGAGCATGGTCCGCCTCCGGGTGCCGTCGGAAATACTACCGTCGCTTAGATCAGAGCTCGAAGCCTATGCTCGAGACGTTCTGAGTTACAATCCGTCTTCGACGGATCGACGAGAGGAACGGGTGAACCTCGAAGCGGCAATAGCAAGTCGAGAATCCGCCCTCGAGAGGCTTTTGGAGTTTGTTTCCGAGGCGGACGCCGCCGGCTTGGTTACCTTCGAGCGGGAAATAAACGAAACGCTTTCGAGCCTCGAGTCGGCAAAGGGGCGGCTGAGGGAGCTGCAAAACTCGGTAGAGTACGCCCTTGTGGAGGTGTTTTTCACAACGGTGGGACGGGCCGTACCACAAAACATGCCGTCGTCGTTTACTTGGCTTAACACAGTTGGACTAGAACGCTTCCTCGGGGGGATACGCTGATGAAATCGATCACGATGCTTTTGTCAGGTGCGGCGGCGCTTTTTGTTCTTGCATCTTGCACAACGGTTGTGGCGGAAGTCCCCACCGGTTTTGCACGGTACGACGACACTCAGGTTGTGCGGGGCGTAAGCCCCGAGGACGCGGTGTTTCGAGTGCGCGATGAGGCTAACGATCCGGAGAAGGACCTGTCCTTTTGGGCCGAGGCGCTTGAAAACCATCTGTCGGAGGGAGGATATCTCCCCCGTGATCAGGGGGAATTCGTGTCGCAAGCGGGTGACGGCCGGTTCTTCGAGTGGGTGGCTCCGGCGGGTGACGAAGACTGGGTCTACATCACTGCAATTGTGGTATCCGGAAACCGCTTGCTCATAGCCGAGGCGGCCGCGCCGGTGGAGGAGTACGACCGCAGGCGCGAGTCGATCCGCGAAAGCCTCGCTACGATCGACAAACGGTAGGACCCAAAACCGCCAATAGTGGACAAAAGGGTCCCACCTCCTAATCGCTCCCGCGGGCTCGAGCGACGCCTTGGAGAACCCGGGCCGCGGAGATCTCACCCACGTGGCCGTCGGCGAAACTGCCGTCGGCGGCAAAAAAGAGGGTGGTAGGAAGCGCCTGAACCTTGAGGATCGCGGACAAACGCGCGGCCTGATCTACATAGATGTATCTCCCGTCGATTGACTCGCTTTGTATGTAATTCTCTACGGCCTCCGGATCCTCGCCTTGTGAGACAAAGTAGGAAGTGACGTCACTGGAGTTAGCGGTAGCTATCTCCGTCAGCATAGGTAGCTCACGGCGGCAGGGCGGGCACCACGTGGCCCAGAGGTTGAGCACGACCGGTTTTCCGTTTGATTGGAGCGCAATCTCGGCGCCTTCCAGGTTTGCTATGACCGCCGATGGTAGCGCCGGCCCGTCGACGGTGGAACTAAAGCCGCGCGCAACGGCGTTTGGTACAAGCCAAACCACGGCGGCGGCCGCAACCGCCACTATCGGCCGGGTGAGAAGGTGGACGCGGCGTCTAAAAAACAACGCGGCACACGCGGCGCCGGCCAGAAGGGCTGCGACGGGGTTGAGCCCCCCTTGCCACACGGCAAATACGCTTAAAGGACGCGGCGAAAAGGCCGACCAGTTGGCCACAACGTACACCAAACGCCCAACCAGCAAGGCCGCGACCAGCGCGGCGAGGTCCCAGTAGCGCGGGATCTCTTTTTTCCTCAAGAGCAACGCGGATACCAGAAAAAAGGCCGCTATGGCTCCTACAAACAGAAGCCGCTCGAAGGTGAGCACAAAGGGACCAAGGCGAATCGGGTCTATCACATTCCCTCCATAACAGTCGTTTTACTATCCATCACGAAGGTGTATTGTTACAGAAATGGGCAAAAAGAGGCAAAAAGGGTACCAAATGGCCAGGAAGCCGCCGATCGTCTGTGTGCTGCTCTTGCTGGTTGCCGTACTTCCCTTTATTGCGGACGATAGGGGTTCCCCGCTTGACTATGCGAGTATAATACCTTGGCTGACACGAAACCACGCTTCCAGGAACTATCGATCGAGTACGGCGCGGCCTTGACGGACCCGGTTGCCGCGGCCGACTACTTCTTGCACTCCGAGCTCGTCGGAGAGACTCCCGGAGCAGCCGGCGATTTGTACGGCGGCCCCTGGGACCTCCGTCTCTTCTTGTTGATTCCCGAGCCACCGCCCGTGATCGGCAAGATTCGACCACCAAGGCGAGTACCAAACCGCAATTATGGACCTTGACTACCACCCACTGTACTGCGAAGAAAATGCATACAGAATTTGCAGCGGCCTGATCTCCGGGCGTGTTAACGGCCAACGACACGCCGAGGCGGCCATGCTGTTCCTCTTTTCCACCGACGACTGCATTCGTGTTGAAATGCAACGCAGACCACCGGGTGTTGTCTATTGGGACTATCACGTGGTTGCTACGGCTCGGCGCGATGCGTCCTCACCGTGGCTGGTTTTTGACCCGGACAGCATGGTACCCCTCGGGAGCCGGACACTCCTCTATCTCGACGCATCTTTTCCAGGCCCCGACGCCACCAGGCGTTTTCGACTATTCTCGATGGAACGTGCCCGAGCTGAGTTCGGTAGCGACCGGAGTCACATGCGTGGTGACGATGGCCGTTGGCTTGCGCCGCCGCCGCCGTGGCGGCCGATAAACCCGGCGGTGGGAAATCTCATGCGGCTGGTTCGTCCCGATCCGGATGATGCCCCCTTTGGGGCTGCACCCAGCATTGACCTGTCCGAGTTGTGTTTTATTCTCAAGAGCTCATACGCCGTTTCTTTTCCAGACGACGCTTGATTTTTTTCGCCGACGCCAGATCTCCTTGCTCCATGGCCTCACTCAGCTCGTGCTCCAGGCGCTCGAGCGGCGACGCGCTTGCCGCGAATCGAATGCTGTGGCCGGTTTCCACCCAGTAGTCGGAGAAGCTCCCCTCGTAGGTGGCGAGGCTTGTCTCTTCAAAGGCAATAACCTTGTCCACAACGGTATCAAGAAGGTAGCGGTCGTGACTTACAACCAGAACCGTACCGTCGAAATCAACAAGCGCTTGTTCGACCGCCTCGCGGCTTGGTATGTCCAGGTGATTGGTGGGCTCGTCGAGGATCAGAAAGTTTGCCCCGACCAGTTGGGCACGGGCAAGCTGCAACCGATTGGTCTCGCCCCCGGAGAGGTGCCCGATTCGCTTCTCGAGGTCTGCGTAGCTAAACATGTATGGGGACAGAAGGTGAAAGACCTTGTCGCGGCTGACTCCGCCGATCTCGCGAAACGCCTCCACTATTGTCTTTGCGGGGTCAAAGATGCTGCGGTCCTGGGCACAGTAAGCAATCCGCATACTCGGTCCGAGTCGCAAGTGGGCGTGCTCCCACGTGGCAGCCTCCACTATCCGACGGATGAGGGTGGTTTTACCACAGCCGTTGGGGCCCACAAGCGCAGCTTTCTCGCCAACGGCAATTAAGGCATCGGCATCCTGGAGCAATACCCGCCGCGCGGCACCGGTTGGCTCTCCCGGCACCGACAACGTGCAGCCGAGGATCTCCAGCGCGATGTCGGAACGGACACGGCCGGCATCGTCCGCAAAACTCACCGCCGGGGCCGGATCGTCTGCCACGACGGCCGCGCGCGCGCCTTCTTTGGCCTTTGCGAGCTGGGTTCGTCGTGCCTTGAGTCTTTTGCCTATGCCCGTGTCCGCCTTGGCATGGGCGAGTTGGGCAAGATAGGCCACCATAGCCTCGAGGCGTTCGAGGTGCTTTTTGTCGGCGCGGGCATCTTCCTCGGATTTAACCGTCTCGATCAAAGAGGTGCGTCGGTAGTCCGAGTATGTGCCTCGATAGGCGTTCAGTCTCCCTTTCTTGATGTGAATAATGCGGGTCACCAACCGGTCCAAGAGGTACCGGTTATGGGAGATGATCAGCACGGCCGCCGGGAAGGCGCTGAGGTCGGACTCCAGCCGGTCAAGACCCCACACATCGAGGTGATTACCGGGCTCGTCCAAGATAAGCAGATCCGGTCTGGCCAAGATACCTCGGAGGATTTGCAGTCGGTTGATCTCGCCGCCCGAAAGCTGCGAGAGGGGAGTGTGGGCAAGGTACTCGAGCCCGTTCCTCACCAGCAAGCCCTCGGCCTGTTCCTCGGCATAATCTCCGTCGAGGGCATCGTAGGTTTCGCGCACCGTGGTATATGTGTTGAGCGTTTGTTCCACACTCTTTGGATCACCCACCGCCAGTGCCTCTTCCAAGGTACGAAGACGAGATCGCAGCAGTAGCTGGTCCTCCACCATGTACTCTACCGCCGTTGCCTGGCCGGCCGAGGGAAGAAACTGTGGTACGTAGGCAATCCTGGTCTGGTCACCTTTAACAAGCTTTACCGATCCCGAATCCGGCTCGAGACGACCCGCGAGAATCTTGACCAGGCTTGTTTTCCCGACGCCGTTTGCCCCGATAAGCCCGAGCTTCTCCTCTCCTTCGACGCGAAGCGACACCCCGTCGAGTAATACGCCGTTTCCGTAGCCGATTGTCACATTTGTTGCTTCTAGTACCGTCATATGGCCTCCTTAGTTTCCGACCGAGAGACCCGCGGCGCCTACCGCCCGAGCAGTCGGTTTCCCGCGCGCGGAAGCGCACCGGATGCCGGCTCAGACATAAAAAAACCGCGGGGTTGTGCCCGCGGATTGGTAACTTGGCGTGGAATTATATCAAAAATCTCCATGCCTCTCCGCGGACACACCTGTAGTGCTCTGGGCGTTTTTCCCGCCACGGCGCAGCACTACATGCCAACGGATGGATTCCATGCTTGGAATGTATAGTCTCTTTGGTGTTGCTGCAACCGGGTGTATACTCTTGAGTGTGATTCATGGAGGTTCGACGTGACAAAGTATCTCGGCGCAGTGCTTGCCGCAGTGTCTGTCGTTGCTTTGCTCGTTGTCTACGCACTTTTTCTTTTTAGAGTCATCGGTCCGATCGATGCCGACATGACGATCAGAGTCATCGTTGGTATTGTCGTTGTGGCTGTAGCCGCCGGCGTGATCGGCGCGCTTATTTCTCGAATACGCGAGTTGCGGAAGGGGTTGGAAGATGACGTTGGTAAATACTGATTTTGTTACCGGCAAAAAGATCAAAACGATTGCCGTTGTCAAGGGCTCTATGATTCAGACCAAAAACATCGGCCGGGACCTCGGGGCCGCCTTTAAGACGATCGTCGGCGGCGAGCTAAAAGGCTACTCGGACATGATAAACGAGGCTCGTTCGATCGCGACGCAGCGCATGGTGGAAGAGGCCGAGGGACTTGGCGCCGACGCGATAGTCAACGTGCGCTATGCCTCCTCTATGGTCATGCAAGGTGCCGCGGAGATGCTCGTCTATGGCACCGCCGTTCACTTTGTCGCCGACGCCACCGAATCGTAGGCATCCAGCTCCCGATACGAGAGTTGCGTGGCAGGGATTCAGGCCACCGCCTACCGGTGTTGTGCTGAGGAGGCGGATGCGTCGAGCACGCGTAGAGAGAGTTGTGCTGCGTGGCTCTATGGTAGCGGGCGGGATTGAACACCCGATAGGGTGTCCGTGTGGATTGCCATGTGGATCCGCGCGGTGAGGCCGTTACCCATGTTCCAACCTCCGGTTTGTTAGTAACGTGGAACGTCGTCGGCGCGACCATCCGCCGTGTACACCGAAATCGGTGGACCGATGCTCGGCCGGCCGCCGATACTCTGATGTTCATGGGGCATGCCCTGTCGCAGGCCTTGCACGATATACAAGTCGACGCGTTACGCTTGATGCCGAATACTCGAAAAAGATTGAAAACACCGAGTACCGCACCGCACGGACACGCATACTTACACAAAGGGCGTTCGACAAAGAGCGAAGTCAAGAGCACCGTGACCAGAATGATAATTCCGGAAAGCGCGACCTCCCCGGTCCAAAAGTTGAAGAGGGTGAAGTAAGGATCGTAGTCGGAGAATACAAGAGTTCCGGTTCGAGCTGTTACCCAAACCACCCATCCCAGCACTACGTACCGGAGGTAGCGGAGAAAGCGATCTAGTTGGTATGGGATAAACGTGTTGTGCTTTTTTCCGAACAACTGCCTTCCGATACGCGAGACGAGTTCTTGGACCGTGCCCATCGGGCAAGCCCATCCGCAGAATACGGGCACAAAGGCTACGGCGAGCGCAAACACAATAACCATGAGCACACATGAGGATTCCTTGATCTTCTGCACCATGCTGCCTGCGGCGGCAAGTTGATAGAGGCTTACTACACCTCCAAAGGGACATAGAGCATGCAGGGACGCTGACCCGATTACCGGTAGTCCTGCGCCGCTCTCCTCAAGAGTGTGATTGACCGCGATCAACGCGATCAGGACCAGGAACACGAGCTGTACCAGCCGGCGGAGGTACTCCCGAAGAGGACATTAGCGTCCTTTTTGCGAATGTTCCTCTTTCCGATCTATCGGAGGACGAGGCGGCGGGTCTTCTGTTTATGCTCGGCTCTATGAGATTTGGAACCTGCCGATGTTTGCCAACATCTCGGCGAGTGAGGACCATCACATGTCCGCTATCGCAAATCTTATAGATCGCTACGAGCTGGAAAACCCCGCCGCAGCGCTTTCTGGGGCGGAGTTTAACAACCCAGACCTTGGTTACCTTTACGACAGTCTGGTCGTGGATGGCTCAGCATCCTTGGCTGCGGCGTTTTATGTAGGCGCCACCATCGAGGATCTGGATATAGCTGATCTGACCGAGTAGGCGAATCCTACGATGCGCAGTATATCGAACAGGCCTATTTGGAAGAGATTCTCAAAATCTCCCGCGAGGTAGCGCCAATTACCGATCCGCTATACGTGATGTGAATATGGGAGGCGGCCCGGACCGTTTACGCGTCGTAGTAGCCACGCCGCCGGGCCTCCTTCTCCACAATCGCCGACGGAACACGGGCCGATCCTTGCACTCCCTTATAAAATCACGATACTTGGGGTGTGGGGATCGAGACGGAAGGCGATTCAGTTTCCATACAGATCGCGCGTGATAAGCTGCGATCCGTTTTTGGTTTTGTTGATTTCAGACAAAACCAAGAGACAGCGGTAGCCGCTTTGCTCTCGGGCCGGGATGCCTTTGTGGTTATGCCCACCGGCGGCGGGAAGTCGCTGTGTTATCAACTCCCGGCCCTGCTGATGAAGGGTACGGCGATTCTTGTAAGTCCCTTGATTGCTCTTATGAAGGATCAGGTCGACGCTGCAGGGGAGCTCGGCATCCGTGCGGAGTTCCTCAACAGTACCCTCGAATCACACGAGCGCAGTCTGGTCATGGAGCGAGTTGCCGCCGGTGAGGTCGACATTCTCTACATTGCTCCGGAGCGCCTCGCCGACACGACGTTTGTCGACTTTCTCTCGGGGCAATCACCGGCGTTTTTCGCCATAGACGAGGCCCACTGCATCTCGGAATGGGGACATGATTTTCGCCCGGATTATCTTCGTCTTGCGGATCTTGTTTCCCGCTTTCCCCAAACACCGGTAGCCGCCTTTACGGCCACAGCCACCCAGGCCGTGCAAGAAGACATTCTTTCGAAACTCGGACTGCGAAATCCCGTAGTCACGAGGGCCTCCTTCGACCGGCCAAACCTGCGTTTTCGGGTCGTCGAAAAGAACAAGGTAGAAAAGCAAATCCTCGAGTACGTTGCGTCTCGTCCAAAACAGGCCGGTATCGTGTACCGGGCGACGAGAAAATCCGTTGATCGCACGACGGCGGGCCTTACGGCGGCGGGCATTCCGGTCCGGGGGTATCACGCCGGCCTGAGCCCGGATGAGCGGCGCCAAAACCAGGATGCCTTTCGACGAGATGAGACCCAGATTATTGTGGCAACTGTTGCCTTTGGCATGGGGATAGACAAGCCAAACGTTCGCTATGTGCTCCACGGGGACATGCCCAAGAGCCTCGAGAACTACTACCAAGAGGCCGGCCGTGCCGGACGGGATGGTGAGGCTGCCGAGTGCACGCTGCTCTACGGGGCGGGGGATATTCGCACCGCTCGCTACTTCATCAACTCCATGAGCGATGCGGACCAAGCCGGACGAGCACGGCGTTCGCTTTCGACCATCATTCGATATGCGACAACGCTGTCATGCCGGAACAACGCTTTGCTCGCATACTTTGGGGAGGAGACGGGTCCGACGGGTTGTGGCCGCTGCGATGTCTGCCAAGGTGAAGTAGAGGCGGAGGAGGCAACCGTTGCTGCCCAAAAGGTACTGTCGGCCGTGTACCGCACAGGCGGCCGCTTTGGAGCACAACACATTGGGCACGTCCTGCTTGGTGAACCGACTGCCATGGTAACAAAGCACGGCCACGACCGGCTTCCAACGTTTGGCGTCGCATCCGACTCGGACCCAAAGCACGTACGGTCTGTAATCGACAATTTAGTCGCCCAAGAGGTTCTTCGACAGGAATCCGGGCGTTTCGCCACGCTCTCGCTCACCGAACGGGCACGGCCTATACTTCGCGGGGAGCAACGTTTTTTTATACCAAAGAGGAAAAGACCAATAGGCCGGGGCGCGACAAGCACCGGCGACTCGCAGCCGTCGATTTTCGCGGACGGGTTTTCCCCGCAGCCGGGAGATGTCGAGCTGTACGAAAGGCTCAAGAAGCTGCGTCGCGAGCTCGCTGCGTTATCCGCGGTTCCGGCATACCTTGTTTTCCCCGACCGAACGCTAAAAGAGATGGTTCGCGTCAAACCGACCACCCGTGCCCTGCTTACTACCATCCATGGAGTAGGAGCACGTAAACTCGAGCGCTATGGAGACGCGTTTTTGGCTCTCCTCGAATCCGATGCGACACACCATGATAGGTGATCGCGCAACTACTACTATGCGTTCTGGCCGTTGCCGCTTCCCACTTCCTGGTCGGCGGTTATACTGAGAGTCATGCAAACGAGCGATCTCCTCTCCCGACCCTCCGACCTGGGACCACTCACCACAAAAAACCGAATTGTCATGCCGCCCCTCGTCATCTGGAAGTCGGATCAGAGCGGTCGGGTCGTCAAAGCTCATGTGGAACACTATGCGCGATCGGTGGGTCCGGGCTTGATGATCGTGGAGGCAACCGCGGTCGCACCCGATGGTCGCCTTGCGCAAACACAGCTGGGCATTTGGTCGGATGATCACGTCGCCGGTCTGAGTCGGCTCACAGACACCGTTCATAGTTCCGGCGGCCTTGCAGGCATTCAGATACACCACGCCGGCGCAAGCTCGTCACTCGAGAAAAACTATGGCATGCCGCCGCGTGTCCCTTCAAAGCTGGAGCACTCTCCGGAGGGGGCGACGGAAATGACCGGCGCAGAAGTTGAGGACACGGTTACGGCGTTTGCCGACGCCACCACTCGTGCAATCGCGGCCGGTTTTGATGTCATCGAATTGCACGGGGCCCACGGGTATTTAATCGCCCAATTTCTCTCGCCTGCCTGCAACAAACGAACGGATACGTGGGGCGGCTCGGCCGAGAGGCGCCGGGCCTTTATGACGGCGGTGATTCGTGCCGCCCGCGAACGCGTAGACAACGCGGCCGACGGGACCACGTCACACCCGGTAGCACTGACGATTCGCCTCGGTTTAGCAGCGTCAGGAAAACGTGCTCTGTCCCTCGAAGAGGGGCTCGCAGCGGCCGAAACGGCGGTGGCCGCGGGAGTAGACGCCGTCCACGTCTCCCACGCCGGCGGCATTGACGACGAGCTTGCCGGCGAGATTCGGAACCGAGCGCGCGGGATCGTCGGTCCCGAGGCCGCTACAACCCTCGAACCGACTCTGTTGCTTGCCGGCATGGCCAAGCGCCGTGTCGACGTGCCCATCATCGGCGTGGGCGGCATTCTCACGCCCGAAGCGGCGGAAGCAGCTATAGAGCTCGGCCTTGCCGACCTGGTCGCCATCGGTCGCGGCATCCTCGCCGACCCGATGTGGGCACGCAAGGCCCTCGGCGATGTCGATTCGCCCATCGAAGTCTGTCACGAGTGTAAACCACGATGCTTTTGGTTCAAGGAGCCGCACAAGTGCCCTGCGCGCAGTAAGCTTGCCCGAACCGGCGAGCAACCGGCTCTTGCGTAGAAGCGCACCAATCCGAACGGTCGCGTCCGCGCCGCCCGGTTTGTCCCAAGCTATCCAAAAGCCGCAGCTACTCGATGATGGACTTTGCCGTTGGAATAATCCGCTTTACGACAATCTTTTTTCGGTCCAACAGCTCGCCAACCCGTGGACCGATGGTCTCTTTCCACTCGGGGCTCTCGTAGACCGCCTTGTAGAGCTTCTCCCGCTCCTTTTCGTTTTTGAAGCGGCGGATCCAGTAGTAGGTATTCTCTTCTTCCTCGTCGATAAAGCTGCCCACCACGACCATGCCCTTTGATGCCTGAAAGGGGATAACAGCACTCTCCATGTACTTCACCCATTCAGCCCTTTTGCCCGGAAACGTCTTGTACTGTCTGAATTCGAAAAACATGAGGCGAGTATAGCACAGTGGTTTGGAACCACTGTGCTCCTCCGTCCAAAGCAAAAAAGCCTCTTTCGAACTCCGAATGGGTAGTGTAGTTTCACCGCAACGATTTACCTGTGGAATTCGAGGTGGGGACGATGCAATCGGAACATCTATTCGAGAGAGCTTTGGCAGTGAGCGATCCCTGGTATGTGCGGGAGACCCGCTTCGATTCGGAAGCCAAGACATTGACGATTGTGGTGGATTTCCGTGTTGGAAGCCGCTTTGCTCATTCGGAGGTTGCCGGCGAACATCCGGTGCGTGACACGCAGACCAAGCGTTATCGGCATCTGAACTTCTTTCAGCACGAGTGTTTTCTGGAGGCACGGGTAGCGCGGGTGAAGCTGCCTGACGGATTGGTCCGGCTGGTCGGTGAGAGCCGGCACCGGGTTGCAGCGATCGCGGAACGCTACGTGGAGCTGGCTCTGGAGGAGGCGGATTTCTCCGAGGTACGCCGGCTGACGATTGACGAGACTTCCAAAGCCCGTGGACACTAGTACGTGACGATCGCCGCCGACGCTGAGCGCCGCGCGGTGATTTTCGTGACCGAGACACGTGAGGCGGCAGCCATTGAGCGTTTGGCGGCGGATATGGCCGCCCACGGCGGTGATCCTCCGGGAGTGGAAGCGGTGAGCATCGACAAGTACCACGTCATCGCCCACGCCTCCCACGCCCTTGACCAGACGCGTCGTTGGGAGCAGAAGCGTGACCCGACTTCAAAGGCTTGCGCTGGAAACTGCTGAAGGACCGTCGCCGTCTCAACGCGCAGCACAGAGCCGATCTGGACGAACTGCTTGCCAACGTGATGCGCAAACGTACCGCACGTGCCCTGGCAGTACCGTGAGGACTTGCGTGAGATCCTCAACCGCAAGCAGGTCAACGTGGTGCGCGCGATGCTAAAGCAGTGGTGCACCAACGTTATGCGCTCGAAGGTCGAACCAATAAAAGCCGTGGCGCGCATGATCAGGAATCATCTTGAGGGCATCGTGAATTGGACGCGCACTCGAATGACGAACGGTTTCATCGAAGCCCTGAACGGACTGTTTCAGGCCGCCAAGCGCAAGACTCTCGGCTAGCGCCGACTCTCGACGATCCGCACGGTCATCTTTCTGATCGCCGGAAAACTCATCTTCCGGACACTGAATCCGCATGCCATCTAACCCACTTAGAATTCAAAAGAGCCACTGCCATTGACTCCCATTGGACTTGACTGCCTCATTCGCGACGCTGTCCGCGACGCAATAGTTGCCGCGTAGGCTTCCGCGCCGCTCACTCATCTTTACCATTTCCGTCTCGCAGGGCATATTCACGCTATGCAGCTGCCGAAAGAAGACGAACGCTATAGCTGGACCGATTATCTCGCCTGGCCGGATGGTGAGCGTTATGAGCTCATTGACGGTATCGCCTATGCGATGAGTCCCGCACCGCGGCGGAGGCACCAGGAGACATCCCGCGCGATCTTCCGTCAGATGGACGGTTCTCTCGCGGGAAACCCGTGTCAGGTATACTTTGCCCCCTTTGATGTAAAACTAAGCGCCGATGAAGATGACGACGCGCCCACGGTGGTCCAGCCCGACATTACCGTTATCTGCGATCGATCCAAGCTCACGGAACAGGGCATGACCGGCCCCCCTGACCTGGTCGTGGAGATCGTGTCCCCCGACAGTGGCCTCATCGACCGCCGTCGCAAGTTCGACCTGTACGAGCGGTTCGGCGTGAGTGAGTATTGGATCGTAGATCAGGATGAGCGGGTCGTAGAGGTCTGGCGGCTGGAAAACGACCGAACCTATCAGCGCAGCGGCGTCTTTGGACCGGACGATACGGTAACCGCTGTGGCGGTACCGGGCCTGATCGTATCACTGGCTGAGGTGTTTGCGGAGCGGGACTAATGAGAGATGCGAAAAACCGATGGGGTGACGCCGTAGTAGCGTTTGAACGCGCTCGTGAACGTGCGTAGATTGCGGTACCCGCAGGCTCTCATCAGCTGGGTGTTCTTTGAGCTTGGGTTGCTTCGGATTTCCTGTGGGCATAGCCCCGATTCAGTGGACACGGAGTTAAGCAGTCCTGTATGAAGGACA
>CAZFLD010000058.1:0-26297 GCA_964519835.1 uncultured Spirochaetales bacterium
GTCGGCCAGGTTTACTCCCGCAGCTCCAGCTCTCCCAGAGACGTAGCCGCATCATCATCTGTGTTTTTAATGCCGCCGCCGGCAGGTCGGGTTCCAGCTTCATTCGGCACAGGCGTATCGAATTGATAGCTCGGCTCAGTCTTCTGCCGCTTCCACGTATAGCGCATTTCTTTCCACGCGCCAACAAGAGTCCGTTGCTTTGGCATGTCCCAAGCAAGCTCCTCTGCCAGGGCACCGAGGTTGTAACACGGGGTGGCGGCATACATGTGGTGTTCGATGTGAAAATTCATGTGCCAATACAGAAAACGGGAGAGCGGATCCAGGCTAATGGTCCGAGTGCATTTTCGAAAATCCGCAATGTTATCTCTGAGACCGGCATGCATAGGCAGGCCCACAAAGTACCGCCAGGCATTTCCGACAAAAGCACCGAGGGAGACGATCACCGGTAGTATCCATAGTCCCAGTAACAGTGAGACCACAAGAAGGCTGAGATGGAAGCTGACGACGAGCCGGGCCCAGTTCACCGCCTTTTTTCGTTCCTCATCCGCGTCGGCAAAAATGGCCTCGGACCATTCCGGATTCCACTTCCCACGGAATCTGCCGGTGAAGGCGACGTAAAACATACCCCCGACAATGTCGACAAAACCGGGCGCATTAAACGTCAAAAGAAAGAGAAGCCGATACCAGCGCAGCGAAGCATCCCTCGGAAGCACCACTTCCCGGTCACCGCGGGGATGGAGGGTATACATGTGGTGGAAGGTGTGGCTCCGTTTGTAATGGTGAAAGTTCACCCAGCCAACCAGACTGAAGAAGCGAAGAAAAAACTCGTTGAGCCATTTGGTTTTGAAAACCGTCCCGTGCGATAACTCATGAGTCACGAGTCCCGGAATAAACGAGTAGAAGGAGCCGTGTAACCAGAGCAACGCCGCGAAGGCGGCCCACATCTGCTGCACGAACAGCAGATACGTGAGGGTGCCCGTTATGGCAATCAATGTGATATGACCTCCGGCCTGCAGCAGACCTTTGAAATCACTCCGCCGGGTCAATCGACGCAGCTTGTCACGGTCAATTGGGCAGCGATACCAGTCGACCGTAAAGCCCCTGCGAACTTCGGCTAACGGTGGATAATTTGTAGTCATGGCTCGTAGACTACTACGGTAGTCAGGATTCCATCAACGTGTTAAGGCGAGGCCCCGCTTTTGCTTCGACCAAACCGACTCACCGTGACCAGTTGCCGATCGTCCGGGTCAATCGCTACTCTATGGCAATGCCGTCCCACTTGACACACCAGGTGCTTCTGGAAGAGGCGCTTGTCGGCGCGGGGATCTCGGAGCCGATCGCCATGGAAAACGCACCGTATGCCGTCATGGGCTCTCAGGGTCCGGACCTGTTCCTACACAACCGACGGCGGGTTCCCTCCGCTCTTGCCTACGGATCGCTGGTCCACCGTCGTGGATATGGCCGGCTTTGTGGCGGCATGTACCAACACGCCGCCGCCCGGGGTTGGGGCCGGGACAGCCAAGCGTTTGCGTACGTCGTCGGTTTTGCCGGGCACGCGATCTTGGACCGGCACACCCACCCCTTTATCAACTATTGGTCCGGTTGGAGAACACAAGACGACCCCGCCTCGGAGCGGCTGCGAGGAATGCACCCCTTTCTGGAACGCCTCATCGACATCGAAGTGCTCAAGCGCTTCCGCTCGACGACGCCGCTCGAGTTTGGCTTCTACGACCAAATACGCGGTGCGGAACCGGCCATCATCGGAAGCCTCCTACGCGCGGGTCTCACGGCGGTCTATTCAAGCGCCCGACGAGATAGGCACCTTGAAAAGCGGATCGAAAACGCGTACTTGGACACACTCGGCTACTACGAGCGTACCGATCACGTCGACATCGCGTTTCTGCGCGGGCTGATCGAGGAGCAATCGCGCTCCGGGGTGGGGACTGCGTGGCTGTCGATCGTGCATCCGCCGGTCATCCCCCGGGACCTCGACGTCATAAACGAACGTCACCGGACATGGACACATCCGTGCAACTCCCGCGAGCGCCATCGGGAGAGTTTTTGGGAACTGTTCGAGCGGGCACGCGGGCAGATGATCGGCGTTGCCGGGACCATGTACGCCGCTTGGGAGATCGGAACGAGCGAGGCGGCCGCGGAAGCAAACGCCCGGGACATTGCGCGGGCGGTCGGCGATGCAAACCTAAGCGACGGACGACCTACCGAGCGTCCGTGTCGGAAACGGCACAGCGATCCCTTGGCTCTTGCGGAGTTGCAAGACGAGATACAAGCGGCTATCGCCCCCGAGAATGCCCCCGAGAATGCCCCCGAGAATGAGGACCGAGCAGCTCCGAGAGACCGTCGCCTAAGACGTTAAAGCTCAATACGGTGGCCGCCAGAGCAATGCCGGGCCAGACTGCCAGCCAGGTGGCGGAGAAGAGGTAGTTGCGCGCATCCTTGAGCATTAGCCCCCAACTCGGGTTTGGCGGCTGGGTTCCCAGTCCCAGATAGGAGAGACTCGCCTCTACCACCACGGCCAGAGCAAACGTGACCGAGCCCTGCACCAGGATTTTGCCCAGCATGTTCGGGACGATGTGCACAACCGTAATCTTGAGCATCGGGGTGCCCAAGCTACGCGCGGCCTCCACGAATCCTTCGGTTTTGAGCGCCAGCGCCTCGGCCCGCACAAGCCGGGCGAAAACCGGTGAGAAGACAACACCAACCGCGGCCATCACCTGAACTATCCCGTAGCCAAAGACGGTGACCACCGCGATTGCAAGCAGGATTGTCGGGAATGCGAGCACGCCGTCCATAAGCAGCATCAGGGTGTTCTCAACCACGCCGCCCGCGAGCCCGGCGGTCAAACCGACCACCAACCCGATGGATAGCGCGATGGACACGGATACCAGCCCAACCGTCAACGCCGAGCGACTCCCGTAGACGAGCCGCGAAAAGACATCGCGCCCTAAGTCGTCGGTTCCCAGGAGGTGACCGCCGTCCCCCGGCGGCACAAGCCGCGCATTGTAGTCTTGGTTCAGCGGATCGTGGGTGGCGATCAGAGGCGCTGCGATCGCGCAGACGATAAGCACGAGCAGCAGGGTGCCGGCGACGTACACCAGTGGCCGAGCGTCCGGTTGGCGGATACCACCACCTGAGCGGCGGCCGCCGGCGGAGCCGGAGCCCCCCAACCCACCAAAAGCCGAGGCGCGGTCGCTGCGACCGCGCCCAGCCTTGGTCTCCGCGCTACCTGAGCTCGGTGTACCGGAGGTCGTAGGTATCAATCTGGACGTCCTGGTGAAAGCCGTAGACGTTCTCTCGCATTGCGATTTCGCGAAAGCTCGAGCCGATGTATACCTGCGGTACGGCCCGCGCGACGCGCTCGAGCGCCTCGGCGTAGAGCTCCTGCCGCTGCTCAAAATCCACTACGCGGCCGGCCTGGTCGATCAACTCGTGGGTGCGGTCATCGACCCACTTCACGTAGTAGCTTTCGGTGCCGATGCTGCCCAAGCGGCCCTGGGGATCCAGCTTGCCGGTGTGGCCGATGACGGTAAAATCATAGTTGCCGCCACGATACACATCGCTTATCCAGGTTGACCAGTCAACCAATCGAATCTCGATGTTGAATCCGATGTCCGTCAGCATCTGATGGTACATTTCGCCGGCCTTCACGTGGGCCTCGTAGTTGCTAGGCAGCGCCATGATCAGCGTTTCCGAATCGTCGTAGCCGACGTCGTCAAGGATATCGGAAGCCGCCGACGGATCGTAGGGGTACAGGTCGGTAAAGTCGACGTAAAAGGGATTCGCGTAATCCATAAACGTGCCGACGACCTCGCCACCGCCGTAGGCGACGTCCATAGCCGCCTGCTTGTCGATCGCCTGCGCAACCGCGCCACGGACCTGTTGATCATCGAGCGGGGCACGCGACGTGTTCATCGCGAGTACCATGACCAAGCTGGAAAGGTCGCGACGAATCTGGATGTTGGGGTCGGACTCGAGCATCGGCTTGTCCGCTTCGTTAAAGGATTCGATCGCGTGGAAATCTCCGGAGACGAGTCCCTGCGCGCGGACCGCTGCTTCCGGAACGATGTTGAACATAACCGCGTCGAGCATCGGGCGGCCATCCATCCAGTAGTCCTCGTTCTTCTCCAGTACGATTCGACTGTCCTGCACCCACTCAACAAATGCGAAGGGGCCGGTGCCGACCGGCTGCGTGGCGAAGTCGTGACCGGCGTCAATCAGGCTTTTTGGTAGAATTGCGCCCCAACCGGAGGCAAGGTCGGCCAATAGCGGCGCCGACGGTTCGGTGAGCGTCAGCACAACGGTGTAATCGTCCGGCGTGCTGATCGTGTCGATCGCCTGAAAGCTACTCGCCCGGTCGGTGCTCAACGCCCGTTCGATTGTCGCCTTTACGTCCGCGCTCGTAAACACATCGCCGTTGTGGAATGTGACGCCTCGCCGGAGGCTAAACTCCCACACCGTATTGTCCGGCGAGATGCTCCAGCTCTCAGCAAGCGCCGGAACAATCTTGCTGTCCAGATCGGGCTCCACCAGCGTATCGTAGACGCTTCGGATCACCTGGAAGGTCAGCGTTCCCGCTGTAGCGTGCGGATCCATCGTGTCCGGGCTTCCGGACAGAGCAAACTGGAAAAGCTGTTCTTCGGCCGCCTCTTCGCCGGTTCCCGTCGCTCCCGCGCTTACCGCCAAGGCGACCAACAGGACCGGGACCAGCACTCGTGTCGTCATTTTCCTCATGACACACTCCTTTGAATTAGAACGTGTTTTGTGACGCGCCGATCGACATAGACCGGCACCGAGCGCAGTAATTCCTGCGTGTACTCGTGTGACGGACTTTCGAGCAGCGCCCCAGTCGGGGCGAGCTCAACGAGCTCCCCCCGTCTCATCACTCCAATCGTGTCGCTGATATAGCCGACCAGATTGAGGTCATGAGAAATAAACAGGTACGTGAGATTCATCTCTTTGCGAAGCCGTGTGAGGAGGTTGATGATCTGTGCCTGGATCGATACGTCCAAGCTGCTAACCGGCTCATCGAGCACCAGCAGGTCCGGCTCGACGGCAAGGGCGCGGGCGATGCAGATCCGCTGCTTCATCCCGCCGGAGAACTCATGCGGGTAGTGGTGCATGCGTGAGGCCGGAATGTCCACGAGTTCGAGCACCTCCGCGACCCGATCGCGACGCAGACGTCGGCTTTCGCCACGATTCGCCAGCCCCTCACCCACACTCATCTCGATTGTAAGGCGCGGGTTGAGCGCGCTCGTGGGGTCCTGCGCGACGATTTGCACGCGATGTCGTATCCGCACGAGTTGCTTGCGACCGAGCGAGCCGAGGTCAATACCGTCGATCAGGACCTGACCGGAGGTCGGCGGGTCCAGATACAAAAGCGCACGCGCAAGCGTACTCTTGCCGCTGCCCGACTCGCCCACCAAGCCAAAGACGGTCCCGCGCTCGATCTCGAAGCTGACGTCGTGTACCGCATGGACCGGCCGCTGCCGTGAGGTCAGGAGGGCCGCGCGCCGGTGGACCTTGTGCAGATTCCGTACTTCGACGAACCCGCTCACGGCACGGCCTCCTGCGGCAGGATCACATCAGCAATTCGGCGGCACTCGGTCGAGTGTTCCGGGCGATGTGACATCGGCACAGGCGTCCATGCGGCGCACGCCTCATCTGCGAGCGGACACCGGGGGTGGAACGTACACCCGCTTGGGATCGCCTGCGCATCCGGAACGCGGCCGGGGATCGCCTCCAACGGCCGACCGCGTCGGTCGGGCTCCGGGATCGCCCGCAAGAGCAGGTCTGTGTATGGGTGCAACGGATGGGTGAACAACTCCTCCGACGGCGCCGACTCCACAATGCGGCCGGCGTAGATCACGGACACGTGATGTGCTATCTGCTGGACCACGCTTAAGTCGTGCGACACAAAAAGAATGCCCATGTTCATCTCGCGCCGAAGACGATCAAGCAAGTCGAGGATCTGGCGTTGGACCGTAACGTCGAGCGAGGTCGTCGGCTCATCCGCAAAGAGCAGCGACGGATTGCACGAGATTGCCATAGCCATCAGCGCCCGCTGTTTCATCCCGCCTGAAAGCTCATGGGGGTAGCTCTTTAACACTGATTGTCCGTGCTGGAGCTCGACCAGCTCCATAAGCTCCTGTGCACGTCGCCGCGCCTCGGTCCGCGTCATTTTGAGATGAACGGCCAGCATCTCCCCGATGACCGCCCCGATAGTAAACGACGGGTTCAAATGCTTGCCGGGCTCTTGGAAGATCATGGCGATTTCCCGTCCCCGCAGCGCTCGAAGCTCACGTCTCGCCAACCCCAGCAGCTCGGTCCCCTTGAAGTAAATCGACTGCGCGCGGATCACCGCCGGCGGAATCGGCAGCAAGCCCAGTAGCGCCTTGGATGTGACACTCTTGCCGGAGCCGGACTCACCCACAAGCGCATGAACGGTTCCCGGCTCGACGGTAAACGAGACGCCGCGGACCGCCTCCACGTCGGACGGTCGTGCCGAGAATCTCACGGAGAGGTCGTTTACCGACAAGAGAGGCTTGCTCATGACGCCACCCGGATCCGCGGATTGACCACGCTGTAGAGTACGTCGGCCAGGAAATTGGTGGTGGAAAAGATAATCGCCACAAAGATCACACCACCTTGAATCACCGGGAAGTCACGAATTTGAATCGCCGAGAGGAGCAATCGGCCGACGCCGGGAAGCGAGAACACCTGTTCGATGATAATCGTCCCGCCGAGCATCCCACCAAACTGTATCCCTGCGATGGTAATCACCGGCAGCAGCGCATTCTTGAGCGCGTGCCGATACCGCACGCTCGCGCGCGGCAGTCCCAACGACTCGGCGGTGAGCACGTACTCCCGGTCGAGCTGATCGATCATCGACGAACGGACGTAGCGGACCAAAAGCGCGCTCCGCCCCACCGCAAGCGCCACCGCCGGCAGGACCAAGTGGGCGATGGTATTGGCGCCGAACAGCGGGAACCATCCCAGGCGCACCGAAAAAATCAGCAGAAGCAGGATGCCCAGCCAAAAGCTGGGCACGGCCATCCCCAGTTGGGAATACACCATCCCGGAGAAGTCGAGCGCGGTCCATCGGTGTACCGCGGAGAGCACGCCGATCGGGATCGCGATCAAGAGCGAGATGACAAAAGCCATAAGCGCGATGCTGATCGTTAACGGGAAGCGACGCAGAATCTCGCCCATGGCAGGCCGCTCGTCGAAGAGCGAGTTTCCGAAATCAAAACGGAATACATCCCAAATCCATCGCAAATACTGCTCGAAAACCGGCCGGTCGAGCCCGAGCTCACTCTGAATGGCGGCAATCTGGTCCGGCTCGGCATCGATGCCGGCGATGACCGCCGCCGGGTCGCCCGGGAGCACACGTACCAAAAAGAACACAATCGTCGTCATGACAAAGACGGTAAGAAGCAAGCGACCGAGCCGCTTTGTTAGAAAGGCTGCTACCCCCATAGGCACCCTTAGGGATACACGGGGTATATTAGCTGTTGATTAGGGTATTCCCATTGAAAAAGAGATTCGTTTCTACGGCCCAGCATCGTTTTAACCATTTTCTTATTGCCTGCGGAGCAAACGGGGGCGTCGGCATGGGAAACGTGCCTCCTTCGAACGCGCCGGCGGCGTCGGTTGCGCTGTTCGGCGAGCTTTGTGACCGCTATCAGGCTCCCGGGCGATACTACCACACCCTGGAACACGTCGTCGAATGCTTGGACCACCTTGCGTGGTGGGACCACGAGACCGGAGAATCGACGCCATGTGTGGTTTCTCTTGCGGTGTGGTACCACGACTTGGTCTACGATCCCCGTCGCAGCGACAACGAGGCGCGTTCGGCCGAACGCGCCCACGACGTGGCACTGGAGCTCGGGTGGTCTACCGGCGAAGCGGCGGCGGTACGGCGGTTGGTCATGGCGACCGCCCATCTGCCGTCGGCAGGCTTATCCCAATCACGCTCCGATCGAGCCGCGTCGCAGAGCGGACCATGGTCGGACCTCGTCCACGATGTGGACCTTGTGATCCTTGGCGCTCCGCGCGCACGCTACCAGCGCTATCGCGCCGACGTCCGCTCGGAATACTCCCATGTGCCCGACGAACTCTACACGGCCGGCAGGGGCAAGATCCTCCGAGACTTCCGAAGCCGATCTTCGATTTACCGACTGCCGCCCTTTGAACGGGTCTTCGGCCGGGAAGCGCGGGCGAACATCGACTGGGAGCTGACGTTCCATGGCGCCGGGTGAACTAGCGCAGGCCGTCGAGACGTAGGCAGAGTACCGTTTCTTTGGTATCGACACCCGACAGATTGATCAGCGTCGAGCCGTCCTGTTCGCGGATGGGCAGCGCTTCCCGCTCCGTTGGACTCTTCAGCAGGACAACACGGTCCGGCCTCAGGTCATCGGCAAGCTTTAGTCGGCGGTCGGCCGGCATGCCGCCGAGTACAAACATGTACAACCGGTCGTCAACACGCGTATAGCGGACCGAATTGCCGCTCGCAAGGGTATCGGCGGCTCGCTTCCACGGCCGAGAGCCGGTGATCGCCTCCCCATTTGTCGCCATAAAGCGCCCGAGGGCTTCGAGACGTCGTCGTTGGGGCTCCACAATCGTCCCGGATGCCGTGGGACCGACGTTGAGGAGCAGGTTCCCGTTCTTGCTCACAATGTCGACAAAGCCTGCCACCAACTCATCCGGGTCTACGTAGTGCTCCTCCGTTTCCATCCGGTTGTAGCCAAACGAGTGTCCGATTCCGCGGCAGGACTCCCATTTCTCCGGGCGTATATCGGCGTAGCTGCTGTATTCCGGGGTGCGGAAGTCGAAGTGTACGCCGGGCGGCGGAATAAGGATTCCGTCTTCCAACTCTTCGCTTACCTCGGTCTCCTGGGTAAAGCGATCGTTGATAAGCCCTTTGGGCACGGAGTTGTAGTAGTAGGCGAAGAGTTCTTTGATCCTCGAGTCATGAGGCCAGCCGATGTCGTTCCACATGACATCCGGCTTGAATCGATCGATAAGATCCCTCCAATGGGAGCTTACGTAGTCTACATAGGACGATCCCTGCGGAATCTTTGAGTACACCTCCGACTGCGTAAGCACCGGGTCGGTACGAAAGGTCCAATCCATGCCGCCGCAATAGTAGATCCCCATCTTGAGGCCCCTGGCGCGGACCGCTTCGGCCATGTCGCTTACAATGTTGCGCTTGCTGTGATAAGGACCGTGGGTGGGGTTGTGCTTCTCCGCCGGCCACATGCAGAAGCTGTCGGCGTGACGTGCGGTGTGCACGACATAGCCGGCGCCGATAGACCGGAATAGCTCGGCCCACTCGTCCGGATCCCACTTGGCGGACTCCTCGTCGAAGATCCGTCTGAAGTCCTCGTACGCGAAATCCTTGCCGTAAGTCTCGTAGTGGTACGCTTGGGTCGGGCTGTCGTTGATTCGCAGCGTATTGAGGTACCACTCCGCGTAGGGATTGTGAGCAAAGTGCCAACGCCAGCCTTTCTCTTCGACAACGCGCGTAATGTCTCCGCTTGGCGTTGCCCACCCGGGCACGGAGTAAAGGCCCCAATGGACAAATATGCCGAGCTTCTGATCGTGAAACCAATCCGGCACCCTATGCTGAGAAAGCGAAGAAAGATCTGCGCTATACGTCATTTGATCGCTCCTATTGTCATTCCTTTGGTGATGTTCTTTTGGAAGAAGATGTAGAGAACGATCATGGGCAGGGAGGCGATTGATAGGCCCGCGAAAATCTGCGTCCACTGCACGATGTACTCACCCTTGAAAGAGAGCAGGCCCACGGTAAGCGTTCGGGTTCCCGGTCTGTTCATAAGGATAAACGCATACAGCAGCTCGCTCCACATACCCACGGCGTTTACGATCGCGAGGCTCGATAGCGCTCCCTTGGATATGGGAACAACAATTTGCCCGAAGATACGAAACTCCCCGGCCCCATCCATCCGCGCGGACTCGATGAGCTCGTTTGGGAAACTGAAGAAGGTCGCCCGCATAACGATGGCGGTGAACGGAATCCAAAAGGCGGTGTAGACGAATATAAGGCCGACGTGCGAATTGCGCAGACCAAACTCCCCAAGCATCACAAACACCGGGACCAGGGTTGCATGAATGGGAATCGCCAACGTCGCCAGCAGAAATGCTTGTACCACGCGTTTGCCACGATACCGAAACTTCGCCACCGAATACGCCGCCATGGTTGCCACAAGACTTGTCAGGAGGACACCGCCGGTAGTCACGATCACACTGTTGACAAAGTACGTTGCGATCGGAATAGCGACACGCCCACCACGCCACACCTCGGCCCATTGCTCGAAGACCGGTCGGAAGGGAATGGAAAAGGAATTCTGTGCAAATTGCGCTTCGGTCTTCAACCCGTTTATGAACATATAAAAGACCGGGTAGAGCTGAACCAAGGCCCATGCAATAAGAATGAGCTGAATAGGGATAAGGGCGGGCTTGATCTTACCAAGATGCAGCTTGCGTCTCATGATCTAGTCCTCCCCTACTCGGAGAAACCGTTGGTACACGATGCCGATGCTGAACAGGATAATAAACATAAGCGTGGCTATAGCCGATGCGTAACCAAAGGAGTAATAGTCGAAGGCGTTTTTGTACAGGTGTATAGAAAGCACGGTAGATGCGTCCCCCGGCCCCCCGTTGGTTAGGACGTAGATTGTGTCGAAGGTCTTCAGGGAATTGATGAGGATCAACATGACAACTACGGAAAAGACGGGGCGAATAAGTGGAAAGATGATGTTGACAATTCGCCGGATCGGCCCCACACCATCGATGGTTGCTGCATCATGCACCTCGGTCGGGATGCTTTCCATAGCGGCGAGCAGTAGTATCATCGAATATCCGGCGTACTGCCAGATACTCACGAAGCCGGCGGAATACATGACCAGGTCGGGATTCCCCAGCCACTGTATAGATAGGTCCGAGGCACCAAGACCCGACAGGAGCGCGTTGATCAGCCCACCGGTGGGATCGTAGAACTTTGCCCAGAGAATCGAGACCACCGTCTGCGAGAGGATTACGGGCAAAAACCATACTACCTTGTACACGCGCCATGCCTTTACCCGGCGTTCGATAGCGATTGCCAGGAAAAAACCGATTCCGACGACCCCAAAAACGGAGAGCGCCGCGTAGAGCAGCGTGTTTTTGATCGCGAGGCCAAACACGTTGTCTTCCGTAAGAAGGAATACGTAATTCGACAATCCTCGAAAGTCCGGGGGAGTAAGTCCATCCCATCGAAACAGACTCATGCGGATAGACTCGAGCAGCGGATAGGCGATAAACGCCACTAAGAATAGAATGGCCGGTAGAGCAAACACATAGCCGTGTATGGCCTCCGACCATCTGGCTCTTGACTTCACAAAACTACTCCGTCGGAAAGATCGCCGGTAATATGGACACGGGCGCCGATGCGCCCGTGTCATATGGGTTGAACAAGGTTACAGGACTAGCGGCCGGCTCGCGAACGTTCCGCGATTCTATCGAGCTCCTCGGCAACCCCCTCCGCCGTGGTGCGCCCGGAGAGCATGTCTTGGAGCAACGCGAAGGACCGGGACGAGAGCTGAGACGAGACCGAGTTGCCGATACTCGTTGTGGCTCCGTAGCTATTTGCGGCTTGCCACATGCTCGACACCGGATAGCCGAGTGCGGATTCCATAAAACCGGGGTCGATGTCGCCCCGTGCGGAGACAAAGCCGAATTCCTCTACGCTCACCCGCTGCTGCTCCAGGCTCATCACGTGCGATACAAAGTCCATGGCGACCTCCGGATGATTGGAACGTCGAGGAATGAGAATCGCGTCGCCGTAGTATGCGAGCATCTGAGGCTGGATATCCTCTTCCACCTGAGGATACATAAACCATCCGAAGTCAAAATCCTCTCCGGCTTCCGCTCTGATCGACGCTGCTCCCCAGGAGCCGTCGGAGTACATGGCGGCTCGCTCTTGAATGAACAGCGACCGTCCTTCCGCGTAGCTGCGGGACAGCGAGCCTTCCGCGAACACCTCATCGAACCAGTCGTTGAGTGTTTGATACGCTTCGACGACTTCCGGGTGCGTATAGCTGTATTCGGCCTCAGCGCCTTCGAACCAGTTGTTTTTGAGATCGTTAATAATCTCTTCGGGCACCATCCGCTGAAAAATAACGTCGTTGACGTGGCCAACGATCCACCCCTCGAGCAAACCCGCCGTCAGCGGCTCGTAACCCGCCTCTCGCAGTCGGGTTGCCATGTCGAGAAACTCATCGACGGTCGGGTAACTACCGTCCGGCGCCTCGATTCCGACTTCTTCGAAGATGCTTCGATTGTAGTAGATGACGGGAAAGTACACTCCACCGATGGGCACAGCGTAGTAAGAACCGTCGTCATGGCCGAAGTTCTCGTAGAAGTCGTGTATTCCCGCAGGCAAGACCTCGGCTAAGTTGTGCTCTTCGTAGATGTCATCCAACGGCAAGAGCTCGTCGGCCCGCAGCAGAACGGGGTAACCTGACTGGGGCTCGGCCCAGTAATAGGACACGTCCGGGCTATCCGAGGAAGCAAAGAGCTGCGGTGCAGTCTGCTTGAATGCGCCCACATCTCCGGCAACATCAACCTCGATTGTGACGTTTGGATTCGCTTCCATAAAGGACTGTGCGTGGCTTTGAAAGTGTTCGGCTTGGTCCGATTGGGTCGCGAGTCGAATGGTAACGGGCTGGTCCGTGCCGTCTGCTTCATCCGCTTGACCAGCGGCGAACGCCAGGGCGCCGACAACAACCAGCACCAATGCCAGTGTTAGGATCCGTTTCATAAAGAACCTCCTAGTGTTTCTTGTATGGCTATTGTTGGGGCATTGTCTTATGGGCGCAAGAGACCAAGGTCATCACTTCGGTCCCAAGTTCTTGGGACTTTTGTCACCGGAGGTCGTCCGGATCAAAAAAATCGAGAGCAGCCTTGGCGATGCGCATAGCCGCAAAGCGATCCGGGGCGCCGATCTTGGCGTAGATGGAGCTTACGTAGTTCTTTACCGTCTTTTCGGAAAGGTGGAGCTTCTCGGCGATCTCTCGGTTACTCAAGTCACGAATCAACCGTACGAGCACCCGGCGCTCGCTTCCGCTGAGATCGCCGAGCCAAGGCGGCTTTTCCGAACCACCTTTCTCCGCGGAGTCGGACCTGGACTCAACAAAAAGTCGTTGTGCGACGGACGGGCTCACCAGGACCGCTCCGTCAATAACGGCTCTGATGGAGGAGAAGAGGCGCTGTGGGTCCATGTTCTTTAGTAGGTAGCCTGAAGCGCCGCGCTTGATTGACTGAAACACGTAATCATCGTCATCGAAGGTGGTCAGCATCAAGACCTTCGCCTTCGGCAGCGCTTCTTTGATTCGCCCGGTCGCCTCCACGCCCGTCATCCCCGGCATACGAACGTCTAATAATACAACATCGGGTGAAAGCTCCCTGGCCATCTCGACCGCCTCGGTGCCGGAGAAGGCAACGCCGACAACCTCGAGATCCTCGGCCTGGGTGTCGATCACGATTTTCAAGTTTTCGACGAACAGGACCTGATCGTCAACTAAGAGCACACGAATCATACGGTCACCGATATCCCGGGGTCCCGCTCGGTCAATGGAATCCTCGCCGTGACGCGAAAACCGCGCTTGCCGTTCTCGAAGTTGATTTCTCCGCCGACTTGGCTCATTCGCTCCCGCATCCCCACAATACCAATACCTTCGCTGATCTGCGGGGCGCCCACGCCGTTGTCCTCTACCGTTACCACTAGCCGCCCGTCGCCCTGAAACATACTGATCGCGATGTGAGTAGCATTTCCGTGACGGAACGAGTTGGTCATACCCTCCTGAACAAAACGATAGATCGCCGATTCGATCATGCCATCGTACCGAGGGCGTATGTTCCCGAAGTCAACCTCCACCTTCGCACCGGTCGCTTCCGTAAACAGTGCCGCGATCCTCGCCAGATTGCGGATGCCAAAGATCTCGGCCTCCTCCAGGGCGCGCAGGATATGGAGTGTCCGCCGAGTCTCCGCATGCCCACGGTTGGCCTGTTCGCGGGCGGCCACCATGATCTCCGCCGCCTTGTCCGGATCGCTGTGGACCAGCCCCGCCGCAGCATCGAGCATAACGATGACGTTTGACACCGTATAGCCAATCGAGTCATGGATATCCCGCGTTATCCGGTCCCGCTCCTCCTGCTTCGTGCGCTCCGCTAAGCTTTTTACCATCTCTTGAAAACCTACGTTCGCCGACGTGAGGTGTTCTACGGCACGGCTCAACTGCCTGTTGTTGCTTTGGACCAGGTGGGCCCGTCTCGAGGATTCGCGCAGAGTCCACAGCAGCGTCACCGACACCAGGGGAATAGCAATCGACGCCAGATACGCCACCGCACTGCGTTCCGCTACGAGGCTGCCCCACACGATCCCACCGCTCGACAGCGAAACCGATGCCACGATCCAGGCACCAGTCGTGGCTACGGCAACCCCGGTGGGCGTCGCGGTCCAGGCACCGAGCAGCAACGCCAACGCCCCAAACACCTGGCCGTAGATCGTTTGAGCTTCAGGGTATGCGACCAGGTACCACAACAAAAAGGCAGCGGCCAGCGTCACGGTACGCGGAACGGAGCCGTCGAGAAGGTGTGTCGTGAAAACCCCGACGAGCGTAATGGCAGCGCAGAAGACGACCTGGGTACGATACTCTTCAGGCAGATACGCGAAAGAGCTACCGAGCAAGACGGCGGCAACGACTCCGGCCAGCGCGAGGGCCTGTAAGCCGGTAATAATCCATCGGTAGAGCCCCGCGACGTGGTCACGTGCCATAGGCTGCCGACAGCGTAGTACGTTGGTTCCCAACTCGCAAGCCGGCGAGCGCTACTTCGCGGGTTCGGTGTTTATGAGTCAACGACCAATTGAGACGGACTTGCTGCGCGTGGATCGCAGGAGCCGACCTCTGATGGTGGACCAACCGAAGGTCAGAACAAAAAAAAGCGTCAAGGTAAGCACGATTGCCGGACCGGACGCCACGTCGCCGTAGTATGAAACATAAAACCCTACGACCGTGGCTGTGAGAGACATCAAGACTGAGAGTATCATGATGTTTTTCAACCGCTTGGAAATCATGGATGCCGCGGCTCCGGGTGTCACGAGCAGAGACAAGACCAGTATTACTCCGACAGTTTGAATGGCAACTACCGTCGTCATGGCGAGCAGAAGCAGAAGTAAGTAGCGCATGGCGGTCGGCGAAAGTCCGATAGCAACCGAATGGGCAGGATCAAACGATGTTACGAGCAGCTCTTTGTAGGAAAGCGCCAGAACACCCACCGTCAAAACCACAACCGAGGACATAACGACCAGATCCGAGGACGCAACGCCAAGAATGTTGCCAAAGAGAATGTGCCCCAGGTCTTGGTAGGTGGTAATACGACTCAGCAAGAGCACGCCGAGGGCAAAGAAGCCGGAAAAGACTATTCCGATGGCGGTGTCTTCTTTTAGCCGTTTGCGCCCGGAGATAACACCGATAAAAAAAACCGCAATCGCGGCTGCTACAAGCGCTCCGAAAAAAAGACTAAATCCTAAAGCGTACGCAACCACGATTCCCGGGAGAATGGCGTGAGCCAATGCATCCCCCACAAAAGCCATGCCCCGCCAGACCACAAAGGCGCTCAGCAGGCCGCAGGAGAGGGCTGCGAGCATCCCCGCCGCGAGGCCTCTGAGCACAAAACCGTATGAGAGGGGCTCGAGAATAAACGCTAGCACGGCGTGTAGTCCTTGTGAAACTCGAATCCGTAGGCCTCGGCGATAGTTTCCGGCGTCATCACCCGCTCGACTTTGCCGTCGGCGATGATTCTGCGGTCAATAAATACCGCCCGAGTGAAGTGGACCGTCAAAACGCCAAGGTCGTGGGTGCTTACCATAACCGCTTTTCCATCGGCGGTGAGCCGCTCCAGGGTGTGGAAGATAATCTCTTGCGTCGAAAGGTCGACGTGGTTTAGCGGCTCGTCGAGGAGAAGCAAATCGGCGTCGTGGGCGAGCGTCCTCGCAAGCATCACCCGCTGCTGCTGCCCTCCGGACAGCTCCCCTACTTGACGATCGGCAAGACCGGTAATCCCCATCATTTTTAGCGCGTCTTCCACGCGGTCACGATCCTCTTGCCGGGGCCGACGGAACCAGCCGAGGTGAACGTAACGGCCCATCATCACAACTTGCCAAACGGTAACCGGAAACCGCCAATCCACCGTTGAGAGTTGCGGCACGATGGCTACCCGGTGACGGCACTTGGATGGTGGATTGCCGTAGACTTGGATGCGGCCGGAGTGTCCCTCTTCCATACCGAGAATTAGGTGCAGCAGCGTGGACTTTCCCGCGCCGTTCGGGCCTACCAGGGCGACCCGTTCACCCGGATTGATGATAAGAGAGACATCTTCTAGCACATCCGCCTCAAAACCGGCGTAACGGAACCGAACATGGTCCAACAACAAGGCGGGAGCGCGCGGCACCACCGGGGTACCGCACGCTCCACCGTAGTTGAGGCTTCGCAATACTCTCACGCAGCTAACACCTAGCGACTGAGAGCCGAAACGATTTGCTCCGTGTTGAACTGAACAAACTCCAGGTAGGTGTCTCCACGACTGCCCTCCGGCGCCAAGGAGCCGGTGAGGAGCTCCACGATTTGGACATCTCTTCCAACCTCCTCCGCAACGGAGTTTACCAGATTTCGCAAGCCTCTCCCGGCGGTACCGCCGATAAAAATCGCTGATACGCCCTGGTCTTGTATGACTTCGGCAAGCTGGGCGATGTGTCGCGCCGACGGCTCGGCTTGATCGGTCACGGAAGGTATGACCTCGCCGATAATCTCAAAGCCGTACTCCTCGGCAAAGTAGGTAAGGGCGACGTGGTCCACCACCAGTTTTCGCCGACTTCGCGGGATCGATGAGACCTGCCGGCGAATCTCCAGATCAAGAGCCTCCAGCTCCGCGATGTAGGCGTCACGATTTGCCTCGTACGTCGAGCTATTTGCAGGGTCCGCCTCGCTCAGCGCCTCGGCAATGTTCTCCGTCCAGACGATAACATTGGTCGGGTCAAACCAGAAATGCGGATCTCCGCCGGCGTGGTCGTGACCGTCCTCTTCGTGCTCGTGACTGTCCTCTTCGTGGTCGTGATCTTCTTCGCCACCGAGCACCATAATACCGGCGGAAACCGGTACCACGTAGGTCTCCGCAACACTATTCATTATATCCATCAGAGCTTCTTCAAGATCGAGCCCGTTCACAAACGCAATATAGGACTCTTCGAGTGTGGCGATGGCACGCGGAGTCGGCTCGTAGGCGTGAGGGTTCTGTCCGACCGGCATCAAGACGTCCACCGTTGCAGCGGCACCCGCGACCTGGAGCACCACGTCGCCCACGATGCTCGTCGATGCGACGACACGGAGAGACTCCCCGGCACCGAGGTCGGCGGGCTCAATATGAGGAATGGCCATGCCCTCTTTATCATGCTGTTCATCATCGTGATCGTGGTCATCGTGCTCATCATCGTGGTGGTGGACCTCTGACTCATCCGACTCCGGGGAGCCGCCGGCCCAGAGCAGACCGCTCGAAAACACCAAAAACATAACGGTCAGGAGCACAAGCCCCTTTCTGAGATACGTGTGCATCAATTTCTCCTTGTGTGTCGCAATGTGGATTAATGCGTGACCATCTCGTGATCACACACCAAGTGAGCTTCCTGGCAGTCGTCGCAGAACGTGACGTGATGGTGAGCAGTAAACGTTTCCCAATGGTGCATCTGCGGGACCGTCAGGGTACCGGTCCCGCTGCAGACGGGACAAGTGTTACCCAGCGCGGCGAGCACCGCCTGCCGTATAAAGTCGGATCGGTTTTGAATTCCCCCAAGGGCCTCAGCCAGTTTCTGGTCTACCTTGAAGGTGATCACCTCTTCTTTTCGTCGGCCCGTGCGGGACATGTGGCACCTCCTACAATCGGATTGTTGGGCGAAAGAGTAACACCTTGTAATACGGTATGTCAAGGTAATACGTTGTGATTCTGCCAAACTCCATGTCGGCGTGCCGCAGCCATAAGCGTTAGTCGATCGAGAACGAGAGAATGTAGATCTTGTCGCGGGTATTGTCGGTGACGATCATGCGGTCGCCGTGGACACTCACGTTGTACACTTCCGGGATAGGTAGATCGTAGATGCGACCGATGGACGCGTTCTCTCGAGAGATGACGTAGGCTTGGTCATCGCCGGCGAAGCCAAGAAGGTTGGTTCCGTCGAAGGCGAGGCACTGGGTTTCTTGCGAGAGGTCCATCGTTACCACGATGTCGCCGTTGGGGTAGGTCATTTTGTGGAAGTGCCGCCTTCGTTCCAAGCGACTGCCAAGTACCCAGAGATTCGTGCCGTCGTAGGTCATTGTTCGAAACCACGAAATGGGGGTTGTGAAGCCGACACTGGTCGAACGCGAGGCAGGGTTGATCGACACAAATGAGTAGTGGTCGTTGGTTACGAGGAGATTGCCGTCGAGAATAAAGCTGTAGCTGTTGCTCGAAAACTCATCGTCACCGATGCTCGAATGTGATCGGTAGTCCTGGAACTCGACACCCTCGATAGTAAACGACTCTCCCACCGCTCCGGTCGTTGGGTCCATTTCGTAAAAGCGATTGTTGTTCCCGCCGAACAGTAATAGGGAGCCGTCGTACATAAACGCCTGTACGGGGTGGCTATCGGGGGAGGAGAAGGTGTTGAGCAGGGTAAAGCTGTACGGCGGTTGGATGCTTGCGTCCGGCGTGGCTTCGGCGAAGGCGCCGGCTGAGTAGTTGCCGGACGGGTCGTAGGCGTAGGCCCCGTAGTGATAGGTGGTACCGTTGGTCACCGCGTCATCGACGTAGGACTCCCCCCGATCGTCGAAAACCGGAACCCCGTCGCTGGTCGAGCTCGGCGCGGAGCCTTCCTTGCGTACTACCAGTACGCCGGACAGATCGGCGTCGGCCGGGTTTGTCCAGCTCAGATCAACGCGACCATTCTGGGCCGTCGCGGCGAAGTTCGTGACGCTTCCAGGGGGAACTCCGTCGACGCCGGGGATTGCGGTTACCTTCGCGCCGGTGGTTGACTCATTGCCAATCTCATCGACGGCAAAGAGGGTGTAGTAGTATTGAACTCCGTTGGTCAGCTCGGGATCGTCATAGGTGGTCTCAGTTCCAAGATTGATAATCGTCTCACCGTCGCCCGAGAAGGTTGCGAATCGGTCCACCCGACGGACGAGCTTCAGCGCTCGAAACCCCGGGTCCGAGGGATTTGTCCATGACAGATGAACCACGCGATCGCCGGATGTGGCCGTAAACTGCGTCGGACTCGCCGGCGGCGTCGAATCGGCGCTGGGTGTCCCTTGGGCGGTCACGCCCGCGGCCCACTCCCCCTCGGTGCTAAACGCCCACGCTCGGTACCGATAGGTCGTGCCGTTGGTTAGCCCCACGTCGGTAACGGACTCATCGGCTGCACTTCCAACAAGGACCAGCTCGCCGTCACTCGGAGCCGTCGGAAACACATCGGTCCTCCGCATGATCTGGACACCGGCGTAGTTGCTCGTCGTTGGGTTCTTCCAGCGCAAGGTGAGTCTACCGTTGCCGGGCAAGACCGTTAGGTTCTGTATGGGCTTATTCAGACGTGCTACATGCAAGTTCAGCCCACCGGTGGCGGTATTCCCCTGCCCGTCGCTTACCAAGACGGTGATATGCACCAACGATTCAACGCCGGGCGCGGTCCAGGTAGTCGTAATCCCGCGCATGGCTGAGAAGGTCCCTGCTTCGGCCGACCAGATATAGGTGAGGGAGTCGCCGTCCGTATCCGTGGCCTCACACATAAGAGTGACTCGTTCGCCCACACCGATTTGGCTGACCGACGCTTGTACGCTTCCAATAATCGGGGCTTTATTGACAGGGCCCGGCGGGTCTACCGGACAGGCCACGAGGGCAACGACTGTCGGGATAAGGAGACCGGCAACTACCAATCGTGCTTTCACCGGGAGCTCCTGCGATGGTTCCTGCTAGGTCTGCCGCCTCGTTCCACACGACGTGCGAGTCCGTCATTCACGGTTGCCGCGGATTCGACAGACATACGACACCAAGTCCGGAAGGTGCCCGGTGTATGCCCAAACAGCCCCACAGTCACACCAATATGGCCGATGGCGGATTTCATTAGGCATGCTCCTTAGGTATGGCGGCTCCGTTTTGCCGGTTGCCTTCCGACTATGGGCCATGTTGTGAGCGAAGAAAACGGTAATCCTACCCAGGCGGTATGCGTAGTTGTACCTATGGCGTTCCGACGTGCATGTGCTTCGCCTCGTCGAGGCGATTGGCGGGTCGTAAGAGAAATGAGCTCGCCATCACCCCCCCGTTTTTCGCGGTCACCCCGCGATTTCTTCGAGAGAAACGTCCGGATGGCGGTAGCGCTTCATCTGCCGTTTTACGCCGGAGAACTCGATCGCTTCGTGAGGACAGTGGTGGTAGCACGCTGCGCAGTTTATGCACCCGTGTTGCCATTCCGGCTTCCCGTCGGGTGATGCGCGCCGGATATTGCCTACGGGGCAGACACGCTCGCATGTGCCGCACCCGAGGCAACGGTCGGTCACACACAGTGCTCGATCTAAACGATGCTCTTTCGAGAGCTTCCACGGCCCGCGAAACGCAAGATGTGAGAAAAATGCTCCCGCGAGTCCCCAATTCGTCTCCACGTCGAGCTCGGCCTTTTCGGACACCAAGCCCGCTATCTCCTCAACTCGTTCCGACTCGCGAACGTAATAGAGCTCGGGTGGTTTCTTTTGCATCGAAGCGATCTTTGGATGGTTGCCGGGCATTCCAACGAGAAACCCCGCATGAACCGTCAGCCCTCTTTTGTGCAGCTGTGCCTTTAGGATCGCGAGCGCGGTACCAAACAGGCCTCCGCCGTTGGCAAGAAGAAACAGATAATCGATATCGCCAAATTCCGCTCGATTGATAAACTCCTGAACAAAAACCGGCGGCCGCGCGAAGTACACTGGGAAGACCAACCCGACAGTCCCGCCCTCGATCCTTCCGGCCGACCGGGGCATGGAGTGCAACTCACCGTCACCAAGCGCCGCCGCGAGATCTTTGGAGATTTTTAGCGAGTTTCCCGTTCCGGTTAGATAGTAGATATTGACACCGCTCTCCACCATGTCCCCCGATCTTTTCTGTTAGTGTACCGGATAGTGTACCGGATTCCGGTGCACAAATACGAGGTTATTTTTCGGACATATCGGACTGCGTCGCCTGCCGAGCGCTGAACGACCAAGGTTTAGAGCATTTCACACTCTAACTCCAACTTCGCTCACAAAGCGCTATCAATCGCGGACGCACGTATCGCTGAACGACAATAAACGGCGCGTTGCCCAGCATTCCACAGGAAGAAGCTCAGAGAGAGGGCCGCGGCAACCCAGTGGTTCAGCTCGGCCCGACATGTTTCGGCATAATCGTCGTCAGGCCGGATCGAGCCGGCGCCCCTTCCATTGCACATTGCGCCCCGCGAGAGCAAGAATCAATGCTCGCACAAGTACCAGGAAGAAAACGCCTGCGCGTAACCGGCGAGCGGGCCTGTCCCGCGAGTCCGGTTGACGCGCTTGTTATGTGATCGATTTCGCTTTCCCCAAAGCTGCGTGCAATTGGAGTCCAAGTGCACCAACCACCTTCAAGATGGTGGCGAACTCAGGATTCCCTTCGGGTGCAAGTGCTTTGTAGAGACTTTCTCGACCAAGTCCCGCCTCTCTGGCTATCTGTGACATTCCCTTTGCTCGGGCAATGTCTCCGAGGACGGCTGCAATGAGAGATGGATCATTTTCTTCCAGTGCCGCCTCAAGATACGCGGCCATGTCTTCGTCGGTTTCCAGATGTTCTGCAGCATCCCAAACACTTGTTCCTTCTTTTTTCATGGCTCTTCTATTCCTCCTGCTGCTCGGAAAGGACATGGGCCTTCCGAATGTCCTTCGCCTGAGTAGCCTTGTCTCCGCCGCAAAGCAGAATGATGATTGTGCTCCCTCTCTGAACGAAATAGACCCGAAATCCAGGGCCGAAATCGATCCGAAGTTCCGACACGCCGTGTCCAACCGGCCTCACGTCCCCAGGGTTTCCCAGCGACAACCGTCTGATCCGGACATCAATCCGCGCCTTGGCCGCCCTGTCCCGCAAACTGGCGAACCACTTCTGGTATGTTTCAGTCTGGCGGATTTCGATCACTCGTATATCGTATCCCATGGGATACAACCGGTCAATGTGCTTTGTTCGAACATACGCTCCGATTCGCGCACGACCGAATGGCGCATCCAGATAACGGAGGCCATGAGCTGAAGCGTTCCGAGCGTTGCCCTCCCGTAGAGGGCACAAACGTTGCCCCATTCATCGATCATGAAAAATGGATGCAAAGGTCATAATGTAGCTTTCTGGTCGATGGTCTTGTTATGCCGAACTCACTAAAGCATTTTGGGTAAGATACTTACGAGCCCCTGCCTCTTCCGTGCTCATTCTGACACATCGCTCGATGCTTCGTCCATCGCTAAGAAAGCTCCAGGAGCGACGATCTTGGGGAGACCCTCACGCTCGAGAACGTGCAAGTCTTTGTCTCCGGTTACCAGGTAGTCACAGCCGCTCCTGATAGCGTCTTCAACTATCGGTGCATCCTTGGGATCACGAAGGCCTGGTTGGCCCGAGTTGCTGCTAACTATCGGAACGTCAATCGCTTCAAAGCTCAGCTCAGCGAGGAATGTCTCCAACACATCAGCCTTGGCCGGGAACTTGCGGGTGAATACCGTGCGGAGTTCTTCGACCACGTAGTCACTCAGGAGAATTGTGTGATCGGTGATTGCGCGTCGAAAGAACGCCGCGGTTCTCCCCTCTGGAACAGGATGGCTGAGAGCACCACGTTTGTGTCGAGGAAGAGTCGCATTGCTCAGGCTCCGAATCAATCTGAGGAACGGATCTGTTTGACAAGATCGGTAACGTCGTCTTCGGACGACAGGCCAGAGTTCCGGGCTTGGTCTGCCATGGCCTGTTGAATTGTGGACAGGGCGACCAATGAGGAGTTCGCGATGGTCACGCGCCCATCATCTTCGAGGAAGAGCACCTTGTCTCCGGGCTTCAGCCGCAACCGTCTTCGTATATCGGCCGGGATTGTGATCTGACCTTTTGACGTGACCTTGGCCAATTCCATACAATGTACTCCTTACTTTCCTTACATGATATCGAATTCGGGGAAGGCTGTATAGCCTGGGATCATCAGTAGCAAGGGTGAATCGAGACTCAGGTGACATGACTCACCTTTGTCTTGCATGCCATCGGAAGGCGTGCGGAGCTCCTCAACGAAACAGGAATGCTTCAGAGCGTGAACACCTGCCACGTGGCAGATCTGGCGCAGTGCATCAGTCCTACACTACGAGCCGCACGTCCCGACTACCCATAGTGTTCCCCGCCAGCGAGACTTTCCGTGAGATCAGGAACCTGCCGATGATTGATACCGTGGGCTGACCAGGAAGTTTTCCTCCCTGGAGGCATGGGCGAGCAACACCGGCGTCAGCCGGTGTGACCAGCCCTCGCCGACCAATAAAAAAGGCGCCCCGTTGGTGAGGCAACGGAAGCGCCGGTGGAGCTCCCCCGATTATGTAGAGCTCTACATAATCGGGGAAGGGCTAGGGTGTGGAAGAAGTTGCTGGCGGGGAACATCATAGACCTGCAGCGATTTGTTCGGCGGCCATAGCACTGCAGTCACGTTTGGACCTCGATCTCGACACGGCAGTGGTCGCTTGGACCCCAAACTGAAGGCTGGTTCAAGGCTGTTGTGCTGATGCCTTTGGCAAAACCTTCGGAAGCAAACACAAAATCCAGTTGACGGGTTGCTGCCGCAGGCGACTGGCTGTTCGTGTAATAGGTTGGCACATTTAGGCTTTCATTCGAGAGAACACCGAGCCATAGCGACGCGCCCAATATGCGCTGCCATATTCTCCATATCCGTGGAGGATATTGAGGTCACCCGCCGCGAGGACGCGACCCCCTCGCTGCGTGCCGATGAACACCGATAAATCAGAAATGAGCCTGTGGGCGGATGCGTCAGCATAGATCCAACTGCTTCCAAGGCTCGATAGTGGCCGTTCCCAGGCCGAGTACAGGGCTGTAGCAATGAATGGGTCGCCGGAGGCGGGCGAAATGACGGCCGCGGAAAATGTGCCGGGTCTTGTGACGGCGACCCCTCCGGGGTTTGCATCTTGCACGGATTTGCAGTCGATCCACTCGACGCTGATTCGATCTGACAGCCTGACAATTGCAGCCTTCCATGGTCGGTTCACTCCAGCCCCTACAGTAAGCCAAGGTGATGGGTCGACCTCAATCCGCTCGGCCACATCGGCTGGCGGAGCTGCAGCCTCCGATAGCAACGCAAGGTCCGCACCGGAATCGACAAGCGCGCGCCACGGCTCATCTCTGTGAGCGATGTTCCAGGAAATCACCTTGATCATGATTTGGACGCCTAACGTTGGGCAGTTGAGCCGCGAGCGGAGCGAGTCGGCTCGAACTGCTTGTTGGAAAGCCCCTTCGATCTCAGTCTGTCCTTGCGGCGAACGTTGCCAGCAGTTCTACCGGCTGGAACACGGGGATGGTTGCTTTCGCAAAGCCCGTGGCATCGCGCGTGACGATAGCGCCACATCCAGCTGATTGCGCCGCCTCGTGGACGACTGCATCCTCATAATCCGTGAAGCCGGTCGTATCAAGGGCTCGCCGCAGCACGGCGCCGTCCACCACGGCGACTTCGAAGATGCCGAGTAACATGCGGAGATGCTCGTGCACGGCCCTCAGTCCCAACACCTTGGCGCCGACGTAGTACAGCGTGGTCGCGGCCGTCGCGCAGATGAAGCCTTCGATTCGACGGTTATCGACGAGCGCCACTACCTTCTCGGCGACCTCGACGTGAGGCTCCCGCTCGAGGAGGACGTCGAGCACTACGTTGGTGTCGAACAACACCCTCACCGGTACTTCTCCTCCAGGTAACGGCGGTAGTCTTCCTCAGTGGCTGTTGAGCCCTTGAATGCCCCCCGCAGTGACCGAACGCGAGGCGAGATCTCCGTACCAGGTATGCTCTCGTCTGCATCCATCGCTGAGAAGAAGTCCGCCACGAGCTGAGAGACCGACTTCCCCGAACGATCCGAGTACCGCTTTGCTTTGGTGATGAGCTTGTCATCTATCCTGAGTGTAAGTTTGGTGTTCACGTGAGGCCTCCATGACGTACTGTCTATGCCTGAAGTATACGTCACTCTGCTGGACGGGGCAACAGGCCCAGGTGCGCGTCTTCCGGGCCTTCCGGGTCTTTCCAACGGACGTCTTCAGCTGAGCCGGGCGGAGCGTGTAGAGTGCCCGGAAGGGCCAGACGAAAATGCAGAACCCCGGGTTCCTGTGAATGGAGATATTGGAGTCAGGCGTCTGCTCGAAGCGCTTGTTATGTTCCTCGCCACCACCGATCGAGTCGGTTCTATACGGGTTCGGTTTCTGCGGGTGATGCAGCCTTGGGTAGAATCGCCGCAAGGTCGGACAACGTGTGCATGATCACCGGGTACCAGACGGAGCCTGTAGCAAAGAAGAAGACCCAGCCCGGAAGGCCGAACGCGGTCATCTGCCCAACGCTGCGAAGAAGACTGATTCGGGTACCTCCGGTCATATTCTCCGCATAGAACTCGCTGTTCCTCAGAACACTGGGAATGTGTGAGACGGCAAAAGCCACATCTACGGCCACCGTGGTCACGATTGCAGCCGGCCAGAACGCCATGCTGGAACTCAGCAGACGAAACAGACTGCCGCCGATGAACCCTACGATGAGGAGATCCTCAGGGAGTCCCGCGGCAGTGAATGCCTTGGCGACCGCCGTCACAAAGCGACGCGTTGAGATATGCTTTTCAAGAGCATCGGCTACAAACAGCCCGAGAAACGCAAGCAACAGGGTAGCAACGATTACGTGTGGGATCCAGCCTCGGGATACGGGTATCGAGACGAGTCGTTCCAGTGACGTCGCAGGCCAGATCAGGATCCAAGTAAGTGGAACAAGCCACCAGAGAGACTTGCGGACAATGATGCCAGCAATCTCGAGTCGAGAACCATCAGCGATTCGTGTGACGGGGACATCTGTCTTAAATGGTGTGAAGTCCCATAGAGCCCATTTGCGAAGCAGTCCGGCCAAAGGCCAGCTAACGAGCGCAACAATGAACACCGAGAAGTCTGTTGAA
>CAZFLD010000058.1:26397-27502 GCA_964519835.1 uncultured Spirochaetales bacterium
AACCGGGCTCACTGCGAATCGCAAAGACTCCGGCCAGAGTCATGACTACAATCGCAGTGGTCTGCGCAGCGAGTCTTACAGCGACATGCACGTGGCGCGACTGTGAAGTCTGAGCGTTAGGGGAACCCATGATTCCCAACTATAGCGAGCAACGGAGCTGGGGTCGAGCCCAGATAGGGTAGTCGCGACATCATACTGAGCAAAAGGTCGGCATACCTCGAGCAACATAACGCTCCGGTTCAGCGGCGGGCCGCGTAGCGGACCGTCCGTTGCGACCGGTTGTTATGTGCCGGTTGTCTCTCATCCGCGCCCGACTACCCGAGAACTCCTACAAACTCGGCAACGACCTGCAGTGTTCCTTCGTCTGCTTCCGTCAGCACGATTGGCTCAAAATCCGGGTTGACGGGTCGCAAGACGATACCAGTATGGTGCCAACCTTCCGCGGTAACGTGCTTCTCACTCTCATACCGCTTGATGGTGTAGCGCTCACCCGTTTCGGGATCGACTTCATTTCGTAGCTCAACTACGACGGTTTTTCCTTGACGGGTACCCGTCACCGGAGAACAAATTCACCAAATCGACGCAATCCTCATCGTGCATGAAAAGCTTTTCAATACCGAGGATTTCGCGAAAATCAATATTCAAGACTATATTGATGATCTGCTTCCCACTATTTTTTCCTTCAGTCCGGTGCCGGTCAAGATTGGAAGCCGAACCGCTAATGTTATGCTGCAAACGAAAACAATCGTTCCCCTGGGACTCATTGTCAATGAGATTGCGACCAATGCGGTGAAGCATGGATTTTCCAATTCTGAAGAGGCGGTATTTACCGTCGATTTGCAGGAGGGGCCGGAGAACAAATCGTACGTCCTGACCCTGTCGAACAACGGACCGCCTTTTCCGAACGATATCGATTTCAACACGCCGAAGACCCTTGGACTGCGGCTGACAACCGCGCTTGTCGAGCAGCTTGACGGTACCATCGAGCTTCAGCGGGAACCGCACCCGGTTTTTACGATACGGTTTCCGATTGAATGAACGCCTTCGATATATCACCTGAATCCGTATAAAAAAGAGGCAACCCAAACCCAACTCACTGAGGTAT
>CAZFLD010000059.1:0-24834 GCA_964519835.1 uncultured Spirochaetales bacterium
TGGCGGTACTCGGGATAACGGTGAACCGGAAGAGCGGCTGATCCTCCAGCCACGGCCGAACGCGCCCACCGTGCCGGCTCTCAAGCTGGGGAAGATGCTCTTCGATCACCCGAAGCATCGCCGGGAACGCCCGATGCTGATCGGTCAGATATTCCTCGAAGCTGTCCTGGATATTGAAGGAGACAACAAAATGGATTTGTGCGTCGCCAAGGATTTCGATTACCCTCTTTGTCGGTAGTGGGTCCTCTCTCCCATGGCCCTCTATCGATTTCTACCTCATCAAGAAATGCTCACGGCCCCCGGTTTTTGAAAGAGTCTCACTTGGCAACCAGCACGTCTCACGAGCACGGCAACCTTTGGCAGGCGCCGTGCCCGGCACGTCCGAAAAAACGGCGTGGTGCCGGCCCTCCATAACGGGGCACCCCTAATATTCGCACGCGGCTATACGGTTGCCTTCAGCTGAGTCCTGCCGCAGGCAGGCGGTACAGCCGCTGATACAAGCCGCGCGATCGCGTGAACCGGGCGCTGTTATCCCCGCGTTGGGTTGTAGAATTGTCCGATTTCGTTGCAGAGGGGATACAATGGAGCCTCGTCTTCCACTATCTCCAGGTATCTCTCAGCATCTTCGAGAAACATATTATCCGTTGCGTCGTCGTTTACTACCGACACCTCGCGGGATAGCACTCGGCCACCCTCGGCCCAAAACTCGTGGTACAAATGGGGCGTCAATGTGACGCTCTGTCCAGGCTCGAGGCGGAGAATTGTCCCCGCCGGGACGGTACTTTCGACGCTGTCTATGCTGACCGTAACCGACGTATCCGCGAGATTACCTGCACCATCGTCGTTGTAGACCTGCATAACCAAAAGTCCGCCGCCATGGTTGATGATGTCCTCGGTTTTTTGCACATGGTGGTGCATCGGTGTGTGCTGATTCACCTCGACGATCAGCATCTTCTCTGCGTACATCTTGCCACTGCCTCTTTTCAGAGCATTTGGATCTCCGTTACGAAGCGTAAACAGGACCAGCCCAACATGGTCAAAGTCGCCGCTACCAAAGTCGGTTACGTCCCAACCCAAAGCACGGTTCACAATTTCCGCCGCCTCCGATCCCTTTGTTTTCCAGTCTTCGGGAGTCCACGTGGAAAACGGGGGGAGAATAATTCGATACCCTTCCAGAAACGCCTCAGCATCACGAATCAGCGCATTGATCCTTGATCGGTTCATCTTGGACATCATGGTTCTCCCAACATCGTTGTTTTTGGACATGTAGAAACTACCTTTTCGCGAAAAAACCAGCAACTGCATCGCGATCGGTTCGACACGCCTGGGCCCCACGCCCGTCCGGATAGGACAACAGGCCAAAGCGGTATCTCATCGAGATGACGCCTCCCGGCGGGACTGAGATCGAGCGTTCAGTTTTCCCCAACAACCTTCGGACAAACATCAGGCTTCGCGGTATTATCCGCATTCAGGAGGAACTGATGAGACAAAACGCACCCGACGCGAAGAGCGGGCTAACGGACGGCACAGGGCGCCGTTTGGTGATCGGCGCGGCGGTACTTGCGCTGGTCCTTACACTTTCGGGCTGTCTGCGATTCAATGAAACGCTTGTTGTGGAAAAGGACGGCAGTGCAACCCTCTATCGCTCCTTCCAGATGCAGATGCAAGTCGCCCAAATGATGATGAGCATGAGCTCAATGGGCAATCCCGACGCCGCGCAGGAGTTCTCACTTTTGGACGAGGAAGAGCTTATGAACGAGGCGGCGGAGATGGGCCCCGGTGTCGAGCTTGTGAGCCTCGAGCCGTTTGAAGACGAGTGGGGAGAGGGCTACGATGCCGCCTTTGCCATTCCCGACATCGAAGAGTTCTTCTGGGCGAGCGGTCCCGGGAACGCAATGGGAGATATGGCCGCGACGATGGGAGAAGAAGACACCGACTACTTCACGTTTGCCTTTGAACCCGGAAGCACCGCGACGCTTACGGTTTTTGCCCCCCAGCCCGGCGAGGCGGACATGGTGGACGACATGGAAATGGGTGAAATGGGCGAGATAAGTGAAATGGGCACCGAAGAGATGATGATGCTCTCGGGCTTGTATGAGGGCATGCGGATAAGCCTCGACATCGAGGTAAACGGCCGGGTCGCATCCAGCAACGCGAGCTATCAAGACGGGTCGCTGTTCACGATCCTGGATCTCGATATGGACGGGCTTATGTCCGATCCCGCGGACTTTCAGGAATTTCTCGAATCTCAGCAGGGCGATATCGAGGACCCCGAAGTGCTCAATGACCTCTCGGGCGTTCGTGTAGAGACTGAGGACGAGATCGAGATTCGATTTCGATAAGGCCCGTAGGGACGGTGGCGACCGCCTGTGCGGTCGCCGGGCTCCCGGTGTACCTCGGCCGTCCGCGCCACTTCGAGTAGTCCGTCCGGAAAGTGTGTGCCGCGGGCCCTGTAGTGCCCAGCTCGTCCTCCTGCTCGCCTGAACGTTTTCACCATGCGTCCGTGCGCGGACGAGACAATGGTCTCGTTGCACGTGTCGTCCACGTTGGATGAGGCTCCGTCGTCGGGCCGGATCTGGAGAAGCCACTTGACGCCGGATACACACCGTATATACGATTGAGCAATGATGAAGAAGCTTGTGCAACACGGCAATAGCGCCGCTTTGATCATCGACAAACCAATCCTCGATCTCCTGAACCTAAGCATGGACACGCCACTGGAGATCACCACCGATGGACGCAATATCGTGATTTCACCGGCAGCATCTCACACCGAGGATGAGTTTTTGGCATCGCTGGACAGGATCAACTCCCGGTTCTCAACAACCCTTGAGCGTCTTGCGAAGTAGTGGAAGTACCCCGCTTCCTCACCTTGTCGGAAGTCCTCACGATACTCCGCGACCAGATCGCTCGATATGGCGGAGACTTCGGCGTGCGCGACGTGGGACTTGTCAGTTCGGCAATCGCGGTTGCGCAAACTACCTTCGAAGGCAAGCACCTTCATACTGACCTTTATGAGATGGCCGCTGCGTACGCGTTTTATCTGTGCCAAGATCATCCGTTCGTCGATGGAAATAAGCGCGTAGCTCTCGCGGCGACACTTGTGTTCCTGGACCTGAATGACGTCACGATCACAGACCCGGATGATCGCCTCTATCCCTTGATGATGTCTGTCGCTTCCGGTCGTACACAAAAGTGTGAGATTGCCTCCGTGTTGCGAGAACTTGCGACGGACAGAGCTACAGAAGACTGACATACGCGACTCAGACGCCGGCGGAACCGGGGCGAGTCCGGACGCTCTCTTTCCTAAACGACACCACAAGCCCCACAAGATAACAACCGCATCCCAGTGGGGGCGCCTCGAAGGGACGGCATTTTCGCACGCCGGAGGCGGAGCGTATTGGTCGTGGAGCAAGGTCGACCGATACCGGCGGGTTGCGGCGGGCGCAGCAGCGCTGCGGTCGTCGGCGGTGGCGGTGCCGCTGCGTACGCCACCTAACGAAAATCCCTACTCTCCACCACCACCGGACGCCCGGAGAGCTCCGGGGCAAAGCAGTGCTCCACTACAAGATGGACCGTCCCACCGTCGCTCTGCACCCTGCCCTCCACACCGAGTAGCGGCTTGGTCAGCAAGATGGGCCGATACTCCGCCAGGACCTTTTTCCACACGATAAGATTCACAAAGCCGAACTCGTCCTCGAGGGTCACAAACATTACCCCTGCTGCGTTCTCCGGTCGTTGACGGCAGATTGTCAAACCCACGTAGCGTACACGGGTGCCGTCCTTAACGGCGGCAACTTCGGCGGCATCTAGGGAGCCCAGGCGCCGCAGCTCGTCCCGAAACGGCTCGAGGGGATGGGCCTCCGCGCTGTGGCCACTTTGGTTGTAATCCCAGGCGATGGACTCAAAGGCGTTTAAGGCGGCGAACAACGCCCGCGGTTCCTCGTCTACCAGGCGTGTGCCGCCGTCGGCCAGCTCGCCCTCCGTGCCGCCGGGCACCTTGTGGGTGCCGAGGCCGCGCCACAGGGCGTCGCGGCGCCCGCCGGGAAAGCAGGCGAACGCACCACTCTTGGCCAGCGCCGCGACGGCGGGTTCGGCGAGGCGCGCCGCCTCTACAAACTCCTCTACCGTCTTTGGCTTTCTGCGACGCGCCCGCCTAATACGTCGCCACTCCTCCTCGCCGAGGCCCCGGACATAGCAAAGGCCCATGCGCACCGCAAAGGCCTGGCGGCGCGTGAACACGGTGTTGCCGGCCGCCGTAGAGGCGGTGGGCGCCCGCGCCGGGTCGGCGGCGCCCGGCCCACCGTCGCCGGCCCGCGCCTTTGCTTCGGCGGGCTCGAGCGTGCAGTCCCAGTCGCTTTCGAGGACGCTGATCGGCCGGACCTCCACGCCGCGGCGGCGGGCATCGGCAACGATGGTTGCCGGAGAGTAGAAGCCCATGGGCCAGGCGTTTAGCAGGCCGCAGACAAAAACGTCGAGGTGAAAGGTGCGCATCCACGCGGTAGCGTAGGCGATAAGCGCAAAGCCGGCGGCGTGGCTCTCCGGAAAGCCGTACTCCCCAAAGCCCCGGATTTGGGCAAACACCTGTTCGGCAAACTCCTCGGTTATGCCCTTCTCCACCATTCGGCTTATGAGTTTCTCACGATGTTTTTCGATACGGCCGCTCCGTCGCCACGCGGCCATATCACGACGAAGCTGGTCTGCTTCCCCGGCGGTGTAGTTGGCGGCGACAACCGCAAGCTTCATGACCTGCTCCTGGAAGATCGGCACACCCATGGTCTTCTCTAAGACCGGCCGCAGGCTCGGATGGGGATAGATCACCGGCTCTTCGCCCGCGCGGCGACGCAAATACGGATGCACCATGCCGCCGGTGATGGGCCCGGGCCGAACGATGCTCACCTCCACAACGATGTCGTAGAAGTTCCGCGGCTTGATACGCGGCAACATGGCCATCTGCGCGCGACTCTCGAGCTGGAAGACCCCCACCGTGTCGCTCTTTCCGATGAGGTGGTAGACCCGTCGGTCCTCGGCGGGGATTGTTGCCATTGTGTAGCGAAGGTTTTTGTGCTTTTCGAGGAGGGCAAAGCAATAGTCCAAGTGCGTGAGTGCCCCCAGGCCCAAAAGATCAACCTTAAAGAGCCCCATCGATTCAACGTCGTACTTGTCCCACTGAATAACGGTCCGACCGGGCATCGTTGCGTTTTCCACCGGCACAAGCGTGGCGATCGGCTCGTTTCCCAATAGGAAGCCACCGGGGTGAATCGAGAGGTGCCGTGGCGCTTCTTGAATCTGATCAGCCAGTCGAAGCAGGAGCTCAAAGGCCTGCCCCTCCCGGGCGTTCTTGGCATCCTCGGCGCCGGAGAGAGATGTGGATAGGTCTCGATCGTGGTAGGAGACATGCTTGGCCAGGCGATCGAGGGAGGTGAGGGAAAACCCCAGAACCTTCCCCACTTCGCGGAGCGCGGAGCGCATTCGGTAGCGCACGACGTTTGCCACCATGGCTGCGTGAGATCTGCCGTACTTTTTGTACATATGAGCGATCACTTCTTCACGACGGCGATGCTCGATGTCGAGGTCGATGTCCGGCGGCTCGGCGCGCTCCTTTGATAAAAAACGCTCGAACAACAGATCCATGCGCACCGGGTCGATGGCGGTTATGCCTAAGCAGTAGCAGACCGCGGAGTTTGCCGCCGACCCGCGGCCTTGGCAGAGAATGCCCTGCTTGTTGCAGAAATCGACTATCTCCCACATCGTCAGGAAGTAACCGCAGTAATCCAAATCCTCGATAAGCTCGAGCTCTTTGTTGAGCTGGACGGCAACGTCGCAGGGTATGTTGGTACCGTAGCGGCGGCAGGCCCCGTCGATTGTCAGGCGCCGGAGCCACTGGGCACTGCTAAGGCCCGCCGGCAGACGCTCGGAGGGATAGCGATAGCGGATCTCGTCAAGGGAGAACGAGCAGCGATCGGCAACCTCACGCGTTCGGCGAAGGGAATCCATGTCGTCCGCAAAGAGTTTCTCTAGGTCCTCCGGCGACGGAACGGCATGGGCGGCGTTTGGTCGCAAGATGTCCCCTGCTTGATCGAGGGTGACCTGGTTCTTGATGCAGGTCACGACGTCTTGTAGCGCGCGGCGCTCTTTATGATGGTAGAGCACCTCTACCCCCGCAACCGTCGGCATGCTGTGGGCCGCCGCAAAGGAGCGCATGGCGGTCTCTCTTTCGCGGTCCAATGGCCCACGGCTTTGTGTAACAAGGGCGTAGCATCGGCCGCGAAACGCCTCGGCCAATGCCGGCAAGTCGGCGGCGGCGAGGTTACGAGCGCCGCCTCGGCGTGGCCCCGGCGCCCCGGTGCGGCAAAAAAGCAGCACCAGCCTGCTCCCTGCCTCAATGAGCTCCTCGGCATTTACGGTGCAGATGCCCTTTGGATTTCGCATACGTCCCTTTGAAATTAGTCCGCATAGATCGGCGTAGGCCGCGCGGTTTGTGACCAAGGCCACCACGGTCAGACCGGAAGAAAGTGTGATCTCACTCCCGTGAATAAGCTCGATGCCCTGGTCCTTGGCGACCACATGTCCCCGGACCGCGCCATAGAAGCCGTCCCGGTCGGTAAGGGCCATGGAGGTGTAGCCGTAGGCGGCGGCAACTTCGACAAGTTCCTCCGGTGAGCTCGCGCCTTCCAAAAACGAGTAGTGAGATTTGCACCAGAGCGGAACGTAGTCCATCACTCCACCATGCCCTGAAGCATCCACTGCTTTTTGCCGTAGTCGTAGTAGACCCACAGGAGGCGCTTGCCGGCGTCCGCCGCCAAATAGTACGCCCGCCGTATCTCTTTCCGCCACCAGTACACTGAGACCAGCACCGGCCCGGCCACAAATGAGCGAGGGAAGGAGTTTGTGCGACGGCGCTCCGGGGCGCCTATGGTATCGACACGGGAGGAGGAAAAGAGCGGCTCACTTTGGAGGAGGACCCGCCGGATTAGGGGAAGCCGCCGGCCTGGAACCGGCGCGGGAGCCGGCGGCCGGCGGTCGGCGACGCCTTCGCGGTCCCGGCCGGCGCCGGTCGGCCGCTCGAGCCAGACAAAACGTTCTTCGGGGAGATGCTTGGATACCACATGGCCGTAGCACACCGCCGCGTTGCCGAGCTCGCCGCGAATCAACGCCAGAGCTTCTTCCGCCGCCTTTGGATCCCGCTTTCGGCCGTGGCTAAAAAACTCCAGCTGCTCCCGCGGTGCGCGAACAAAACATGCGGTCAGAGAGATGTTGAATACCGCGGCTCCAAGGCGATTGGCTTCCAAGCGCAGGCTAAAAAGCCGCATCAAAAGGGCGAGTTTGCGGGTGGGTTGGGCCGGAACAATACACTCTTCCCGCGTGTCGCCGTTATCCAAACTAAAAACCGCCGTGACTTCTTCAAAGGGAAGCGTGCGCAAGGAAAGAAGCTTTACAAGAAGATCTTTTACAACAACCAGGATGTCGTTGTTTCGCCTGAGGGGCTGGTCGAAAAAGGTGCTAAAACGAGGAACCTCGCTTACTTCGGCCTGTTGAACCGGCATCTCGAGCCCGACACGCATAAAGTCGTGAATACGTGCGGCATGGGTCCCGAAGCGTCGCCTTACACTCCCCAAGGCCAGATTCAAAAAACCACCAACGGTGCACAGGCCAAGCTCCCCTAATCGCCGGCGAACCTTTGCTTCAAAGGGCAAAAGTGAAAGCGGGGCCCGGCGAGCGTAGGCAAGCTCCTCTTCGGCGTTGGCAAAAGTGCGTGGCGCCTGTGCCTGATGTGCCGACAGGTAGGTACCCAGACGCGAAAAACCGATGCGCGTGCGGGATAGAAGGTCGAGCTGCGGCCATTCGCTTTCCATCGCGGTCCGCCAGCCCTCTATGCCGGAAAAGAGCCTGTCGATGCCCGAAGCCCCCACCCAAAAAACACCATTTTCAAAGTCGCACAGCTCGACCTCGGGACTGTAGCGATACAAGACACAAACAAGATCCTCATGGGCCTTTTTGATGCTTTGGGGAGTGACGGTACCCACGTGAAGATTGGGGCAAACGGTGAGTGCGGTATTGTACCGAGTACCAACCTGCACACCCGCCTCGTGAGCCTTTTTGTTGACAAACAGCACCGTGCCAAGGGGCTTATCCTCGTCTACAACAGCGACGGGAAGCTCCCGCCATTCCGGCATTGCACAAAGCAGAAGCTGCAGAGGAAAGAGAGGGAAACACACACAGGCAAGGCGGCGTCGGCTTGTGGTGGACCCGTCGGCTTGAGCATTGGTGGACCCGTCGGCTTGAGCATTGGTGGACCCGTCGGCTTGAGCCCTGTTGAGTCCGCCGCTAGGCGAAGGCGTCGGGGGCATGGAAGACCTCCTCGTAATTCCATGACATCCCCCCCCGTTTGTCCTTTACAACATGCACTTGAACGCGATACAGGTCCTGCGAAATACGCGTTCGTCGAGTAGAAAACCTCCGTGTGACTAATGCGCCGAGCCCATCGGTGCCCGCACTACGCGGTCCACCCCCACTGCGCGCCCCGCTTCTGCTATGTGTTGCCGGGCTCCGGCGCCGTGTCGGAGCACCCGGCACATGTGTTAGGCAGATAATTGACGCGTCATGTTTTTCCCCAAGGCGAATCAGACGCCCAAAGTGGGCGTCGGTGAGTGTTTGATCTCCTCCAAGGTCGAGGACAACAAGACCAAAAGCCCCGGACCTAAGCAGATGCTCGGCCGAGCGGGCCGCCTTGTGACCGGACCGTGCAAAAACCACGGGCAAAAGCGAAAGATCGATTCCGAATGAAGCAAAGTCTGGTGGAAAAAAGACGCTGTCTCCCGCCGCTATCCATGCGGCGGGTTCTTTGTGCTCTTGGAATTGTTGGATTATGGACGCGACGACGGAAAGCCCGGCCCCGTCGCACCGTATTTCTGTGAGGGTGCCGCTAAAGACGGAAAGGGAGCATTGCAGCTCCTGTTGATCGACGAGTAATTCCTCCGCGCGTCGAAGATCCACCGTGGACATCGCGAAGCAATAATACTACACATATGTTTAGTATTCAAGTGGTGACGAGGATTCAGCCTCCACAGGCCCGTCGCCCATACGCCCCGACTCCAATTCGGGCGCGGCGGAATCGAGCCCCATGGGAATCATTGTGGAGACAAAAACCCCGACCAAGGCGGCAAAGGCCACGGCGGAGAAGATAATGCCGATCCGTGCGAGGATCGCCCCCGAGCTCTTACGCGCCACAAGCCCAAAGACAAGGCCCAAGATGCCGCCCGCCCCCATTCCCACGACAAGTCCAAAGGGAGGAAAAGCAACGGCAAAAAACGCCGGAATCATCACCGGCGCAACAACAGCGACTATCGAAAGATCCGTAAGTGTTTTATCTTCCAAAATGAGCCTCAGTTCGGCGCGAGCATCGTCAAAAACAACACCAGAATCCCCGCCACAACAAGCCCAACCGACAGTGCCACGGAAATGCCGGCAATCACCCGGGCTTCGCTGTTGAGAGAGATCGCGCCGAATACTCCCCCTAAGATCGCGCCGGCGATCGCACCGGATAAAAACCCGTAGGGCGGAAAGGCAACGGCAAACAGCGACGGCAACAGCACCACAAAGACCAGAGACCAAATCGCCAGACGTGTTTTTGTCTGTTCGTGCACAGGTTCCTCCTGTTAGTTGCTACGGCAAACCGCGGTTCCCCGCCTTGACGTGCCGGCCCAACATCGGCACCCGTTTGCATGCGGTATTTACTGCAATGCCGCTCGAAACAGCAGCTCTTCTACGCTCACGCCGTTTCGTTCAAACTTAAGATGCTGATGGGACGCGGGATCAGGCCCCTCGTCGGAGTACCAGCTTGTGAACAAGTAGCGCTCGAGCTCTCCCATGCTGACGTAGGTGTCGGGATCGTCGTCTACTACGCCGTCGGCCCGACCTCCTACGCCCTGCTGGAAGAAGTACGATAGGTAACCGCCGGCCTCAAATTGCGCGGCAACGTACGACGGCACGTCCTCCTCGGACGAAAAGATGCCGAACCATCCGGCCCGTGTCAGCACGTCCTTGGCGAACCCGGCGGAGTAACAGGCATCAAAGACCAACAGGACACGACCCGGGACGTCCGATAACAACTCCGAAAGATCATCGTCCGAGAGACTCCCGTCGTACAAAGAAAGGTGCTCGTCGGTCCCATCACGCTCGACATCAGAGCTCTTGGTCTCACCATGGCCGGAGTAAAAAAACACAAATGTGTCTCTTGGTCCCATTGTTTGTGCGAGATCCGTGATAGCGTTGCGAACGTTTTTCACCGTTGCCCGAGAATCGGTGATGATTACTTGGTTCCGGGTCTCCATGAGCCCGGCGCCAACAAACAGCGACGATAGGTTCTCCGCGTCGGACCGGCAGAACGGAAGGTCGTCGGTCTCTCCCGGATAGTCGGAGATACCGACAAATAGCCCCACGTAGCGATCGGTTGCAAGCTCTTGCACGATCGCTCCCGCCTCTTCCGTCTGTATGGAGAGGCGAAAGCTTCCCGTCTCACCACCGGAGAAACTCGTGACATACACCGTGTACAGCCCCGATTCCTCGAGAACCGCGTCTATGCGCGAGTTGAAGTCGCCGTCGGCTCGGTCGTCGTTTTGTAGATCCCAACTCCCCGAGGGAGATTCTACAACAAGGAAGGGGTCAAACGATTCAGACTCGAGGTCGACAATAACCCGCTCCCCCGCATTTGCCACAAAGGTGTACGGACGAAAGTGTTCGCCCTTTTCCAGGGTGGGGTCGGAGTTCGAAAGCTGTCCGATGTACTGCCGCGGTCCGCTTGTTGCGGAAGAAAATCCAAGCCGGTATGACCCGGACTCCGCCGGCGCATAGGAGGTAACAAGGACCGTGTACAGTCCGTCGTCGGGCAACAGCATCTCCAGGTACGAGTTTGTCGTACCCCGGCTGTCGTCTACATCGATCTGCTCCGACTCGGGTGGGCCCAGAATCAGATACGTATCGACCTCTTCCGACTCCAGCTCGATACTCACCGACTGGTTTCTTCGGCCCAAGAAGTAATACAAGTCGTAGTATTCACCGGCATCGAGCGTGCTGTCCCCGAGCGATAACGTTCCGGTCATCTCGGGGTACGCAAGAACGGTTGCATCGGGACCGTCGGCGTCCTCTTCCCGGGGCGCAAACTCCACCAATACCTCGTATGCGCCGACCTCCTCGGCGGCGTAGCTTGTGACCGCCACCGTAATATCGCCTGAGCGCTCGAGCTCTATGGAAACTCGTGAGTTTGTCCCGATGCCGGGGCCGTCGTCGTTTTCTTCCTCGACTCCCTTGCGGTCAAAAACGCCGAGGTATGTATCGAACTCATCCGACCGAAGCGTCACCACCAAGGCGCCCGGGCGGTCGATCACAAGGTTGTAGAAGTCGATGTACTCCCCGGAATCCAAGGTGTCGTCGCCGGAATCCAGGCGGCCGGTGGTTGGCCGCCCGGGTTGCAACTCCGGCCATGCGTTCGACTGGGCGACTACCAATTCCGCCGCCGCTAAACTCATCAGGCTGATAAGGCCGACGATCCTAAAGGCGGGCACAGTGGTCGCCCGTTTCATCAGTCGACCCTCCGGAGGCCGGAGATGTTCTCGGTAGTTAGCTCGTAAGAGCCGGTCTCCTCACCGGCAAAGGTCGTTGCGTAGACAGAGTAGGTGCCGGTCTGTGAAAGCGTCAGCACCAACTCCGAGTTTGTCGACCCATCGTCGGCGTCGTCGTTTTGGTTGTCCCAGTCGCCGGCCGGCGTCTCGAGGACAAGCCACGCGTCAAAATCGTCGGAATCGAGGCGGATGCGGACCTGGTCGCCACGGGAACCCTCGAAGACGTACCGATGGTAGTACTCGTCGTAGCCAAGCTGCGGGTCGGAGGAGGTAAGGGCGTCGGAGACGGTGTCGCCGGAGCTTTCCGCCGAGGCGGTACTCCCCACGGACGTCGTAGCAAGCTCGCCGGGGCCACGGTAGTGTACGCCATACCGACCGGCGGCGTGGCCGAAGTAGCTTCGAACGTAGACGAAGTATTCGCCGGAAGCCGGCAACACAAGGTCGAGGCCCGAGTCCAGGACGCCCATGCCGTCTTCACTGCGATTAAAGTCGTCGTTCTCAATGACCTCGCCCTCGGGAGTCATAACACGAAGAAACGTGTCAAAGTCGGTTGAACGGAGTCGTATCGATACGTCGTCGCCTCTGCTCCCGGTAAAGCTGTAGATGTCCTGGACGTTGCCGTCGTCGTCGGTCCCATCCGCTCCGGTGAGCTCGCCGCGGAGATCGCCTTCGGTGGTCTCGGTGACGGTTGGCTCTGCATCGATGGCGGGCAGCGTGAGGTCCGCCACGTTAAAGGTGATAAGCTCGTAGGCCCCCTGTTCCCCGGCGGAGTAGGAGCTTACCAGGACCTCATACTCGCCGTCGGAGGGAGCAGCAAAGGCCAGGCGACTGTTGGTCTGCTCAAAATCGTCGTTCTCCACAACGGTGGAACCATCGGAGGCAACGACGGTGAGGTAGGTATCAAAGCTCGAGGAGCTCACCGCGATCGTTATGTTATCGTCCCGGGACGCCTCAAAGAGGTAGGAATCGAAGTAGTGACCGTCTCCGGTAGTGGGGTCGCCGCCGCTAAGCCGGCCGCTGTAGGTCCGCTGCTCACCCTCCGGATCGGTAATGTTGGGGCCGGTGTACTCAAAGAGAGCTTCGGTGAGGCGTACTCCACGCTCGATATAGTCGAACTGCGGGTCTTGACGATCTCCACCATAAAAAAGGATGGGCTCGTCGGAGCCGTCCATAATCGCGGGCCAAGTGGGATTTGATGAGCTTGCCACCTCGCGGATAGAGGCCAGCCACTCGAGCGTAAAGGCACCGCCGTCCGGAAGGGCCTGCGAATATTGGCCCGGCACGGAAGATGAGGCGATGATGGCGCCGGACGCTTCACGGAACAGGGCCCTGTAGTTGTTGGTGACGTTTCCCTCGACCCGCGACTTCTCGTCGGGATCGTCCGGCGTGTACTCGTCCGGAATGATGTTGTTGCAGGCATCTGCCATGGCAATAAGAAGACGTGGATTTTTGTTGTATAACTGCTCGAAAACCCAGTACAGCTCCAAATCGTCGCCATCCATCGACAGGAAGGGGTACTTTGTATCGGCGCTGCCGGTCCGAAAGCCATGGCCGGAGTAGTAAAACACAACCATGTCGTCGGGATCGGGTTCGAGCGCACGAACCGCCGCCGCCACGTTGTCGGTCGTCATGTTTTCGTCGATAAAACGCTCGACAAAAAAGCCCATGTCGCTACGATTTGCCGCGTCGCGCAGCATCTCTTCCACCGAGCTCATGTCTTTTCGGACGCTGTCGCCGATGTACGGATCATCGGTGTCGATGGCAAAAATCACGTGGATGTCCGCCGCAGCGGCGGGAAAGACGGCGCAAAGCGCCACGATCACAACAAACAAAAGGGAACGTCGCATAACACACTCCTCTTAATCGCGTTCACCGCCGAGAACCGACGCAAACAAGGCATCGATCCGATGGGCGACCGGGTCGTAATCCTCATATGCATCCCTTGTGCCGTCCGAGTCAAGGCGTGCGCCCGTCGCCGAAGTGGCCAAGAAGGTCCGACATGTGGACGAAAACAGAATCTCCACCTCACCGAGGTGCGAGACAAAACGTAGCCCCGCATCCGGGATAAACAGACACTTTTTAACGATTCCAAACAAAAAACTGCCGGGGTCTGTCAGGATTTCCTGGATCTCGGCGATTTGGGCCGCGGTAAGGTCTCTGCCCGGCTCACGGGTTTGGCCGGCGCCAATAACGCTAAAACTCTCGACCCGCTCGGCGCCGGTGATCACGGAGAGCATTTCTTCGCCAAAGAGATCGAGGACCAGATCGTTGGCCGGGGTCTTTGGCACGGCCGTTGGACGCTCGGCGCTCGAGACTGCGCGGCCGGCCGGCGTGGCAGCGTGGCCGTTCGGGGCAACAATACATATGGCTATGAGCACAAACGCGGCCGCGCGGGAATCCGCACGCCACCGAGAGCCGTCCATCGGCACCTCCAGAGTTAAAGAAACCTGGTACCATCGGTACCAAATCCCACTGTACCGCCGGTAACACATGCCAGTATACCACGGCGGTAGCGACGACGCCGCGTGCGCACCCGTGGGCACCGGCCCGACCGGTCCAAGTTTATGCATTGTGATACTATAAGCGGGTGGGCGATCAGCGACCGCTTTTGGTCATAGGCCACAAAAACCCCGACACGGATTCCATCTGCGCGGCCTTGAGTTACGCCTCGTATTGCCGGGAGGTTCGCCGTATAAATGCGCGCGCCTGTCGAGCCGGCTCCGTCAACGCCCAGACACGCCACGCCCTCGATACGTTCAAAGCGGACGATCCCGCTCTATTGGCGGATATCCTGCCGCGGATATCCGACATTATGATCGGGCGCAACTTGCTGTTCACGTTTCGCGCCGAAGACCCGCTTTTGGACGCCTACCGCACCATCGTAGACAATCGCTTCTCTTTTCTGCCCGTCGTCGACGACTCCGACACGCCGATTGGGCGCGTCACGGCGCTGGGGATCGCCCGGATCGTGGGAACCCTCGCGGGACTTGGCGACCCCCACGGCCGGCCTGCCGCAAGCGCGAGCGGGGCCGGCAATCGCGATGACGCGGCGGCTATTCTCAACTCGCCGCTGGGCGGCTTTGTCGAAGCCGTGGGTCCCACCTTTTCCAGCCGCGCGATTCTCCGCGACGTACGACAGGAGGTAAACCGCTACAACGAGGGGGGCTTTATCGTCACCAACGACGAGGGCAAGCTCGCCGGCATCGTGACTCGGATCAACTTTATGGCCGACCCGCGCCACCACGTGGCCCTCGTCGACCACAACGAATACTCCCAAGCCGTCGACGGCATTGAAGAGGCCGCGGTCGATGAGATCATCGATCACCACCGCATCGGCATGGAGCGAACCAACGAGCCAATCACCGTTATTAACCGAGTCGTCGGCTCTACGTGCAGCATCGTCGCCGACCTATTCTTTCGATCCGGAACCAACCCGAGCCCGCAAGTGGCGGGCCTGATGTTGTCCGGTCTGCTGTCGGACACGGTCATTCTCAACAGCCCGACGGCAACGGACTTCGACCGAGAGATTGCTCCCAGGCTCGCCGAACTCGCCGGCGTTTCCATGGAGGACTACGGACGGAAGATGTTCGCGGCGGGGAGCGACGTTCACGATCTTACTGCCGACACGATCATCAACCAAGACCGGAAGTACTACGAGGAGGGCGGGAAGCGATTCTCCGTCAGCCAAGTGGAGATGGTGGGCTTCCAGGCATTTTGGGATCGCGCCGAGGAAATCGGGGCGGCCGTGGACAACGCCCGCAACCACGAAGACCTGTACCTCGCCGCGCTTATGGTCACGGACATCACAACGAGTACAACGCTCCTGGTGGTGAGGGCGCCGGCCAACCTGCTGGAGCGGATCGCTTACCCCAAGGCCGCCGATTCGGTGTACGAGCTCAAGGACGTTTTAAGCCGCAAGAAGCAGGTGCTGCCCTACTTGTTGGAGCTGTTGTAGGACGAGGAAGAACCGGCGCGCCGGGCGGTTTCCGGAGACGGGTCGATATCGGTTTGCTCGTTGAGCAAGGCGTCTGGTGGGTCCGTGAGCCGCCCCCCCACCAACACGTCGTCGGTTTGCCGCATCCATGCCTCCAGGCGGTTTCTCATGTCGGCCAACACCTCTGCATGTGCGGGGTCCCCGGTGCGGTTGTGGGCCTCGCTCGGGTCGTACACCAGGTCGTAAAGCTCCTCCGGCGGAACAGGTCGATCCGCGAGTCCCCGGGAGAGCAGGTAACTCTTGCTCTCTCCTGCGTCGATGTTGGGTAGCACCGGGTGGGAGAGGGGCTCGAAATTCCTAATGTACTTGAAGCGATCGGTTCGGACACATCGCTTGGGCTCCCTCGCCGCGTGGTAGGTGACCTCTCCATGGACTTCTTCTCGGATGGAGGCGGCCTCTCCGCGAACAAGCGGCATCATCGAGTACCCCTCGAGCCACGTCGGAAGCTCGAGGCCCGCCGCCTCGCAGAGCGTCGGATACACATCGAGGTGGCTCACCATGGCATCGATAGCCGTGCCGCCCGCACCCTCGCCGGGAAGGCGCATCATCAGCATAACCCCCAAACCGTGGTCGGTGATCGCTCCTTTCATAAACGGAAAGGCTATGCCGTGGTCCGTGGTGCAAACGACGATGGTATGATCCCACAGGCCGTTGGCCTTGAGGGCGTCGAACACAACGCCCATGCGCCGATCCAGTGCGGCGGCCGACTCCTTGTAGCGGGCCATATCGGTACGAGTTTCGAGGACGTCGGGCAGCGGGGCGGGCGGTGTGGTGTAGGAGGGATCGTAGCCGGCCCGTTTTGGAAACTCACGGTGGGTCTCGAAGAAACCGACCGAGAGAAAAAACGGCTTGTCACCGACGGTGGCGAGCCATCGGGCGGCCTCCCCGTCGCAGACAGTGTGGTCACCGAGGTACTCGTCGTAGCCGATCACTTCCCAGGGCTCGCTTCCCAGCTTTTTGGCTGCGTCGTTGGCGATATGCTGAATGCCCGCAAGTGCCGTTTGATACCCAGCCTCTTTGAAGCGGTGGACGATGTGCTGTGTGTAGTCCACAAGCGAGAACCCGCGATGCGCCAGGCCCAACATGCCTACTTGGTGGGGATAGCGACCCGTAAGCAGGGCCGCCCGACTCGGCGAACACGTCGGCCCGGCGCAGAAGGCGTTTCGAAACAGGACGGCGTCTTCCGCCAAGGCTTGGAGGTTCGGCGTGTCAATTGCATGGCCGTAGGGCTGCACATATCGGCCGGTGTCGTGGGAGTGGATGTAGAGGACATTTGGACGTTTCATACTATCCCTTTAATCCCTGGGTACTGATTCCCTCGACAATATGGCGTTGGAAAATAAAAAACACAATCAGCACCGGGATAAGAGACAGGAAAGACATTGCGAAGATCGCGCCCCAGTCGGTGTTCCCGGACGGGTCGGCGAAGGATCGCAGGGCCACCGATACCGTGTAGAGTCGAGGGCTATTCAAGTAAATCAACGGCGTAAGAAAATCGGACCAGGTCCAATAGAAGGAAAACACGCCGGTGGTTACTAAGGCCGGCTTGATAAGCGGCAGCATGATCCGCGCGAATATCCCAAACCGACCGACCCCGTCCATCCGGGCAGCCTCGTCGAGCTCGAAGGGTATTGTCCGAATAAACTGAACCATCATAAAGATAAAAAAGGCTTGACCGGCCTGACCGAGTAAGCGCGGTACGAGCAAGGGCGCAAAGCTGTTGATCAAGCCGATTTGAGTGAAAAACACATACTGCGGAATGACCTGGATCTGGATAGGAAGCATGAGTGTCATCAGCATGGCGCTGAAGAAGATCTTTTTCCCCTTAAACGGAATCCGTGCGAAACCAAAGGCGACGAGGGCCGACACGGACACCGCGGCAAGCGTTCCAAGCCCCGCGTAGATGATGGTGTTGCGGTAGAAGGTCGTAAACGAGATTCCGCCGAAGCCCTGCCACCCGCTGATGTAGTGCTCGACGGTGGGGTTCTGCGGAATGACGGAGGAGACCGTTCGCCAGATCTCCGTCTCCGGTTTGAAGGAGCTTCCCGCAAGCCAGAGAATTGGATAGATCATAACCAGACCGAGTCCGGCGGCGACAAGGTGAAAGGTGACCGATCGGAAGATACTCCTGCGGATGATCATTTTCCCTCCCGAGTTTCGTAGTGCACCCAGAACGTTCCGGTCTTAAAGACGACGGCTGTAAACAAGGCCACCGTGAACAAGAGAACAACCGCCATCGCCGATGCGTAGCCCATCTGGAAGCTCTCGAAGGCACGGCGATAGAGATACAGCGCGTAAAAATTGGTCGTGCCCATGGGTCCGCCCTGGGTGACGATAAACGGCTGCGTAAAGACCGTAAGCTGGAAGATCATCTGCATGATGAGGTTGAAGAGGATAACCGGCGAGAGCATGGGGAGCGTGATTCGAAAAAAACGCCGCAGCCGAGAGGCGCCGTCGATCTCGGCGCATTCGTAGAGCTCCTTCGGGATTTGCTTCAGCCCGGCCAAAAAGATCAGCATGGGCGAGCCGAACTGCCAGACTACCAACAACACAAGCGTCCATATCGCGAAGGTGGGGTGGCCGAGCCAGGGAATCTCCGATGGAATGCCGACGGCGTTCAGAAGGACATTCACAAGGCCGTCCGTACCGAAAATCTCCCGCCACATGACCGCCACGGCCACGCTTCCCCCGAGGATCGACGGGGTGTAAAACCATGCCCGGTAGACACCGAGGAAGCGATGCTTGCTGTTTAGGAGCATGGCCACCAATAGGGCAAAAATGAGTTTCAGCGGAACCGACGCGAGGGCGAACTGGAACGTCGCTCCGACGGATTGCGCGTAGCGCGAGTCTTCGGTAAACATCCGGGCGAAGTTGTCCAGCCCGATAAACTCGGGCAGCGAAAAAAGGTCGTACTCGGTGAGTCCGAGATAGAGTATAGAAAGGATGGGTACGAGGGTGAGGCCGAAGAACCCGAGAAGCCACGGAGAAATAAAGAGATAACCGGCCAGCGTCGTACCGATGCTCCGCTGTCGTCGCAAATGTAGTGTGCTCATGGTGTATTGTACCGCCGCGCTTTTGGTGGTCCCGAGAGAGAACGGAGCACCCTCCGGTGGAGGGTGCTCCGGATCCGTGCCTGCTCGATCCGGGAACGCTACTCGAGGATATCGGCCGCCTCTTCCCGGAAGATCTCCGCCGCCTCCTGCGGCGATACCTCACCAAACAACACGCCGTCTCGGACGACGGGCTCATACACATTTCGCAGCAGATCGTTCCAGCCCTGGGGCGCCGGCGGTGGAATCGGGATGGCGCTGTCGGCGATGCGACCGATAAACTCGAATACCACCTGTGCGGGGCGGTCCACAACCGATGCCAGTTGGTCACGGACGTCTGTAGCGACGGGTACGCCCCGTTCCGCCATAAGGATCTGGTTCGCCTCCATGTCGTTAACAAAGAAGCTCACAAAGCCCGCTGCGGTCTCGGGCGACTCGCTGTCACGGGTAACAGCAAACAGCATCGAGGGGCGTAGCCAGTTCGCCGATCGCTCACCGGTTCGGGGGATGGGAGCAAGGGTGAAGTTACGCTCTGAGGGGCCACCGGCTGCGGTCCACTGCGCTACGAGCTGATTGCTTGCAAGAAAGGACATTGCCGCATCACCTTCGACAATCGGCTGGATCTCGGGATTCTCTCCGTAGGCGTAGTCGGAGGCCTGCACGCTGATGTGGGGTATCGCACCGGCCTCCTGAAGCTCGAGAATCATCTCGAGGTGGTCAACCAGTATCTGGTCATCCGTATACCCGAGACCGCCGTCGGTGTAGTCGAACGGTTGCATCCCGGATGACAAGTAGAGGGTTCGCCATAGTTGGTCGCTGGTGAGACCAGAACCCATGCCCCACGCCTCCAGCGCGCCGCTGAGCTCCATCACGGTTTGCTCGAAGTCGTCCCAAGACCAGTCGTCCGCGGGAAGCGCAAGCCCAGCCTCCTCAAACATGTCTACGTCCAGGACAAAGGCCCAGGTGTTCACACCAAGGCTGACCGCATACAGCTCGCCGTCTATCCGACCGCCGTCGAGGGTGCCCGATGGAATCTCCGACAAGTCGAGCACACCGGAATCGGCGTACTCGTTCAGCGGTATCAACATGCCTCGGCCGTGCCAGTCCCCGAGATGGGGATAACCAAGCTGCATAACGTCGGGAAGGTTTCGCCCAGCGGCCATGGTGGATAGCTTGGTCCAGTAATCGCTAAAGCCTGCAAACTCATAGGTGACGTCTACGTTGTGGCGCTCACCGTAGAGCTCGAGCACATCGATTGTGATCTCGTGGCGTCGCTGCGATCCCCACCACATCACGCGCAGCTCCTCCGACTCACCGTCGGCTGCTTGCTCGTTGTTACCTGCGGCGAACAGCAGAGCGCCCGCCGTCGTAAGGAACAGCACTACCAGAAGTGCTTTTTTCATAACATCTCCTCCTTGGTCGAAATGTCTTGACTCCAGTGTGGGACTGGAGTGCCGGCCGGTAAAGAGTGCTGATTTGGGCAAAAGGTATCATTTGTTGATCCTCCGCTATCGGGACCACTTCTCCACGTGCTACTATTCGTCCGTGGCGGGTCACGAGACCTTTACCATTGCGATTGCCGACGACGAGCCTGTCATCCGCGATGGGCTTTGTACCGGCATCCCGTGGGGCGAGCTTGGGTTCCGGGCCCTCGAGCCGTGCACAAACGGCGAGCAGCTCCTGCAGCGAACACGGAGTGAGCCGGTGGACGCGGTACTCACCGACATCCGTATGGCTCCGCGGAGCGGCATCGATGTGGCACGGGTGATCAGCCGCGAGGCTCCGCATATCTTTATTATGTTCTTGACCGCGCACACGGACTTCGACTATGCGCAGTCCGCCATCGAATACGGGGTCTGGCGGTACGTCGTGAAGCCGATCCGCTACGACGAGTTTTTGGAGACGTTGCGGGAGCTCCATCGCGCCATCTCTTCGGCTCGCTCGGAGCAGGATCCTGCCGCCGGCGACAAGGACCAACAAGACTCAGCCGCGGCGGACCCGTTTGTTCAAACCGTAGATCGCTACCTTGCCTGTCATTTCAACCGCGCCTCCCTAAAGACGGTCGCCGACTACGTGGACCTCTCTCCGGAGCATCTTTCCCGCAGCTACTATCGTCGTTCCGGACGGCACTTTTCCGATGCGGTCCAAGCCGCACGCATGAACCATGCCGCTCGTCTCCTCCTCCAGTCTCGGTACCGCGTCGCCGAGATAGGCCGCATCGTCGGCTACACCAGCGCCAAGAACTTCACCCGACGCTTCCATCGGCATTTTGGTACCACCCCCCGGGATTATCGAGCCAAAGCGGGAAAATCGCCGGCGACGGTTGCCGGTCGTGACCCGGCATGAAGCGTTCCGTCGCCCGACTCGCGGCAAAATACCTCTTTATTCTGCTCTCTCCGGTCCTGATCCTCACGGTTCTTGGCTATGTCGCCGTCTTTACTTCTCGAGATTACGCCCGAGAACAACTCGTGCAGGTCGCGCAGCGAAGTCTCGCGGGCCTCGAGGCCGCCATGGATCGCCTGGTTGCCGAAGCGCGGGCCACAGCCGTTGCCTTCGGCACCGCCGCCCCCGTCTTACGGTCACTCGGGGAACGGATGAATCCCGCCGAGATCGATCTCGAAGGACTTCAGGAGCTCGCAATTATCCGTGACATCGTCAACAGGTCGGCGCACGCAAGAGACGAAGTGCAATCGATCTACATCTACCTCGAAGAGCCGGCTCAGGTCCTTACAACGGAGTTCGGCGTCATCCCTATCGAGGGAATGCCCGACCGATCATGGATTCCGCACTATCGAGCAGCAACGACCGACCGTCTCTCTTGGATTGTGCGGAGGCAGTCGACGCTTCTCGGGGAGAGCGGCCCCCGCGAGACCGTGCTGTCCGTGTTTCAGCGGCTGTTTGTAATCGACAGCCGCGATGTTCGCGGTGCGGTTGTGCTCAATATTCGCGAAGAGGCCCTCAAGAAACAGCTCAGTCGCGGAACGATCCCAGCGGGAATGCGCTACATCGTTCTCGATCAGGACGATCGGATGGTGCTGTCCAATATAGAGAACACCGAGCTTGTTGCATCCGTTACCGGCCAGCTGGACGAACGCAACTTCGAGATCCCACACGAACAGCGCGTGTACACCGTGAACAGTCGCGTTTCGCAAAAAAACGGGTGGTACTACATCTTTGTTGCGCCAAACGAGGAGTTTTTTGCTCCGGTTTCTCGTATGGCCCGCACAAGCCTAACAATCGTCTCCGTTGCCGTGGCGGTAGGACTACTCCTGGCCTTGGTGATGGCGCGGCGAAGCTACCGCCACATCCGGGAAGTGGCGGACGTCGTGGAGCGCGCCCGCGAGGACAGGGACCTTCCGTCGCTACAAGGACATTCGACGAAAGGGTTCGGCTACCTGACCTATCATGTACTGAGAGCCTTCGTCGAACGGCAGTTCTATCGCCTCCAGCTTTCGGAGCGGACGTACCGCGAAAAGGCATTAGAACTCTTAGCACTCCAGTCTCAGATGAACCCGCACTTCCTCTTCAACACCCTCGAGGCGGTCAACTGGCAGATTCTCCGGGAGACCGGTAAGCCGGGACCGGCAAACGAGATGATCACCTCACTGGCCGACGTGTTGAAGTACTCTCTTCGTAGCCCAAGCTCTCTGGTGACGATAAGTGAGGACGTCGAAAACGCGCGGCGGTACGCCGAAATTCAGTCTCTGCGCTATCGGCGCTCCTACGAGCTAAGAGTGGAGGCATCCGACGGTTGTCTGTCGGCACTTACCGTACCGATGACGTTTCAGCCCCTAGTGGAGAACGCTATTGTCCACGGGATGGGAGGCAGGGATTCCGGCATCATTCAGATTGCCGTCGTTCGTGGCGGCGACACAATCCGAATACGGGTAGACGACAACGGGACCGGAGTCGGACGAGGCGAGCTCAATAGGATACGTTCGGAACTCGCCGAAGCAACGCCGGACCGGCACGATCACATCGGCATCGCCAATACCGCGCGACGGATCGAGCTGGCAATGGAGACATCGGTCGAGCCCAATATCGGCCGCTCCGACCTTGGAGGCTTTTTTGTGGAGCTCTGGATTCCCGCTCGATTCGTCCAACACCAGGCCGGCTCGTCGGGCCCGCGGTCGTCGCCCGGCGAAGATAGACAATAGCGTCACCGCAAAACTACGTCGCCTACCCTTCCCGCAAATCGAGCCAGGCCACCTCATCGTCCGTTAGTGTGGTTTCCAGGGCCGCGACGTTTGCCTCGGCCTCTTCCCGGGTGTAAGCCGCTACAAGAGCATAGGTGTTCATCGGATGGTGGAGCACGTAGGCGATCGCTATCTGCGGGATGCTCGAGCCCCGCTTCTCCGCCAGAACGGCGGCCCGGTCAAGACGCTCCCAATTGTCGTCGGTAACGTAGCACCGAATGACGTGCTCCTCAAGCTCGTCTTTGACCTTCTCGAAGTTTTCCCGCCGAAGTCTACCGGAAAGGAATCCCCTGGCCAAACTCGACCACGCGAAGACCGGCATTTGGTTCGCGACGTACCAAGCGCGGGTTTCCTCGTTCGCGCGCCCGGAGATCGTCACACAGTCCGGGCCCCAGGGCGAGTCGACCTGCTCGGCAAGGCTGAAGTTGGGGCTGCTTGCCACCGGCGGGTGCAGGTCGTGCTCCTCGGCGTACGCAATCGCCTCGGCGATACGGGCGTGCGTCCAGTTCGAACAGCCCCACGCCCCGACCCTGGCGGACGCGATCAGCTCGTTGAGTGTCTCCACCAATGGACCGACCTCTTGCTCGGGATCATCTCGATGAAAGAGCCACAGATCGATCGACTCCACGCCCAAGCGCTCGAGGGATTCGTTAACGTCGGTTTGTGCGTGCGCGGGCGAAACTCGTTTCTCGCCCTGGTAGGGATGGCAGCCCTTGTCGAGTATGACCACCTCGTCGCGGACACTACGCTCTCGAAGCCAGACGCCGAAGGCGCGCTCACAGTCGCCTCCACCGTAGACATGGGAGTGGTCGAAGAGGCGGACTCCCGTGTCCCATGCCGCGTCGAGAATCTCGTTGGTCGGGCCCTGACCATCCCCAGTCTGCAGCATCATACAGCCCTGACCAATGCGCGAGACCTGTTTTTCCAATCCCTCAACTCTTCCGTACTGCATCGTTACTCCTCAGTTGCTTGTGGGCCTACAATGACATGGTTTTGCGGCGGCATGGTACCATACGCCTCTTTGTTGATGGCGCCTGCACGGAAATCATAGGCTTCGATAGCTGGCCGGCGGCAAGGATCGTGATCGCAGTTCCGGTGGGACGGTGGGGACACGTTACTTTACACGCAACAACGTGTTACGTTATTACGTGTTGGAGGTGTAGATGCGAAACATTACACTCTCATTTCCAGATGACGTGGTAGAACGGGGACGCGAGTATGCCCGGCGCCGCGGGATGTCTCTAAACGCTCTCGTGCGGGAAGCGCTCCGTAGAATGATAGACACGGAAGAAGATGAGGCAACCGACGCCCTTTTTAGTGCTCTGGATGCGGCAGAGGGAAACTCCCACGGCACGACGTGGACACGGGATGAGCTCTATGACCGGCAAAATCTTTCTTGATACCAATGTCTTGGTGTACGCGGGAGATAAAGGGAGTCCGGACAAGCGAGAGGTTGCGCGTAGGGTCATGGAGAACAGCGGCGCCTTCGCCGCCGTCTCCACGCAAGTCCTCCAGGAGTATTACGTCGTGGCTACGCGGAAGATGGGCGTAGCCCACCTCAGGGCGAAGGAGGTCATCAACGCAACCTGTGCCAAACTCGAGGTCATAACGGTCGACCCAGGGATAATCAGCAGGGCTGTTGACGGCTCGATTCTATGGCAGATCTCGTTCTGGGATGCGTTGATTCTAGCCGCCGCTGAGACCGCTTCGTGCGCCACGGTACTGTCTGAGGATCTCAGCGCGGGCCAACGCTATGGGTCGGTGGAAGTCCGCAATCCGTTCGGCTAGTTCGTCAACCCAACCATTTACCTTGCTCGCGATCGGTCTCCCCGGTACCATAAATGACCAGGGAGGCTTTATTATGAAAACACGTTCCATGGTTCTTGCGCTGCTCCTGGCGAGTACAGCGTGTGTCTGGGGTGAGCCTTTCAACGCCACCGGGTTCCTCCACCAGAACGACGGTCTGGTGACCG
>CAZFLD010000059.1:24934-27422 GCA_964519835.1 uncultured Spirochaetales bacterium
GTGACCGCCCGGTGCTCTACCTGAAGCGGTCGGAGACCAGCGGCCGGATTGAGGTGGACTTGGGCATTGTTCGGGAGATCATCTTTCTTGAGTCCAGTAACAGCGGAACATTCTGGTCTGAGAACAGCCTCGTCCATGTCACGCTCAAGAACGGCCAAGAGTCTGAGTTTTTCCTTGCAGATAGAATCTACGACTTCCAGGTCTCACTCTTTGATAGCTTCACCGAATCCGTACAGCGGACAACGGTTGATGATGCTGCGGTTGCCCGCATCGTGTTTGGTGACGACTTCGGCAATGTGCGCATCAATCCAGATACAGGCAAGATTTGGCCGCCGAGCGGCGGCCGCCCTGGAGAGCGGGGAGTCGCCGATCGCTTTGGCTACCTACTCACCGGGGGGGAGACGTCCGGTGAGGGTCCCAGTCGGAGCAGATAAAGCGGCAGAAACTCGTTGGTCACACCGTGGGTAGAAGCGGTCGTAGTGAACGTCGGCACCCAGTTCGGCAAGCGCTCCCGCAGCTTGCGGGTCGGCAAACACCACCGCAACATCCATCCGCGACAGCAAGTCCACGTAGTCCGCGACGACCGGGAAACCGGAGCCGCGCATCGCAAACTCGTCGGGGAAGCGATGATGCGTGTTGTACTGAAAGAAACGAGGATCGATCATCGGCGTGAATTTATTCACAACTCGCCGACTCCGAAGAGGCTGAGTATCGAGAAAACGGAATTCACCGCGCCTCAGGCACCCGGCCTAACGACTTGTCGTTCCACTCCTTCGTCGTGTGTTGCCCGCCCATCGATCGAAGTACAAAGAACGGGATGCGGAGAAACCTGCCTTCCCCAGCGAACCGCCTTGATCGCTTGCATGCCCGCAATGGCATCGATTTGCGGCGGCATGGTACCATACCGGCATGAAATACAGACGACTTGGTAGCACAAATGAAAGAGTTTCGGTAGTGGGCATCGGCACATGGCAGTTCGGCGGGGAGTGGGGCAAGGACTTTGACCAGAACGAGGTCGACGAGATGTTCAAGGCGGTTCGCGAGGTTGGCATCAGTCTTATCGACACCGCGGAGTGCTACGGCGACCACCTTTCGGAGCAGTTTATCGGCAACTCCCTACGCACACTGTTTCCCGGCGAGCGGGACTCCTGGTTTATTGCCACCAAATTCGGCCACAAGTTCCACGCTCCTTTTGAACGGGATCAGATCTGGGACGCCGACGGCGTGACAAAACAGCTGGAGGACAGCCTTCGGGCGCTTCAGACCGACTACGTGGATTTGCTTCAGTTTCACTCCGGCGGCAACGACGTATTTGACAACGACGATCTGTGGGAGCGCCTCGGCCGGCTCAAGGAGCAAGGCAAGGTCCGCTTCTTGGGAATCTCTATCGGGGCCAATACAAACGACTACCAAACCGGCAAGGCGCCGAAGGTCGGGGCCGAGGCAATCCAGGTTATTTACAACCGCCTGGACCGAGCGCCGGAGGAGAAGGTCTTCCCCCTGTGCATCGACCACAACCTCGGGGTCCTTGCCCGCGTGCCGCTCGCAAGCGGCTATTTGAGCGGCAAATACAAGCCCGGCGCCACATTCGATGCAAGCGACGTGCGGAGCCGGCACAACGCGGAGAAGGTGGCGGAGCGGCTCAAAGAGGTCGAGCGAATCGCCCGTGAGGAGGTCCCGGAGGGCGTGCCCATGGCGGAGTGGGCCCTTGCGTGGTGCCTCAAGCACCCTGCGGTCACCGCGGTTATTCCCGGCTGCAAAAACGTCGATCAGGTAAAAAGCAACGCCCGCGCGGCGGACTTGAGCGATTTGGTAACCGACCGCCATCCGCAGGCTACCGTGTAAACAGGCTCGGTGAGAGAAGGAGGGCGGCCGTGGCGGTGGGAGACGTCTGAGAAGCGGGGTCGGCAAGCGTCGCGCCGGTCCGCCGGGAATGCGTCGCAGCAGCCCGCATGGGCGCCGCGCCGTCACGCGCGACGCACCAAGCACCTTGGGGAAAGCAGGGCAAATCGGATATGATATCTTAGTAAAATAGGAGGATATTATGGCCCTTGCGTCTGCAAATCTAATCTTTCGCATACTGACGTTTATGTTTCTCCTCTCGCCCGGAGCCAACGAGATGGGTATCGACGTCCTCGAGGATGGCCTGCCGGAGATGAGTCTCGTGGCCTACGAGATCGAGGAGGGCGTCCAAGTCGATTTTGCGCACGAAGAGCAAGAGGGAGCGTTTTTCACCGTCACGATGGAAGACGAATCGGACTATACGTACCGCTACGAGACTGCGGAAGGGGACTCCGCCACGTTCTCGCTGGCGCCGGTAGTGCAACAGATGAGTGCGTTCTACCTCTCCAACGAACCGGTCGGCGAGATCGAAACCGAAGACGGTGACGTGTGGGTTATGCGCGAGGGAGCGTCGGCCCTCTACTTGCGCTCCGAGCAACTCGGCGCCACCTTTGTGTTGGCCGAATACAGCGGGTGGTAGGACTCC
>CAZFLD010000060.1:0-27422 GCA_964519835.1 uncultured Spirochaetales bacterium
GGCAAACCGCCAATGTCCGGGTAGCACGTATCGTCGCCAATCCTGTCCGTGTGCGGATTGATCGGATACACCGTCAACCCCTTGTCCTTGAGCTCGTTGTAGACGGAGTTACCGAACTTTGTACCGCTTCGAGAGACCCCGGCCACGGCGGGCGGGCGCGCCCGTTTTTTTGCTCTACAAACGAATGGCCGCCGACACGCGCTCGATGTCATTGCTTAGCGGTCTGTCCTCGACAAGCCGGAGGCTGTGTCTTCTGACAAGCGTGTGGAGATTCACGGAGGACTCGGCGAAGCCGGCGGAGGGGACGGCATCGACACGGCCCGTCTGCGGGGTGACCGCCCCCTCCTCGGCACAAAGCTCGGCCGCCTGCGCCAACACCAGGAGGAAAATCGCCGCCATATCCCAGAGCCGCTCGATTTGAGCTGAAGTGTTTCCTGCAGCGATGGTTCCCATTGTCACGATGTCCTGGTTGTCCGCGTTCGTGGGGATCGACTGGATTGAAGCCGGAACGGCATGTGTACGCATCTCTGCGAGGATGGCCGTCGCGGTAACCTGGGCTCCCATAAAACCACTTTGCCGTCCGGGCGACCGAGGCTGCAACATCGGCGGGAGTCCCCGCGAACGAACCGGGTCCGTCAGACGCGCAATTGCCCGCTCCATGTGGCCGGCAATCGATATGACTGCGTTACTCAAGGCGTCGGAGACAAAGGCCACGTGTTGGCCAAAGAAGTCTCCGCCTTGCACCACCACATCATCCTCGGGGAAGAGGACCGGATTGTCGGTAACCGATGCGAGCTCCGTGTCCACAATGCCGTCGTGGAACTCGAGCACGTCTATGGCGGCGCGCACGGGGGAACGACCCAGGCACAGGCTCTGTGTCGGCGGAATCGGGCCCGGAGGCGGAATTGGCGCGTGCCTGCGATCCGGCCGGCTCGATCCGCGGCAGCGAGCAGGTCGTCGAGGACGTGGTGACGAGACGCGAGCCGTCGCCCGTTAACTCGGCGAGGCGGCGGTGCCGTTCACCAGCGCGATTCCTTCCTTTGCTTAGAAGACCAGCGCTGTGAGACCGGCACGCGAAAGCCCGTCGGCCGCCGCGACGCATTCACCCGTGAACCACACCGCGCCTTCTCCTGAGAGTGTGGCGGCCATGTGCGCGAGGGGGGTGAGGCCGCCACTTGCTCCCACCGTCCCAACCGAAGGGACCACGTCTTGGCGGAGCATGCCGACAAGCAGATCGACGATCTCTCGCCGAACCCCCGAGCGGCCGCGAACCAGGCTCGAGACACGCGCCGCCATCATCGCGCGGACGTGCTCTCGGCGAAGGGGCGGACCAACGCCGGCTTGCAGGTGGGAGAGCAGGTGGCGCTGCAGCTCCTCGGCTACGCTTGGGTCCACATAGGTGTTGGCGGTCCGAAGCCGGTGGTTATGCCGTATACGATCCGGCGCTTGTCCAAGAGCTGAGACACAAACTTCCGGCCGGCGTCGAGGACCTGGTACTCCGATTTGGAGAGACGAATCGGCGTGTTCCTAAGGGCAACGTCGGCAACCAGCCGCAGGTGAGGCCGATTCACGTCGCCCGCTTCCTGCGGATTCAACGGACTAGTCGACGGGCTCCAGCCGGTAGAGACCGCCGTTGTCTTCGTCGGTCAGGAGATACAAAAACCCGTCGGGACCCGTGCGCACGTCTCGTATGCGGCCGAGTGTGCCGTCGAGAAGGACTTCCTCGCCAACAACCTGAGCTCCGTCGAGCTCGACCCGCCGGAGGTGGCGGCCGGCCAGCGCACCCACAAAGAGGTCTCCATCCCACTCGGGGAATTGCTCACCTCGATACAGCGTCAATCCGGAGGGCGCGATGGAAGGTGTCCAGTAGGTCAGCGGGTCCGGTACGGTGGGAGCCGTATCCTCGCCGATGGGGAAGCCCGTGCCGTACTCACGTCCGTAGGTGACCTCGGGCCAACCGTAGTTTTCCGCCGGTTGCACGAGGTTGAGCTCGTCACCGCCCTGCGGTCCGTGTTCATGCTGCCATATCCGGCCGGTGGCGGGATCTATGGCCATTCCTTGCGCATTGCGGTGGCCGTACGAGTAGATGGCGTCGAGGGCGTTTGCTTCGTCCACGAAGGGATTGTCCGCGGGGATGGATCCGTCCGGGTTAATGCGAAGGGTGCTTCCCGCGTGGTCGCCGAGGTCCTGGGCGCGGTCGCGCTCGCCACGGTCACCGATGGTAAACAAGAGTGTGCCGTCTTCCATAAAGCCAAGGCGAGAACCAAAGTGCCGTCCGGAGAACGTAAGTCGATCCATACGGAAGATTTCTTCCAGGTTGGAAAGCCGTGTGCCGCTTAGGGTGGCGCGGCTTATGGCCGTGCCGGTGCCGGCGGCGCCGCTTACGGCGTGGCTGAAATAGATTCGGTTGGTGGACTCAAAATCGGGATCAAGAATGATATCGAGCAACCCGCCCTGCCCCGTCGTCGCAATCTCAGGAAGGCCACGTACCTCGTTGATACTGTCTCCGTTGATACGGAGGAGGCGCCCGGAACGAATGGTAACAAGGAAGTCCCCGTCGGGCAAAAACGCCAAGGCCCACGGCCGAGATATTCCTGCCACCAATTCCACAACGTCGAAGGTGGCTTGCTCGGACCCTACGTTCTCCTCGACGATCCGGCTGCTGATGTCCGCACTGACTCCGGCACATCCTGTGATGCCCACAAAGATCGACAGCGCCACTATCCCAAGTGATTTGCTCAATTTCATGTGGGAAAAGGTATGTGCCCCGCCCGCGCCGGTCAAACGGGCGGGCCGCGTGAAGGCACTACCCACCGGCGGGTAGCACGTGCGCCGCGACGTTTGGCAGCGTCACCGTCACATTCTCTCCAACTTCGACCCGTCGGCTGGAAAACACTCGTAAGTGATTGGCGCCGGCGTGATTGGCGCCGGCGGTCGGCTCGACGGCATAGCCGTAGTGGTATCCAAAATACTCGCGGGATACCACTCGTGCACGAACCGCGGCGCCGGCGGGGCGTTCGCCGAACTCGATGTGCTCGGGGCGAAACAAGAGTATGGCCGGTCCGGGATTGCAGTCGGTCTCCACGTCCAGCTCGAATCCGAGCGCCGCGCGAAACCGGCCGGGCCTTTGTGGCGGCGCGCCCGAAGGCGGTGAACCGGCATTTGCCGACCTATTGGCGGCCATACCACCCGCCGGCCCGCCATCCACCGCCCTGCCGGCGCCGACGGGCCGCAGCTCGCCCTCGAGAAAGTTTGCTTCGCCGACAAACGAGGCGACAAATCGATTTTTCGGCCGAAGGTACAGATCTTCGGGAGTGCCGTACTGCTCGAGACGGCCGGCGCGCATTAACGCAACACGGTCTGCGATCGAGAGCGCCTCTTGCCTGCTGTGGGTCACAAAGAGCGTTGTGATGTCGAGCTCCCGCTGGATGCGGACCAAATTCGCCCGCAGCTCTCGTCGGCGCGGCGCGTCGATGGCGGAGAAGGGTTCGTCCAGCAAAAAGGCCTCCGGCTCGATAACCAGGGCTCGTGCAACGGCCACGCGCTGGGCCTCGCCGCCGGATAGGGTGGTCGTCTTCCGATTCTCGAATCCTTCGAGACCAACGGCCCCGAGCATAGACGAAACCTTTGCGCCTACGTCGGCAATACGGTGTCGCCGGAGTCCGTAGGCCACATTCTCCGCCACCGTAAGATGGGGAAAGAGTGTATAGTTCTGGAACACGATGCCCAGTTTTCGTCGGCTCGGGCCAAGCGCCGTGATGTCCACCTTGTTCACAATTACATGTCCGGATTCCAGTGCCTCGAAACCGGAGATCGCGCGGAGCGTTGTGGTCTTGCCGCTTCCGCTCGGTCCGAGCAAAGCGACAAGCTCGCCGTGCGCTACATCGAGCGATATGTCGAGGACAAAGTCTCCGTAGTCGCGGTAGAGATCTTCGAGTCGAATCATCGTGCCGGCGCCCTGGTGGCCGGCCGCGCGCTTCTGTCGAGGAAGCCGAAAATTCCCAGGCACAGGAGTATGTAAATAAGGCCGAGGACAACACCCTGGTCGAAGCTCCGAAATCCCATAAGTCGATAAATGGCAACGGGGAAGGTCGTAATCTCCCCGGCGCCCGCCGTCATCACCGCCGTGAAATCGGCGAAGGGAAGTGCCAGGGCGTAGGCAAATGCGTTGGCAAAGCCGTAGCGCAGCATGGGCGCGGTCACCGTAACAAAAGCGGCGGCTCGGCCCGCGCCAAGGGCCTGCGCGCTCTCGATGTACGTTCGATCCAAGCCCTCGACACTCGTTCGCAGAATCCGATAGGTCGTCGGAAGAGCCACAAAAAACTGCGCCAACACAACCAACAGTGCCGCAGGCAGATGGTCCTCGTAGGCTTCACGGAGCGACAATGCCGCGGTAACAACCGAGAGGCCCAACGGAACAAGGAAGGCGGTGTCGAAAAAGTCTGATCGCTTGCCGTGAAGCGACAGCGCCATTGCCAGCGCAAACGTAAAGCTTAACGCGCCTGCGGCACATGCAACGCCGATGCTGCGAAGAATGACAAGCGGTATCGAGCTCTGGACGATAGATGCAGCGCTGCGGAGTGTTCCCCGCGCGCCGGTAAACAGGGCGGTTAACGGCTCAAAACTGAGTCCCCCGGAATCGGTGAGTGCACGGACCGCCATTGTGACAATCGGCCCCGCGACAAATACGAGCAGTAGGCCGGCGATCACCAGAACCAACGCACGGACGATTGGGCCAACAGCACGAAGGGGCGTAAGCTGTCTCAGTTGTGCGCCGGGTGAGATAACGGCCCTGCCCATCCAGCGGCCCGTGAGCGCAAACAGGCTCCCGGTCAAGACAAGCTGCAACAGCGCGAGCCCCCCGGCCGCGGCGGCATCGAGATTCACAAACATCTCTTGATAGATCCGCACCTCTATCGTGGCGGTTGCGACGCCGCCAAAGATCAGCACGATACCAAAGCTCAAAAAGCTGTATACAAAAACAAGCACAAAGCCCGCAGTGATTGCCGGCACCAAGAGCGGCAAGGTCACACGAAAAAACGTGCGCCACCGCGGGTCGCCGAGGGATGCGGCGGTCTCCTCGAGCCGTGGATCGATCTGCGACCAACGGTCGGCAATGACACGCATGGCGAGCGAGAAGTCGTAAAAGACGTGCGCCAGCACAATGCCCGGCACGCTGTAAATCAATGAGGACCGTACGTCAAAAAGGGATGCCAATAGCCCGTTACGGCCGAAAAAGCTGATCATCGCAAGGACCACGACGATACTCGGCAGGACAAAGGGCAGGAGGGTCAGACTCCGAAGGAGTCCGCGAAGAGGAAAACGGAAGTGAGAGATAATCCAGGCGCCGGGAATGGCCAAAAGAACGCCCGCGGACGCCGACGCGGCCGCCTGCGCGAAGGTAAAACCGACGGTACGCCAGGTGGCGGGCGAGCTAAGCACGCCCCAAAGCCCCGATGCTCGGCCGTCGATGCTTGGCCCACCTATGGTACGGAGCAAAAAAAGCCCGATGGGGAGGAGGAAGACAAGCAAGATAAAAAGCAATCCTCCCCAAGCGGGCAAATAACGTACTAACGCATGATCTCTTCCCATGCTCCAAGCCACTCGTCGAAGTTTTCGGCGACTCGCGCTACATCGAGATTGATAATCTCCGACGCGCGTGCTGTTTCGTCGAAGGCCTCCGGCAAGGAGGCATTGGGGTTGATGGGATACATAAACTGATTAAGCGGGATTTGATTCTGAAACTCCTGCGACACCAAATAATCGATCACAAGATGTGCGTGATCCGGGCGATCGGAGCCCGCTACGACGCCGGCATACTCCACTTGGGCGTAGGCGCTGTCTCCGAGGATCAAGTTCCGATACCGCTCTGTCTCTTCAAAGGCGATGTGATAGGCGGGGCTTGTGTCGTAGCTCAGGACAATCGGCGCCTCGCCCTGGGTGTACAACCCGTACCCCTCGCTCCACGTCGAGGTAAACGTCAAGATGCTCGGCCTCAGGCGACGCCAGTAGTCGATAAAGCCGTCCTCACCAAAGTATGCGACGGTAAAGAGCAGGAAATTGCGACCCGGCGACGATGTGCGAGGATCCATCAATATAATCGACTCGCGGAAGCGCTCGTCGGTCAGGTCCTCCCACGTTTCGGGCGGGTCTTCCAGCGCCTTTGAGTCGTAGTTGAACATTATGTGGCCGTAGTCAAATGGAACGACGGGCAGATCCTCGGTCAACAGATCGGAATTCACAAGGCTCAAGTCTTTGGGTCGATAGAACAAAAAGAGCTCGGTATTGAGTATCTCGTCGGCATAGGTGTTGTCCAGGCCGATCACGACGTCGGCCGGTGTATCGTCGCCTTCGCGTCGGAGTTGGCTCAAAATGCCGCCGGTCTCCTGAAACCGGCGAAAGTCCACTTCTACACCGTGAACCGCGTCCATATGATCAACGACCGCGGTTACGAGGGGCTCGGGAAAGACATCGTAGGTGTAGATAACGACGGGTCCCAGACTCGGTTCCTCCCCGGCGCGGCCTTCTTCCGCGGCGGGTGCGGCCCGAAGCGTGGTCGGCAAGACGATTGCCATAGCAGCGACAACCAGGGTCGGCAACAGAGCCGCCGGCCCGCCCAATCGGCGTAGAAAACTACTCAACATAGTAACCTCCCGGAAACGTGTTTGCTCCGGGGCAACCAATACATTGTTTTTGATTTGCGTTGGCAAGATACATCGATTCTCCCTACGCCGGTATAACCCGGATCAGGTTCTTCGGGTGTGATCTCAGCCCCCAAGGGCACCCCGGAACAAGCGTAATGTAATCCTAACACTGGTTGGGCGTCAAGGTCGTCTTGCGCGGGGTGCGTTTCGCCCCGTCCGCAACTCGCGCGGGGTGCCTACGCCCAGCGCCTCTCCCGGGCCGCCTCAAACACTCGCTCAATAACCCGCATGTTGCCAACGGCGTCGTCGATGGGTGTGGGGACCGGCGTGTCGTCGATGATTGCCTTTGACATCAACTCCCCTTGCACCGTGTATTGGTCGGTGGCAGGAATCTCGATGGTGCGCATATTTGTCGCCTTTGTGTGCGTAACAACGCAGGGGCGGTCAGGCGGCGCGTTGAAGGGAATCATCACCTCGACACGTCCCTCCGTCCCGGAGATACCAACCCACTGTTGAGGCTCGAGTTGTGTCGAGTACATAAAACTCGCGGTTCCGTTTGCGAACTCCAGAATGACCGACCCGTAGCTGTCCGTCCGGAACCGCGGGTCGTACTCGATGTGAGCAGCGACTCGCTCGGGTTCGGCGGCAAAGATGTGCCGCGCAACCGATATGGGGTAGCAACCGATGTCCATAAGACCGCCGCCGCCGACGTCCGCTTGGTTTCGAATATCGTCCGGATTTGTGTTGTTGTATGCAAAAACGGCCTGAACCATCTTGAGCTCACCCACCTCACCTTCGTCGACCAGCCTCTTCGCGGTAACCCACTGTGGGTGGTGGCGGTACATAAAGGCTTCCATAAGCTTGAGGCGAGGAGACTTTTCTCCCGCGGCGCGAAGTTGTTCGGCCTCCGCCATGTTGAGGCCGATGGGCTTTTCACACAATACGTGCTTGCCGGCTTCCAGCGCCTTGATCGACCACTCGACGTGCATGTGGTTTGGGAGCGGAATGTAGACGGCATCAATCGTCGGGTCGGCGAGCAGGTCCTCATAGCTGCCGTGGGCCTTGTCGATGCCAAGGCCGTCCGCTACCTCCCGGGCTCGCTCTTTATCGCGCGACGCTATGCCTGTTACCGCCACATGCTGTGCCTGCTGCATCGCTGGAATGACCTTGCCCGTACCGATATTCGCCGTGCTTAGGATTCCCCATCGTACCTTTTCCATGTCGTGCCTCCTGGTGCCCTGTCGAGACTCAACCACGCCGCGTACGCGGCGTCACAACGGCACTCAAACGCGGTGACAGCGCCCCTCGGAGCGCGGCCGGTCCGCGTCGGCGCCGCTCGGCGACCGAGTCGCCTACCGCAGCCACGGCTCCAGCAAATCCATCGTAACCTCATGAAGTCGGTCTTGTCGATCGGTGTCGTAGACCGCCGCCGCGGCCCGCACGGGCCGCCGGTCGACGTAATAGCCGCCGGTGACGCGGGCCACCTCTTGCGCATCCGCCAAGTACACCGATGTCTCGGCGCCTTTTTTTGGCGAGGAAAAGAACAGCTTGGCCACAAGCCGAGTAACAAGCGGCAGCTCACGACTGAGGCCGGTGGAGACGGCGCCGGGGTGGAGCGCGTTTACGGTTGCATGCTCCACATCGATGGACCGGGCCAGCCGCAGCGCAAAGAGCAGATTCATACGCTTGGTGCGGCAGTACTGCGTCCAGCCGGGCATCTTCCCCACATCGTAGTCACTCCGTGCGCCGAGGTTGGCAAAATCGATCTCCGCCGACGGATCGGCGTGCAAGGCCGAGCTGACGACAATCACCCGTCCACCCGCCATTGTCGGCAGCAAATGGTGTGTGAGCAAAACCGGCGCGAGGTGATTGACGGCGAGTTGCAGCTCGAAACCCTCGGGTGTCTCGCTGCGCCGACGTGGTACCGTCGCGGCGTTGTTTATGAGCACATCAACGCGGCCAAACTGGTCGACGATCCGTTGCGCCGCGCCCACGACCTGGTTGGGCCGCGATAGGTCTGCCTGGACGACGGTGATTCTGCCCGGAGCACCCGCATCGCGGCCGCGCGTCGTGCCCCGGGTGGATCCCGTGACGATTGCCGCCGACCGCCCGGCGGTCGCAGGTGCTCGGTCCGGGTCACGCACAACGGCAACCACATGCGCGCCGCGCCGTGCGAGCTCCGTTGTGGTGGCTCGGCCGATGCCCGATGATGCGCCGGTGACCACAATGGTGCGCTCGAGGCCTGGAGAACTCGCTTCCATGTGCCGTATATTGTAGTGAGGCGGTTTATGATGATAAAGGTCGGGAAAATAGACACAACAAGAGTGCTTGTTATCGGATTGCTGGTTTCCGCGGCAAGCCTTGCCGGAGCACAAGAGCTTATCGAGGTAGCCAACGTTGCAAACGCCCGGGAGGCGGTTGTCCAGCGAGCACACGACTACAAGGGCACACCCTACGTGTGGGCGGGCGCGAGTGCCTCCGGTGTGGACTGTACCGGGCTCGTGTACTGTGTATACGACGATGTGTTTGGGGTAAAGCTCCCCCGCGGGGTCCCAAACCTCTTTGCGGCGGGTGAGCAAATCGCGTACGACGACCTCGAGCCGGGCGACTTGGTCTTTTTCGACACCGTCGGCGGAATTTCCCACGTGGGCGTCTACATTGGTGACGGCGACATCATCCATGCGGCTTCCGAAGGCCGTGAGACCGGCGTGATCACGTCGAATCTCTCCGAGCGCTACTACGCTACACGATACGTCGGCGCCACACGGATGCTTCCTTCGGCAGCATCAGGCGCGCGAATTGCGGGCGCCGGATCGGCCGCGACAGGCCGGACGGGAACCGGTGCCGACACAACCCCAACCCGCTACGAGTATCCCCGCGGCATCGGCTCGATCCATCGCCGCTCCGACGGAACGTGGGTCGATACCTTTGAAAAAGACGGCACTCGCTACCGTTTCGAGCTGGAAGAGCACTCCCGCACGCGGGGATTTATCCTCTTTACCGACGAAGAGCGCTACGTCTGGATCGCCCTGTATGAGGACACCGGCGAAGTATTCTGGCTGCCGCTTGATGCCGCCACAGGCAGCGAAGAGTGGACGCTCTTCGCGAACGTGACGCCGGTGGAGTAGGCGCGCATACTTTGTGAGTTACGAGGACGTGGTTATCGGCGATCTGCTCGCGCGACTCGATGTGTCGTAGTCCCTCGACAACAGCGTCATCGTCGGCCGAGAGGGCCGTTGACGCGCAAGCCGTCGTAGCGTGAGCGCAAACAAGCCGCCTGAGATCAGGCGGCTTGGTACACAATTGAACCGCGGCGCGGCGCCGCCGTTGGTGCTACCGGCGCTTCACAACTAGATCAAACGCGCCGCCCGTTGAACCGTAGTAATCACGAATCACGATGTACACGGTGCCCGACTCATCGGCATTAAAGACCAAGCCGGAGTCGGTCTCACCGGGCAGATCGAAGTACTCGTCCCAGTGCTCGTAAGCGGCGTCGTCGCTGTACTCGGACACGCGGCTGGGACCTTCGACAAACAACGTGGTGTCGATCTCTTGCGACGTCACACTGATTTCGAGGACATCTCCGGCGGCGACCTCGATAGTATACACCGCTGCGGCGTTCCCCCCATGCGTCGGGCCATCGGAACGTATCGAGCCGGTGATTGTTCTGCCGGCCTGAATCTCCTCGGCGGCCAACTCGTCGAGTCCGGGCCTGCCTTGTCCCGCCTCCGCGATAAAAAGCTCGTAGTTTCCGGTGTCGTTCATGGAGTAGCTCGACACGTAGACACGGGCGGTGCCCGAACGGTTGAAGTCGGCGGTTAGGCCGGAGTCGGTACCGCCGACGCCGAAGTGGCCCGGAGCGTCGTCGTTTGAGAGATCCTCCCCATCCGGTCCAACAACACGAAGAGTCGTGTCGAAATCTCCGGTCACGCTGATGTCCAAAGAATCGCCACGGGAAACAGAAAGCTCAAAGGCGTCCACGTAGCGTCCGGATATCGAGCTATCGGAGGACTCCAAGGAGCCGATCGAAGCGGCACCGATCGATGCACGGTCTGCCTTGATATCTTCCCAGTTCACGACTTCGAGGGTCCCGTCAAGGGCGGCGTAGAGTGCCTGATCCAGGCCTCCCATCGGATGGCCCGCCCAGACGATTGTCCCGTCGCGGTCCACGATAAAGGCATGGGGAATGCCGGTGACATTGTAATCCCAGCTACTCGAGCTCCCGATGCCGACCGGATAGGACATGTCGAGCTCTTCCATAAAGCCCTCTATATCCGCCTCGTCGCGCGTTTCGTTGGTCAGACTCAAAAACTCGACGCCTTCGATACTCAGCTCCCCATACAGTTCGTTGAGATGCGGGATGCTCGTGCGACATGGTCCACACCATGTTGCCCAAAACTCGACAACAACAATCTCGCCACGGAGATCCGCCAGGCTCATGTCGCGACCGCCGGTGTTCAACCATTCAATCGCGTTAACTTCCGGGGCGCTTTCGCCCACGGTAGCGGCACTTAGGGGCAATGCCAGGGCAACTGCCAAGGTGCCGATCAGAATTGCTCGTCTCATTATATTCCTCCTCGCTGTTTAGGCCCGCTTTCCGCGAGCAGCCACAACTCAAACTACCACATGCCCAATAATCTCCCTATGCTATCATGTTTTTGTTAAGGAGTTGCCAAATCTACCCGACGACGCCGGACGGGCCGACCTGCCCCGCTTACGGCGAAAAAAGCTCGAGGATTTGCTCCGGCGAAAGCGAAGAGATCAGGCTCGATTCATTAGGAACTATGTCCCGGGCCAGAGCCTTCTTGCGTTCCTGGAGCGCGGCGATCTGTTCCTCCACGGTGTCGGATGCAATTAGGCGGTAGGCGGTCACGGGACGTGTTTGGCCGATACGATGAGTCCGATCGATCGCCTGGTCCTCCACGGCCGGATTCCACCACGGATCCATGAGTATAACGTAATCCGCCGCCGTGAGGTTAACTCCAACTCCCCCGGCGCGGAGGCTAATAAAAAACACCGGCGGACCATCATCCTCCTGGAACCGCATTATTTCAGCCCTGCGGACAGCCGGAGTCATCGAGCCGTCCAAATAGCAGTAAGGAATGCCGCGTCCATCGGCCCATCGGCGCAGAATCTCGAGCAACGAGACAAACTGAGAGAAGATCAAGACCCGATGGCCTTCGTTGATCACCCCCGGTACAAGCTCGTCGAGCGCCGCGAGCTTTGCGGCGGTCTCCTTCCCTGCACGGGCTCCGGCGTGGGCCCCGGCGCCTCCGGCGTGGGCGCGCTTGCCCGCCTGCGCATCTTGCTCCAACGGGAGCAGCGCGGGGTCGACGGCCGCCTGCCGCAATCGCGTAAGGCCCTCCAGGATCACAAAAATTCGCCGGGTCGGATTGGGATCCGCAAGAGCTTCGCGCACTTTCTCCTGGTAGTATAACCGAATGCTATCGTAGACGTTTCGCTGAAATGTCGGCAGCGCCACGTACATCGGAATCTCGTCGCGCGCCGGTAGGTCCTTGGCAACGTCGGCTTTTCGGCGGCGCAGAACAATCGGGGTAAGCAGCTCACGGAGGCGGCGGCGAGCCTCGGGGTCTCCGTCCCGCTCAATCGGCCCGGCCAGACGCCTAAAAAACGATGCCCGATTGCCGAGTAATCCAGGATTCAAGAGATCGATGACCGCATAGAGCTCGAGGGACGTGTTTTCTACGGGCGTGCCGCTCAGAGCCAAGCGGTATGTGCTCTTTAACCCGCGCGCGGCACGGTAGGTTTTGGTCTTGGCGTTTTTGATGGTCTGCACCTCGTCGAAGATGAGGTGATCCCAGGAAACCTGCCCCAGCGCGTCCGCATCCTTCAGAAGCGTCTGATAACTGGTGATCAGAACACACGGCTGGGCGTTCTGGGCGCTTGCGGGGATCGCGGCTCGGGCGCGTCGGGCGCCCCCGCCGTTCACCGCGTGGAGCGCCTCCGCGAGAAGCTTCGCGCGCTCCCGGCCGTGGTAGACAACCGGTTCCAGCCCGGGCGCAAAGGCCAGTGTCTCGTGGCGCCAGTTTTCGAGTGTAGTCGGTGGCGCAACAACAAGCGAGAGCCCCGGCGCGCGGCCGTTGCGTTTGTGCAGCAGGGCCAAGGCTTGGACAGTTTTTCCGAGGCCCATGTCGTCCGCCAGCAACGGACCAAACCCCTCTTCGCCCGCCGCCTCGAGCCAGGCGAAGCCGTAACGCTGATATGGCCGCAACGCCGTCCCGAATCCGGGAGGCTCCTCTTGGTCCAAGCCTTCCATCTTGTCGGCCAGGCGAAGCCAGGCATCACGACGCTTGGTAGCGCGCCTAATCAAGTCTCGGACACGCCGCAGCCTCGGTTCGCCTTCATCGCCGTCCGCCCCGGTAATAAGGCCGTCGAGCTCCGCCAGCTGGTGGAAGTCACCTTCCTGAACACGAATAGTACTGCGCATTGTAATACCCAGTTTTCGCATAAGTCGGTCGAGGTCATCGCGGTTTCGAATGATTACCGCCTGCCCGTCTTTCGTGAAGGCCACTTTAGCGCCGTCGGCGATCTCCGCCTCGTCGCCGTCGACTTCCGCCGACAATCGAAGCCCAAACCAGTCCTCGCCGGTGGAAACCACTCGAAGGGCGAAGCTGAGCTCGCCGGATCGAACAGGCCGTCCCCGTACCCGGAGATAGGCGCCCACATCGAGCATAGGCCCGGCCAACAGATCGACGATGTCCTGGATCGATCCGTCACACAAAAAGCCGTTGGGCGTTACTTGCTTAGGCTCGAAGGGACTCAGGAGCGTAAAACAGAGGCCCGCGACCTCCTGGACCACCTCGTCGGCGCGATTATTGTCGTAGAAATCGAGAACGAGCGTCCGGTTCGCTGGGGCGCCGTCGGCGTCAGTCGCGGGGTGATCGCCCTCGGCAGGTCGCTCGATGTCGCGGAAAAACGTGACGGCTCCCTCGTCTACCTCCACCACCGCTTTGCACGTGGCCTCGCGGATCTCCGCCGTGGAGGCCGGCAAAACGACGCGGACCTCGCTGGTATCGTCGCCGGGAAACCGATCCTTCAGGCCCTCGATATCGGCATAGGAAAACTCCGGGAGGTCCTCAGGGTTGAGATGCGCAAGAAGCTGCTCGAGTACGGGGCTCTGTGACCAGAATACATAGGCTCGGACTCGATCGACGATGAGGCTGGTACCCGTGTCGCAGGAAATCCAGTACCAACTGTTTTCGACGTTGCGAAATCTCCCGGTGCCGAGAAACGGCCGAAGCATGTCAATTTGCTCCTCGACCAAAAAGTGCGATCTGCCCTCGTTCAAGCGTTGGGCAAAGCGGGCATCGAGGTGGGATTGCAGGGGATAGTGCTCCCCGGAGTCATCGATAACCGCGAGGGATGGGCAGAACAAGACCCCGCCGTGTGTGTAGCGAACGGGGAAGAACGTCGCCTCAACCGTCTTTATTCTGGAGAGTCGGACCGGCATACAACCGTCGGACTCAGTCAATCTCCTCGACGGTGTCGCCGGCGGGGGGCTTACCCATAGCCGTGGTGCTGGTTTGTCGAGCACAAGCATGGGAAGAAGCCGTGCAAAGGGGATCTTCCGACCCTCCTGCGAATCGAACGCCGGAAGCAAGTCAACTTCTTTGGGGTTCTCAGTAATGCATTCGGCCTTGGGCCGCCACTTCTTCAGCGCACCAAAGGCTCCATCTTTGCGGATATAACGCATCATCGGCGTTGCGCTTACGCTCACGGCAACGCGCCGGAGGTACGTCTGTTCCCCGAGAATATGGAGCTCGAGGACGTGTTTACCGGGCTGTTGTTCCGTTCCGGGTTCGACCGCTTCAGCCCGGTACTCGCTTGAGCGGATCGTAACAAGACCCAGCTCGGGGCGGTGCGCTTGGTCTGCGCTCAGGTCCCTGGTGCCAAGGGGTGGAGGCTCCTTCCGCCGCGTCGTCGTAGGCTTCAGATGCGACAACGGCCCCCTGCTCGACCCTTCCCACTCCTCGTCGTCGAACTCATCCCACTCCTCGTCGTCCAAGTCATCGTCCTCGTCCCACGGTTCGGGATCACGGAGATCAACGGTTTCCCACTCATGCGGAATCTTATCTTGATCAACGGCCGCAAGCAGCAGCGCTCCGACATGTTTGCAGCGAAACGGGTACGGGCAGGTGCACACGGCCTGGAGCCTCCCGGCCACCGTTTCAACAAGCACACGGTACGGACTGCGCCCCGACCCCCTCACCATGCCGAACAAGCGGCCCGGTTCGATATACACCTCCGTGACCAAGCCGCGGCGGTAGTAGTTCAGGGCACGGTCAAAAACCACCGGGTCTCCGAGGAATAGTTCGACGTGGCGCCGCGTAAACCACCATGTGTAAGGCATGGTGAATTGTTGTTGATACGGATGCGGTTTGTCAAATTCGCCGGTGGTCTGTGTCACGCCGGGCACTACGGAACGCGAGGACTCGTCGGTGGGGACTGAGCGTTGCTATCTTACGGGCGGAGGGTGACAAAGCGTGAACCACCGGAAAATGCTTCTCGGCTTGGCGTTGATAGTTCCGGCGCGTTTTTGTACTCGCGATCCCGTCATCATGGATGTAGTTGTGTGGGACGTGGAGGATTCGTCGTTGGTGGCCCACGCACGGCACCTGCATAGCGAGTAGCCTGCATGGAGATCTCCAAACGGGATCGGGCCGGGCGCGGCATTCTTGTTGCCACCATCCTTGCAAGCGGACTCGGCTTTTTGATGAACTCCGCGGTCACAATCGCCCTTCCATCTATCCAAACGAGTCTTGGAGTCGGGCTCGAAGCGGTTCAGTGGATCGTCAACGCGTACGCGCTGGCTCTCGGAGCCCTTATTCTACTTAGCGGCTCCATCGGCGACTTGATCGGGGTAGGTCGGGTCTTTGCGACCGGGATCCTGCTCTTTGGCCTGGGCAGCGCAGCCTGTGCCCTCTCTCCGAGTGTCGGCGTGCTGATCGCTTCTCGGGCGCTGCAAGGGTCGGGGGCCGCGCTTATGGTTCCCGGGAGCCTCGCGATTATCAACACCACCTTCAAGGACAAAGAGCGCGGCTCCGTGATCGGCCTGTGGGCGGGAATCTCCGGCGCGATCGCCGCACTTGGTCCCTTTGTGGGGGGCTTCCTGGCAGGCATCTCCTGGCGACTGGTGTTCGGCGCGATGGTGCCTTTGGCCGCCGGGGCGCTTTTTGTGACGCTCCGCATGGTTCCGATGGCGCGCGGGTCTCGAAAGGTGAGTCCGGACCTGCCGGGCGCCGTCCTGGTGCTCTTCGCCCTCGGCGGGCTTTCGCTCACGTTGATTCGCGCGCCACGACACGGGCTCGGCGTCGTCGAAACCGTAGCCCTGTTGGTTGCGTTGGTGGCCGGCGCGGCGTTTGTCCTCCACGAGGCGCGCGCCGCCAAGCCCCTGGTGCCGAAGGGGATGTTCAACAAACACATGGTGGGAGCAAACATCGCCACGGTGTTGTTGTATTTCTCGTTCCAGGGACTTCTCTTCCTTTTGTCCTACAGCCTGCAGCAACAGCGCGGCTTCTCTCCCACCGTGGCCGGCATGGCTCTCCTACCAACGACCGCTCTGATCGCCATTTTCTCGGGACCGTCGGGTGTGATTACCGACCGTTTGGGTCCACGGCTGCAGATGATTATCGGCCCGGCCGGCGTGGCCGTGGCGGCCACGGTGATCGCCCTTGGGGTCTCGGTTGAGGGTTATGCCGCGGGGGTGCTTCCCGGCGTAGTGCTTATGGGATTGTCTATGGTAGCCGTGATCCCCGCGGTGACACGAAGCGCGCTTGATGTGGAGGGTCGGTTCTCCGGCTCGGCATCGGGGCTCAACAACGCGGCGGCGAGGATCGCGGGCCTTTTGGCGGTGGCGGCGGTTGGATCGATATTGGGTGCTTTGTTCGCCTCGTATTTCTCGCAGGGGCTTGAAACCCTCGACCTGGTACCCGAGCTGCGCGAGACATTGTTGGGGCGAAGCTCCGAGCTTATGGCGATGGACCTGCCGACCGGCCTAAGCGCCGCACAAAGCCGTGCCGTCCGGGAGACGATGCGTTTGGCCTACACCGGTGCGTTGCGGCCGGCCTTTCTGTTGTGCGCGATAACCGCCGGGCTTGCGGCGCTTGTATCCGCGCTGCTGGTGCGCAATCGCGGCGCCCGCCGATCGTGAGCTCTATCAAGATGCGGCTTTTTGTTCCACGCCGAGGGCGCCCACCAGGAACCCGGGTTTCGAACCGGGGCTCGAGAAGCGTCACTCGGTCAGCTGCTTGCGCAAACGGTCCACAGTCTGCGCGCCGACTCCCGCGTCAAGAAAATAGGCTTCGGTCGTCCCGTACTCACGATCGACCTTTTGTAGCATCGACAATATCGTTTCCGGCCTGGAACGTAGGCGCTCTTCAAATTCCGTCCTATCGAGTGCCTCTTGCCGAGCCCGCCGTCGGTACTCGGGATAGAGCGGCTCGAGAAAAGACTCGGACATCGCGTAGTCATGCGCAATCTCTTCTCGAGACACTAATAGCAAGTCCAAGACCATCGCGGCCACGATGCCGGTGCGGTCCTTCCCGGCGGTACAGTGGATGACGGCGGGAAGAGTGTCCGCGGAGGCAAGAGCATTGATGATTCGAGCCAAACTGCGCTTCGCGTCGACCAGCGCGCTGAGATAAATCTCGCTCAACGGCCGGCGACCTCGAGCGCGAATCTGTTCGGGATCGGCCGCTTCGAAGAGAGGAATGGAGAGGTAGCGAACCGACGAGCCCTCCGGCAGGATGTCCGGCTTTTCGTTGGACTCGGAAGGTCGCCGGAGATCGACAACGCTTCGCAGCTGCAAACCCGCGAGCGCCTGTTTACCCGCATCCGTAAGCGCATGCAGACCATCACTCCTGTACAGTAAGCCGGCGCGGACTCTACGCCCCGAGGTGCAGCGATAGCCGCCCAAGTCTCTGAAATTGAAACAGCCTTCGATAGGGATCACATTGTCTGCCATGTCGTTACCCCTTGACTTGTGGTGAAGCGGATGTTGCCCCGGGCTCGGTCATCAAGCCTCTTGCGGCAGGCGTTTCGCGGCCTTGAGTAAAATATCCGCCTGTGCTCCGGGAGCTACTCGACTACTAACAACCATCCGATTCTCGCGAATGTAGCCGACATTGAATCCGGGCATATCCGCAATTCGCTGTTCTCGCTGCCAGGCGGGGTCGACAGCGAGCGAGGTGCTGCCTGCCGAGACCCACGGAATGCTCCCAAGCATGCCCGCGACGTGCATGTGGATGTGTCCGGTCAATATGCCGACTACGTCTCGGTCGCCGGCGACCCTCAGAAGCTCACCTTGCTCGTGTAGCATGTGGTCCTCAGGCATTGGCGCCGGCAGAGGTGTCATTGGATGGTGCACGACCAGAAGCGTACCTTCCGGCGCCGGCTCGACAAGCTGTTTCTCTAACCAAGTGAGTTGCTGCGCGTCGATCTGGCCATGAACCTCACCGGGCACTTTAGAGTCAAGCACTAATATCCTTAGCCCTTTAACCACCGCGCTATAGTAATACGGTTGCTCTTCGGACGGACCCGCTTCCTGCAAGAACACACGTCTGAACGGCGCTCGAGAATCGTGATTGCCAAGGGCCGGAAACACGGGACAGTCGAACGCCGACAGCTCTTCATCCAAAAGCGCTTTCAGCTTACGGTAGCCGGCTTCGTCGCTCTCGTGGCAAAGGTCACCGCTCAAGACCACGAAGTTAGGATTCATTTTCCCTTTCCGCATGACCTCTGCAACACGACGGAACCCTTTGACCGTATCGCTGCCATGGACACAAGAGTCTTCGGCACTCGAGATGTGCATATCGGTTATGTGAACAAAATTGATCTCACTCAACGCAACTCTCCTGTTCGCACCGGATCAAACGGGCTCCGAGAACCCAACGTGTGCGTGAACTAACATCTCACGCCGGATGCCGACACCTCCTTCGGTGAGGGGCGATCAGTCATAATCTCTTACTTGATGCCCGACCGGACAAAGGCTTCAATCACCTGCCTGCGTAGAACGAGATAGATGACGAATATGGGGACTGAGGAGATAGTGGCGGCGGCCATCAGCGGGCCCCAGAGATCGCCCTCTTCAGTCAGAAACATCTGGAGCCCCACCTGGATTACCGAATTCTCTATTCGGCTTACCACGAGTAGCGGCCAGAAGTACTCGTTCCACGACGAGATGAACATCAGAATGGCTAATGCGGCGATGGGTGCCTTTATGTTCGGGATCATGATCTTCCAAAGCGTGCGCCAGCTGCCGGCGCCGTCGATCGTCGCGGCAGCCATGAGATCATCCGGGAAACTCTTCATATGTTGACGCATGAGAATAATGCCGAAGGCGGTTGACAGTTGCGGCAATACCAGCGCCAGCATGGAATCGAGCCACCCCAGGCGAGACAGCAGAACGTAGTTGGGTATCATGGTGACCTGCAAGGGTATTAGCCAGGTTCCGACAAAAAAGAGGAAAAGCAATCGGTCGCCACGGAAGCGCCATCGCGCGAACGCGTATCCTGCAAAAACGCCAATCAACACCTGCCCCACCATGACAAGAACAGACATGACAAACGTGGTTCGGAGCATCGCAAGGATGGGAATGGATTGCCAGGCGTCCACGTAGTTTTGGAGGGTCACGGCGCGAGGGATAAACGTGGCGTTGAATACAAAGCCGCCGGGCCGTAGCGACGAGACGAACATCCAATAGATGGGGAACAGCGTGAGAATGCCAAGCAGAACAAAAACGACGTGCCCAGCAATGTTTCGAGAGTGGCGGGCAGGTCGTGCACGGCCGCGGCTTAGTGAGAGATCTCTCTGCCGAGTCGAGGTTGCTGGATTTGCGATTGTCTCTTCCATACGCATTACGAATCGAAAAACGAGAACCGTTCGACGAATCTCGAGAGCAAGTACGCCAGTAGCACATATCCGATAAAAAACGAAACGGCCGCGGCCGAGCTATACCCAATGTTGAAGCTCCGGAACCCGAACTCCCAGAGCAAGTAAAAGATGTTTGTCGTCGAGTTCAGCGGGCCGCCCTGCGTAAGGACGTTAACAATTGGGAATACCCATTGAGCGCCCAGGAGGACGGTCATAAACACCATAAGCGTAATCGTAGGCGAGAGCAGGGGAAGAGTTATGTGGGTGATCACGTACCATCGTGAAGCACCGTCCACCTTCGCCGCATCGTAGTATTCGGAATTAATGCCCGCGAGACCTGCGGAGAAGAGCAGCACGCCGAACCCCAGAAACTTCCAGCCCGCAATCCCTATGATTGCCCAGATTGCAAGTGATGGTTCTCGAAACCAGTTGATTCCTTCCGCCCCGAACAGTCGGGAGAGGAGGACGTTCGAGATGCCATTGGTTGGGTGAAGAATCCACCGCCAGACAATGGAAGTGACTACCGGGGCCACCAGGAACGGAGTGAACACTACGGCGCGATAGACGTGCTTCGCTCGGCCACTGATACCGTTGACGGCAATAGCAACAAAGGTGGGGATCACGACACTGAATGGGAGCAGACCAACAATGTAGACAAACGTGTTCCGGATTGCGATTCCCATGCTTGGCAATGTCAGGACTCGGACGTAGTTCCCAAAGCCTCGCCACTCCATTGGGTGGGTGGGGAGCAAATTCCAGCGGAAGAAACTCAGGCGAATGGTCCCAATAAGCGGCCAGTAGACCCAAACCGCGGTAACAATAAGACCGGGCAGCAGGTAGGCATACGGCGCGAGCCGGCTCAACACTTTTCGCTTGCCGTATACCGGTCCGCCGTGGATGCCGCTCCTCCCGAGTGGGCCGACCAGACTACGTGTCGCCATGGCGAAACAGCTCCTCTTGATCACCTTCCAGCAGAACCGGATTGATAACCAGTCTGCTTTCCCGGACGGTACAGATTGTGAACCCCGCGCCCGTCATTGCCCGAGCACCCTTCCGGATACTTGGGTCGAGCATAAATGCGGAGGCCGGTCCGGCATAGTGCACTGTCCCGCCAAAGGCGGCTGCGGTCGGGACGTGAGAGTGACCGCAGAGAACCGCCATCGGCCTGTGCCTGCCGACAACCGTCTCAAACTTCTCTCTGTCCTTTAGAAGATAATCATCCGGTCGTGGCACTCCACGTGGGATCGACGGATGGTGAATAACAATAACGTCCTTGGTGTCTTCAGTTCCCCGACCGAGCTCTGCATCGAGCCAACTGATTTGCTCGTCTCCAAGCTCGCCGTGCGTTTCGCCGGGAATCATAGAGTCCAGTACGATGATTCGAAGGTCATCGAAGCTGCGGGTGTAGTAGTACCGTTCGTGCTCGTCCGCGGCGCCCTGTTCGCCCAGCATGACCCGTCGAAAGGGAATGCGGCCATCGTGATTGCCGAGCGCCAGGAGAACCGGTACGCCCGTATCATTCAGTTCGCCCATTAGATCGCGGATATGCTCGTATCCCTCAGTTTCGCCGTTATTGGTTAGGTCTCCACCAAAGACAAAGCACAGCGGATCGAGTCTCATGGCGCGGACGCGCTCCAGCACGCGCCTCAGATTCGAGGCCGTCTCAATGCGGATCTCACCCGGGCGGCCTGCGCCAAGAATCAAACGTCCTCCCGGACCTATGTGGATGTCTGTGACAAAGACAAAGCTTTTCTCATCGCTCATTTTCCCCCCTTACGATCACTGTTATGGTCAAGCAGCGCTTCATGAAGGCCCCGAAGACTCGCCTCTGCCACCCCAATCGAATGGAGGTAGGAAGTGCTTCCGCCATACCGCTCCTCTACATGCTGTAACAGACTGGCTATTGCTGTTTCCGGTGCGTCGAGAAGCAACCTGTACTTCTCCCACGGGATGCCCGCACGCTCTGCGCGTTCGCGAGCCTCTTCGAAATAGCGACCGGTGAGATAGTCCGCACTCATAGCGTAGTCGGAGACCGTGTCCTCCCGTGCCACGCCCGCTGAATCGAGAAGCAAGGCGATGATAATACCGGTTCGGTCCTTTCCCGCCGTGCAGTGTAGGACGGCGGGAAACGCGCCCGGCGTTGCAAGCACGGAGACCGCGTCGCGGATGCCTTCGGTTGCGGTATCCACCATCCGACGATACAGGGCGGGCAAGTTAAACCGTTCATCCTCCGGAATCTCCCACTCCCCCTCAGCGCTCCCGGGCTTGAGCACGATGTTTACGTAGTGAATGTCCGCGCTTGCTGCAAAAACCCCCGGAGAGTGCTCGGTTTCTGCGGGCCTGCGCAGATCGACCACCGTCTTGAGTCCGGCGTCGATAAGGTGCTTTCGCGCCGCCGCCGACAGCCGATGAAGGCTGTCGGCCCGGTAAAGGGTGCGCCAGCGAACTGTCGCACCCGAGCGCGTTGGATAGCCGCCAACGTCTCTAAAGTTATACGTCCCGTCCAGCTCGAGCCGGCGCGGCAGCTGTGCAGCCTGAGAAAGCCCCCCCATCAGTCGTCGAGGAGTTCCTGGGCGAGAGCGCCGGCCTCTTCAAACACCTCGTCGACATCGCCGTCGAAAAACAGGACTTCCTGCAAGGAGTCGAGGAACAGTCCGCGAATCTGCAAGTGGTTGTTAGGAAAGGCCACCGTTGGTCTGATGTTTCCGAGCTGTTCAACGTTGGAAGCGATTATGTGCTTGTTCTCCCAGTCCGCCAGGTAAGAAGGATCCTCCAGAATGGTCGGTCGGAGCGGGAGGTAGCCAATGTCACGTGTGATGATTGTGTATGCCTCAGGGCTCGTTAGATACTTCATCAGTTCCCAGGCCGCTCTTTGCTTGAGCGGATCCCGTGAGAGCATCGCTACGCTACTTCCGCTTGGAACAGGCACGACGGGACGAGTCCCCCATGCCGGTTGGGCGGAAGCTCGAAGCTCCCAGCCGCCTTCCTCGGCTCCTGCAATCAATCTTCCCTGGACCGCGCTTGTCTGAAGATACATCCCTATTTGGCCTGCCTGAAACGCTGCAAGCGCGTCTCCGCCGGTCAGATCGACATGTGCGCCCGATTCAACCATTGCCGCCCACTGTCGATACATCTCACGTGCCTCTTCGGTGGAGAACCTGATCTCGGTCTGGCTTTCATTCAGGAAGGAAGCGCCGGCGGAATAGAGCATTCCCTGAGTACACCAATCGAGCTCGATGCAAGCAATGTAGAGACCGCCATGACCGGTAGCGTCAGCAATAGCCAGTGCGGCATCCTCTGCCTCCCGCCAGGTTGACGGAGGATCGTCCGGATCGAGTCCGGCCTCCTCGAACAGCGTAGCGTTGTAGAAGAGAGTTGGTGTACTAAACACGTAGGGGAAACCTTGCAGCCGACCCTCGCGAGTTGTGAGCTGGACACCGTTTGGCACCATCGGGTACTCACCGCCAAGATGCTCGTCGATCTCACTCGGATCAATGATCGAACGCAAGTCAATTGGATCAAGGTTGGCTACGTTTAGGTCCCACTCCCGCAGGAGCAGCTGTGCAACGTCCGGAGGATTGCCGGCTACCAGCGACGCCTGGACGCTGGTAAAAATCTCCTGGGCACCCGTAGCCTTCGTCTCGACAGTGATGTTCGGATATAAGGCCTCAAAGTTTTCAAGCATCTGGAGAGTTGCATCGCGCCCGATGCCTGCAGATGCCAGGTTGTACCCTTCAAACACGATTGTTACCTGCTGGTCAGCGGGTAACGGCGGCAGGTATCCGTCCGCATCCGGACCCCACTGTCCGGTTGTTTCCTGGGACTGTTCGCCCTGCCCGGCTGCGAACAGCGCGGTTGCTCCAACAAAAACCAGCGTCAATACGCTGAGTAGTCTCGACTTCATCGTTTGCCTCCTCGATGTTGTGTGTTGAACCAACGATCTATCGGCAACGTTAACGAACGATGAATATTGTGTATCATTTTGGTTAGAAAAAGGCGCACAGATGCTGTGACGTGGTGCGGCCGGCTTCAAGTGGCGAGTCCGGCACAGAACACAGCGCCATGATCAGAGCCGCCGGGCTCCGGTTGCGCTACGTCGGATTCGAAAAGAGAGCGAGCTGCTCCGGATCGTTATCCGTCAGAGTGGCACCGATTTCCGGATTTGGTGGGTCGCGGTCGATGCGTGCCGGCGAGTGCTGCGATACAAACCGGCCACGTTCGGCCTCCCACAACGTATCCAGCTCCTGTAGCTGTAAATCCGTCTCCTGTCGGGTCATAACACAAAAGCCATGCGCGGTGTTGGTGTAGCCGAGTGGTTTCCCCCGTTGGGACTCGATATCTTCAACAAAGGCCTGATGGGCTTTCAACCGCCCTAGCACAAGTTGGTTTGTGAGGCCTCCGGCGGCCGTGACGGTTTCCCGGATCACCGGCTCGAGACCTTGATGCAGCTCGAATCCAACGCTGTTGCGAGCGTTTAGTATTGCCGCCGCCGTGGTCGTGCCGGTGCCGAGAAACGGATCCAAAACCGTATCACCTTGAAGGCTGTACATGTTGACGATCCGGTTCACCAGCTCGAGAGGATAGGCTGCGCTCCGATGCCTGGCTTTGTTGGCGGACAGTAGCTGGCGGACACCCTTGAAATCCCACAAATCAGAAAACCATTTGTTTCGTTCCTCCCAGAAGAACGCGCTTTTTCGTCGCCGAGAGGAATCATCTTTTGTGAAGGCTCTTTTGCCCCCTTTTCTGAAGACGAGAATGTACTCGTGCTCAAGGGTAACGTATGCACCCGACGGCAACATACCCGAGCCCATGAATTTGTTGGGTGCGTTGGTCTGCTTGCGCCACAGCACGATTGGGAGCGATTGGAAACCCCTGTCGGTACAGTACCGGACGATCCGCGAGTGATTGCTGTAAAGGCGGAAGTTGTCTTTCACTTTCCGAGTGGCATCGCCAATGTTAATGCAGAGAAACCCGCCTTGTCGAAGAACCCGCTCGCATTCCGACCAAACCAGATCTAGTTCCTGGTGCATATGCTCGAAGGCCCTCGGCCCGTCGCCATCTTCGAGAGCTTGCGCGATCTGCGCGTTCCGGGCACAAAAGGAATCGTCCCACATCTCGATCATCGGATACGGCGGAGACGTGACCACAAGCTCTACGGAGCCGTCTCGCAGGGCGCTCATATCCGTAGAAGAGCAGAAATTGACACGATGCTCGCATTGCATACCTGCAGTCTACACCTAACGCGATCAAGACGAAATTGCCACGTCACGTCGATCGCGACTCCGCCGGCGGTGGTCGCTACTCTCCGGCCTTGGCGACCAGGGGAAATCGCTCCGGGTGCTGGATCCGTTCCAGGTCAAGGTCGACGTCAATCTCCGGCCGGTAAAAGTGATTTCACATTAAACACGTGGACATGCTGTCGCGGCTCCTCTCGAGAGAAAAAGAAAAGGCGAAACGGGCGCTCGCGGAAGACTGTGGGACTCACGGCAAAAGGATGCTACAGACCAGGACGCTCTACAAAGCCGACATCCCCCGCGCTACCGCCGAAGCAAAAGCCTTCTCTTCGGAAGCGCACGGGCAGCGACAAATAGGAGCAAGGACAAGGGCTATGGACGGCTGCTAGCGTCCGGTTTCGATTGAGTTGATTGTCCGGCGCGATACACCAACGGCCTCGGCGAGGGCTGCCTGAGACATGCGGCCGGGCGGACCGACGTGGATCATGGCCGGCCCGGAAAGTGTAAGCTGAAGCCATGCTGTGTTAGTGTGCCTCCACGGGACCGGCGTAGAGAGATCGGTGCGCGAGTGCGAAGCGGCGCGCTTACTCCTCCCCTGCCCCCAGCGTCCGCAGGTCCTCGATCGCCCGATCGGAGTAGCTGCCGGCCGGGAATCGATCGACGATCTCCCGCAGGAGACGGACCGCTACCTGCCGCGAAGCGGGTTGCCGGGCCAAGAGAGCCGCAGCGCGATACGCCGCCTCTTGCCAATAGTCGGATTCGGGGTAGAGCGCGGCGAGTTGGACAAACGCGGCGGCGGCGTTGGTGTCGGAGCCGACCTTGCCGTAGAGTCGACCGAGGGCGAGGAGGATGGCATCGTTTTCGGGATTGCCCGGGTAACGCTCGAGGGCTCGCGTCGCTTCCTCGGCAATCGAATCGACAAAAAAGGGTGAACTCAGCTCCGACAACGACAAAAGGTAGCCGGACAGACCGGTCGGAGCGGTGGAAGTGGAGAACATGGACTCCAGGATCGGCGCATCGTCTCCCCAGCCGGTACGGTTTTGCGTTACGAGATAGAGGCCGAGGCGACGAGATCCGTTGTCGTAGGTTGGATCGGGGTGCAGAGCGAGTTGCCGCGCCGCAAACAGGGCGGCCTCCACCTCGCTGCCGATTTCGGCGTGTGCCAAGGCCACACGGTAGGCGACTTCGCCGGCGTAGGGTCCGTCGGGATAGAGCGCGAGGTGCATCCGCCCGGCGTCCACGATCTCCTCGGCAATCCTCCTATCGTCTTGGAGGGAGATTTGCCGGAGGTACTCGGCCGACGCCGCCTCGCCTTCGCCGTTGATACCGCTTCGAATCCCGTAGGTGTAGCGGACAAGCCCACGGTCGTTATTGGCGATGTGATATGCGCCGATCACATCGGCCGCCCACAAGAGCCCGTTTACGACAATCCCGCCGCCGAACAAAAAGGCGTTGCCGACAAAGCGGCGAAACGCCGTGTTGTCTATGCCTTCCAGGTCGGTGAGATCTTGGAAGTGGTCCCATTGGTCGATGATAGCGCCGGTCATCATGGCGTATCCGCCCAGGCGACCGGCAAGGACTGCGGCTCCTAAGAGCGGCTCCTCGACCTGGAACAAACCATAGCCCGGCACAAACATGCTCATAAACATGGTAAAAAAGTCGACGTTTCGCGTGAGATCTCGATACTCCTGGTAATCCATGGAGATGGGAAGACCTTCCTGAATCTCCGGGGGAAGATCGCGAAAGAGCTCCGGCATCATGTCCATCTGGGCAAACGCCGGGACTACCACAAGCACAAACACCGCAACAGCTACAAACTTACGCAAATCCGCCTCCTGTATATATTTTATAATATATAGCATTTCACGGCACACGTCCAGGGAAGAGCTCCGCCCGCCTATAAGAGAACACCGAGGTGTCATACCATTGTAACAACTAGACCTAAAATAAGCGTATTTGCATCTCAGCCCCAGTTCTGAGCGGGATTTCCGCGGTTGGAGGTTCGGTGGCCTTTTCCGTTGCGCGTGAGGTGTCCCGGTCGCCGCACTATTCAAAGCGGATGCGCTCGATCGGCTGCCAGGCATTAAACAGTCGGTCGAGCGTCGGCTGATAGCCGATGAGTCTTATGACCATGTGTAGGCCCAGTTGCTTACCAGGTCGTACAAGGACACCCGGAGTGCGCCCGCGCCGTTTTTCAGCTCTTCGATAACGTTCTCCTGATCGCAGCGCCGGTCGGCACATCGGACCACCTCTTCGGCTCTTAAATCATCGCGGGTGGTGATGTAGAAGAAGTAGCGGATCTCGTCGAATAAAGCCGCTTCGCCCTTCATCTTGCTGATGTTCTTGCGTGCCCCCGGTCAGCGTCGTGTACTTCTGACTCCGCTGTAAGGGTTTCCAGACGCTTTTATCAAGACCCGCTGCCCGCTTTACCAACGTCGGATGGGCGTCCATGCCGAAGAGGAGGTCTACCTCGCAGGCCCATCGATCGACGTTCGCCGTCAGGGAAAAGTCGGTGCCCCCACGTAGAGTACCGTTTTGGTGTTCGTCGGCGCGATCGTGCCTCTGTTTGTGCACAATCGTTTCACCGGAAAGGTCAATCCCACCTTCAAGGGTTGCTCCGGGTTGTAAATGCTTTTCCGATAGGCAATTAGCT
>CAZFLD010000061.1:0-26490 GCA_964519835.1 uncultured Spirochaetales bacterium
GGGCGGATTTGAACCGCCGACCCCAGGTCCCCCAGACCTGTACGCTAAACCCCTGCGCTACAGCCCGAATAAGTGAATCGAGACACTACCACATTTGCCGGCCCGCTGTCAACGACGCGTTGTGCCGTGCTGGGCGACACCCGGCGGCCTCCCGCGCACGACGTGGCGGTGGCCCCGGCCGACTCGGTACAATTGTCGAGGTCGAGCTATCGGCGCCTACGACCGACGACAGCCCCGAGAACAACCCCGGCCACAAGGCCGACGCCGCCGGAAAGGAGAATGTCGCGGCGGGCGGACCGAAGACCGGCCAGGTCTTGGACCAAACGGCCCAACTCGCTGCCGGCAGGCTGGAGAAGAGCCTCGATCGAGTACCGCTGGTTAACCAAGGGAATGTTTGCGAAGGCCAAGTAACCTACCACCAATCCACCCAAAGCCAACAGAACACCAAGAATCACAACGTATTTCAAAACACTTTCCTCCTTATCGAATTAGTCGATAACGCATATGCTTCCGGTAGTGTATCAATACTTTGTCACCTGTCCAAAGCACCTCGAGCGAGTCCTGGCAAAGGAGTGTGACGCGGTGATCCGACAAGCCGTCGGCCAACAGGGGTCTCCCACGTGGGACTCGGCAGCGCAGTCGATGCGCGAGCGCCGGCCAAGCGCCGACAGTGATGCGGGCTCCGGTACGGCGATCAAAAGCGGTGGTGTACGGCTTACGGGTGAACTCGGAATCGGTCTGAGGCTCTGTATGCACCTGCGCACGGCCGGACGAGTCTTGGTCGAGCTTGCGTCGAGACAGTGCCGCGACACGAACGAGCTATACGCGCTTGCTCGCGATGTGCCGTGGGAACAACACCTCGATGCGAAGACTACTTTTGCGATAAGTGCACGTGGTGGTCACCGCGGGATCACCGATCACCGCTTCGCCGCCGTCCGAGTCAAGGATGCGGTGGCCGACCGGTTTCGTGATCGGTACGGAGTACGCCCGGATGTTGATGCGACTGACCCGCAGATGCACGTGTTTTTGTATCTCCATCATGATGCGGCGACCCTTTATGTCGACCTAAGCCGAACGGGCCTGCACCAGCGAGGTTATCGCCGGCAGTCCACCGCCGCGCCACTCCGGGAGAATCTTGCCGCAGGGGCACTTTTGATTGCCGGATGGGACGCGGTCGTGCTGCCTGATGGAGATTTGGGAGGGGAGCGGCCTGCCGATGCGTCACCGGCGCCGCCCATTCTGGTCGATCCAATGTGTGGGTCCGGCACCATCGCAATCGAGGGGGCGATGATGGCATGTCGGATCGCGCCCGGACTCTTGCGAAAGGCTCCGATCGCGGAAAGGTGGCTTGAGTTTGATGGAACGCTATGGCGACGCGTCAGGGAAGAGGCCACGGATATGGCCGCCGAGGGGCGAAGCGAATGGCACCGCCGTGGCGGCAGAATCTGGGCGTCCGATATTGATCCGACCGCCGTAGAAGCGGCCCGGCAAAACGCGGCTTTGGCGGGCGTTGACCGGGAAATCCACATCGATTCAGCCGACTTTTTCCGCTTGCCCGCAAAGGCGGTGTTGGCGGGGCGCAAAGCGGCCGGCCCCGGCGCGGTCGATCACACGGCGTTTTTGGTGACCAACCCGCCCTACGGCAAGCGTGTGGCGGGAGTGGGTGGTGGCGGACGGCCGGCGTCAAGTGTCGGGATCGACTTCTTCGAACGCTTCGGTGGCGTGCTGTCCGAGCGGTACCGCGGCTTTACCGCCGGTGTGTTTGCACCGGACCGCGACCAAGCCAAAGCGCTGGGCCTCCGAGCCGACGCGGCGACAACGCTGCTAAACGGCCCGATTGAGGTTACCTTCGCGCGAATCGCCCTGAAGGAGGACAATCGATTCCGGTCGCGGCAGGATAGGATTGCCGCGCGCGGACCGACCGAGGGCATACAGGCCCTGGAAAACCGTCTGCACAAGAATAGGCGAGAGCTTGCCGAGGCGGGAATCGACGAAGACGTTGGACCGTATCGCATCTACGACGCCGATATTCCGCAACACTCCGCCGCAATAGATGTCTATCCGTTGCTTGATTCGGGCGGCGCGTACAAGAACTACATGGTTATTCAGGAGTACCGGGCGCCGAAGCACATTAGCCCCGGCGACGCGGCAACGCGGTTTAATGAAATCGTTGAGGCGGTGAAAGAGGTCTTTGGGCCGGGTCAGGGGAATATCGTGCAGAAGCGCCGGATTCGGCAGCGTGGCAGAAGACAGTATCAACGAACGACGGACGGCCCGTCGATCATCGGTTCCACCAACGAGGGAGATCACGTCTTTGAAGTCAATCTGACCGACTACATCGATACCGGCATCTTTCCAGACAACCGGATGGTTCGAAGAGTGTTGGCGGAGATGTCCGAAGGGGGGCGCTTTCTCAATCTTTTTGCTTACACCGGCACCGCCGACGTCTATGCCCTCGCCGCCGGAGCCGAGACCGCCACTTCCGTCGACACGTCCAACGTTTACCTGGAGTGGGGCACGCGGAATATGGCGCTCAACGAGCTGTCTTCGAGCCGCCGGCGCGCGGTTCGGGAAGAGGTCATCCGGTTTCTCGAGCAGGATAAGGGGAGCTACGACGTGATTTTTGCCGATCCTCCGTCGTTCTCGAACAGCAAGTCTCGTGAGTCGTTCTTCGACGTACAGCGGGACCATGCGCGGCTTTTGCATTTAGCTCGAGCCAGGCTTTCAAGCGACGGCATCCTCGTCTTTTCCGCCAATCTCCGGGGCTTTCGCCTCGACCCATCCCTTGCAAACAGCTTTGAAATTCGCGATATTGCGGATAACACACTTGCTCCTGATTTTGCCAGGTCAAAGTCGCGGAGCAGGCATCACGTTTGGATGCTCTTTCCCCTTGGCAAGGGCGCGCCCGCCCAATAATCTTGGGCTCCCTACACAGGATTTGGTACACCACGATATGTCGAACAGCCCGTCCATGGAAACAATGTCCGGCCACGCGGCCGATGAGATCGCTCGGCGCCGCACGCTGGCGGTAATCAGCCACCCCGATGCCGGCAAGACAACTCTCACCGAGAAGCTCCTGCTCTTTGGCGGCGGTATTCGCACCGCGGGAGCGGTGAAGTCCAATAAGATCAAGAAAAGCGCCACAAGCGACTTTATGGAGATCGAACGCCAGCGGGGGATTTCGGTTTCGACTGCCGTTATGACCTTTGAGTACGACGGTTACCTTATCAACATACTCGATACGCCGGGCCACAAGGACTTTGCCGAAGATACCTATCGCACCCTAACGGCGGTGGACAGCGTGATTTTGGTCATCGACAGCATCAAGGGCGTCGAAGAACAGACCGAGCGGTTAATGCAGGTCTGCCGCATGCGGAACACGCCCGTGGCCGTCTTTGTGAACAAACTCGATCGCGAGGGTCGACGTCCGTTTGAGCTCCTCGATGAGCTCGAGGCAAAGCTCGATATCGGTGTTCGTCCGATCACATGGCCTATTGGATCAGGTGCACGGTTCAAGGGTGTCTACGATCTGCTCGGTGGGAGGCTGCGGCTGTTTCGCCCGGGAGCGGGAACGGACGACGACTCCGAGCTAGCGGTAGACGACTTGCTTGATGATCGCCTCGATGGAGCCCTTGGCGCCGCCGCCGACGAGCTTCGAGAAGAGGTCGACTTGATAGAGGGGGTGTACGAACCCTTCTCAGCCAACGAGTACCGAGATGCCCATGTGGCACCCGTGTTTTTTGGAAGCGCCCTGAACAACTTTGGTGTCCGCGAGCTCCTCGAAACCTTCCTCGAGATTGCACCCATCCCCGGACCACGGGAGACCGACACTCGGGTGGTTGGCCCCGACGAGGATGCGTTTGCGGGTTTTGTTTTCAAGATTCACGCGAATCTCGACCCGCGGCACCGCGACCGGATAGCCTTTTTGCGTGTCTGTTCGGGGACCTTTGACAAGGACCGCGTCTACCATCACGTTCGTCAAAGCAAAAAGATTCGCTTTAGCCGGTCTTACAGCTTTATGGCCGACCGCAAGGCTACCGTCGGCGAGGCGTTTCCCGGCGACGTCGTTGGGCTATACGATCGTGGCGACCTCAAGATAGGCGATACGGTTACCGATGGAGAATCGTTTTTCTTCCAGGGCATTCCGAGCTTTTCGCCGGAGATCTTTAAGGAGCTTGTCGGCACGGACCCGATGCGGTCGAAACAGCTCGACAAAGGAATCCGCGAGCTCACCGAAGAAGGTGTGGCGCAGCTCTTTATCCAAGACAAAGGCCGCCGAAAAATCGTAGGTACCGTCGGCGAGCTTCAGTTCGACGTGATCCGGTACCGCCTCGAGCACGAATACGGCGCGGCGTGCCGGCTGCAACCGCTTGCGTTTGTGCGCGCGTGTTGGCTTACGGCGGAAAACCAGGAGGACATAGACCGCTTTATCCGCTTTATCGACCGGCAGATTGCCTATGACAAAGACGGGGCACCCGTCTACTTCGCCGAAAGCGAGTGGATGCTCAACGCCGCAATTCGTGACAACCCAAAGGTATCATTCCACTTCACCTCCGAACACAAAACCGGCGCGGTCTCCGGGCGCAACACGGCGTAGATCTCCAAAAACCTCCACCGATAGACTCGACGCGTTTGTCTCTGCCGCTTCGACGGAGACGCCGTCCCTCGCGGCGGTGATCACCACCCGGAGACCGCGGACGGTTACCGGGAAGGCCACTCGGTTCCAGGCTTCCGGCAACTGTGGGGCCAGGCTGATACGGTCGCTTTTTGCGCGAAATCCACAGAATCCAAAGATGACAATTTGCCAGGCGACACCACATGCCGCGGTATGGTTGCCGCCGATAAACGTTCCGCCGCTGACCGCCTTATTTGTATTGCGAAGATCTATTGTCAGCGACTTTTCTAAATAGGCATAGGCTTTATTGGTGAGCCCGAGCCGAGCGGCAACTATCGCATAGACGGCGGGACTCAGGGAGCTGCCGTGCTGCGTACGCTTTTCGTAGTACCGCCAGTTAGTCTCGACAGTTTTTGTGTCGGCAAGGTCCGGATGCAAACTCAATAGCTGCACCACGTCCGCCTGCTTTACAGGCCCGTCGTTGGTCTCCCAAGTGCAAAACGTCCGACCGTGCCGTATGTCCAGCCCTCGCGTGAAGCTCTTTAGCCCGGTTGCATCGCCGTTGGGCCGAATCTCCTCGCGCCGGCCCTAATCATCTTTACGCTCGTGCGCGAGGGTTGCTCGATAGCCCAGGTATCCGTTGCCGGTCATGTAGTTGCTGCCGGCTGCAACGTTGTGGCCCTTCGGGACCGTGTCCTCAAAGACGTCCCAGCCGCCCTCCGAGCGAATGCCGTTTCCGATCTCCATAGCTACCCTCCAGTTGGTGTTCAGAGTCGGTTATAGCAAGATCAGTACCGACTCATGGTCAACGTGAAGGCGCCGGTTGCGGAACCGCTGTAGCTCGATGCGTAGACCCGGTACGTCCCCTCGGAAGTGTTTTCGATTGTGATCGCGGAGTTCAGTTCGCCGAGGCCGTCGTCGTCGGCAAGCACGTCGCCGTCGGGAGTCACAACGTAGAGGTAGGCGTCGAAGTCGTCGGACTCGAGCGCAAAGCGGAGCCGATCGTTTTCGCCGGTGCGGCGGGCATACACGGCAACGAGCTTGCCGTCGTGCTCCGGCGCGCCGATCTCGATCTGTCCCTGGTTCCGGCCGAATCCCAGCTCCGTCGCAGTCGCATCCGGGGCGGCAGGTCCACGGCTGTATCGGCGGGCAAAAAACGAGACCTGGCCTCGATCGGAGGCGTTTGCCGGGCCGGCAAAAAACCAATACACACCCGGCGCCGCTTCGGGCAGGTTGTATCGGCACGCCCCGTCCGAGGAAGCTTCGACATAAACCAGGTAGCCGTCCGGTTCTTCAACGATCAAATACGGCGTAAAATCCGGTGACCGAGCTTCCGCCACAAGACCGCCCCACTCGGGCACCGTCACTTCGAAAACTTCCACCGGAAAGCCTGCGTGGCGGGAGTCCTCTCCGTCGATCCAGGCAGTGACGGTCACATCCGATTCCACCGAGCGGACCAGAGCGATGGAGTCCTGCGGACGCCTCGAGGTAGGTTCGCCCTCCGAAGGTGTATTCCGTTGTCGATCGACCCGCGGGCCGGATTCCAGGGCCTCATCCGCCGGTCGACCGCTCGCCGGGGAGTTATCGGTTGCCGCCGTATCGTCGGCTACGGCCACGGCCACGGCCACGAGGATCATAAGCATCGCGATAAGGGAAGGTACTGCTCTCACGTTTCCATCCATTCACAGCGTGTAGATCCATCGATATATTGTCAAACTGTGTCAGACGTAAGTGCCTTTAACAACGAAATTGCGCTGAAGTATCAGCTGTACGACGGTCTTTTTTTGAGTCTACCGTTTGAGGATGTGCGGAACGCGGGAATTCTGCTCCCCGTCTTTACATCGTACTGCCGAGAGCACCTGGAGCGGGGAGACGATCCGCGAAGTATCGTCTTGAGCTTTTTCGACGAGAGGGTCCCGGAGCTCTCCCCATCCGAACGCATCGACTACCTCTTTAGGTTTATGCAAATCGTGGAGCGGCAGGTGGTCCTTTTCGACGCTCTCGAGGATGCCGCCTTTGCTCGCGTAAACAACATGGAGGGACCGGGGACTCTCACCGAGACACTGTCCCGGGTAGAGGAGAAACGTCGGTGGTCGGAGTACCGGAAGCTCTTGGACGATTATCGGGTGCGTGTGGTCCTGACGGCACACCCGACCCAGTTCTATCCCGACGACGTGCTCTCTATTCTCAACGACCTCGCCGATGCCGTCGCGGCCAACGATACCTTGCGCATCTACGAGCTACTGCTCCAGATGGGCAAGACTCGCTTCCGGAACAAAGAAAAGCCGACGCCCCTCGACGAAGCAACAAGTCTTCTCTGGTACATGGAAAACGTTTTTTACGAGGCCTTTGCAGAAATCCAAAAGAGACTTGTGGAGCGATTCGACGACCACGATGCGAAAAGGGCGGTCGAGCGATCCTCTGTTGTTGAGCTTGGTTTTTGGCCGGGGGGCGACCGCGATGGGAATCCGTTTGTTACCTCCGACCTTACCGTGCGAATTGCCGGGCTTCTCCGGAGCACGATCCTTCGTCTGTATCACAACGATCTCAAAAAGCTTATGCGTCGACTAACGTTCCCGGGCATCACTGAAAAGCTCCACGAGATACATAAAAAGCTTCGGAAGACGGTGTCGCCCACGGTAGTGGTGAATCGGGTTGCGGCGGAAGGACTGGAGTATTGTGAAGATCGCTCCGATGAGGGATACACCACCGTCGAGGAGCTTCTCGGTGATTTGGTAGAGGTCTTTGACCTCGTGGATCGCGACCATCAAGGTCTTTTCAACGACCGGGTGGCCGACCTTATCTATAAGGTCCGTGTGTTTGGATTTCATTTTGCCGCCATGGATATTCGTCAAGATTCTCGTGTCCACCAGCGGGTGGTAGCCGAAATCCTGCGCTCGCCGCCCGTCCGCACGGTGGGGGGCAACGGAAAGAGTTACGACGAAATGTCCGTGGACGAGCGTATTGAGACAATGTGTGGCTTTGCCGAGCACCGTTTGGATACCGATGCGATACTCGAGATCCTGCCGGAGGGAGTGTCCCGCGATGCGGTCCTCTCGCTGCGCGCGGCGCGTCACCTTCAGGTCTCCAACGGAACGCGGGGCGTGCATCGCTACGTCATCAGCAACACACAAAGCGCGGCAAACGTATTCGAGGTCTGGTTTCTCGCCTGCTGTGCGGGATGGCCGGCCGACGAGCTTACGCTCGATATCGTTCCGCTATTTGAGACAGTCGAAGATTTGCACAACGCGTCCAGCATCATGGAGACCCTCTATGATAATCACGTCTACCAAAGCCACCTTGCCCGACGTTCGTGGGTCCAAACCATTATGCTCGGCTTCTCAGACGGCACAAAAGACGGCGGGTACGTCACCGCAAACTGGGAGATATTCAAGGCCAAGCAGCGTTTGACACGTGTCGCTCGTGAAAGGCAGGTCTCCGTGGTTTTCTTCGACGGTCGCGGCGGCCCGCCCGCACGGGGAGGCGGCAACACCCACAAGTTCTACCGAACGTTTGGTCGATCGATCGATGCAAAAGAGGTCCATCTGACCGTCCAAGGACAGACGATCAGCTCGAAGTACGGTACTCACGATGCTGCACGCTACAACATGGAGCAGCTGGTAAGCGCCGGCATCGAGACGCACATCTTCCCGGAGGATCATATTCGACTTACGCCGGACGAGTCTGAGCTTCTCGATATCCTCTCGGCCGTTTCCTGCGAGTCCTATTTGCGCCTGCGGAAACATCCCGATTTTGTGTCGTACCTCGAGACCATGACACCGCTTCGATTCTACAGCGACACAAACATCGCAAGTCGGCCGACATCTCGTAGCTCCGGGGAGAAACTTGTGTTTGAAGACCTGCGAGCAATTCCGTTTGTGGGTGCGTGGAGCCAGATGAAGCAAAACGTGCCCGGCTTTTACGGATTTGGCTCGGGACTGGAGGAGCTGTTTGCCCAGGGCCGCCGAGAGGACCTAAAACGCTTGTACGGAAGGAGCCTCTTTTTTCGTACGCTTGTGGAGAACGCGATGCAGAGCCTGTCAAAGACCTACTTTCCGCTCACGTCGTTTGTCGAACAGGATTCCCGGTTTGGTCCCTTCTGGCGGATGGTCCGAGACGAGGCGGAGCTCACGCGCGAGATGTTGCTTGCCGTTTCCGGGCAGAGCCGGTTGCTTGAAACCGACCGGGTTATTCGGCGGAGCATTCGCATGCGGGAAGAGATTATCCTCCCGGTACTTGTCATCCAGCAATACGCCATGACCGAGATCCGCCGGGCGCTACCCACAGGACATGCCCAATCCGGCGGCGCAAAGACCGAGGGACACCTCGGGTCTGAAACGAGGGTATACGAGAAGATGGTGGTAAAGAGCCTGGCGGCGGCGGTAAACGCCGGAAGAAACGCGGTGTAGAGTCCGCTGCGGCAGATCAGCGCGCTATTGCTTGTTGAGCGCCGGCGCGTTTATACAATACCGAAGACCGCTCGGTTCCGGCCCGTCGGGGAACACATGACCAAGATGCGCGTCACAGGTGTTGCATCGAGCTTCAATTCGCACCATGCCGTGAGACTTGTCCATGAAATATGAGACGGCATGTGTCTTTGCCGGCAGTGTAAACGACGGCCAACCGCTGTGTGACTCGAACTTGGTGTCGCCGTCGAAGAGCACGGTACCACAGCACACGCAGGTGTAGGTTCCCGGCTCAAACTTGCTGCACATCTCGGAGCTAAAGGGCCGTTCGGTTCCGCTCTTTCGAGTTATGGCAAACTGTTCCGGGGTTAGGATCTTTTTCCACTCGTGTTTTGTCTTTTCCACTCGCTTGTCGGGGGCGGGGTTTCCTTCCTCGGCAATTCGAGTGATGTCTTTCCAGGTAAGCATAGTCTATAAAATCGCGCTGCGAGGGCGAATCGGGCAAGCCCGCCGAAGTGGTCTCCTCCGGGAGTTGGGTGGAGTTTCTTCAGCCTGGAGCCGCTCCAAAAAATGCTACGACGGCAAATAGCACAAGGCCGGAGATAAAGAGGATAAGGACAAGACCGATATCCGGAGACTTCTCGACGATCTTTTTGGAGAGCGCCCGGCCGCGACGCCCGACGGAGAGAACGTACGCGCCCACACCGAGGGCGGAAACGGCGCCCACCTCGGCAAGCTTTGGCGCCGTGTACCATGCCCTGACCGTGGCGCCGCCCTCGCCGACCATGCGGTGAAGAAACCACGTCAGCTCGTCGGCAAACACACCGGAGGCGAGGCCGGCGAGTGCGAGAACGACAAAAGCGATACCCAGGAGCACGCCCACGCCGCGGTCTCCCGTGGCCGGCTTGGGCTGGCGCGCCGGCCGACGGAGGGCCGGCCACGCCGGCCGCGACAGCTTGAGGGCGGCGCCGAAGGACGTGATGCCCGCTACGGCAAGGGACCAGTAGGCGACCGGGTTGGGTACCGCCGCGGCCACCAACTGCTTTGACGCAAACGCGCCAAAGGGCGGTAGCGCCGCAATCGACAATGCAGTAACAATCAAGGCGCCTGCGGCAAGGGGAAACCGGCGGCCTATGGGCTTGATTTTGAGAATGTTTCTTTCATGGCGAGTGTGCAGGATAAATCCGACAACCAGAAACGCCAGCCCCTTGAACACCGCATGGTTAAGCGCGTGAGAGAACGCCGCGACGGTCGATCCGGGTCCGATCGCTCCGATCGCCACCAGCAGGTACCCCATCTGCGAGACGGAGCTGTAGGCCAAAAGACGCTTGGCATCCGTCTGCGCCAGCGCCCAGATACCCGCCACAACGGCCGTCGCCACGCCGACCCACATCAAAAGCTCCCACAAGTAGGCGGCGTTGAAGGTGCGCAGAATGCGGACCAGGCCAAAAAAGGAGACCTTGATCAGCGCGCCTGAGAGGAGCGCACTCACCGGGTGTGGCGCATAGGCGTGAGCCTCCGGTAGCCAGGTGTGAAAGGGGATAAACGCCGTGCGAACACCGATGCCCACTGTAAACGCCGCAACCGCCAGGTGAATGCTCCTGGTGTCAACTACGGGACTCGGCGCGCCTACCGGTCCGGCCACGGCTCGGATATGGGGAATCGAAAGTGTTCCAAGGTTGCGATAGACAAGGAACACGCCGAACAGAAAAAAGAGGATGCCCACCGAGCTCAAGATGAGATACTTGAGGCTTGCAAGGAGGGCCTGATCGTCGCGGTCGAATGCGATCAACACGTACGCCGAAATGGCCACTACCTCGAATCCGACAAACAGGCTAAACAGGTCCGCGGTCAAAATGACTATTTGCATACCCGCCACAAGGCCCATAAGAAAGACGTAGAACGAAGGTCCGTAGCGAAAGCGGGACAACGACGCAAGACAGACGGGAACGGTTACGATAACAACCAGCGCAGTCGACAGCCACGACAGGCCGTCCAAGATCAGCCGAATCCCGACAGGCGGCGCCCACCCGCCCAGGTCCGCGGTGATCACCGCCCCGGCCATGACCGTCGGTAGCGTGTCGATCAACACGGGAACCATCAAACCCACGGGCAGCACCGCCGCTACGGAAAGCACTCGCTTGGCAGGCAGCAGCTTTCCGATCAGGGCGATCGCCATTCCAATCAACGGGGCAACAATCAAAACGATCGGATTACTCATCGTCGCGCTCCGACCAGACGCGCCGTTCCAGCTCCCGGGCGTCCAGCGTGCCGTGGCGTCGATAGATCCGATAGACCAGTACCAAAGCAACGGAAGTAACACAAACGCCGACAACAATCGCCGTAAGCATTAACGCCTGCGGTACCGGATCGACAACCCTTCCCGGTGACCCGTTTGTGATCGGCGGTTCGGCTCCCGACAAGGACCCAAAGTGCACAAAAAACATGATAATCGCGCTGTTGGCAAAGCTGAGAGCGACGATTTTTTTGACGAGATTTCGAAGTGCGATCAGACCGTAGATCGCGACAATAAAGATCCCGGCGATGATAAACGGAGTCATGCTACTCCTCTCGAAACAGGTGAAGGCAAATCAGGCTCGCCCCCGCGCCCACCTTGAGCCCAATGAGCAGGTTCAACGCGAACACAAAAGGCGATCGTCCAAAGGCTCCTCCGGGAGGTACCGTCCCCAAAACGTCGGACAAAAAGCCGAGTCCGGCCCAGACGCCTGTGAGTCCGAGGAGGAGAATAAACGCAAAACCAACGCCCTCAACCGCAATCAGGGCTTCGATCCGGAACCGGCTCTCGACGTTCTCAACGCCCCGTGCAAGCGCCAGCAAGATGATTCCCGACGCTATGACAACTCCACCTTGGAATCCGCCCCCCGGCGTTTCCGCACCAAATGCGACAAGGTAGAGCCCAAAGAGGAACATAAACGGCGCCAGCTTCCGCGCCGCAACATCTACGATGTCGGTTTTTCTCACGACTTCTCGTCCTTGTTCCGCGAAGCCACCAACACAATCACCCCCGATACGGCCTGCAAGAGGACGACCGACTCGCCCAAGGTGTCGAAGGCCCGGTAGCCGAGGTAGATGCTCGTGACAAGGTTAGACGTGCCGATTTCCTCTCCCCCCCGTTCCACGACCAGTTGTCGCAGCTGCGTCTCTTTGGGGTGTTCCCCTAAAAACGCCGCCAGGAGGAACGCCCCAACAAATACGGCCGCCACTACCTCAAGGACTCGACGGATCATCGTTAGTTCCTCGAGGCCCTTGTGTATCCCCTGTCGTACGTGCCGCTCTACGGCCCGGATCGGTACGTTGTGTCTTTACGACTATCCAGATAAACACAACAGTTCCGATTCCCGTGCCCACGGCAGCCTCCGCAAGAGCAACATCGGGAGCGTCGAGCATTAGAAAGAACAGGCAGGAGACCAGACTGAAGACTCCCGCAACAACCACAACCGCCCGCAGATCTCGCAGGGCCAGAGCGACTACGGCGAGTACCAGCATAATTGCCGCCGGGATCTCAACACCCATGGTTACTCGTCCTCGAACCGTGGCCGTATATCCCAGCTCTTGCGATACGGCACAATGCCGATCTCCCACGCGTAGCGACCGATAATGTGGGAGCCGAGAGGGGAGGTTATGACAAAAAAGAGTGTTACGACCGCTATCTTCCCGGTCATCGGTGTCAGACCGGCAACGATCATACAGGCGACAAGCACCGAAAACACCGAGGTGGTGCTGCACGTGGATGAAGCCTGCAGCCGAGTGTACACGTCGGGGAACACAATCATTCCGAGGTTACCCATGATCCCAAAAACGGCCCCGAGTGCCAGGAATGCCAGACCTACCATATTCATGAGGCGATGTTCATGAGGCGATGTTCATGAGGACGCTCGTTTTCGGCTGAAGTATCGTGCCATCGCTAAGAGACCGATAAAGCCAAATACGTCGTAGACAAGGGCGACGTCCAAGAGTACGGTCCGGCCCTCGCGCACCGCAATCAGGACCAAAATCGCGAGAATCTGCGCCGATATCAGATTTAGTCCCACCATACGATCGGCGGTGCGTGGGCCTACAACCACACGCACCATACCAACAACCGTCAATCCGACAAAAAAGTAGATGGCGTAGAGTAAAACGTCTTCCATGTGCTCTCCTATCCCCAGATACGTTTGAGAATAACCTCAAAGGGCCGTGCGATTAGTTTGTGCGCATATTTCGAGTGAGTTGTCCGGGTATCGAGCCAGTGGACAACCAAGTGATCGTCGTCGAGCATAAGCGTAAGTGTGCCGGGGGTCAGCGTGATCGCATTCGAGAGCATAAGGCGCGAGATGTCGCTTTTCAGGCGTGTCCGAAAGTGCACGACGCCGGGATTTGTCTTGCCACGAATGATCGACCACAGAACCCGGAAACTCGAGACGTACATTTGCAGAATCAAAACAACTATGTAGAGCCCGAACAAATACACCTGCGGCAGCTGTGCCCGACGCGCCGCTTCGGCCTCCTCGACAAAAATCGGAAACGTCATCACGGCAACGGCCAGACTCATAACCAGCCCCATAATCAGGGACCCCGGTAGGAGGCTCCAGGTAAACAACAGCCACCCGACCATGAGGTTTATCGTCGTAATAGTAACGCGAATGACATTCCAGCGTCGGGTCGCGCCCACGTCTATCCCTCACGCTCCTTGAACAGCCGCACGACCTCGTCCGGAGTTTCCGCCTCGAGGAGGCCGGTCTTGAGATCCGAGTCGTGAAGGAGCCGCGCGAGCTTGCTCAACAGGCGTAGGTGTTCGGAATGCGAGCCGGGTGGTCCCACCATGAGGAAAAAGAGCTGGACCGGCTTGCGGTCCACGGAGTCGAACTTTGCGCCCGCCGTGCGCCGCCCAAACGCCATGACCGTCTGCTCCACGTCCGGACTCATGCAGTGGGGAATGGCGATGCCGCCGCCGATGCCCGTGGTTGTCAGTTGCTCCCGCTCCAGCGCCGCCTCGGTTACCGCATCAACGTCTTTGATTGCGCCGGCCTGCTGCAGAACCTCTACTAGCTCACGTATGATATCGGGTTTGCGCTTTGCTTGTATGTCCAGGGAGACACAGTCGGGGCGGATCAGTTTGAATACCTTCGCCAACACATCACTCATCGCCTTTCTCCTCACGCACGTATTCACCGGATTGATCGACAAGACCAACCGCGAAATCGACCGGTACGGTAAAAAGGATGCCGGTGCCCGGCGAGCCGAGGCCACCGCATATTTCGTCCAACAAAGGCTTTAGCCTTCGCACCGCGTCCAGATTGGGAACAACCGACAGGATTGTCTTGTTGTAGGGCTTGTTGCCCTTCATAAACTGCTTGAACTCGGCAAACAGGGGGACTTCGTAGGTCAAAAAGCGGCCCATGCCCTCCGAGTCGACGATTGTCGCACCTTGGATTCCCGCCTCGACATAGGCTTCGAGCACGCGTTCGAGGAAGTCTTCGCGATTGAGCACAAAGACCATAAGTCTCAACGTGGCTTACCCGTTTTGATAAGTGTTTTTGCATCGACATCCGCAACCGACGGTACAACCGGCACGTTGCGGCCGGCAAAAAGCTCAGGCTCACCAATCGCAACCGCGGCCATGCCGCCCGCAAGCGCGGCATCGATTCCGGCGGGCGCATCCTCGAATACGATGCAGTCGCCCGGTTGCGCGCCCAAGTTCTCGGCGCAGATCAAAAATCCCTGGGGATCCGGCTTGCTCTTGGTGATATCGTGGCCGGTTACTATCGCTTGAAAGTAGGAGTTCATGTTCACGGCGTCGATAATAGTGCCGGCATTCCGGCTCGATGAGAACACACCACAGCCGACGTTTAGCCGGGCAAGCGCGTCGAGAAGCTCCGTCGATCCAGGCAGCCGGTCCTCCGGTTTGAGGGTGGCAATAAGCTCCTGGTAGTACCCGTTCTTTCGGTCGGTCATCTCCTGTTTCTTCTCCTCCGAGAAGTCCACGTCCGCACCGAGCTTGGCCGCCTCCCGCAGGATTGCCTCAAGCGACTCGCGACGGCTGATGCCACGCACCAAGTCTCCCCAGTTGTCACGGAAGGGCAATCCGTCCTCCTCCGCCATGCGCTTCCACGCCTGTGTGTGAAATTCGTCCGTGGTGATCAGAACGCCGTCTAGGTCGAAGATGACTGCTTGAAACATAGCCCCACGCTAGCGATTCCCGTCGCAAGAGGCAAGCCCCGCTTCACACTCTCCGCTGTGGTCCCGTAGTATGATAAGCAGGGAGGACCTTATATGGCGGTTCAATCCGATCAGGAAAAGAGCTTGGAAGCTGCACGGTGCGAGGTAGATGCGTGGCTGGGACTCATAGACCACTCGTCGTTTGGTGAGAGCTGGGAGAGGGCGTCGACGCTCTTTCGCAACAGCCTATCGAAGGAAGTGTGGGAGGAAACAATACAAAAGACGCAGGACACGTTGGGGAGGGTTCTGAATCGGAAGGAAAACGATCGGGTGTACGCTACCGAGCTTCCCGGCGGGCCCGATGGCGAGTACTTTACCTTTGTTTTTCTGTCTGAGATGGAGAGGAAGAAGTCGGCTACCGAGCGGGTGGTCCTGATGACGGATACGGACGGCGCGCCGCGCGTCTCCGGCTACTTTATTCAGTAGAGGCGGATTCAGTAGCACCGGCGATGCGGGATGGGCCCCGCAAAACGACTATTCCGCGTTCCCGAAATCGTAGCGAATGATACCGGTGTCGGAGACCTCCTGGCCGACGTAGCCCCGGGCGGTCATTCGATCCAGTGCGTCTTGCACTTCGTCGAGGGGTAGCTTGGCTTTGTTGGCCACTTGAATAACGGTGACGCGACCGCCGAGCTCGGTGGCCGCCTCCAAGACGGCCTGCTCGATCACCTTGGGGCGTTCGGCTGCCTGCTTTTTTTGCCGCATGCGGCGAGCAATCAGGGCGCGAATCCCCGTGGCGAACGGCAGAATTCCGAGCAGTACAAACGGCACAATCATCCACGTAAGGCCGAATCCAAAAAACCCGATGCCAAAGCCGGTGCCAAAAACGGTGCCCGCGATTACGCCGCCGCTTGCGTCTTTGTTGTCCTTTTTCTCTTTCTCGCTGCCCTTCTTTTTTGATGCCTCGTTCGAGATCTCCACAACGGCTTTGTGCTTGGTTTCCTCCGGCAGGGAGTCCCACTTTGCAATGGCTGCATCGAGCACACGTTCGGCTATGCCGTACACGCTTCGCTCGATTGCCGAAGAGAACTCTTCCTCGCCTTTGTTTTGTTTTTCGGCGAGCTTGTCCCGCTCCCGGACGAGGCGAGCCTTGGCCTGGTCCATTTCGGGATCTTGGTCGGGGAGATCTTGGCCGGGGGGGGCTTGGCCGGGCGTGGGGCCGGGCACCTTCTCGGTCGACATACCATCCGACGCGGTCCCGCCGCCTGCGGCACCGTTTTCCGGTCCGTTTTCCGCGCCTGTCTCGAGGGCAAACAGCTCGATGGCCCGGCTAATGTTGTGAAGCCGCTTTTTCCCTAACGGCGTGGACGGTTTGTGGACCTTTGCGCGCACCTGCCGGTAGACGTCCTCGCTCAAGCAGATCCCCCCGGGGCGAGAAAACGGCAGTATTCGTGCGGCTTCGTTTACGCCGGCCCCAAACACCCGGCCCTCCTCCTCGCGAATCTCACCGAGGTGGATGCCGATTCGCAGGCGAAACTGCATGTGCGGGTCAGTTGTCCGGTTGTATTCCTGAATCGCGTATTGAATCTCGAGGGCGCACGTGGTGGCATCCCGGACGCTGGGAAAGAGGACCAAGAGTCCGTCGCCTATGGCGTCCACCAAACGTCCCTGGAAAGACTCGATGACGGGAAAGAGGATGCGGTTGTGCTCTTTGAGCAGGGCGATGGTGCGGTCCTCGTCCTGCTCCATCAATCGCGAATACGACGCTATGTCCGTAAACATTATGGCGGCCAGTCGCGCCTCGCCTGATCGCCCCTCAGCTGATGACATGGTGGTCCCCCGGACTAGTCTCGGCTCTCCGATACCCGAATTGCCGCCAGTTTACCGGAAATCATGCTCATCGTCGTGCCCGTTCCCGGAACCGTGTAGTGTCCCGCATAGTAGAGGTTGGGTATCTTGGGAGACTTGTTGGGCGGTCTAAAATAGGCGGTTTGAAAGAGCGTCTGGCCCAGGCCGAAGGCCGTGCCTCGGTAGGCGTTGTACACGTTTTTGAAGTCACTCACCGACATAGACTCCACAAACTCGATGTCGTCACAAAGCGACTCTCCCGTAAGCGACTCCATCCTGCCAAGAATGATCTCGAAGTACTTGTCCCGTATCGACGGTTCGTCGGGCAGATCGGCGGCGCACGGCACGAGAATAAACACGGCCTCTTTGCCTTTTGGCGCGGCGGCGGGGTCGGTGATCGACGGCACGTGTACGTAGAAAAGCGGATTCTCCGGCCATCGTGGATTGCCGTACACGGCGTCAAAATGGTCGTCCCAGTCGGTGTCGAAGAAAAACGTGTGGTGGGATAGGCTTGTGATCTTCCGACGAAATCCGACGTAGAAATTGAGTACCGCCGGTGCCAGAACCCACTTCTTTCGTCGCCTCTGGTCGACGTGGCGGTACGCTCGTGGGACCAGATCATCCTCGACGTGAAGGTAGTCGGCATTGGCAATCAGCGCGTCCGCCGCTACCTCACCGTGGCCGTCGACGGCAACCGCGTGTGCCCGGCCGTTTTGTACGGTGATGCCGGTTACAGGCGCGGAAAAGTGGAATCGCGCGCCGTGCTTCTCCGCGACGGCCTGCATCGACTCCACCACACGGGCAAAACCCCCGTCGGGATACCAGGTGCCGAGTCCAAAGTCGATGTAGTTCATCAAAGTGTAGACGGCGGGCGTCTTGGCGGCGTAGCTTCCCAGAAACACCACCGGGAACTCGAGGATTTTGATCAAATATGGATGAGTAAAGTATCGTCGAATAAGGTTTCGATATGTCTTGAATAAATTGATCGAGCGAAGGTTTGAAACAAGCGTGCGGTTTACCATGTCGAATAGCGAGTTGAAGTTCCGGTAGATAAAGCCGCCCATCGCGAACTCGAATTTTTTTCGCGCCTGATCGATAAACGCAAAAAGCGCTTTGCCGGCGCCCGGTTCAACGGATTCAAAGACACGCGCCGCCGCGTTTAGATCGGCCGGTACCTCGAGCACGCTGTTTGTGGCGTCGGGAAGGCTTTGTCCAAAGTAGACCTTGTAGCTTGGATCAACGCGGCGTACGTCGTAGAAATCCTCCCGCTTGGTGCATAGGTCCTCGAACCACTTGTCGTGCTCGCCCGGCATCCAGTACCAACTCGGCCCCATGTCCATGGAAAAGCCGTTCTTCCGCAGGGCCCTGGCGCGTCCGCCGACCCACTCGTTTTTCTCGAAGACGTCCACCTCGTAGCCCGCCTGGGCAAGGTACGCCGCCGCAGAGATTCCGCCAAAACCGGCACCGATGACTACTGCCTTAGGCATTCGCGACTGTCCCCCTTATGTGGATATCCTACGGGCGCTGCGCGCCGCGGTCAATTACGAACTGTGCCGCCGTCGTCGTAATACAAATGACGGTGACCGCGACTATCCACGAGCTTGTGTTGGTACCGTCAAACACGCTGTCGATGCCCGGCGCGAACAGCAGCGACACGAGGCCTACGAGAAGCTGAAGCAACAACATACGCCGGAGTTCTTCCGCACGCACGGGCGCCGACCGGCCCGTTCGCCATGCGCGCACCAGCCTTGGGTGAGAAATCAACTCAGCGTAGGCCCACGACGGTACCACCAGCAATAGCGCCGGGTACGTGGAGGACTCGAGTGATCGAAGAACGGTGGCGCCGGGCACAAATCCCGAGGCGATACGCAGGGCGATGACCGGCAACCAGAATAGGAGCGTCAACCCCGCGCGTCGGGTGAATGGGATAGCAGGAGCCCGTGGCGCATCCATCCGACCACGCCGATCTGCTCGCACGATCCGCCACGCCCACAGTAACGCGGCCGCGAGGCACGCGGCGAGGCCCGCCACCGTGAGCGTCGACTGCGCCCCGGGTGTTAGCCCCGTCTCCGGGCCGGCGGGAACGCGTGCCACCGCCACAAGCACAAACGCGAATAGCGCCGCCGCCGGCACCCAGGGCGTTGACTCAGCGTCGCCGCCGACCAGGATAAGCGGCGCCGAACCGCCGGTAAGGACCAACCCCGCGAAGCCGGCGACGCCAAAAGCCACAAGCGCGCCGGGAAAGACCGCTATGGCCGTGGCGACGGCGGCCGCCGAGCCGGCTAGGAAGGCCGTGACAACCCGGAGCGCCGGGCGCTGTCGGAACCTGTTTTGAGCAACCAGGGCCACCACCAACGGCGCCGGCAAGAGGGCCGCGGACAGCAAGGGATAGGCGTGGCCCATGTTTGGGTTTGTGACGGCAAAGCGGGCAAGGGCGGTGATCGTCGCGGCCACCGGAACGATAGGTCCGAACAAAGCCGCAAGTTGTCCGTTCCTTAGTCCCAAAGTGTCTTCCGGTGGTCCGAGAGTTTCCTGATAGCGTTCGCAAATGCCGCCGGAAACGCGTCGTGGGTGGACCACGTTTCGTAGGCCAGAGCAAGCTCCGTATTCTCCTCGATGGGCACTGCAAGAAGATCCATGGCTATGATCGCACAGCCCGTGCTGCCGATGTGGGGTATGAGCACGGCGGTACAGGCCGGACTGTCCAGGACAACGGGCAGCGATCGAACCGGTAGATACGGCGCAATCCAGCGGCGCACATCCGGGTCCGGTGGTGAGGATACTCGGCGCACCGGCTGCAGAAGCAAAAGACCGTGGCTGTGGCCGGTGGGGCACAACTCCGCCGTCATCCCTGCCGCCCGGAGGAAGGCCACCCCCCGCACAACGCCGTCCGCGCCACCTGCTACCTCAGCGACACGACGGTACCGGAGTGCCGATTCGAGCGCCGGACCGGCCAACTCCGCCAGCATCGCCGCACGCTCGTGCCGCATCTTCTCTCGATCACTTGGTTCGTCCGACCGGCGCACTTTCATGGTGATAACCGCGTAGACCGAACCAAAAGCCGAGATGGGCAGCGCAAGGTCCGGTGCCGCGAGCTCCTGCGGGCTGGGAAACTCCGGTTGCAGACAGGCGGAGTAGGGCAGACCGTTCTCCGCCACCCATCGCACAACCGCAAACTGCGGCTCCCTCCTTGCGGCGTCTTTGTCCGGTGCCACGTAAGCCGGTGCCGCCGGCTTGCCGCCGACGACCGAGGCAACGTGTTTGCTCAGCTCACCGAGAAATGCCTCAGGCGACGTCCTCGGTAGGGCCCGAATTTGCGCGCCGGGGCCCCGACGGGTCGACGAGCCGGCCTCGAAACGCGACTTCCTCCTCGCGATTGCCTTGAATCGGTCACGATAGACGGTCACCCATTTGTTGCGGGCCGATGCCACGGCGGAAACCGCTACGGCTACGACCGAAAGCAGAGCGATTGGCAACCACAAGCTTTGGACCGCCTCATCCAACAGTCGCGCATAGACGGTCAAACCTTCGGAGCGAAGGTGAACCATAAACGGTATACCAAGGTAACTCACCGCGATCGACAAAAGCAGAACCGGCAAACCGACCAAAAACCCGTAGGCGGCCCCGAACACGATCGGTACCGCAAAAATCGGAATGCCATGCAGAGTCGCCACGCTGTCCGGACGAGCCAGGTGGATCAACGCCGCCACGGCGATTGTCGCCGTCAGCCCCTCGAGGATGGGGACCAATGGATGTGTGCGACGGCCGTCGGGCGATCTCATGATACCGGGAGATGATACCAGGACGGGGCCTTTCCACGAAGTCGCACAGCCCGTATTATTCCGGAGTTTTGCCGATAGCAGTCATAGGTCCGCTGGCCGCAGCGTTTGTATATAGCGTGGGTACCGCCGCCATGCGGACCTCCTCCAAAGCGGGTGTTTCTCCGCTGACACAACTTGGCGTGGCCAATATAACCGCCGCCGTTTTAGTCGTTGGTGCAATAACCCTCACTTCGGGATTCTCCGTGCCGGAGGTCTCGATACTTGAATCCGAGTGGATCTGGGCTCCGATTGGTGCATTTGTGTTTGTGGCGGGCCAGAGTCTTACGCTGCTGGCGCTGTGGCTGGGTGACTCGAGCGTGCAGACCCCCCTTATGGGCACAAAGGCGGTCTTTGTTGCAATCTACACATCGCTGTTTTTTGGCGAAGTGCTTGGACCCGGCATCTGGATTGCCGTAGCCCTTGTTGCCGTTGGAGTGTTTTTTATCGGCTTACAAAAGCGTCGCGTCGTAAACGGCTGGACAATACTCGCGGCGCTTGGCTCCTCCGTTGTTTTTGCCTTTAGCGATGTTGTTGTTTCCCAGGTAGGCCGGCGCCTTGGGCGAGAGCCGTTTTTGACAACGATGCTGATTGTGGTCGGGGTTGTGAGTGTCCCCTTTTTGTTTGTACCCCTGGTTACAAAGCGGCGGGGGCGCGACAAGGGACGACGCCGGCTGAGACGGCCCCATCCGGGACTGGTCGTGGGCTCAGCGCTTATCGGCGTGCAGTTTGCGGTGGTGATTTGGGTCTTGAGCACCTACGGTAACGCGCCGCGGATGAATGTGCTGTACGCGACGCGTGGATTGTGGAGTGTGGTGTTGTTGTTCGCGCTCAACCGTCTTGGTCACGGCCGCCACATGGAAGAGGTGACCGCGGGAGTATTGGCTCGGCGCTTTGTCGCCGCGGGGCTCTTGGTTGTCGCAATAGTCATAGTGCTTTGAGTCCGTTCGAGGAGGAACAAGTGGATCAGGTTGTGCTCGGGAAGACGGGGATTCGTGTGCCGAAAGTCGGACTCGGATGCGGCGGGCCAAGCGGCCTTGGCACCCGAACAAACGCCGAACGGAGCCGTTCCGTCGAGGTCGTCCGAAGGGCATATGAGCTGGGCATTCGGTTGTTCGATACCGCTGCGGTGTACGGCACCGAGGATATCGTCGGCGAAGCACTTGTTGATGTCGATCGGGAATCGGCAGTGATTTGCACAAAGGCGTTGGCCTCGCCGGAAACCACGCCCGAGGAGCTTCAGCGCTCGCTGGCCGAGTCGCTACGCCGGCTTCAAACCGACTACATCGACGTCTACTATCTTCATGCCGTTGTTCCCGACGAGTACAAGCGGGTGGTCGACCGGCTCTATCCCGAGCTCCAGGCGCTCAAGAGCCAAGGATTAATAAAGCATCTCGCGATTTCGGAGAGGTTTAATGCAGACCCCGGACACACGATGCTCTCCCAGGCCCTCCAAGAGAACCTGTGGGACGTGGTGATGGTTGGGTTCAACGTTTTGAACCAGAGTGCGCGGGAGCGAGTGTTCCCGCTCAGCCGGCACGGAAACGTCGGCACGGTTGGCATGTTTGCGGCTCGATTGGCCCTGAGCAGGCCCGAAAGGTTGGTCGAGGTAGGCCAAGCCATCTTTCCCAAACGCGCCCCGACTCCCGACGGCGGGACCGTGGACGCCGGGCGCCTGCCGGAGCTTGTGCAGGCGCCGGATTCCGAGACCCTTGTTGATACCGCTTACCGATTTGTGCGAGATGAGCCGGGGCTTGACGTTGTGTTGGTGGGAACCGGGAACATCGAGCACTTAGAGGCGAATGTCGGCACGTTTTCCCGCCCCTCGTTGGACGATTCTCATAGACGTCGTCTTATGGAACTATTTGCCGGCGTGGATTCGGTGACCGGTCAGTAGGCGTCGACGACCCGGTACCGCACACCCGAGGCGCGGCCGGAAGCGGCGAGGCGCCCCTCGTCGCGAAGCTCGGCGACGACCCGGCGTATACGGGAAGCGGATACCTCCGGATGGCGGGCGGTCAGTTCCTTCATGCGAAACTCACCCGTCGTAGAGAGTATCTCCGACCGAATCTCGTGGGCGAATACCCGCGGGTCGAGGTGCGCGCGCGTGTCCATGCCGGTCTCCCCGGTGCCCTCCGCCACAAACAGCGAGTCTTCCGTGGCGTGCCTTTGCTCGGCGGCGTTCCCGAGTCGGGTGGTGTCTCCGTGCTGGGCCCTGCGAGCCGCTTCGGCCGTAAAAAAGCCGTGTGTCCACTGGGCCGCAAGCTTTCTGGTACCGGCATAGACGATCTGGATGCGGGGGTGCAGTGCGGTAATCTCCGCGAGCACCCGTGCCACGTACCCCCCGCGGTAACGACCCGCGAGGTGCTTTGGATCGGAGAAGTCCGCGTAGGCGGCCTCTATGACCAGGGCGGCACGGGGGAATCGGGCGAGGTCGGAAAGCTGCTGGTGAAAGACTCGAATGCGGGCCACTTCCTGCACCATGTTCTCGAAGGTTTTGCGCTCGACCACCGCCCCGATCTTACTTTCCAGCACCAGTGCGTAGTCACCCACGGGGAGAGCTTCCCGGCGGATTCCCGCCCCCGGAAAGCTCCAGGGGTAGCGCTCGGCGCTGTCGATCAAAACCTCGATTTCCGGTTGCCCGTAAAGCTCCCGCCGGCCGCGGTTGCGGTGTTGCCGGATCGCATGCTCCGTGCGAAAGAAGATCTGCTCGTAGGATCCGGGCCGGTTCTTGTACTCCCTGCTCAAAAAAAGAAAATCGCAGCGCTTTCGCTGCGGGCGGTCCAGGGAGACAACAAGCCTACGGCCAATCCGCCGATAGCTCACCACTCGCTCGCGCTCCACAACGGCGCCTGACTCCGGTCCGCCGGATTCCGATTCTCCCGGGTCGTCCCGAAGGCAAAAGATCTGTCCCTTCGGGCCCGGCCATCGCTCCTGGGTGCGCAGGCAGAGCAACACCGACGTGTCTTCCACCATCCACAGGCGAAAGGGAAACCGGTCTTCGTAGGTGGCCTCCATGATCCACTCGATCATGGCCTCGACACTAGGGACTTGGGGCGTGGGGGTCAAGCTTCAGCGCACGCGGGGCCCAAGGTTCCCAGTTGCCGGCCCGCCTCGCCAACGCGGTCCGTAACGACTCCCTTGTAGGACCGTCCCCTCAGATTTGCCGGGTCAATCGCGAGGGCGTTGTCAATGTCGGATAGCGCCTCGGTGTAGCGACGGGACACAACCCGGGAGAGGCCGCGACGCAACAGGACAATCGCTCGGATCGAGGGGCGGGGAGCGGTGTCGAGGGTTCTTGTGTATACGGCATCGGCGTGGGCGAGAGCCTCTCGGGTCCCGGCGCCGACCGTTCCGACTCCGGGCAGAACGATTGGGTTGCCGGGAGAGTAATCCAGAAGGTGCTGCCGGTTCCGGGCACGCTTTCCGCTCCGATCGCCCCGTCCATGAGCGTTATCAACCGCTTGCTGAGGGCAAGCCCGATACCCGAGCCTTCTATTTCACCGCTTTCCCGCCCCAGGCGGTTAAACTGCGTAAAGAGTTCGGTCTGCTTCTCCTTGGGAATTCCGATACCGGTATCGATAACCGCCATTCGAATCTTCTCTTCCTCGCGCGCTAGGGTAACGGTGACGCTCCCCTGCATGGAGTTGTACTTTACCGCGTTGGACAGCAGGTTAATCAGCACCTGTTTCAGGCGAACGCGGTCGGCGATGACACTCAGCGGTTCATACGGAGCGGTGATCAGACGTATTCCTCTTTTTTGGCAAACGGTTCAATGAGGCTGACCGTTTCCGCGATCACCTCGGGGCAGGATACCGCCTCCAGGGAGAGGTCGACGCGTCCACTGTCGATGCGCGCCAGGTCCAGTACCTCGTTGACCAGATTAAGCAGATGGTTGCCGGCGGTAACTATTCCCCGGCTGGAATCGGCGTGCTGCGGGGCAAGTTCCGTATCGCCCGTAAGCAACTGGCCAAAGCCGAGAATCTCCTGTTCCGCGTCCACCGTGGATAACGCGTTGGAAAAGATCTGCGCCAGAACCGTAAGCCCTTTGATCTCGCTTTCCGTCCAGTGGCGATAGTCGGCAACCGTATCAAACCCGAGAGCGCCAAACACGCGTTTCTCGTCGTAGATCGGGAGAAGGAGAATCGATTTTATCCGCAGGCTGTGCAGAATCGACTGCTCCGCTGCCGCTTCCGGGGCGAATCCAAAAGTGAAAATCGCGTGCCGAGGAGCCATCGGTGGACAGCAGCAACACGCCGGCGCGGTCGACGGAGCAGAAGCCTCCGAAGCAGGCAAGGGCGGTATTGATTCGCTCATCGATGGTGGAACCGTCCACGCCGACAAAATCGGCGGCAATGGTAGCCAGGATCCCCTGAAAATCTCGCTGCCGGGCGAACCCTTTTTTGTTGCGCTTGCCGTTGGAAATGTCGACTATGGTGGTCCGACTCATTACGAAGTTCCCCGCCGAGTCTTTGACTGCCGTTGTATTGAGAAGCAGCGGTAGAATGGTGCCGCCTTTACGGATCATTTTATAGGGAGTGATACCCGCACGGAGCGTTGTGATAGAGGTCGCTCAGTTCGGCTCGTGCTTCATCAGTTCGGCCAGTGCTCCAAAAGGTTCAAGAGCCATGTTCACCGAGGCAAGCAGCACGGTCTCGCCGGAGTTTTTTACGACATACCCGTAGGAGGGGATCCCTTTTGTTCTATCGACGACCTCCTGCTCCACGTGGGAGGAGAGAAAGACGATGGGAATGTCATGTTCCTTGAGTATTCGCCGGGCCGCCTCCGCCCCGTCTATACCACTGCCAAACGTGATGTCCATCAAAACAAGAGAAATGTGAGGGGCCAATTTCACCTTCGCTATCGCCCTCTCGCCGCTATCGGCGAGTAACACCTCCAAGCCACCTTTTTTGAGCATTTGGGCTTCGTGCATGGCGACGGAGGCTTCATCTTCGGCCAACAGTATCGTCTTAGGCATATACATCGAACTCCACCGTACTCCGCGTACCGTCGGCATCCTCACGATCTTCTATCGTATAGGTCCCTCCAAGTTGCTCGCTGAGCATTTTGACCAGGGTCAGTCCAAAGCCCGTTGCCTTTTCCGGGGTAAAACCTTCGGGAAGCCCCCGGCCGTTGTCTTGTATGGTGAGGGCTATCTGATTATCCCTCTTTGTCAGTGAGACCTCTATCGATCCGTCGGTTTTGTCGGCAAAAGCATGCTTTATTGTGTTGGTAAGGAGCTCGTTTATGATAATTCCAAGGGAGAATAGCGTTTTGGAGGGAAGAGTAAGATCGGCTATTTGGGTATCGATTGAGATGTCTGTTTTTCCGAGAGACAGGTTTCGCACAGAATCGATAAGGTCTTCCATATAGCTCTGCACCGAGCCTTCTTCGTAGTCGTTCTCGATCAGGAGTTTGTCGTAGAGGACTCTCATGCTGTTTACACGAGCGACGGCGTCCTGCAAGACGGAGAGCGCCTCCTTGTTGCTCACGGATTCGATCTGAAGTGAGAGAAGTGATCCAACAGCGGCGATATTGTTTTTTATCCGGTGGTGGACCTCCCGCAGAAGAAGCTCCTTCTCCGAGAGCTGCTTTCTTATATCCTCTTCCATCTGCTTGCGGGATGTGATGTTTACGAAGTTGA
>CAZFLD010000062.1:0-18951 GCA_964519835.1 uncultured Spirochaetales bacterium
ACTCGCGAAAATCCGCTTTTGCTTCAGTCTTGGCGCACCACGGTTCGTGACAGTTCAGAAGCTTTGCGCGTAGCGGGGGCCTGGTTATATTTATAGAGAGTTGCTATGAACCAGGACTTAACAAACATTCTACACAACTGGAGTTACGATCCCGACGACACGACGCGGATTATTGCCGCTGAAGACGGGCGGCGCGTGTTGCAGGTTCGACTGCCCCTCGGCATTGAGCAATACGAGCTGGACGGTCGCCCGGACGGTCGAACACCGTTCGGCCGCGAAAACTTTCTGGACGAGGTTGAAAACCGGCTCTCTGAGTACGGTGAGCACTTCGGATCGGAGGATGGTTTTGTGCTCGACCACGAGTCTTCCGTGATGCTGCAGTCCGAGGGCGTGCTTTTCTACTATCGCTATCTGTTGCTGTTCCAAATGAACGACTTTGCGCGGGTTCGCCGCGACACCGAGCACAATCTGCGAATCTGCGATCTTCTGGAACGATACGCCGAGAAGGAAGAGGACCGCCGGACCGTTCTGCAGTACCGGCCTTACATTATCAGGATGAATGCCATGGCGCGGGCCATGATCAACGTTCATGGCGAACGGCGCGACGTTGCTCTCGGCATCATCCAGGAGGCGGTGGACGCAATCGAGGGACTCTCGGAGGTGGACACACCGGCCTTTCAATTCGAGAAGATTCGGTCGCTGAACTACCTTCGGTCGGCCGTCGAGCAGATAAGCAGTGGCTTGGTGGTGGAAGAGGTCGGCGATGAGACGGTCGAAGAGGGGTCACGGACCCGTTTGGAGCGCGCCCTGGCGGAGGCTATCCAGGAAGAAGACTACGAACGCGCCGCCGAAATCCGGGACGAGATTCGAGGCCTAACCTAGGCCAACTTGACAAACCACCACGCAGCGGCTACAGATAACTGCATCAGGTTTATCGTCGACCCTCGTAAGACTATGCAGAATCTAGTAAAGCCGCTTCTTTTTGTACTTCTTATTCTAGTCGTTGGTCCGCAAGTGCCGTCTCAGGATTCCAGCGGCGGGAGCATCGTCACGGTCGAGGACTTTTTCGACGAGCTCGCGGCGCGATACGCGGACATCGAGGACTACGTCGCTTCCATAACAATTACCCGTGGGGACAACGTCCAGTCGGGAACCATTTACTACCGCAGACCAAACCAGATCATGGTGGAGTTCGACAGTCCCGAGAACCAAGTCATGGTATCCGACGGCGAGGTCTTGCAGGTCTACATACCGCTTTACAACGTCGTGCTCGAACAGGAGCTGCGGGCTGAGAGCTCCGGCGCGGGTGCGGCGGGCGCAGGTTTGGCCTCCGAAGAAGGCTTGGCGCTACTGAGGCGAAACTACAGTCCTTCCTTTTCCACCGGACCGGGCCCCGTTAATCTTGACGAGTCTTCGGACGAACAAGTGGTCAAGCTGCTTTTGCAGTGGCGCTCGACGGCGGAGGGGTATAGGCAGCTGGAGATTGCCGTGAACGAGAACCTTCTGATTCGACGAATCGCCGGAACGACGGTCTCGCGCGAGGAAATAGTGTTTGATTTCACGTCAATTCGGGTCAACCAAAACATTCCGGAGGGCCAGTTCGATTATGAGGCTGACCCTTCGGCAAACGTCATTCGCGATTTTCTCTACGGCGGCGAAGGGTAGGTTCTTGTCGCCACAGGACAAACATGGAGTCGATTGGCTGGAAGCTCAAGAACGCACGCGAATCCTCTGACGTAACAGTAGAGCAAGCGGCTCGGGACACACACATCTCCAAGCGCTATCTCCATGCAATAGAAGCTGAGGACTTTGACCAGTTCCCCGGTGAGACCTATCTGCTCGGTTTCTTGAGGACCTACGCGGAATACCTTGGACTGGACCCCAAAGAAGTCGCAACGCTGTACAAGAATCTCAAGCTTCAGGAGCAGCCGGCGCCGCTCGACGAGCTTATCGTCAAGCGCAACCGCGGACCGGCGGCGTTGGTGATCATTGCCATACTCGTTGTGGTGGGGCTCGGCGTTGGTATCTATTTTTTGGCTGCAAACGGGTTCTTTGCTCGTCTGGTTGCAAATGCCGGCGACGAAGAAGAGCCGGAGGAAACGATTGTCCAGGAGTATGAGTTCACCGGCACATCCCTCGAGACGAGTTTTCGGCCTGGCGAGGCGGTGCGGGTTCCCACGGGGGACTCGACGGTGCTGCTCGTCTTTCGTCAGATCGACGATGATGTCACCCTCGAGACACCGGTGGAACGGTTTGCCATGGCGCCGCAAGACGAGCGACTGGTCGACCTTACCGGCGACGGGAATCCCGACCTCCGCATCGCAGTAGGAACCGTGTCGGGGGGACGCGCCGTTGTCCAGCTGGATCGCTCAATCGCGGAAATCGATGAGCCTGCGGAGACCGTCGAGACCGCCACGTTCGAAGGACTCGGTTCGCCGGGCGTGGCTGATCGCGAGCGGCGGTCGATTCTGATACGTCCCGACTTCGACAACGCGGAGTTTGCCACGCGAATCGTCGTGACACGGCCAACCTTTGTGCGCGCCCGCGCCGACGAAGGCGACTGGATCGAGGGATTCTACGGTGAAGATGCCTCGGTCGAGGTGAGCGCGAACGTTCGCTTGGACCTTTCCTTTGCCGACCCGGGCGCGGTCGACGTGACCGTGGCGGGCGAGCGGGTTGAAGTCGGCCGACCGGGGTCTCCCGCGTCCTGGGTTGTCGGCCGTCGCACCGATGAGGACGGCGACCCTGACTTAGTGCTCTATCCCGCCTACTGAGGTGACGTTGTTCGAGGCGACCGCCGGCCGAAAGCAGAGGTTTTATATCGAGAACCTCGGGTGCGCCAAAAACCTGGTTGATGCAGAATTGATGGTCGGCGCGCTTGTTGCTACCGATCGCGTGCGAGTGGAGGACCCTGCCGACGCGGACGTCATCATCGTCAACAGTTGTGGATTCATCGAGCCCGCCATTATCGAGTCTGTCGAGGTCGCCACGAACCTTCGCCGCCGGTACCCCGGTGCTCTTCTTGTCTTTTCCGGCTGCATGGCCCAACGATTCGGCGAGGCGGTTGCCCATGAGATGCCCGACCTTACCGCCGTTGTGGGGAACCGTGATCCGGCGGCGATTGTTGCCACCCTTGACGAGCTTGACGAGCTTGCCGCCGCTACGCCCACGAGCGCGGAGACCGAAGGGCCTCGTTTGTCGATGCCGCCCGCCCCGTCCTCGGGGCCGGACGTCGCCTACGACTACACACGCTACGAATCCCGCCCGGAGCTCTTCTCGCCACGCGGGTCCGCATATGTCAAAGTCGGGGAAGGCTGCAACAATCGCTGTGCGTTTTGCGCAATTCCCCAGATCCGCGGCCCCTTGAGGAGCAGGTCCATCGATTCCGTCACGAGGGAGGTGGAGGGCCTCGTCGGACGCGGCGTCCGGGAGATCAACCTCGTGGCGCAAGACCTTGGCGCATTCGGCACCGATCGGGGCCATGCCGAGACCGTGGACATGCTCAAGTCGATTCTGTCGATCCCGGGGGACTTTTACGTTCGCCCCCTGTACGTCTATCCGGAGCACTTTCCCCGCGAAATCTTGCAGCTCTGCAAGGCCGACGAGCGGCTTGTCCGCTATTTCGACATTCCGATGCAACACGGATCAGACCGCGTATTGAGGTCTATGGGCCGGAGCGGCAGCTTTGACTCTTACGCGCGGCTCGTTGGGACGATTCGGGATGTCCTCCCGAACGCCGTTATTCGAACGAGCTTGATCGTGGGCTTTCCCGGCGAAGAGCCGGAGGACGTGGTTGCCACGGCGCGGTTGTTGGAGGCCCTCCGCCTTGACTGGGTTGGGGTGTTTACCTACTCCCGTGAGGAGGGAACGCCGGCCTACGACCGGGGCTCTCAGGTCCCGAAGGCGGTCGCCGAAAGACGACGTCGAAGCCTTGAAGAGGTCCAACTCCCCATCACGCACTCGCGGCTCGATCGCCAAGTCGGCACGGAGCAGTGGGTCCTGTTGGAGGAACGTAACGGGAACCAGGGACTCTACCTTGGCCGGGGCTATGGGCAAGCGCCGGAGGTGGACGGGAGTATCGTCTTCCACGGACGGACGGCCTCTCCGGCTCTCGCGAACCAAAACGTCGCGGACAAAGTGACGTCCGCGAATACGCGTCGCGAGAGCTTGCCGGAAGACTCGCACCACGCCACGCAGCCGGGCGATTCACGCCTTGGCAGCCTCGCTCGTGCACGCATCCACAAGCGAAACGGAATCGACCTCGAGGCCTGGGAGGTCATGTGAAGTACCTCGAAGGTCTAAACGACGCGCAGCGAGAGGCTGTACTACATTCCGGAGGTGCACTCCTTATTCTCGCGGGCGCCGGTTCCGGGAAGACGCGTGTTATCGTCGTCAAGATTGCCCATTTGATCGCCGGCGGCGCCGTTGACCCGCGCTCGATCCTCGCGGTGACCTTCACCAACAAAGCCGCTGCGGAAATGAAGAGCAGGGCCTGCCTTCTGGAGCCCCGCGCGACCGACGCCATGATCAAGACGTTTCACAGTTTCGGCGCATGGCTTTTACGCCGAAACGGGAGGCGCATCGGGCTTTCCTCGACCTTTACAATCTACGACGACGACGATTCGGTCACCCTGCTCCGATCCATGTATCCTCAGTACAATAGGAGCCACTTGGCGCGGTTTTCCCACCTCATAAGTCGTGCCAAAGACTACGGTCTCGTCCCGAATGACGATTTGTCACGGATCTCGCCGGACCCGGAGTTTGTTGAAATGTACCGGGCCTATCAACGGCGTCTTGCCGAGATTGGGAACGTTGATTTTGGCGACTTGATTCTTCGCTCGCGCGAGCTGCTCGAAACAGACAGCGACGTGGCCGCCCGCCTCCGCGCACGATTTTCCGTGATTCTCGTGGACGAGTATCAGGACTCGAATGTGGCTCAGTATCAGCTGCTCCAGGCGTTGTGTGGACCGGACACATACGTTTGTGTTGTTGGCGACGACGACCAGTCCATCTACCGGTTCCGCGGTGCGGAGATTCAGAACATCTTGACCTTCGCCGATAGCTTCCCAAACACCACCACCATCCGGTTGGAGGAGAACTACCGTTCCACCGAACCGATTTTGAAGCTTGCGGGTGCCGTGGTTGAGCGAAACGAATCCCGGCTCGGCAAAACGCTGTGGACACGCCGCCTTGGCGGCACAATCCCAAAGATCGCAACGTTCTCCGGTCCGGACGAAGAGGTCAACTACTGCGTCGATCTCATCCGTCGGTGTCCCGACGAGGAAACGGCTATCCTGTATCGTACCAACGCGCAGTCCCGGGCTTTCGAGACGACGTTTATGCGAATGGGCATCCCCTATCGTATTGTCGGTACGCTCCGGTTCTATGCGCGGGAGGAAGTCAAGGACGCAATCGCCCTTCTCAAGTTTTCGGCGAATCCACGAGACGAGGTTGCGTTTCGGCGGATAGTAAACAAGCCGAGTCGTGGCGTTGGCGCAAAGTCGGTCCACCTCATCGTCGCCGAGGCTATTCGACGTGGTGGTGATCTGATTTCCGCCTGTCGCGCCACAGAGGTCGGGAAAAAGGCGAAGGCGGGACTCGCCGAGTTCCTTCTGTCGCTGGAAGACTTGCTCGCCCTCGGCTTGGAGGCGGCGGATCAGATAGGTGCGTCCGGCTCGGGCGCCGCCGGAACAAGCGCCCGCGACGGCGCCCCTAGAGCTGGTGAAACCATCGCATCCGCTCCCAAAAGAGAGGAACGGACCGGCGGCATGGAACGACCACTCGCGGTGGACCTGGGAGTGGTCGTGGAACAGGCTCTGCGAGCCTCCGGCCTAGTCGAGTTCCACCAGGGACGTGATGAGATTGCGGGCAGTCAAAAAGAGGCCAATCTCGAAGAGCTGGTAAACGCGGCTTCGCTGTATCCCGCCTCCGGCGAGGGTCTCCTGGAGTTCTTGGATGCAGTCGAGCTCGATGCGACGCGACAAAACGAACCCGTAGCCGGCAATGCAGCTACCTTGATCACAATGCACAACACCAAGGGGCTCGAGTTCGATCGTGTTATCATCACGGGGCTCGAAGAGGGTCTTTTCCCACGCGACGGGGATGCGAATCCGGAGGAGGTCGAGGAAGAGCGACGCCTTTTCTATGTGGCGGTGACGCGGGCTCGATCTGAGCTCCACCTGACCAGTTGCCGCTATCGGCGAATCCGGGGGCGATTGATGGAGCTCTCGCCGTCGCGGTTCCTCGGTGAGATACCCCGCGATCTCGTGGAGTGGGTCCGAGGCTTTGGGGATGTTTCCGGAGGGGGCTTTGGATTGCCCGGCGCGTCGCCCGCCGAGGATAATCCCTATCCTCCCGGCACCGGTGTGTTTCACGAGCAGTATGGTCCGGGTATTGTCGCGCAGGCCTGGTATCGAGACTCTGAGTTGATCGTAGCGGTGCAGTTCGAGTCGGGCCGCACAGCGAAGTTCTTGCCGAAGTACACTCGTCTCGAGCGGATTGCGGTCGATGACTGAAGAGGGCCGATGGCTGAGCTACCGAGCAGACGACGTTGCCCGGCTTCGGCGCATCCCGCCGACGCGGCGGTGTCGCGGTTTTTTCTTGTACGCTTCCGGAGGCGCACGGTTCCAAGACTGGTGGCTGTTGAATGCAGCCTCAGTGCTCGGCCATGACATTCCGGGCGCGCAACAAGCAATAAAAAACGCCGTGTCCCGTGGCGCGCCCGCCGGCTACCCTGTGTCCGGCGGCGCGGCGACGGCGCACGTGGCGGACCGATTTTTGGAGGTCCACGGGCCGCGTGAAAGACCGAAGGACCTTCCCACCGTGATCGCGATGGGGAACCCGGCGGCCTGGGCGTTAGGTGCGCCGGGGCCGCCTTTGGGCGTCCGGGCGGTCGCTTATGACCCGGCAGACCGGAATGAGGACCCCACCGCGCCTCCGGAGGCTGCCTCCGCCCCTGCGGTCCTTCCGTTCGGCACGGCCACCACCGGCGTCGGCGCCGATGCCCCGGCCGATGCGCCCGCCGGCGCCCGTAACGCCCGCGCCGCCGGCGACTACTCGGCCTACGTCGTTAGGCCCTACATCGGCCCCACGGTCCTCGCCCCGGTCGGTTCGAAAGCCGCCGGAGTATCGCGCCCGTTTGGGGTTTTTGTGGTGCCCGTCGGGGATCTGGGACTCGGAGTTACCTGTTTCCGCGTCGACGACCCCGTCGGCCCGAGCCCCGCCCAGCTGGCGGCTGCGCGTCGGCAACTGGCATTCCTGGCCAATACGACCGAACGACCGATTGCCTTCGACCCCGAGCTTCGCGCGCCCGACCTGTGGGAACGCCGGGGCGCCTATCTTCTCGCGAGGTGCTCGCGACAGGCCTACAACACCGTCTTTGACGCCTACCTTGCCGCCGGTATTGTCCTTTCGCCCCGGTACCCCGGTCCATCCGTCGTGCCGGCGGTACTCTCGGATGGTGAGGTACAAAAGGCCGTGGCCGTGACGGACCACGTTGCCGCTTCTATTGTCGACGGCTATGCTGGGGACGCCTATGAGTGAACAATGGCTGATGATTCTGTCACGGCTCGCCGTCGGAGCGGTCGCGACCTTTTTCGCCATCATACTCTGGTCCAAGACACGGGACGTGGCGTGGATGTTTGTGGTGATCGGGACTATCGTTAGCTACGGAGAGACTGTGCTGTCGGCGCTAGAGGCCTTTGGCGTCGTCCGAGTCGAAGCCCTGGTTGTTGAGGGCGTTTCGGTAATCCGCCTGGTTGTGGCCAACCTGCCGATGATCTTTTTTATCGTTGCTTTTGGCGTGATGCTGGCTCGCAAACGCATAGGTTAGGGCTTTGACCGTAAGTGCGCCGGTTGGGCAGTCGGCGGCAATTGCCCGTACCTCATCCTCGCGCGAAAGATCGATGTCGTCGGAAATGAGATAAGCGTGATACTCGCCCATTCGGAAGAGGTCGGGCGCGGCTTGTTCGCAGGCCCCGCAACCGATGCAATCATCCTTATCGATGTGCGCTTTCACAATCCAACAATACTAATGCCGACACCAATCATCAACATTTTCTGCATACGGCGTGACTTCGCGTGTGTGGACCGCGTTTTTGTTGCTCGGACCGCCCGGCCGTATAGCCAACCGTGCCTCCATCGCGCCAAGGTTGACAGGAAGAGGATTTTTAATATGCTATGGCTACACGTAATTCCGCCGGAGGACGATATATGGTTGCGTTGATTGTCGGTATTATTTTTGTGCTCTTTGCCGTGTACTCGGTACTGCCTGTGTCTTTTTCGCTTCAGTGGCTCGACGAAGTAGTTCTCTTCCTCAAAGGTGGGGTGCCGATTATCGCGCTCCTTATCGGTCTGATTGCCATTTTTATCGGCATTGCGGACATCAAGGACCGAATCGAGGCCAAGAAAGAAGAGGCGGAAGAAGCGGCAGAGAACGGCGACAAGTAAATCGCTACTTGACATAGATTTGATTCGCCGTTAGCTTTCTCGTCTACCTCGAGTGAATTAGCGAGTTTGAAATGAAAACGATATTTGCAAAACAATCCGACATTGACCGCAAGTGGTATGTCATCGATGCCGAGGACCAGATCCTCGGCGATGTCGCCACAAAGGCCGCCGTTCTGCTTCGCGGCAAGCATAAGCCCGTGTATGCTCCGCACCAGGAAGTTGGTGACTACGTTATTGTGGTAAACGCCGCCAAGGTTGCTCTCGCGGGTGACAAGGCGGACAAAAAGGTGTACTACCGGCACTCAGGCTATCCGGGTGGGCTCACCAGTGAAGGATTCCGGAAAACCATTGTCCGTAAGCCGACCTTCCCGGTTGAGCATGCGATTCGTGGTATGCTTCCCAAAAACCGGTTGGGTCGAAAGCTTTTTACAAACTTGAAGGTGTACGCCGGGCCTAACCATCCGCACGTGGCGCAGAAGCCGGAGCCAATTTCAACGGCCCGATTCGGTCGCCCGGAAAAGGCTGCCAAGTAGCAAACGGCTATGAATTATCGACGTAGAGCGAGGAGTTAGTAAGTGAACGGATACGTTGCGTACGGTACCGGCAGACGGAAGACCTCCGTAGCCCGGGTCTACCTCAAAGACGGAAACGGCCAAATCAGCGTAAACAAGCGTCCGATCGAAAGCTATTTCGGTCGCAAAGACCATGTGGTTATCGCGCAACAGTCGCTGACGGTTACCGACGCCCTTGGCAAGTACGATGTGGTTATTTCCGTAAACGGCGGCGGGTTGAGCGGTCAGGCCGGCGCCATTCGCCATGGCCTCGCTCGTGCCCTCTCCTCTATCGATCAAGCGAATTACAGTGTCCTCAAGGCAAACGGGTTCCTTACACGCGATCCGCGTATGGTCGAGCGAAAGAAGTACGGACAGCGAGGCGCTCGTCGCAAGTTCCAGTTTTCCAAGCGATAGAGTAACAAACGATCCCGAGGTAGATTGGCCACAATCCGTTGTTGCGGTCAAACCTTTCCGGAAGCGAACCGTCCCCGAGCTCCTTACCGTCGAGCTCGAGGGCGGTTTCTGTTTTTACGCCCTCCGGTCCGATTGGAGGTTTCCCGTCGATGCCCGACCGCATCTCCACTTTGACGATTACGTCCTTATCAAGGAACGGGCGAATCTCGCACGAGCCCGCTACAAAGCGACCGAGCTATTGGCTCGCGCCGCCAACAGCAAGAGCGACCTGAGGAGGAAACTCCTGCAGCGCGGTTTTGACCTCGACGTTACCAACGCGGTGCTTGACGGGATGGAGGAGCAGGGTACCGTCGACGACGCACGGTTTGCCGAATCCTGGTTGCGGTCGACCCTCACGCGAAAGAGCGCATCCAACGCGGCGCTGAGTGCCGGTCTTGTGGCCAGGGGAGTATCGCCGCCGGTGGCACGGCGAGCGATAGAAGCGGTCCTTGCAGACGGCGCCGCGGACGAGGAAGCGCGGTTACGGAAGGTGGGCGACTCGCTGCGTGGGGACTACGCCAAGGTGGCCCGAAGACTGCTGTCGCGCGGGTTTCCGCCGCGTGCGGTTCGCGAATACGTCGAGACTCGTTTTTGTTCAGAATAGAGTTTTAGTGATTGACGACGAGTTGACATTATGGATAAAATAGTAAAATAACTCCACGTTATTCCACCGCTGGGTGAGGGAGTACCATGGCAAAGAACGACAAAAAGGTTCGGATCTTCTCCGCGTTGGAGGTTGCGAACATCTGTGGCGTAGTCAATCAGACAGCCATCAACTGGATCAAAAACGGCTACCTAAAGGCCTTCACGACTCCGGGCGGGCAATACCGTGTGTACTCGGAAGACCTCGTCGAGTTCTTGGCTGGTCGTGGGATGCGCGTCCCGGAAGAACTGAAGCGGATCTTGGATGAGCGATCCGAGATCGATACAATGGTTATTATTGATGACGATCAAGACCTTAACCACCTCATTCGCACCTTTATCAGTCAGCGCTATCCCAACTTAACCGTGTATCAGGCCTTCGACGGCTTTGAAGCCGGGCGCCTAATTACCGAGCACAAACCTGGAGTAATACTCCTCGACATAGACCTTCCCGGCGTTGACGGGCACACGCTCTGTCGACGCATCAAGGAAGATGCGGGCCTATCGGCCCCGATAGTTGTCTCGATTTCCGGCCTCAACGATCCAGAGGAAGAAGCGGAAATCCTCCGCGACGGCGCCGACGCGTTTCTGCCAAAACCACTGGATTTGGAGAAGCTGCCCGAGCTTATCGACCGACTTATCGAGGACCGAGCAGTGCGCACATGAACGATGCCGAGGGAACGATTCTTGTCGTTGAGGACGAGGACGGGATTCGCCTTACGCTTCGAGACTTTCTCACGGGCGAAGGACACACAGTGCACGTCGCTTCCGACGGGGTTGGAGCGATAAAGCTGCTCCTCGATTATCACATAGACGTGGTGGTAACGGACTTTCGGATGGAAGTGTTCGGGGGCGACTACTGGATTCGCTTTTTGAAACGGTACTGTCCGGATGTACGGGTCATTGTCACAAGCGCGTATCTTCGTCCGGAGTTTGATATTCCATTTGAGGTTGTGTACAAACCCTTCGACTATACGGAGCTAAACAGACGCATTTCCGCTTTGCTCGAGTCCCGCGCCGGGGAAGACGTGTGAAACGTCTTCAGACGCGGATCACGGGGCGTGTGCAGGGTGTCGGCTTTCGGTACTCGACGCAGCGTCAGGCGCGAACTCTAGGCCTTGACGGCTGGGTTCGCAACGACCCCGACGGAAGTGTCACCGTCGTGGCCGAAGGGGCGGAGACCGCGCTCAAGAGTTTCGAAGAGTGGTTAAAAGAAGGACCGCCCGGTGCCCGTGTTGAAAACGTCGATTCGCGTATAACACAGGCCCGCGGCGATCTGGAGCGATTTCGCGTCGCTATATAACCGCTATTTGAAGATGTTGTAAAAGGCTTCCCGTCCCGGATAGTGCGCCGTGCCTTCCAACTCCCCTTCGATCCTCAAGAGCTGATTGTACTTGGCAAGTCGATCTGACCGCGACAGAGAGCCTGTCTTGATCTGTCCGGTCTCCAACGCAACAACCAAGTCGGCTATAAACGAGTCTTCGGTCTCGCCGCTACGGTGGCTGACTATCGCCGTATAACCGGCGCGTTTTGCCATCTCCACGGCCTCGAAGGTCTCGGTCAGCGTTCCGATCTGGTTGACCTTGATCAGAATCGAGTTGCAGATACCCTCACTGATGCCGCGTGAGAGGCGGGTGGTGTTGGTGACAAACAGGTCATCGCCGACAAGCTGAACCTTGTCACCGATTGACTCGGTGAGTTTTTTCCAACCGGTCCAGTCGTCTTCCGCCATGCCGTCTTCGATGCTGATGATCGGGTACTTGGAGACCCAGTCGGACCAGTAGGCTGCCATTTCATCCGGGCTGAGCGTGCGGCCGTCGCTCTTTTTGAACACGTAGGCACCGGATTTTTTATCAAAGAACTCGCTGCTTGCCGGGTCGAGCGCGATGTAGAGCTGCTCGCCCGCCGTATAGCCGGACTTTTCGATTGCTGCGAGGATAAGCTCGACGGCCTCTTCGTTCGACTTGAGGTTCGGCGCAAAACCGCCCTCGTCTCCGACTGCCGTGCTGTAGCTCTTGTCTTTGAGGATGCCCTTTAGCGTGTGAAACACCTCGGTGATCATCCGCAGTGCCTCTTTGAAGCTCTCGCCGCCCACCGGCATCACCATAAACTCCTGAAAATCGACGGAGTTGTCCGCGTGGGCTCCGCCGTTCATGATGTTCGCCATTGGAACCGGCAGTGTGCACGCGTGGTAGGCGCCGAGGTACTTGTAGAGCGGCACGCCCAGGAAGTCGGCGGCGGCGCGGGCCACGGCCATTGAAACGCCCAGAATGGCGTTTGCGCCCAGCTTGCTCTTGTTTTCGGTGCCGTCCAACTCGATAAGTGTGCGATCGATGTCGACCTGATCCAACGCGTCGAGACCCTCGATCTCGGAGGCGATGACACTGTTCACATTTTCGAGAGCCTTGAGGACGCCCTTGCCCATAAAGCGACCTTTGTCACCGTCGCGAAGCTCAACCGCTTCGTGCTCGCCCGTGGATGCTCCGGATGGAACCGCGGCTCGCCCAAAGGACCCGTCCTCGAGCACGACGTCGACTTCGACCGTCGGATTTCCCCGGGAGTCGAGAATCTCTCGTCCCTCAACATATTCGATGGCGCTCATACGTTTCTCCCCATTTGTCTGGATTGGTGTGGTGGGCCGACCAAGACGACCCCATGACACTGTCGAGTATGGGTTTTGGCCAGAGCCCATGTCAAGCACGCCCCATGGGTCGCTGCCTTGTGACACTATCAGTTGACCGCACAAATTCGTGGGCCTACAATTTGCACATGCGGTACAGCCGGCTGTTCTCCAGAACAATCCGCGACATTCCCAACGAGGTGCGCTCCCGGAGCTACCAATACCTGCTGCGCGGGGGGTATGTGCGCTCACTCGGATCGGGCCTCTACTCCTATCTGCCGCTTGGTTGGGCCGTGGTACAACGGATTGAGGGGATCATCAAGGAGGAGCTTGCTCCCCTCGGGGCTCAGGAGATTCAGGTTCCGCTGGTGAATCCCTACGATCTCTGGAAAAAAAGCCGCCGGTCTCTTCTGGTAAACGAGGACATGATCCGGTTTTCTGATCGGTTTGGGCGTGAACTGGTGCTGGCGCCGACCCACGAAGAAGCGGTGGTCGAGTTGGTTCGAAGCAGCTTGTCCTCATATCGGGAGTTGCCGGTCTTTGTGTACCAATTTCAGACGAAATTTCGTGACGAAGAACGTGTCCGCCTCGGGTTGGTCAGGACTCGCGAGTTTATCATGAAGGACGCCTACTCCTTCCACGTGAGCTTCAGTGATCTCAACAACTTCCTGCCCAAAGTGTTCAACGCCTACGAGCGTATCTTCCGCCGGTGTTGTGTGGAAGTGGTCGCCGCCGAGGCAGGGGTGGGCTATATGGGCGGTGACAAGTCGTACGAGTTTCTGATGCCGTGGCCATCCGGAGACGACACGGTGATCGTTTGCAAATACTGCGGATACCGGGCAAACACGGAGGTCGCCGTCGCCGCCAAGGATACAACACCTGGTCGGCCACTGCCGATCAAGCGTGTGGAGACGCCCGGAACCAAAACAATGGAGCGCCTTGCGGCCTTTCTCGGCAAGCCCAAGCCGAGCCTCACAAAGTCCATGGTGTACGCCGGCCTCTCGTCGCTTGTCATGGCGGTCGTCCGAGGGGACCAAGAAGTCAGTGTCGAAAAGCTGGGGCGCTTGGTCGGCGAGCCTATTCTGCGGCTTGCAACCCGAGAAGAAATAAACGAGGTCGGCCTGATACCGGGGTACGCGTCACCGATGGGCCTTGATCGTGAGCTACTGGCCATCGACGCCGGAGTAAAGATCATTGTCGATGAAACGGTCGCCGATTCCACCAATCTTGTGTATGGGGCAAACGAGGACGGCTTTCACTTTCTAAACGGGAACTTCGGGCGCGACTACGACGCAGACCAGGTGGGCGACATCACCCGTGTCGCGTCGGGGGCGCTGTGTTTCCATTGCGGCTCGCGTTTGTCTGAGTTGCATGTAATGGAGCTCGGAAATATCTTCCGCCTCGGTGACTACTACACGCGGCGCATGGACTTCTCCGTCCAGGTCGACCGCGGAGGCCGCGTCTACCCCCAAATGGGCAGCTACGGCATTGGGGTCGGCAGGCTCCTGGCGGCGATTGTCGAGGCAAACTCGGACGAAGAGGGGATCTGCTGGCCGAAGGGGCTGTCGCCCTACGACGCGTACCTTATGTCGATCGGAAACTCACCAAAGGTCAAGGCCGCCGTTGAAGCCATCTACCAGACCATGCCCGCTCGTTTCCTTTTCGACGACCGGCACGAATCCATCGGTCGTAAATTCAAAGACGCGGTTCTGCTCGGTATCCCGTACCGGGTTGTTGTATCTGCCGAATGCTTGAAGCAACACAGGGTGGAGGTATATTGTCGCAGGACCGGAGAGACCAACAGAGTCGATATTGACCAACTTGCCGACGTTCTCTCCGGGGCATGAGCCGGATGGTGGAACTAACGCGAGAGCTCGTCGACCAGATTATCTTCGGCATGGAAAACCAGGAGCACGACTTTTACCTCGACCTGGAGTCGGGTGAGTTGGTCTCCGACGATGGGGCCGACATGGATTCCGACAGTCTCGAGGCAATCCCGGACTGGACCAGCGTAGATGGGTACAATCTTATGGAGCGTTTTGTGCTCAGTCTTCACAATCCCATTTATCGTGAGCGCCTCAGAAGCATCCTTGCATCCGGCCGTGGCGTCTTTCGTCAATTCAAGGACGCGCTTAAAGAACGCCAGGACATTGAGCGTCTCTGGTTCACCTTCAAAGAAAAACAAATGCGACGACTCGTGGCGGAGTGGTACAACGACATTCGGGAAGCCCGTGGGTTGGAGCCTCTCGAGTTGAGTGACGAGGACGACGGGCTCGAGGCGGAGGCCTTGGTCCTGAGTGATTTTGTCGTCCAGCCCATCGATAGCTCCCTGTTTGATACACTCGAAGAGATGGATCGGTCCGCCTTCGAGGAGAATTTCGACGACGAACAAGAGCGAGACTATTACTACCGTGCAAAGCGGACCGGTGTTTCGCTCCGAAATGGGTCTTACGTGCGCGGAATTATGACGCCGGCGGGCGAGTCCGCGGGGTTTATCTGGGCCGACTTCGGTGAGCGCTCTTTGCGTGCGATCATACGACAGTTGTATATCCGTCCTGAGTACCGCGGGATCGGTCTTGCGCACGTCCTGCTACGGTGTGCCCTCGAGGAGCTCGCCGAACGTGGGGTCGTCGGCGCATCGATCGAGCTCTTGGGAAAGGCGGTGGAAGTCCAGGAGGCCTTTGCTCGACAGGGCTTTTTAACGCAGGCGGTTGATCTCGGCCTCGATCTCCCAAAGTGGTTGCGTACTAAAAAGAATGAATAACAGCCTCGCATTGCCGGCGGCGCTCCTTGTTGTCCTCGTGTTGGTCATGACGGTGGCATGTCGGGAGGCACCAACCCTGACGACACGGGTCGAAACGCGCCCGGCATTTACCCTCGATCCGGCCCACGCCCGCAATAAGAGTGAGTTGCGAAGTGCTGCGTTGCTGTTTTTGCCCCTCATCGGCACCGACGGGCCCGGAATCGGGGAGGACTGGAGTCTTGGTCCGGAGAATAAAAGCCTCGTGCTCGTGTTGCGTGACATCGCGTTTAGCGACGGAACACGAATCACCGCGAGCCTGGTTCGTGAGTCGCTCCTTCGATTCTTGGCACCCGAAACCGGCTCGCCCCACACGTACCTGCTCACCGAGTTTGTGGCCGGTGCGCGAGAGTTCTCGCTGGGTCTTGCAGACGACAACGCCGTCGGCATCGAGGTCGTGGACCGACAAACACTGCGGTTTGACTTCCTTGTATCTGTGCCCCGTCCTGAACAGGTGCTTGCTCATCCGTCTCTCGCTCCTGTCCCGCTCCACCACGTCGCTGATATGCGCACAGGCGCCGTCGACGGCGGGGATCCATGGTGGGCCGCCGCCGAAGTTCCGACAAGCGGACCGTTTGTTCCGGCCGGCGAGGAGTGGCTCCAAACCTATTCCGAAGGACTCCTGTCCCTGAGTCTTGTGCAAAACGAGTATTTTGATCTCGTATTCGACCGCGAACGGCCGGTACGGACCACGGAGCAGATGCGCATCGAGTTTATGAACCAAACGGCGGCCCTCGAGACGGCCGGACGGCAGGAGGTCGAGGAGGTGCTGGGCCTCGCCGGCCCCGGCATTCCGGAGGGGTTGGCGGTGACTCGGCGTTGCCTTCCGGTCATGGAGATGTTGCTATTTTCCGTCCGTGAAGGAATTGCCGCCGATACAACCGTCCGTAGAGCCATTGCGGCAACCGCTGTCCACGCTCTCGATCCCGTGCTTCAAGGCGAAGCCGCCGGTGGCCGCCCGACGCTCTTGCCTTGGCCCACGCCGGCAACGCCCTGCGAGCAATCCGAGGTCACGAGCTTGTTTGGTGCCGCGCCTACCGGCACCGCGTGGGAGGGCGCGCTACGGGTTCTTCTTCCCGAATACGGTGAAGCTGCCGACGTTGCGAGTGACGACGTTCTGGTCGACGCGTTGCGAAACCTCGGCGATGTGGAGGCTATTCGTCTTCCGTTTGCCGACTACGCATACGCGCTCCGCAGGGGCGATTTCGACGTGGCGCGTGTTCGGTGGCACGGCGGAGCGGACGCCTTTTACGCTGCGTTCACGAGCTTCAGCGGCCGTAACGATGCCGAGTTCCACAACGACGAGTACGACCGGCAGTACCGAGCCGCGGCCGTCTCGGCGTTACCAACGTGGCAGGAGTTCACCAACTGGGCGGATGCGTTTTTGATCTACCGGCACGTGGTTGTGGTGCCGCTTGCACGTTCCGTGGTGTATGATTACTCAGCCCGTTAGGCTTGGCCGCGGCGGCGACGGGCGAGGGCCGCCCGCCTGTGGGGCCGCCTCCCCTTTTATGCCTCGAGCAGCGTTTTGAGATCGTGGACCGACCGGATGGTCGTAAGCTCCGGGTGCGTGGCGGCCCACTTTCCCGTTTCGTCCACGAGGACGCCGTTTCCACCCAACTCGACAAAGCCCTGCACGTAGGTCGGCGCGTCGTCCAGGAACAGGACTTCGCCGATTGGCCAATTCAGCTCCTGCAAAGGGCGAAGGTAGGCGGAGCGATTGGGCTTTCCCTTGAATTTGTTGTAGCGAATGTCGTAAAGCGCTTCGAATTTGGAGTCGATGCCCAAAACCGACAACACACGCCGAGCGTGCTCGCGTGGAGAATTGGTCAGCACGGCGGCCGGCCTGTCTATGTCGTCCAACAACTCGATGAGGCGGTCGTCTCGGACTAAGAATGCTCCGGGATCCGGCGGATGGGTCGCCTCGAGAAAGGCCTCGATGTTGCTAAATCCATGGGCCTCGCGCAGCCAGCTCAAGGTGGTGCCGTACCGCGGGAAGTTTTCCCGTCGTAGCGCCACCGCCTCCTTTTCAGTGACATGCAGGAGATCGCAGACAAAGGAGGTCATACGACGTCCAATCTCTACTTCCATCCCGCTCGAGGACGGATAGAGTGTATTGTCGAGGTCAAACAGGATGTATTTGTATGATTCTATCGGCCGACCGATATGCGTGTTCCCGGGACGTCGTTGTTCAAGACTACCGCGGAACCACTCTGTGGATCCCGGTAGGCAGCTCCATCGACTACATAATAATAAAAGTGCTCGCCTCGGGGCACCCTCACGGTGCGCTCGTAGATGCCGTCGCCTACCTCTTCCATGGGGTCGAAGTAGGGATCGTAGTTATTAAAGCTGCCCACAACGTACACGGACCTTGCCTCCTCTCGCAGTCCCAAGTCCGTGATCCTCAGGCGAAACGTGACGGTGCGTCCGCGCACCACCGCACCCCACATAGCGGGCGCCTCGGGCCGTTCAAGGGCAAATTGTGAGAGACGGAGCCCTGCCGGAGTCCGGACGGTCTGGGAGTTTTGTGGATCCGGTTGCCATAAGCCGTCGACCACAAGACGATATGTCAACTGATCACTCGGAAGAACGTTTGTCGGCGGAATCGGATAGGTGAGGATAAATACCTCGTTGGCGTTTTTGGAGAAAAGATGTATTGTTGAGTAGTTTTCATGGGCAAAGGCCGCCGCTACGTAGCGCGGAGTCGGGTCGGACACGTACGTAAACAGCACCGTCTCGTTGGACAGAATTTCCGGCGCCGAGGCCTCGGTCAGTTGAATGAGGCGTTCAGAGATATCAAAATCTGCCTGTTCCTGGCCGAAGACGGGCGCAAAAACAAAGAAAAAAGCCAGAATAATAGCTGCGTGGCTCTTGGCGTTCGCGGAAATCGTGCACATGCCTGTTCTTATACTCGGCCAATGGTAATCTTTTGTGTACGAAATCTCGATGCAATACCACAAAAAACCGACAATGTAGCAAGCGACGATGCCGACTCGAGACGCAATCGAACAGTTTGACAAAACGCTTACGCAACTCGGCGACGAACCTCGTATTGCCCGCGAGCGAGGCGAGGAGATCGAGCCCACCGTTCCTCCGCAGGAGGAAGAGTCTCCGGACCTCAGTGATCTTCTCGGAGACGATTTCGGAGCGGATGATTTTGCGGCGGATGAGCTCGGAGAAGGTGCCGAGCCGGGGATGGAGACCGGTTCCGGCGAGGATGTCGATGCGGAATCGGGCGAGGACGGGCTCGGGGACGATTTTCTCACCCAGATGGCCGAGTCGGCGGCGGCGGACGAAGCGGCCGCGCCCGACGAAGCGACCCCCGCTGAAGCAGGCGAACAGGAGGGTGGTGAAGACGACTTCGAGGACATTTTCGACTTCGACGAAGAAGTAAGCATCCCGCCCCTAGACGAGGAGAGCGACGAGGAGAGCGA
>CAZFLD010000062.1:19051-25852 GCA_964519835.1 uncultured Spirochaetales bacterium
GACGAGGAGAGCGACGAGGAGAGCGAAGCAGCATCGCCGACAGAGCCGGCGCAAGAACCCCCAGAAGAACCCCCAGACGAAGCAACGGAAGAAGTACCGGAAGAAGTAGACGAGGAGGAGTTCGATGCGGACTCGCTCCTCGACGAAGACATCTTTGCAACCTCTCCGGACGAACAAGACCAAGAACCGGACATCGACCCGTTCGACCTCGCTGAGGCCGAGGAGCCACCGGGCGCCGCCGGAGCGGAGTCCGGCGGGGAAGCGGATACCAACGAGGAAGGTGAGCCTGCCGACGCGTTTGGAGACGAGGACGCCTTTGTTGATCAGGACGCCTTTGGTGAAGAAGACGTGTTCGGCGACGAAACGGTCGAGCCAGGCACGGACGACGCGTTCGCCGGCCTCGATATAGACATCGACGCCGAGGCGGATGCCGAAATTGAAACTGCTGAGGACGCCGCCCCGGCGCCGGAGGAAGAGGGCGACGAGGAGGCTTTCGCCTTCGACGATATATTTGCAGACGAGTCCGCCGCAGATGAAACAGCAGATGAAACAGCAGATGAAACTGCGGAAGAAGGGACCGAAGCGGGCCTGGGGCTACCGCAGATAAGCGACGAGTTTTCACTAGACGACGAGGACGAGGGCTTTTCCATCGATGACGAGGAGGATGAGTTTACCCTCGACGATGAGAGCGACGAGTTCTCCCTCGACGATAGGATGGACGAGGAGCCTGATGAGGGACTTGGCGAGGAGGCGGATGAGGATCTAGGCGAGGAGGGCGGCGGCTCCGGGGACGAAGAGTTCTCGTTTGACGAAGGCGAAGACGAGGAACCCCTCGACATCGACGACGAAGGAGACCTCGATGTCGACGAATTCTCTCTTGGGGATTTTGGCGAAGAGTTCGGCGTCCTCGACGAGGTGGACCAGCTCGAAGACGCCGCCGAGGAGGACCTCAACCCTGCCGTCGGTATCTCCGCGGAGGCCCCGCCGATCTCGGGTTCGGTAGCGGGAGAGCCGGACGTCCAGCTTTCCGAAGCCGATTTTGATCGACTCAAACGAACGCTCTCCACCCTGCCGCTAAACGTCAGGATCGCCGTGGAAGAGATCATCTCGGAGCAGAAGGGACGCAACGAGGACATCGAGAGGCTCGTGGGGCTCTTGGTCGCGGGCGCTGCGGCACGCGACGTTGCCAATCAGGCGGGCAAGATCATCGGCCGGCGCTTGCGGATTCCCCGCGGCTACGAAAAGAAGTCCGGTATTGCCTTTGAAGAAGAACGGCGGACCTTTGCCTATCGCTTTCGGGAAGAGATACTACCGGTACTCCGTGTTGCCTTTTTGGTCCTGTTGGGCGTAGTTGCGCTCGCCGTAGTGGGCTACAACCTTGTCTATCGGCCTATCCGCGCGACCAGCCTATACCGCCAGGGACTGGAAAACGTCATGGTGGAGAACTACGCGCGGGGTAACAGGCTTTTTGACGAGGCCGTGGAGACGTGGCAGATGCCGGCCTGGTACTTCGAGTATGCGGAGACCTACATCGACCTCGAGGAGATCGATCAGGCCCGCACCAAGTACGAAGCGCTTCTGGCATCCTATCCCAATGATCGACGGGCACGTCTGGATTTGGCGCGCCTCGAGTGGCGCCTTGCCGGCAATTACGAAGATGCCCGTGACCACCTGCAACTGTTGATTGCCCGTAACTACGATGACTATGACGCCCGCATCGAGCTCGGCGACATGTACATGGACTGGGCGCAGCTCGATCCCGCTCGCTACGAAGACGCCCGCCGTTTATATTCCCAGCTTATCGAGATTTTCGGCGAGGAGCCGGAGCTCTTGTTCCGGATGACGGGGTACTTTCTCGCCATCGGCAACAATCAAGAGCTCCAGCGGCTCCATCAATACTTCGAGGCCGCGCCGGATCTACCCGTCGAGCCGGAGACGTACTCGCGTCTTGCCGGATGGCTTATCGATCAGGAACGTGTCGACGACGCCTTTGCAGTGCTGAGGCGCAGCCTGGAAGCCGACCTCCGGGAGCCGCGAACCCACTACGAGTTGGCGCGGTATTTCCGAATCCTCGAGAATCCAAGTGAGGAGCTCAAGGCGCTTACCGAGTCACTGGCGCTGCTCGACGCAAAAGACGACTTGAGCCCCCGCGAAATACGGATGCAGGTCGATGCCCTGATCCGCCGCGGCGAGGTGGAGTACGACCGAGCCGAATTCCTGGCGGCGGAATCCTCATTTCAAGAGGCAATAGCCCGGTACGAGAACGCCGAGGCCCTGGGCTACGCCGAACCGTCACCACAGTTCGGCCGCAGCTATGCGCGGCTCGGCGACATCTACTACTACCAAAGCGGCGAGGACGCGGCCGCCGAAGCGGCGTACAGGCGTGCCGAAGAAGAGAGCTACACGACGCGCGAGCTCGATTTCAAGCAGGGAGTGTTGGCATACCGGCGCGGCGACGACAATCCGGATGCGCTCGACACCGCGATTCGAGAGTTTGATCAGGCGGCCGGCTCCTACTCCGACAACGCCAACCTGCTCTACGCAACCGCCAACACACAGTTCCGCCGCGAGGTCTATGGCATTGCTGAGGGGTACTACGAAGAGCTACTCGGCCAGCTCGAAGCACGGCGCCGGTCTATTGCCCAGTTTCTTCCGAACGAGGACCCGGCCCACCGCGATCTTATACAGTACATGATTCGGGTCAGAAACAACTTGGGCGTTACCCGCCACTACCTGTCCCAGCAAACCGGCAGCGAGGAAACCGCGACGGACGCGCTTGTTGCTCTTCTTGACTCTTCAGAGTTGTTCGAGAACCTCATGAGGGACCCTCAGACCTTTGTTGCCTCCGATGCGGTCAACCTGGCGACACTAAACCGGCGCGCTATCCTCTATCCGGAGCCGAACTTTATTCCGCAGATCTATCTGCAGCTCCCCCTCGACTTCGATTCACCAATAATGCCGTAAGGTCACCAGTCTTATCACAAGAGCGCCGCCGGCGAGAAAACCGTCGATTGGTCGAAGGCTATCGTCACGCAAATAGCCGTCACTACGGCACGGGCACCATCCAGGAATGCCGGTCCTCCACGACGCCGTACTGAATACCTTTGAGCTCGTGCAAAAGGCGTGTGGTGAGCTCACCCATGTTTCCGCCGTTGTATTGAATCGTGACGTCGTTGTGGGTGATCGATTCCAGATACGAGACGCCGGCCGCGGTTCCCGTCACAAAGACCTCTACGGACTCATTCATCGCCTCATCAATTGTTATCGGCCGCTCCTGAGTGGTTACGCCAAAGTCCCGGGCAAGCTGCAGCACGCTTTTTCGGTTGATTCCTGGAAGCACCCTGTCACCGAGCTCGGGAGTTACCAGAGTTCCGTCCCTCAAGTAGAAAAAGATGTTGCAGGATGAACCCTCTTCCACGTATCGATGTTCGACCGAATCGAGGAAGATGGCCTCCATATAGCCGTGCTGCTGTACTCTCTTCTTCTCGAGTATAGGAATGACATAGTTGGCGGTGCACTTGATCCATCCGGTACCGCCCGGCGTTGCGCGAACCTTATCCGTAGTAATTGCCTTGCAGGAGGCGTCGGGGTCGAAGTACGAGCCGACTTCGGTTGCGACAATCACTACCGACGGTGATACCGACAGATTAAGGCCGATGCCGCCCTCGGCCCAGGCAAAGGGCCTGAGGTAGGCGGAGTGTGCGTTGCGAAAGTTATCTGCTTCCCAGCCCGTGTCGTAGCGAGGGTAGAATCCCAGACCCCGGTTGCGATGCATCATCTCGACATTTGCCCCGACAAAGCTGTCCTCGGGAAAGCCCGGCATCATTAATCCTTCCATCGATCGCCGCATACGTTTCCCGTTTTCGTCCGGCCGAAATAGCTTGAGACTCCCGTCCTGCTGTGGAAATGCTTTTAGCCCCTCGAAACAACCAAGTCCGTACTGCGAGGTGAAATTGACCAGGGGGAGCTCCGGAAATGAATTGCGGGAGCTGACGAGTCGGGCCCGTTGGTCCGCGTCCATTTCCGCTTCCTCGGCCGGCGATTTGTGCGGCTTCTCGACGAAGTGCTCGTCCCACCGCACGCCGCCTTCGAAAAGGATGGCGTGAGCCTCGTATACCCAGGGGTACACCGATAGGTTAAATGCGCTGGCCATTGCTGTCTCCTTGTTCCTTCGACCTTAGCTCGAACCAAGCTGCAAAGCAAGCAGATCCTGTTATACTCTATGCTTATGCAGAGCAACGCGATTATCCTGGCCGGTGGTTCCGGCACGCGATTGTGGCCGGCATCTACGCAGAGCCGACCAAAGCAGTTTATGGTGTTCGAGGCTCCGGACGGCACGCAACGATCTTTGTTGGAGCAGACGGTCCTTCGCGCTGCCGCGGCCGTTTCCGGCGTGATCCTGATCGTGACCCACAAATCGCAGGTGCCCGACACCCGCACCGTTGTCGGCGGCCTCGACACGTCCACTGCGGCTCGCCTCCGGATCCTCGCGGAGCCCGAAGCCAAAAACACCGCGCCGGCGATCGCATTGGCGGCCCAGTTCCTCAACGCGGAGGGCCACAACGCTGAACCCGCCCTTGTCTTGGCGGCCGACCACATTATTCCGGACATCGCCGCCTTTGCCGATGCGGCGAATCAGGCCGCCACGCTCGCGGAATCCGGGGTACTTGTGACCTTTGGTATACAACCGACCCGGCCCGACACGGGCTTTGGCTACATAGAAGTCGGTGAGCCGCTCTCCGGCGCCGGTGGCGCGCTTGGTGGGGCACAGAACACCCTCGGCGGTTACCACGTTGCGGCCTTTCGCGAGAAACCGGACCAAGCAACCGCGGAAGAGTACCTGGCGTCCGGCCGATTCAAGTGGAACTCGGGAATGTTTTGCTTCACGCCGGAGCTATTTTCGGCCGAGCTCGCAACCCACGCACCCGAGGTGGCCGGGGCAGTTGAACGCGTCGACGTGGACGATGATAAGGCCTTAGCGGCCGCCTATGGAGATGTAGCAAGAATCTCGGTTGATTACGCGGTTTTCGAGCGCACAACAAAAGCGGCCGTGCTTCCGGTCGATTTTGTCTGGAGCGATGTAGGAAGCTGGGACGAGGCCGCCCGGTTCCCGGGTGCCGGCGAGGTGTTTGCCGTGGAATCCGACAACAACTTTGTGTTCGCCGATGTTCCGGTCGCCCTCTGCGGAGTGGAAGACCTCATTGTCGTAAAACAGGCCGGTCGTCTTTTGGTCTGTCGTAAAGGGAAAAGTCAGCTGGTCAAAGAGCTGGTAGGGCAACTACAGCAGCTCGGCCGCACGGATCTGTTGTAGGCTGCAGGCCTCAAAGCCGGCCCAACTCATCAACGCCGCGTACCATCGCCGGAAACGGCCCGCAATACTTTCTCACGCCGGCATAAGGCCACCATGGGCCGCGCGACCCGCCGGCCGATTAGCCGGGAATAAGTCGCTCGAGCGCCCGCGCCGACGCAGTAGCAAACTGTCTGGTCAGGGGGGCGGCCTGTTTCCCGGCAACTGCCTCGAGTCGCTCGCGCTCGTGGTTTATGGCTTTGCGCAGCTCATCTCCGCGGTCCGAAAGGTCCACCAGGGTCTCGCGCGGCCGGAACTGCTCCGTGCGCACAAATGCAACGCTGCTTCGAAACTCCAGAAAAAGCTGGGCCTGGTCCATGTAGACTTTGGCAAGTGGCTTGAGATCGTATTTGAGGAGCGGATTGCGTACCTCTCGTGGCTCGGCGGCCACATCCTCCCGGACAATCGCCTGGTAGTTGCGCCGAATGCTTGCGTAAATCTCCCCGAAGGTTGTCTGGGAGTTCTTGACTATCTGGGCGGCCTTGTCCCGCGGCGCGTTGTGGGTGAGTTTTCGGAGTGTCTCCATCTCGTTTTTGTACTTGGACACCTGCATCAGGATGTTTTTGACCTCCGGACGCTCCTTGAAGCCGGACTCCTCTTTAGCCCTGGATTGGATTTCGGAGATGATCTCTTTAATATCGTCGGTCGTTTGATCCTCCACCGGGGCCTCGTCGGCACGAATATCCTTTGCCTCGATGGTGCCGATGGATATAAGTCGCTCGATAAGCGCAACCATGATGATTCGAGAGAACGCGGACTCAATGTGGGAAAGGTCTTCATGCTCGAGACTGCGGAACCTGGCCTCTTCGAGCCGGGAAAGAATAGGAGTAAGGGCGTGGGTCTTGTACTCGAGCGTCCCTTCCTCGGTGGAATCCCGGAGCGCTTCGGTTATCTCGCTTATGTCGGGCCATGATAGTTGAAGCACGCCGACGAGGTCGTCCGGCGATTTGGACGCTTCGCGCACCTCAAACCAGTCGCCCGCCACTTTTCGCGCCAAGGCGTTTAGTGCCATATCCTTACTCTGCCTCGCTCATGGATCGTCGTCCGAAAATCCGTCGCATGATTACACAAGATCCGTTTGAAACGCGACCGGAACATTCAGCTAATAATACCAAATCGTCGGCGATGCGTGGTGTTTTTTGCGATTATTGTCCTGTTGGCCCCTTCTGAAAAGCTTGACACCCACTAGGGCCGTTGCTATACTGGCGCAAAATCCTAGGAATAGTGGGGACTCAAATGGAATCGTTGATTTCATCCCCAAATCTTCAAGGAGGACACCCAATGAGAAAACTAGCTCTCCTGCTCGCGTTTTTGATGATTGGCTCCTTCGTTTTCGCACAAGATGAAGAAAGCGAAGAGATGACCATGCCGACAATGGAAGAGGCCAATCAGGCAATCGCCGACCTCGAGGCTCTTAAGGCCCAAGTTGGTAGCGCCAACCTGGTTCCGAGCTT
>CAZFLD010000063.1:0-25292 GCA_964519835.1 uncultured Spirochaetales bacterium
TGTCACAATTCCCGCATGGATTGCCTTTCGCCGCTGGTAGGGCATGGCCCGGCCCCAACGCGTGCCGTCGCCTATTCTTCCCGGCGGGTGAGCAGCCTGATCACGTCGGGCTGATCCCGGATTGATTGTCGTGTGGCCTCATCGGCTTCGTCGTCGAGGCGGAGAATACATGACGCGGACGTGCCGCCCTCAAAAATTGTGTTCTCCATTTCTTCGATGTTGATTCCCGCCTGACGCAGTGCTTGCAGGACGCCCGCCAAAACGCCGACGCGGTTGTGGTGTCGGACGACCAAAATGTGCCGTGCCGGCGTTCGCTCCCGTAGGTTCACGGCATTGACCGGGTGTCCCTTGTGGATAAACGACTCCACTATCGCGACCACCTCATCGGCGACCGCTTCGCGGCTCTGGTCGGTGGAGGCGCCGATGTGTGGTGTCAGGGCGCCGACGGTACCGGCCGTGGGAACGGCAAACTCCGCCTCGGAGCTTGCCGGCTCATCGTCGTACACGTCCAGCGCGAGCTTGATGCCCTTGGTGGATGCCGCCTCGAACATGGCGGCGGAATCGACCACGTCGCCCCGCGCCGTGTTCACGAAGATGCCGCCCGGGCGCATGGCCGCAAAAAAGTCGCGGCCGAGGAATCGCTTTGTCTGCTCGGTGCCGGCAAGGTGCACCGATACCACGTCGGACATCGTGGCGAGCTCGGTCGGCTGGGCGGCGAAGTGGACGCCTAATGCCGCGGCCGTTTGCGGCGTGAGGCTCCGCGACCACGCGGCCACCTCCATCTCCAAACCGCGGGCGCGCTGCGCCAGGGCCCTGCCGATTGAGCCAAGCCCGACAATTCCCAGTGTCCTTCCCGCAAGGCCGCGCGACTTACCGTACTCGCCTTTGCGCCAACGGCCCGCCCGCAGGTCCGCCGATGCATCCACAATCCGACGGTCGGTCGCGATGATCAGCCCAAGCGCCAACTCTGCGACCGCCTTTGTGTTTTTGCCGGGGCAGTTGGCCACGTAAATGCCGCGGTCGCCGGCCGCCTCCATGTCGATGGTGTTGACTCCGGCGCCCGCCCGAATGATCAAAGCCAACTCGGGGGCGGCATCGATAATTGTGCGGTTCACCTTTGTGGACCGCACCACGAGTATCTCGGCGCCACCAATCGCCTCGGCGAGCGTGTCTCCCTTGAGGCTCGTATCCACCCGTACAGTTATCCCAAGTGCCTCGAGGTTTGGTACCGCGCTCGGCGCGAGTGAATCCGCAATCAAGACCTCCATGGCTTGTTAACCCTCCGTGTCGCCAAAATGCGCCCGAATCTCTTCGACGCGGTTTCGATTTACGCCCAGATCCGAGTGGCCGACGCGGCTTGCGGACCGGAGATTGATGGTCCCGTTTTGATCGAACAAAAACTCAACGTCGTCAACAAAGCGAAAGACCCGCGAGCGGAACTCGAAATGGAGGTAGTTGTCCTCTTCGGTTATCAAGCTGGTTCGAGGCATTGCCGCCACAACTTCTTTTAGCCGGGAGCGGGCTTCGACGACGGACCCGGTAAACTGGAGCGGGTCAATGCCGTGTTCCGCGTCCGTCTCATAGCTGGAGACACAGTTCGGCGACTCCGGACAGGGCGCCAACCGGCCGCCGGAGGGGCCGATATTGTCCGGCATTGTCGCCGCACAGCTCACGAGCAAGCCGGCCGCCAATCCGATACCTGCGGTAGCGATGCCATGTTTCATACTAAAAGCCTCCCAGTTTGGTGTTTTCTAAAACGAGAAAGGTCCTTGAGCGCAATTGCCAGTATCACAAGCTCCAGCAAACAGTACGAAAGCCCGGAGCCGATACTTCGCACCGTTTCTTCGTAGTCGGCAAGTCCACTCAAGATGGAAAGGAGATCACCGGCGGAGTACCGACGGGCTCCGTTTTGCATGTCCGACCGACGGCGCTTCCCTAGAATCTTGTTTTGCCGGAAGTAGGTGTCGGGCGCCACCCCGGAGTCGACCGCCATACGAAAGTTGAGGAGCTCGGTAAAGAGCCGTACCAGGCCCGAGCCTAATGACGAGGATTGGCTGCCCCCGGAAAGGTGAAGTTTCGCCAAGATCGAAAGGCTCCGCGCCGCGTCACCGGACAAGAGGGCGTTGAAAAGGGTAAACAGCGTCTCGTCGCGGCTGTGATAGATGTAGCGCTCAACATCCTCCGATGTGACTTCGCGTTTGCCCGGCAACATCGTGACCAAGTGATCACACTCGGCACCCATCTCGATAGTGTTGCCGGCAACAAGCTCCACAAAGAGCTCCAGAGCCTCGCCGTCAATTCCGTAGCCCAGTTTCTTGAGGTACGACGCTACCCAACGCTGTTTTTTGTCTTCGAATAGCTCCCAAAAGATGCGTTTTTGGTCGCCGGCGACGAGCGCATCCAGGCGCTTGTCTACTCTGACCTCGTCGGAAATAAGGACCACCGCCTTGCTCGGACCGGACGACAAAACGATGTGTGCAAGCGTCTCGAATTGGTCTTTTTTCGAGAATTGCTCGACGTTGAGTATCTGGACAAGTCGCGCGGAGGAGAAAAGCGATTCTGTACGAAGGTCGGCGGCCACGCTATCGAGGTCCATTTCAAAGGCGTAATGCCGTGAGGTCTCCGCCGGACCGTTGGCTTCCTCGAGTCGTGCTCGAATCCGCGCGACAAACTCGGCCTTCTCCCCAATTTCCGGACCGAGGAGAAGGAAGGCGTTACTCATAGTTCCGTACGAGGTGGGCGAGTTTGCCTAGTACGCGTAGTTCCTGGGTGTAGAGGGGAGGGTACTCGGGATTCTCGGCCTGGAGGCGTACCCGATTCTTCTCTTTGTAAAACCGCTTGATTGTTACAGAGTCATCGAGAAGGGCGACAACAATGTCGCCGTTGTTGGCGGTCGGCTGTTGCCGGATAACGGCAATGTCGCCGTCCATGATTCCGGCGCCGGTCATGCTGTCGCCACGCACCTGGAGGGCGAAGTGGGCGCCGCCGGCCAAAACCTGCTGTGGGACCGGCACCGTGCCCTCGTAGTTCTCGTCGGCAAACACCGGCCGACCCGCCGCCACGTGGCCGAGCAAGGGCACTCGGGCTATCGACTCGTCCTCCCGCCCGGCCAGAACCTCGATTGCCCGGGAGCGATTTGTGTTACAGCGGATAAAGCCCTTCTTTTCCAATGCCTTTACGTGGTCGTAGGCGCCTTTGACGGAGATGGAGAAGTGTTCAGAGATCTCCCGGATCGTCGGCGGGAAGCGATGGAGCTCCAAGTAGCGTTTTATCAAGTCGAGAACTTCTGATTGCCGCTTGGTGATCGACTTCATTTTTTTGTGTTGATACCGAACTTCCGTATCTTTCCGTGCAAATTGCTGGGGTAAATACCCAGCTCCTGCGCCGTCCGGGAGATATTGTAGCCGTTTAGCTCGAGATTGTGGACTAGAAACGCCCGCTCAAAGGTGTCCTTTGCTTCGTTCAGGCCCATCCCCTCATACTCCTCAAACGCAGGGGCGGCACCGGAATCTCCCCTCGCTCCGAGATGATGCTCTACGGCTTCAGCGGATATCTCCGGCTCCTCGACCATGATAGTAACCCGTTCCACAAAGTTCTTCAATTCACGGATGTTTCCCGGCCAGTCGAACTCCATCAGTCGGGCCATGGCGTCGGGACTAAACGATTTCGGCGCCTCGTCTTTCCGCCTCTCGGCGAAGTATTCCACCAGCAGCGGTATGTCGTCCCGCCGATCGCGAAGTGGCGGCACCTGAATTGTTATCACATTAAGCCGATAGTAGAGGTCTTCGCGGAACCGTCCCTCGCTTATTTCCTGGTGGATGTTTTTGTTGGTTGCGGCTATCAGCCTTACGTCAACATCCAGCTGCTCTTCGCCGCCGACGCGCTCGAACTTGAGCTCTTGAGTGACGCGCAGTACCTTGGCCTGGGCGGAGGGGGACATGTCGGCAACCTCGTCCAAAAACAGGGTCCCGGTGTGAGCTACCTCGAACTTGCCACGTCGTTTGGCGTGGGCGCTTGTAAATGCCCCCTTCTCGTGACCAAAGAGCTCGCTCTCCAGGAGTGAGTCCGGAATTGCCGCGCAATTCACCTCTTGGAAGGGGCCGTCGGCCCGGCTGCTCTTCCGGTGAATCTCCCGTGCGACCAGCTCTTTGCCGGTGCCGTTCTCACCGAGGATAAGAATCCGCGCATCGCTCTTTGCACTCTGGTCGATAAGCGTCCGTACCCGCGCGATACCCTCACTGCGACCGATGATGTCGTTCTGCCCGCTCAGACTGTTCTTGAGAGTGCGATTCTCCACGCGAAGGTTGTGATGCTCTATGGCGTTGCGAGCCGCCGTAAGGACACGATCCAAGCTCAACGGCTTTTCTAAGAAGTCGAATGCCCCTATCTTGACGGCCTTGACCGCCATGTCGATGTTGCCGTGTCCCGAGATAACAATCACCACTGTGTCCGGGTAGTTGGCCTTGATCTCCTCAAGCACATCCATGCCGCCCCTATTGGGCAACCAGATGTCCAGAAAGACCACGTCAACGAGTTCCACCTTGAGTTTTTCGAGTGCGACGATGCCGTCTTCGGCCGTGACCACCTCGTAGCCCTCATCGCCAAGGATGCCGGACAGGACGTCGCGGATCCCGGGCTCGTCGTCTACAACCAATACACTGCTCATGAAACCTCGTTGTCCCCTTCAGCCGCCGGCAGATCCACAAAAAACGTCGTGCCCGTTCCGGCTCCGGTCTCGAACCAAATCTGCCCTCTATGGTCGGCGACGATACGCTCGACTATCGCAAGCCCAAGCCCCGTGCCGTGCTCCCGAGTGGTAAAATAGGGGTTAAACACCTGGTTTTGGAAGGCCGGTGCAATGCCGGGGCCGTTGTCAATAATTTGCAGCCGGGAGAACGGGCGGTTGCCCTTGCGAACAAGATCCGCCCGCACGACAATCGTGCCGCCTTCGCCCATCGCCTCGACCGCGTTGGTAAAGAGATTGGCGAGTATCTGCTTGATCATTGAAGGATCGACTCGCGCCCGTAGGCTTTTGTCAATACCGTCAACGTCGAAGTGGGTGTGATCGTGGGCGCCGTAGGTCGTTGCCACCTCGTCGACGAGGTGGCGCACGGACACCACCTGAACCTGCGGCTCCGGGAGCCGGCTGAAGCTACGAAATTCGGTCAGGAGGCGGTTAAGGCCCTCCACCTCTCTGATAATGGATTCTACCGCCGGCTCGAGCGTCCGGTTTAGGTCTTTGGGGTTGGTTTTGTACTTGTGAAGCAGCCGCTCCGCCGATAGACGGATGGGGGTCAGCGGATTTTTGATCTCGTGGGCAAGCCGCTGCGCGATCTCCTGCCACGCCGCAACCTTTTCCGTCTGAAGCAGTTTTGTGCGGGAGCGCTCGAGCTCGGACACCATTTGATTAAACGAGCCCACTAGGTGACTCAGGTCGTCCCGGTTGCGGGTCAACACACGAAAAGAGAAGTCCCCTTCCGCTACCCTGTGGGTAGCCTCCTCTAATTGCGCCAGGGGCCGAATGATCTCGTCACTGAGCAGGAAGCTCACCAGGATGGCCAAGAGGAAGAGGGGGATCGAGAAGAGTCCGTAAAAGAGGACAATCGCCAACAAAAATGAGGACCGGAGGTTTTCGAGCTGGCCAAACGTGTCCGCGCTGCTTTGGATGCCCGCGGCCGTCTCGGTAAATCCCTGAGGAAGCTCGATACCCAAAAACGCGATAACGGGCCCGTCGGTTGTGCGCTCGGCTACCTTTATGCGCAGTGCTCCGACCGACCGTCCATCCGGTGCGGCGATACGGCCACGGGCAACAACGCCCACTTCGGCGGCCCGAGCTTCGCTGGGCGTGAGCTGCAAAAGCGGGTCTCCAAAGAACCCCACCTCCTGGTAGTCCTCCGTAAACACCTGGAACGAATCAAGCTCCGGGTTAACCGGTTTGAGTGTGTTGAGCCAGATGAGATTTGGTTGCCGCAGGGCGCCGTCGATCAGGGTCGGAAACTGGCGCCACGCGGTGAACGAAATGAGGTTTTCCTCCTTGTCGCTTATGTATTCAATTGCGATGCCGATCGCTCCACGCAACGAGGTCCCGGTTTCCGTGCTGAACCACGTAAACATCGCAGTGTTGATAAAATTCACCGAGAGCACACCCTGCGGCACGGCGGCAAGAAGAATCAACAGGACAAAAAAGACAAGAAGCTTGGTCTTGAACGTAGCACCGGGCTTGTGACGAGCGCGATCCCGCGCCAGGCGGTAGACGTTTAGGATTATTGTTACCAGCAAAAAAAGCGGAAATACAATCGCCAGAAGGACGATAAAGACAACCGACAGAGGGTGGCTGAAGGTAAGATCCTGCAGGACCCGTGAGGAAAAGACAAGGACAAGAATAATCAATACAACGTACAGTGAGACAACACTGATCAGTCCTGAGACGCTTGTAGTGGCTCCGCTGCGCCGTGTCATCCGTCGATCCCCGCCGTAAGGTCGAGCCGCGCTTCCGGAAGCGTGTGTGTGTAGTTGGGAAGCACGATACCGATTATCCCCAAAGAGTCCGAAAGACGAAAGTCCCGAACACGTACAATTACCCGGATGTAGGCGGACTCCGGGTCGCTCAAGTCCGCCAGGGGCAGCCAGTAGCCGTCCAGGGAGAACAGCCCACGGCGTAGCTCGTCCAAAGTCTCGGCAACTTGTTGCACACCGTTGTTCCGCTGAATCACATATGCGTCGTAGAATAAGTCGTGTTGTGCCCGGAGGGTGGGGGCGTATTCAACGACCAGTCGGTCGCCGAGCAGGCTTCCCAAGCCCTCCGCCGCCTCGTAGAGCCGAATCAGGTAGACTACTTCGGCAGTAAATCCTTGTTGAATGTTCCGGATGAGCGTCGAGTCATCGTACTGTACAACTTCGATATCCAGGTGCAGGCCGTCGGGGCGGCGAGTGCCGTCCACAACAACCGACTGCGCCGTGAGCGGCTGGGGCGGCACAAGGCTAAAAGCCAGAAGCAGAGCCGCGAGAAGCGGGAGGCTACTCCTCTTCGAACCGATTTTCGAAGAGCCGAGCCAGTGCGTCGGCCGCCTCGTTTTCATCCTCACCCTCGGTGGTGATTGTCACCATGGAATCATAGCCCGCGCCCAGGGTTATGATTCCCATGATCGATTTGGCATTGATTTCTTCATCGTCCTTTTTTAGGAACACTTTGCAGGAAAACTTCGTAGCAGTTTGAACGATAAGCGCGGCGGGCCGGGCATGGATGCCCGCGCGGTTCTTGATGGTGACGTCCTTTTGAACCATGCTACTCCCCGTGTTCCGCGGCACCGGATTCGCCACGATTGTGGAAATATAGCTTTCGGGCATTCTCGCTTTCAAGCCACTTCAACACACTTTGATTAAAGTCTCGCGCCGAATGGTACCCGAGCTTTTTGAGCCGCTCATTCATGGCCGCGGTTTCGATAAGCACCGGAACGTTTCGACCGGGACGAACAGGCATTTGAATGTGAGGCGTCTTTACGCCGACCAAGTCTACCGTGTGGTCTTCCGCGCCAATCCGGTCGTACTCTTTGGAGGCATCCCAGTGCTCGAGCTCGACAACCAGCTGTACTTGCTTTGAGTCCCGGATCGCCCCTACACCAAACAGGTGAGTGATATTGATAATGCCGAGTCCTCGGATCTCCATGTGGTGGCCGAGGGCCTGGTTCGACGGCTGGCCGAGGAGAATATTGCCCGCCACACATCGAACCTCCACGACATCGTCCGCAACAAGCCGGTGACCCCGCTCAATCAGCTCGAGCGCGGTCTCGCTTTTGCCGACGCCGCTGTCGCCGGTAATCAGTACGCCGATGCCGTACACCTCCACCAGTACCCCGTGCACCGTTTCCTTTTGGGCGAAGACGTTCGACAACGCGCGGATAAGCCGTGCGGCAAGCTCCGACGTTGGCAGCTCGCTCTGCAGCATCGGGACGGAGGCCGCCTCCGCAGCTTCATAAAAGTAGGACGGCGGTTCGAGCTCGTGAGTAAAGATGACACAGGGCATCGGTCGCTGAAAAAAGGTCTCGATTGTGTCGCGGACACCTTCACGCTCGAGTTTCAAGAGATACGCGTGCTCCCCGCGGCCGAAAATCTGTATGCGATCCAGACCGAAGTTGTCGAAAAAGCCGGTCAGGGCCAGGCCCGGGCGGTTGAGGTCTTGTACGCGGATTTCATTTGCCAGACCAGGGCGACCACCGATGCAACGGAGGGCGAGGGCGTTGTGTTGCTTTAGGTCGAGGCCTAGGAGATCGAGGACTGTAAAGGGCTTCAGTGATCTTTTACCTTTTCTTTCCGCTTGATGACTTTGTGATCGAGTTTGTCAAACAATCGATCTATGCCCTCGTGTAGCTCGAAGCACTCAACCTTGATGTGAGCAGAGGGGCCAACGCGAAAGTTGATGGTTACCTCCGCGAAGTAGTGGGTTTTTTCCTTTGTTAACGTGAAGTTGACGTCGACGATAAGATCGGCCGCAAATTGAATCTTTTCGAGCTTGGCGTGAATAAGCTCTTTTGTCTCGTCTTTGAGATCAAAGTGTACCGCCTTGATGTCTACATCCATTGGTACCTCCTCGGTGTAGGTTCTGTGATCACCGACGCTCGTAGGACGAACTTATGTCGAGCTCGTTCCGGTACTTCGCGACGGTTCGTCGCGCGATGTTTATTCCTCGCTTCCGAAGCAGGTCGGCAATCTTCTGGTCGGAGAGATGTTTTTCCTTTGACTCGGCCTCCAGTATTTCCTTGACCACTTGCTTGACACCTTCCTTGCTAAATCTGGAGCCGGTGCTTCCGGCGCCGGAAATCGAGTTGGAAAAAAAGTACTTCAGCTCGAAGATTCCGTACTCGGTCTGGACGTACTTGCCGGTTGTGATGCGGGAGACCGTAGCCTCGTGGACGCCCACCTCGGAGGCGATGTCCTTGAGCGTGAGCGGAACAAGCGCCTTTGGCCCCTTGTAGAAAAAGTCCCGCTGGAATTCCACGATTGCGCGGGCAACCTTGAGGAGCGTTTGGTTGCGCTGATGGATGCTGTGGATAAACCATCTAGCGTCCTTGATCTTGCCGCGAACGTAACGCCGCACGTCGGTTTGTGCCTTTTGTTCTTTCTCTTGGACGCTGGTAAAAAACTCGTTTACGTCGAGGACCGGAATCTCCTCGTCGTTCATGATAATAACGTGGCCGCCTTCCTTTTTTTTGACCATCAGGTCCGGGATGACGTACGTGGGCTTATCAACAGAGTAGAGCCGGCCGGGGAACGGAGTAAGTGTGCGAATAAACTCGAGGATTTCGATGACTTCTTTCTCCGGGCGCCTTGTCTTCTTAGCGATCTCCGCGAACCGTTCCCGGTCAAGCAGGTCGAGGTACTCCTCGATGATCTCCGCGGTGCCGGGCGGCTCGTCCTCACGGAGCTCCGCCTGGACACGCAACGACTCGTTGTAGTCCGAGACACATGTACCCACGGGATCAAAGCCTTGGATCATGTGGATCATCTGTTCGGCAATACCCATGCTCTCCGGCGGAACAAAAGACTCTACCGGCTCGCGGTGAAACCCATTTTCGTCGAGGTTTTGGATAAGTGCCTCGCCGATTGCAAACGCTTCTTCAGAGATGGGCTGCAAACGCAGCTGCCATAGCAGGTGCTCATGAAGCGATTCCGGCCGCGAGAGGGCGCCCTCCATAAAGCGACGCTTGTTGTCCGCCGCGTCCGGATCCGTCCCCACGACGCTTGTGAACCCGGGATCAGATGAGTTTTCGAAGTACTCGTAATCGTCACGGTCGCTGTCGGATTTTGATACATCGTCAAGAGATAGTGTTGAGTCGTCGCTCACGACCTCAAGCGCGGGATTTGCCTCGAGCTCCTGCTGAATCCGCAGTTTTAACTCTTGAATAGGCATCGCCATAAGCTGGATGCTCTGGTAGAGCTGAGGATTCATTCGAAGCTGTTGCTGCTGGTAGAGCGAGGTCTTTTGGTTTAACACTCAGATCTCCGCACTGCACGTTCCAGCGTTAATAGTGGATCAGCCCCGATGCTTTGTCAACGCGCGGCCGAGATGCCCGGCAATTCCCGGCGAACCAACGGCGCGCGCCCGCGTGCCCGGGGACTCGCCGTTAGAGGCGGAAGCGCTCTCCGAGGTAGACCCGACGGGCAAGCTCGTTGTGCATCACTTCGTCCCGCGTGCCGGCCACAACGATTTCGCCATCTTTGATAATGTAGCTGCGATCGGTGATCTCGAGCGTGTCACGAACGTTGTGGTCGGTGATTAGAACGCCGATGCCGTTTTTGGACAGGCGCTCGATGATCGTCTTGATCTCATAAACCGCAATTGGATCGATTCCAGCAAATGGCTCATCGAGCAGCAAAAAGGACGGTTCGATTGCCAGTGCCCGCGCGATTTCCGTGCGGCGCCGCTCACCGCCGGAGAGGGTATAGGCGCGCTGCTTCCGGCGGTCTGAGATGCCGAGCTCCGAAAGCAGCTCTTCAAGACGGTGGCGCTTTTGAGAGCGCTTGAGGTCTCCGCGCGTCTCCAAGATGGCCCACACGTTCTGCTCGACCGTGAGTTTGCGAAAGACCGACGCCTCTTGTGGAAGGTAGGAGATGCCGGCCCGCGCCCGCTTGTACATGGGCTTGCGACTGATGTTTTTGCCGCGCAGGATAATCCTGCCGGCGCTTGGCCGGATAAAGCCCGCAATCATGTAGAAAACCGTCGTCTTGCCGGCGCCGTTCGGTCCAAGGAAACCCACAACCTCGCCCTCGTGCATCGAGAACGAGACGCCTTTGACGGCTTTTTTCTTTCCAAAGTTTTTTGAGAGCTCGGAGACCTCGAGGGTCTCTCGTTTTACGGTCCCTTGCGCGGCCGTGCTCACTCGGTGCCTCCGTCGCCGGTTGTTCCCGCCGGGTCATCCACCGGCGCCTCGGAGGCAGGAGCCTCCGCGGGCGCCGCTTCCTCGTCGTCCGTGCTGGTAAACACGCCCTGGACTTCGCCCTGCAGTGTTATCTCGTCGGTATCCAGGTTGATGACAATACGGTTTGCGCGAAACTCGTCGTTGTCTCGAATCACGCGGGGCAGGCCCGAGAGCTCGAGAACGTTGGTGTCGCGACGGTACCGTGCAAACTCGCTCCAGGTCGTGAGGTCGGTTCCCTGAAAGATGCGCACGCGTGTGAAGATCAGCGTCAGATCCTCCTCGTTTCTGTTCTCCAGGAGACCGCCCTTGACGACGACCTCGTTGTCCAAGTCCTCCATAACGGCATTGCCTTCGGCTTGGGTGTACTCCGCAATACGATCGTAGAAAAAACTGTCGCAGGTGATGATCAAATTCAGTTCGTCGTCCACCACATGGACCGATCCCTCGCCGCGGGCGTAACGGTAATCGTCGCCATAGAGCTCGATCGTGTCGGCGGTAATCGTCGTGGACTCGGTGCGAAAGTAGGCGTTTCCGGTGAGTAGGACCCGCTCGCGTCCGGTTGCCAGAACGACGTCCATATCGTCTCCGGAAAACTCGCCCTCAAATGCGAACAGCGGGGAGGTTGCAATAACGGAGACGAGCAGCAACACCGCCGCCACGATACAGCGCGCGAGGTGGTGCCGGTTCGAAACGCCGGCGACGCACCCGTGCACGCCACCCCGGGGGACTCGCTTACTCCCCATCGAGAATGATCCTGCCCCGAACTCCGCGCTCGTACGTCATTGTTCGGAACTGCATATCTACTTCAAAGCCACGCCCCTCGATGTTGGTGCCCTCTTCGGTCGCGACTCGCACGCTGTCCTCAGGCTCGGCGCGGAGCATTCTGTTCTCATCGTCCCAGAACAGCGAATCAGCCGTTAACGTTGCCTCCTCCTCCGCGGAGAAGAACAGTACATTGCCGGTGATCTCTACGTCTTGGGTAGCGGTGTCGTATACCGCGTTGTTCGCGGTGCCCGAGGTCACAAGATCGCCCGAGCGATCAAGCTCTCGAAAAGCGATACCCGAGAGGAGCTGTGTATCACGGCGGCTGAAGGTCTGCGACTCGGCGGCCTCCACAATCAATACCGGACGACCGTCCCGCACGACGGTGTGTGTGAACTCATAAATAATCGTGTCCGGAATCTCCTCGCTCAGCTCTTCCACAACTTCGGCCTGCCCGTAGTCGAGACTGCAGGTAACGGTGAAAAGCAGGATGGTGGCAAGGATCAATGCCGGGAACGCGGTAGGACCCCTTTGTTGGTCTTTATGTGCGACGGCGCGATTGCACGCGGTTGCCGGTCTATTTGTCTTCACGCTTGCTCCCGCGCAGCAGCGGCCACCTCTACTTGCCGTGGGGCCGTGCATGCCGCGCGGATAAACGCCGCGAAGAGCGGATGCGCATTGGTCGGCTTGGAACCGAACTCAGGGTGAAACTGCACACCGACGCCCCACGGGTGGTCGGGCCACTGAATCGACTCCACAAGGCTCTTATCCGGCGTCACTCCCGCCACAATCAGCCCCGCATCTACGAGCCGCTGCCGGTAAGCGTTGGAGACCTCGTAGCGGTGGCGGTGGCGCTCGACTATCGTAGACGTGCGGTACGCTTGGTAGATCTGTGTGTGCTCGAAGAGGTGGGTCTCGCCGGCGCCCAAGCGCATGGTGCCGCCGTAGTTTTTTATGTCGATCTGTTCCTCGAGCAGGCTGACAACGGGGTCCGTGCACTCCGGGTTGAACTCGGTGCTGTCGGCATCCTCCAACCCCAGGAGCGACCGTGCGTAGTCGATGACCATGACCTGGAGGCCTAGGCAGATGCCAAAGTACGGCAGCCGTGTTTCGCGCGCAAAGCGCGCAGCCGCGATCATCCCGCCGATCCCGCGGCTACCAAAGCCTCCCGGCACGAGGACTCCGTCGACTGTTTCGAGGGTCTTGAACAGTGACGTATCTTTCTCCATCTTTTCGGAGTCGAGCTTGACCAAGTCGACTTTGACTTGGTTTTCGATTCCACCATGAACAAGCGCCTCGTCCACCGACTTGTAGCTATCGGCGAGGTCGATGTACTTGCCGACTACGGCGATACGAACTGTCTTGTCCGCCCCGACGTATGTGTCCACGACTCGCTCCCACGGAGATACATCGATCGTCCCCACGGGCAAGTCGAGCTTTTCCAAAACGATTTCGTCGAGTTTTTGGTCGTGGAAGATTAGTGGGATCTCGTACAACATCCGAGGGACGTCGTATGCTGAGATAACCGCCTCGTATTCGACGTTGGTAAAGAGGGCGATTTTGCGCCGCAAGTCGTCGTCGAGGGGGCGCGGCGCGCGGCAGAGCAAAATATCCGGCTGGATGCCGATCTCCCGCATCTCCTTGACCGAGTGCTGCGTCGGCTTTGTTTTGAGCTCGCCGCTCGAGACCTCGGGAATCAGCGTGAGGTGCACGGAGATCACGCTCCGGTGTCCCATTTCGTGGATCATCTGGCGAGCGGCCTCGAGGAATGGGATGGATTCGATGTCTCCAACCGTGCCGCCGACTTCAACGATTGTTACGTCGACATCGGCGTGTTCGCCCACGTTGAGCACGCGCTGCTTGATGCGGTCGGTGATGTGGGGAATGACTTGGACGGTGCGGCCGAGGTAGCGACCCTCGCGCTCGCGTTCGATCACCTCGCGATACACCTGGCCGGTGGTGATTGAGTTGGCCTTTGAAAGAGGCGACGAGGTAAACCGGGCGTAGTTGCCGAGGTCGAGGTCGGTTTCGGCGCCGTCGTCGGTGACATACACCTCGCCGTGCTGGTACGGGCTCATCGTCCCGGCGTCGACGTTGATGTACGGATCGATCTTGGCCATTCGCACGGACAACCCGTGACCCTCTAAGAGGGCGCCGATGGAAGCAGCTGCGATACCTTTTCCAAGGGATGAACACACGCCGCCGGTAACGAAGATGTATTTCTTCACGACGTAATTGAGTATTGCCATGGGGCGTGGGGAGTGTCAATGGCGCGGGCGCGGAGTCGTCGCCCGAGCAGGTGTACGAACGGGACCCCCAAGCCGTGAGTCATCCCTCCAGTTCGGAACGTGCCCGAAAGGCGGGATAGGTCAGGGGCCTCTCTCGCAAATTCGTGTGCACCGTGGTTGTCTTTCGGGTGGATGCCTCGGCGATTAGCGCGTAAGCGGTGAGGAGTCGTCGGTATCGATGGGGTGGCCGGCGATCAGGTCCTCGATCTTAAACGTGCCGAGCTTGCGCCCTTTAAGGAAGCCATCCCACGCGGACTCTGCGAGGCGGCCCGCGCCGAGGAGATCGAAGAGCCACTCGTTAGTGTACTTGGGGTCGTTTTGATCGATGCCCGCTTGAATCTCCAACAACCACTTCCGATTGAAGTCCTCTTGTGCGCCGATGGTCGGCGACATGATAATCGGAATTCCGAGAGAGGCGTAGAACGATAGCTCGCTGGGTTTGGTCCAGAGGACGTCGGTCTCGCGGATCGTCTCCGAGAACCGGCGAAAGTAGTCTTCTTTTGTATCGCGATACACGATCCGTATGTTGTCGCCGTCGGGGTCAATCGCGCTCTTCACCTGGCCAAAGTAATCAAAAACGTCTTGTCGCACGCCGGCAATAAGGTTCAGGCGAACCGCGCCTGAGCGGATGCGATCGGCGAGGCTCTCCGCGATGTCGCCGCCGAATTCCCGTTGGGCGCCGGCGCCACCGACTGCGTAGGTGATGGCGAGGGGTCGTTCGGTCTTTTGTTTGCTGGTTCGCCGACCCAGGAACTCGCGCACGCCGTGGCCGTGGAGAGGTTTGAATCGATCCGTGGGATCGAGGTGATGCAGGCGGTCGGCCAGATCCTCCCTGAGGATGTCCAGGGATCGATCGCCGAGGACTTCGTGTGGGAAGGGAAAACCCGTCAAGTGAATGCGCTCGAGCGGCACGCCGTAAGCCTGAAGCCTGAGCACCGACCGGGTGCAGGGCGCAAGATAGACGACTTTGCTTTCCTGCGGGTGCTCGGCGACCCATGCCCGGCTGATCTCGGCGTCGCACACAATCAGGTACACGTTGTCCCGTCCCGCGTGATCCGCAGCCAAGGCCGGGAATGGGTGGGAGGTGATGATAGGAAGGTCCGAGGAGGCGGTGTGATCCAGCAGGCCGCGGCAGAGCCCGCGTTGTATCGATCGCTTGAGGAGCCGTACTTGAAAGGTCGGTTTCGATTTATCGGTAACGGGGTAGAAGGGCGGGATGCTCTGCAAGGTGTCGAGCATGCCGAAAATCGGCTTGCCCACAAGGGGCACGGACCGGACCCGGGAGACCCAATTGTAGCTCTTGTTGAGGCGTGTCCAGAGTCGATGCTCGTCCGGATAACTCGCGGAGTCTTTTCCCACCGTAATTACGGAATCTTTGGCGATGTGTTGGAGGGGGTAGGTGGCCCGCTGATGGCCAAGGCCCATATCGACGGTCACCACCCACGCGGTCGGCGTAGTTTCTGCCTTCTTTCGTGCCATAGGACCTCCCGCGTCTTCTCACGGACGCAGCTGTACTGTACAAAAGCAGGTAGATGTCGTCGAGACCGACTCCACCGAGGGTTTATGTTTGATCGATTGCTCCGTCCGCTAAAAGAGCGGATTTTTGTGCCTGCCGCCCGTGGCCTCGCGAAGGCGGTTACTCCGAACGCGTTGACGGCGATAGCGCTTGTCATCGGCATCGGCGCCGTGGCGCTGGTCTTGGCCGGGTTGTGGGTGCCGGCCGTTGTCTTGTGGATACTAAATCGAATTGTAGACGGCTTCGACGGGACGGTGGCCCGCCTGCGCAACGAGCAGACCGACTTTGGCGCCTACTTCGACATCCTTGCCGACTTTGTGATCTACTCCCTTATCCCGCTCGTATTAGCCTATCGGATGGGCATCTGGATCGAAGCGGCGGTTCTTTTGGCCACCTTCTACCTCAACGCCGCCTCGTGGATGTACCTTTCGGCGCTTCTCGAAAAGCGCCACGCCGGCGCCGAGGCCCGTGGTGAGATGACCGGCGTGTCCATGCCCGAGGGTATCATCGGTGGCGTGGAAACGATGGCGTTTTTCACCGCCTTTTTGCTGTTCCCGAGCATTGCCGGCTACCTGTTCCTCGCAATGGCGACGCTGGTGTTTGCAGGGGTGATTGCCAGGGTGGTCTGGGCGAAGCGGGAGCTATGAGGACGTGTTATGGAGCCGTGCGCGAGATCATTGGAGAACCTACGGTCGCCGACGCGAGGCTACAAACCCTCCCGCGGTGGCAGGAATCGCCAGAATACTCAGAATACCCACGTGTCTGCTTGAGCGACCGAGAATCTATCATTTCTATGTCTGATCTATGTCTGATCTATGTCTGATGCAAACCTTCGACTGGAGGAACCGGATGCCGTAATCGGGCTCGTCCGGATCTGTGGGCGGTTCAATCCGGACTTCCTACTCCCCATCCCGAATCAGGCGATCCTGTCGTATTTCATTTAGCAGGCGCTCGAACGCTACTTGCCACGGCTCTTGAAACTGTCGGAGTTCTGTTAGATCGCCTCGTTTTGCTGCAGCCTCCGCCCGTGCTGCTAGCGCCTCAAGCTCACCCGCGCAGAACGTTGCCACAGCTCCCTTCGTCGAATGAGCGACTCGCTCTATCGCGCGCACATCACCCGTCTCGAGAGCCTTATCGAGGGCACCGCGAAAACGCTCCTCATCTTCGAGAAAAGCATGCAGTATTTCCCGCGCCAGATCCTCGTCATGCATCATACGCTCCATCATTGCGTCCCGGTTCCACACGGTTTGCGAATTGCCATGATCGTGAACAGCCTCGAGATCGGTCGGTCTGCTGCTTTCGGAAGACGAGGCGACCGGCAGCCACTTCTCCAGTACCCGGATGAACTCGTTGAGCTGGACCGGTTTGGACATGTAGTCGTTCATACCGATGGCGAGACAGCGATCCTTATCCTCCTGCATCGCATGACCGGTCATTGCTACAATTGGGATATCCGGATTGCGAACTCCAAATCCGGACCGTATAAGTCGGGTCGCCTCGAGACCGTCCATTTCCGGCATTTGGACATCCATCAGAACGAGATCGTACGGGATGGTTTCCAGCGCCTTGAGTGCCTCCGTGCCGTTGGCAACAGCGTCACCGTGAACCCCCAGCTTTTTGAGGATCCCCAGCGCGACCAATTGATTGGTAACGTTGTCTTCAACAACCAAGACCCGGGCATTGCGCTCGACCATAAAACCCGCCATGTGTCCGGTCGCCGCACTGCCGGACGTGTGGGACTCGGGAGCAAGGGGAAGAAGGTGTACACGATCCGCCTGTCCAGCAAGGGCCCGCGAGATCGCCTTGTGAAGATCACGCGTGTGGGTGGGTTTGTACAGGTATCCGGCAAAACCGATTTCCGCAAGTCGCTGCCTGTCGCTCCAGGCGCCCATGGATGTGAGCATGATCATAGATGTTCCAGCAAAACTCTTGTCCTCTTGAAGTGCCCGTCCAAGTTCTTCCCCGTCCATCCCAGGCATCTGCATATCGATTATCACAAGGCAAAAAGGATCTCGGTCCTCACGGGCGCGTTTTACGGTCTCGAGCGCCTGCGCTCCACTATCCGCCTCAGCGGGGCGCATCTGCCACGAGGCGAGGGTTTTTCGGAGGATCTCACGGTTGGTTGCGTTGTCGTCGACGATCAGAACGTGCAGACCCCGTATCTCTACAGACGCCGGCTCCTCCGCCTTCCTCAGCGATTCCTGCCGGCCGAGTTCCACGGTAAACCAGAACTCGGATCCCTTTCCTTCCTCGCTCTCAACGCCGATTGTTCCGCCCATCAGCTCGACCAGCCGGCGCGAAATGGCGAGCCCGAGACCCGTCCCGCCGTACCGCCGAGTTGTAGACGCATCAACCTGGGTGAATGAATCAAACACCATCTCTTGCTTGTCCGCAGGAATACCGGTCCCGGTATCACGAACAGTGCAGCGCAGCCGAATCGACTCACTGGAGTCGGCTGTATCCAGGGAATCCTCATCGAGGATGAATCGGATAACCACCTCTCCTTCGGCGGTGAATTTGATCGCGTTCCCCACCAGGTTAATAAGCACCTGCCGCACACGGCCGGGATCACCACGCAGCAGACGCGGTATCGCCGGGTCTACACTATAGAGGAGCTCTATCCCCTTTTCTTCCGCCCGAAGAGCGAGACTTGTGGCAAGGTCATCGACCATGGTCTCCAACTCAAAGTCGACGAGTTCCAAATCGAGGCGTCTTGCCTCAATCTTAGAGTAGTCTAGGATGTCATTGATGAGTGCAAGCAGCGCCTCGCCGCTGTTACGTACAACTTCGGTATAATGACGTTGCGTTGATGACAGGTCGGTATCCAATAAAAGTCCGGTCATTCCAATGACCGCGTTCATGGGGGTACGGATATCGTGACTCATGTTGGCGAGAAATTCACTTTTCGCCCTCGCGGCCGACTCCGCCTTCTCCGTGACACGACTCATTGGTCGGATGACCAGTGCGGGAATAACAAGCAAAGCGTTGAGTAACGCCACTGCCACCAGCAAAAGCCCGGTGAGACTAACCAGCGTGTTGGTACGTGTCCTGCCGGCCGCGTCAATTTCCGCAACACGCGCGGCCATCGACTCAAGCTCACGCTGCATCACCTCCTGCGAGTCCCTGACGCGAGTCATCGCACGGCCAGCTTCGCCCCGGCGGTGCTCCCGGGAGAACGCAACGGCCTCTACAAGGTGGCGGTATAGATCCCGGTACGCACCGGATAACACTCGGCGGCCGTCACAGTCGGCAGCGGAGCCGGATGGACAGAAGCGATCCTCCATCTCGTGCATTGACTCAACCAGAGAGATCGAAAGACCGGCGGCTCTGACAAGATTCTCGTCGTTCCCCGTGACGATCCCCTGCATCGTATCGGCGATCACACGCTCAACGCTTTGCGCGATGTACCCGGAGCGCATCTGCAACTCATCGTGTTCCGCAAACCGCTGCTCTTGTTGCCAGGTAAGAAGGCCGGTTGCAGCCACACCGGTCAGGGCGACCAGGAGAAACGGCACCCAAAGAGTTCGATAGGTCTGCCGACGCTTCATCTAACCTCCGACGGGACGTAGCCATGCGCGCTGATCGCCGTACGAGCCGACTCGGAAACCATGTATCGAACGATAGCCAGTGCGGACTCGTCACCATCGCGATACACGAGGTTAAGCTCTCGGACCATCGGATAGGTGCCTGACCGGATTGAATCCGTGTCAGCAGGTACGCCGTCAAGGGTCAGTTTTTTGATCGGGTGTCCGATGGAGATAAACTGGTCAGCATGTCCTATTGAAACAAAACCGATCGCTCCGGGTATACCCCCCACCCAAAGGATGGAATCCAGATTGGAGCCCGCTTCCCACGCATGTCCCGAGATAAGCGGCCGATCTCCCGTACCCGCGGAGACTCCGCCGGGGCTGACCAGCCCGGTGTACTCCTCAAATACGGCCAGCGTTCCCCGCCCAGCCTGCTTCGAGACAAGGACGATATCCTGGGCCCACTGCGGGGCGTCATCCCAGATTCGCACTTGTCCGGTGTAGATTTCACGAAGCTCCGCAGTGGTAATGTGTTCTCGCGGGTTTTCCCGGTTAACGATGATCGCCAACCCGTCGTGCCCGATTGTTGTATAGGAAAACTCCTCCCGTTCTTCCGCGGTCAACGATCTGCTCACCATGCCAATGTTCGCCGTTCCAGCCCGCAGTGCTTCAAGCCCCTCTTCGCTACCGCTGCCAAGAACCTCAACGGTGACCCCTGATAACTCATGGTAGCCCGCAGCGATTTCCTCGATGACCGGCTGAATCGTCGTAGAACCAACAGCTTTTAACGACGCGACAGGAGCGCTCTGGGAAAAGAGAGGCGCAGCAACCAGACTGATCAAGAGTACTAGACCAAAACCTTTTCTACATCGCACGCTGCATCCTTGGCTCTCCCATCCCGCAAAGCCATTCCCTGGGCAGTTGTCTGCCCGTTGATCCGGATTTGGTCAGCCTCACGCGGTCTTCTAGAAAGAGGAGCATTGGTGAACCGTTTTCACTTTTTACTCCATTTTGTCCATATTATACTTTAAGGAATCTTTCGCTGCAAGATATTCTGAAGTTAGGGGGGTTCTGCGGTACCAAGGAAGCTGTCACCTAATCCGACACAGGTGGGAGACGATTATGGCATTAACATCCGAGGCAACTCGTACCGGATGCGGTTCCACACCGAGGCCTGAAGGAAATGCTCACCGGCCGAGTGTGCAATTTCCAACAGCCGGAAAAGAGCGATTTTCGGCCGCCGCCGCCGAGCCCTATCGGGCTTCTCTGGCGCGCGGATTGTGCCCCAGGATGCGACCGCTTGGGCTTGAACCGTCGAGCGGATGACGCTCACCACACGGTCGTCGGGCACGAAATAGTCGTGCTCGGCCGTCTATCGCTTTGGTGAGGGTCCTGCGATCACAACGAGATAACCCATTTCTCATATGGTCCTAACAGTACCGTAACAGAGCACCTCCATGTTACTTGCATATACATGTAGGAGGATTGATGATGATACGATCAAACCGGACAGTGTTGCTTATTCTTTTCACTGTAACCGCAACCGTGCTCTTCGCGACCGGCGGGAGCGAAACGACCGCGCCGTCGCAGGATGCTGGATACCTTACAGAGCTCCCGACAAATCAAGAAATCGAGCTTACCTTCTACAGCTACAATCTTGGGACCGCGAGTCTTGGAGACATCGGCACTCAGCAGCTTATCGAAGAGTTCGAAGCCCTTTATCCAAGTGTTTCCGTCGAAGGCGTTGGAATTCCATGGACCGAGATTCTCAGTCGCGTACAGGCAGATACGGTTGCCGGTAGTCCACCGGACGTGGCACAGCTGGTCTTCAACGACTTGTCGTTTATCGTCGATAACCTGAATGCGGTTCAACTTGAGCAGATTGTGCCTCGAGACGAGTGGGTGGAATACTCCGAAGGGTTCCATCCTCGAGGGTTGGCACTCACTCAGATTGACGGGAAGACGTACGGCGGGTCGTTCACGTTTAGTACGCCGGTGCTCTATTACAACGCAACGCTTTTCGAACAGGCGGGGCTGGATCCTAACAACCCGCCGCGAACGATGGATGAGGTAGAGGCTGCCGCGCTGCGGATTGTAGCTAACACTGATGCCGGCGGCGTGGCGCTCTTCTCTCCTAGCTGGGTGGCTCAGAGCTTGGTGATGAGCAACGGTGGGCGTATGCTGTCGGAGGATCGCGCAGAGCTCTTGTTCGGCGAACCTCGGGCGGTCGAGGCAATCGCGCGAATCGCGCAAATGGTTGAGAGTGGCGCCCATATCAATCAACTCGAGGTTGACCCAGGTCAGCTTTTCCTTAGCGGTCGACTTGGGATGTTTCTCATCACGAGTGCCTACCAGAACGCGATGATTGGCGCTGCAGATGCCGGGGGATGGGAGCTACGTTCCACGTTCATGCCTTCGTACGGAAACCGGCCCACCGTGCCGGTAAACTCCGGTAGTGGCCTATTCATTTTTGGCTCGGATCCGGTCAAACAACGCGCCGCCTGGGAGTTCATTAAGTTTGTGACAAGTAGGCGCGGGTACACGATTATCGCGAGCACGATCGGGTATCTCCCGCTTAGACCGGATATCGTAGACGATCCAGAGTACTTGGCTGGATGGGTGGAAGAGAATCCGCTCGTGGAACCGAATCTGGCCCAACTCGATCGTCTGAATCCTTGGATCTCGTACCCGGGACCCAACTATCAGCAGATCGAGCAGATAATCTCAGAGGCGATGAACCAAGTGATATTCGCCTCCGCCGATCCTGCCGGCACGCTGCAGGCGGCCCAGAATCGTGCACAGACTCTGATGCCGAGGCAATAAAAGACGCGTGGTCTTCCTGTAACGATAGGAGAAAAGAGTAATGAGCAATACAGTTGTCAACCGCTCCTCGGGCATCATAAGTAGGCGGATTGGCAAACTGAATCGGCTCGCCTCCCGGCGGTTGGCTTTTCATAGGAGGCTTCGCCCGTATCTCTATCTTCTACCGGCACTGGTGACGATAGGTCTTTGGATCTATCGTCCCCTTGCTCAGGTGCTCGAGCTCAGTTTCTATCAGTGGAATCTTCTTCCCACCAGCCCGAAGTCCTTTGTAGCGTTCGAAAACTATCGACAGATACTCATTCTGCCTGAGTTTGGCGTTGCCGTGAGAAATACGGTTGGATACGTCGTGGGCATACTGCCGATGTCAATCGCCATCCCACTTGTAGTTGCGCTGCAGACCAATCGGCTTCCAAAAAAAGCAAAACGAGTCTATCAGACGGTGGTCTTTACGCCGGTGATTATTGCACCTGTGGTAATAACTATTCTCTGGCGTTGGTTGCTGTCTCCGTTTGGAGGCTTCGTGAACACGTTTATCTTTGAGCCGCTATTCGGTGAACCGGTGAGCTTCTTTGGACAGTCGTACGCGATCTACACAATCATGGGAATGGCCGGTTGGGGGATTATCGGATTCAGTACCCTCATATTCTCGGCTGCACTTACGAACGTCGATCGCTCGTATGTTGAGGCTGCTGCTATCGAGGGGGCAACCTATCGGCAGATGTCGTTACGAGTGCTGCTCCCGCTTGTGTCTCCCACGATAATTTTTATGACGCTCCTGACGATACTCTTCGCTTCTCAGTGGACCTTTGTGCACATAAACGTACTCACGCAAAACGCTCCATACATGCACGTCACTAACGTATATCACCTACTTTTCGTCTACGGATTCAGATCATTCAACATTGGATGGAGCTCAGCGTCGGCAGTGATCTTGTTCGTCGTCTTTTCGATCGTCGCGATGATATTTCTTCGACTCTCGAATCGGTTTGCCTTTTATGAAGAATAGGAAACGATCTACGACATCTGCAATTAGAATGGGACTGGGCGCGTCAGCCCTGAGCCATGTCCTTTTGGGAGCCCTGACACTCCTCGTGGCTTTCCCGCTCTACTGGCTTTTGCTCACTTCGCTACGGGACGCTGCTGAGATCTACTCCGGAGTCCCTTTCCCGGTTCGTCCAACTCTCGAGAATTTCGCTGAAGCGCTCACCGCGATACCAATCATCCGACTTTTCTTCAACACATTTCTCATGGCCGGACTCCGAACGCTGTTCCAGTTGATTACCGCGCTTCTCGCCGGGTTTGCCTTTGTGCGTTGGGAGTTCCGCGGAAAATACCTGCTCTTTTCGCTGTTCGTGTTCACCTGGCTTGTTCCGCAGCAAGTTACGATGATACCCAACTACGTTCTGTTATCGCAACTTGGCTGGTTGAACACTCAGCTGGCGCTCGTGGTACCGCATGTTGTCTCGCCATTCGCCGTATTCTTGCTGTTCCAAAACATTCGTGGCTTCCCGAAGGCCATCATCGACAGCGCTAAGATCGATGGTGCTCGAGACTGGACGCTATTGTGGCGAATAATCGTACCCAATCTCACAGCCATACTCTCTGCTCTCACGATTCTCCTCTTCGTAGGAGCGTGGAATGATTACTTCTGGCCGGTCCTTGTCATGCGGCGCATGGAGAACTCGGTCATGCAAGTTGGTCTACAAGCTTTTTTGACACAGGAGGGAAATGCGTGGGGTCCACTCATGGCGGCTGCATGCATATCCATCGCCCCGATTCTTGCGTTCTATTTCGCATTCCGGTCCCGCGTAGTCGATGCCTTTGTTCGTTCGGGACTGCACTAAACCAGGAAAGACTAATGCCAGGAAAGACTAATGAGTGACAATTTGATTCGTTTCGTTCACATCAGTGATACGCATATCACACCAAACGATGAGCCGCGCCACAATCCTGATGCGTACTCGCCAAGGCTCATAGAGTTCTTCAAGCAGCTGCGTGGAGTTGAGGAGATGCACCCAGCTCCTGCGGTTCCCGCTTCGGTCGCCACCAAAACTATGGTTCGAGAGATCAATGATCTGCCTTTCGATGTCGATTTTGTGCTGCATACGGGTGACATCATGACCGATCCAACGGGAGCGGAAGAATACGATGCCGCGTCCGAGTTGCTCCTGGAACTCCGGGCGCCGGTTTACACGATTCCCGGCAATCACGATCGTCTCGACGGTGTTCGGCGTGCCTTTGGCGAACAAGGAGACGAAACCTATGACTACAGCTTTTCGATTAATGGGCTGGACGTGATATGCATCGATAGCGCCACACACGGCGTCGACCACGGAGGTGCATTGAGCGACACTCAACTTGCGTGGATTGAAAAGACCATCGCATCCACCGTTCGGCCGTTTATTGTCGCGATTCATCATCCTCCGGTGCGTTACGGCATCCCTTTTATGGATTTCGTCGGTATGAAGAATCCGGACGGTTTCCACGCTATCCTTGCCGGTGCTCGCGATCGTGTTCGCGGTGTCTACTCCGGACACATCCATCAGGGTCTGGACTTCCTTCGTGACGGAGTGCACTATTCCACGGTTCAGGGTCCTCAAGTCCAAGCGAACCTGTGGCCGGAACTCGACCAACTGAACGGACACAGCGTTTCGCCCAACCCAGGGTTCACCGTCGTTACGGTAACCAATCAGGGCGCGGTGACACGCCGTTATACCTATGCGCTCCCAGCGAGCTGATTTCGGTGTGATTTCCGCGCGCCTCCACAGCTTTCGGGACCTCGGGGGATTTGGAATGGCGGACGGACGGGCGCTCGTTCGTAAGCGCCAAAACAACCCCACCTGTTCCGTGAGGGGCGTGTAACTCGTACTTCCACCTTCATGGAGGTCGGAGTATGAGTCAATCACAGCGTGAGATCCGATGGCGCGAGATGTGCCGGGAGTTTCGAGACAGCGGCATGAGCCGGAAAGCGTTCTGCGAGTCACGGGGTGTCGCAGCGAGTTCCTTTGGTTACTGGCTAGAGAAAACCTCAGCAGAAGGGATTGCGGAGAACAGCTTGTTGCCGATGGTTCCTGTCGGTAGCGTCGAGTTCAACCGAACAACGATGGTGGGAATCCGGCTTGGTGGAGACGTTGTCGTTGAATTCGATCTCCCGGCTGACGAGACGGTGATCGGCGACGTGCTCCGTGCAGCGGCGTCACTATGATTGGTCGCGACCTTTCGCGAGTGGGGGGCTACGTGCGCCCAGGCGCGACCGACATGCGCAAGGCCATCAACGGGCTTTCGATCATGGTGGCCGAGCAAATGGCACGCGACCCGCTGTGCGGAGCGCTGTATGTGTTCTGCAATCGTGAGCGCCGGATTCTCAAAGGTCTGGGGTGGGACCGTAATGGTTTCTGGTTGTTGCAGAACTACCTAGTTTCATACTACACCTCCTATCGGTCTACGTGAACACTTTGAT
>CAZFLD010000064.1:0-24046 GCA_964519835.1 uncultured Spirochaetales bacterium
TCGCGAAAATCCGCTTTTGCTTCAGTCTTGGCGCATCAAGGTTCGTGACAGTTTATGCGCTTCGAATCGCTCGCGACAAGCCGCAGCTCCTTGGCGGCCTTTACTTCATCGAGCCGCTTCAGAGGCATTGTATGCGGGGCATGGTGCAGCAGGTCCGGATTATCCGCCGCTTCACGAGCTACCTCCAGCAGGGCCGCCGCAAAAGCTTCGAGGGTCTCGCGGCTCTCGCTCTCGGTGGGCTCGATCATAAGAGCCTCTTTTACGATCAGCGGGAAGTAGACGGTCGGAGCGTGGAAGCCGTAGTCCAAAAGACGCTTGGCGATATCCATGGTAGCAACGCCGGGCACGACGTCACCGCGACTGACAAACTCGTGCATACAGGTCCGCTGGAACTTGGGGGGGAACACCTCCTGCACCAGCACACGGAGGTAGTTGGCGTTTAGGACCGCGGTTTTGCCGAGCTCGGCCAGGCCCGATGCCCCGTGAATACGAATGTAGGCAAACGCTCGAACAAGCATGCCGAAGTTGCCGGCGAAGGACTTGAGGCGCCCAATGGATTGTTCGGGCATCACAAATCGATAGCGGCCGTCACAAAGCTCCACAATGGGGCCGGGTCTAAACGGCAACAGCTTCTTGTTAACGCCGACCGGTCCGGCGCCGGGTCCGCCTCCCCCGTGGGGGGTGGAGAAGGTCTTGTGCAGGTTAAAGTGCATAACGTCGATGCCCAGGTCGCCCGGTCGCACCGAACCGAGAATGGCGTTCATGTTGGCGCCGTCCCCGTATACCAGACCGCCGGCCTCGTGGACGGCGTCGATCACTTCGGTGATGTGCTCTTCAAACAAGCCGAGGGTGTTGGGATTGGTAATCATAAGCCCCGCAAGGCGTGAGTCACAGGCGGCGCGCAGAGCATCGAGGTCGACGTTGCCACGGCGGTCCGAGGGGATCTCGACCGCCTCGAAGCCGGCCATCACCGCCGAGGCGGGATTGGTGCCGTGGGCGCTGTCGGGTAGCAGGATACGGGTGCGCTCCGTGTCTCCTCGAGACCGATGGTAGGCTCGAATCATCAGCACACCCGCAAGCTCACCCTGGGCGCCGGCGGCGGGCTGGAGCGAGCATCCGGCAAAGCCCGCGATCTCCGCAAGGGCCTGCTGAAGGCGGTAGATAACCTCGATACTGCCCTGCGAAAGGCTTTCGGGCGCCTCCGGGTGGTGCTCGGCAAAGCCGGGCATCGCGGCGATGCGCTCGTTTGCCTTTGGGTTGTACTTCATCGTACACGACCCCAGAGGATAGAAGTGTGTGTCGATGGCGTAGTTGAGCTGAGACAGCTGTGTGAAGTGCCTGACCACGTCCAGCTCGCTTAATTCAGGCAGATCCGGAAGCTCGGAGCGGACAAGCCCCTTGGGCAGAGGCGCCTGGGGCACCGTGGAACGTGGTGTTTGTACGGCACGGCGCCCGGGCACGGATTTTTCGTACAAAAGCTTGGGTATTCGTGGAGTGGGCGTCACGGTCCGACCTCCTCGAGCATCGTGACAAGCCGGTCGATGTCGTCTTTGGTGTGCACCTCGGTACAACAGACAAGGAGGTCGTTCTCTCGGCCGGGATAGGCCTGGGCCAGGTCGTATCCCGCAAGAGCCCCGCGAGCCGCAACAGCGTCGACAACCTCCGCCCCGGGCCGTGGGCAGCGGACGACAAACTCGTTAAAAAAGGGCTCGGCCGCGTGGACGGAGTAACCGTCGATTCCGTCGATTCGTGAGGCGGCGTAGTGGGCGTTGTCGTAGCAGAGCCGGGCGGTATCCGCCAGCCCCTGGGGACCCATGGCGGCAAGGTAGATCGCCGCCCGAAGCGCCATAAGACCCTGGTTCGTGCAGATGTTGCTTGTGGCACGGCCACGCCGGATATGCTGCTCGCGTGTGCTCAGGGTAAGCACAAAGCCCCGGTTGCCGTCGGTGTCGACGGTCTCACCCACCAGGCGGCCCGGCATTCGGCGCAGAAGCTCCTGTTTGCAGCCAAACAGACCCAGGTAGGGGCCACCGTAGCTCAGCGGAATGCCGAGGGGCTGGCCTTCTCCGGTTACGATATCGGCGCCGTGGTCACCCGGGGACGGGAAAAGGCCAAGGGCAATCGGATTGGTCGAGACGACGAGGAGGGCGCCGGCGGCGTGGACCTTCTCCGCCAGACGCCGGAGGTCTCTGATGCGGCCGAGGAAGTCGGGATTCTGCACGATTACGCAGGCCGTGTCCTCGCTGCAGGCGGCGGCGAGTGGCTCCAGCGCGTCGAGACGGCCGCCGGCGGCGGCGTGTACGGCGGCGGTTGCAGCCGTCTCCATCGTCACATCGATAGGATCGAGGTACGTAGCAACCACGGCGCGATACTGGGGATGGAGGGTGTCCGCGACGACGACGCGACTACGGCGGGTGACGCGAACGGCCATCAGCGCCGCCTCAGCGGCGGCGGCGGCACCGTCGTAGTGGCTTGCATTGACCACGTCCACGCCCATAAGGCGTGCAAGCATCGACTGGTACTCGAAAATCGACTGCAGGGTGCCCTGGGCCGCCTCGGCCTGATACGGCGTGTATGATGTTGCGAACTCCCCGCGCGACGACAGATGGTCTACAACCGCCGGCACGTAGTGTGGGTAGGCCCCGGCGCCCAAAAACGTCCGCTCCAAGCCGATTGATGCAGGGGCATTTTGTCGCGCCAAGCGATCGAGCTCCCGCGTGGCCTCGTACTCGCTTACTCCCTCCGGTAGGTCGAGCTCGGGAAAGCGAAACGTTTCGGGAATATCGGTGAATAATTCCTCCACGGAGGAGACGCCGATTGCATGAAGCATCGCCTCTCTATCCGCGGGAGTTTGTGCTGTGTATGCCATGGAAGCCTAGTCTTCGAGGCCTTCTGTGAACTCTTTGTAGGCGTTTGCGTCCATCAAGCCGTCGAGCTCACTAGTATCGGAAGGCTTGACCTTGAGAATCCAGCCGTCGCCGTACGGGGAGTCGTTGATCGTCTCCGGCTTGTCCTCGAGGGCCTTGTTCACCTCCGCAACCTCGCCGGATACGGGCAGGTAGACGTCGCTCGCGGCCTTTACGCTTTCAACAACACCAAAGGCTTCGCCCTTTTTGAAGGACTTGCCAACCTCCGGGAGCTCGACAAAGACGATGTCTCCGAGCTCGTCTTGCGCGTAATCGGAGATTCCCACCACGACCATGTCGCCCTCGCTGCGGGCCCACTCGTGTGATTGCTGATATTTCACATCGGCGTTGAGTTCCATACGCTTCTCCTTGATGTCGGCCCATATCGGCCTGTATGCCGGTCCACCTCGGCGGATAACGCGTGAATTGCTCAGCGTCGATAGACCGGAAGATATAAGGGTCGTTTGACAATCGCGGCGGTACGCCTCTTGGTCCGAATGTCGATCTGGAGCTGCGTTCCGGTGCGAGACGACTCTTTCAAAACGTACGCGTTCCCACAGTAGGCGTCAACTGTGGGCGCATACATTCCGCTAACCACCGTGCCGATAACGTCGCCGGCGGTCCCTCCGTCGGCAGCGCCGCCGTCCCCGGCCGACGGGGCCCGAGAAGCGTCGCTTGCGGCCGTCGCGTGCACGGTGTAGCCCTGGCGGGGTACCGCCCTGTCGATCATCGTAAAGGTGACCAGGCGGGTGGGGCGGCCGGCCCGCTTTAGCTCCTGGATGACCTCTGAGCCGACAAAAGGTCTGTCAAGGTGGCAGGCCCAGGTCAAGCGCGCTTCAACGGGCGTTGTCGTGTCGGTAAGCTCGTGGCCGTAGAGGGGAAAGCCCGCCTCAAAGCGCAGGCTGTCTCGGGAGGCGAGACCGCAGGGTAAAAACTCGATCCCCGCCTTTTCAGCACAGGAAAAAAGCGCATCCCAGACGGCGGGACCGTGCTCGGAGGCGCAGTAGAGCTCCGCACCCTCCTCCCCGGTGTATCCGGTGCGGCCGGACAAAACGTCGATCCCGCCGACCGTTGTTCTGACGGCGGCAAAACGATCGGCGGCGGCGGTTGCCACATCGCCTGCCGCTTCCAGCACGGCGAGGGCCTTGGGACCCTGAACCGCAAGCATCGTAGTGGTGGGAGTGCGGTCGTCGATGTCTATGCCGGGGATTTGGGAGCGCATCCAGGCAACGTCGCGCTCGTGATTCGCGGCGTTTACCACCACCATCCACTTGTACTCCGGGCCCGGTTCGAGGCGATACACAAAAACGTCGTCGATAATCGTGCCGTCGGACCGGCAGAGCAACCCGTACTGAGCGGACATGGGCGCCATATCGAGAATGTTGCTGCTGATAAGGCTATCGAGGGCACGGGCGGCATCTCTGCCGCGAAAAAAGAGCCTTCCCATGTGGGAGGTGTCGAACATGCCGGCGGATCTTCGTACCGCGTGGTGTTCCGCGACGGCTCCGGCTGTGTAGTTCAGCGGCATGTCCCATGAGGCAAAGGGAACAATCTTGGCGCGACGCTCTAAATGCTTATCGTATAGGGCGGTTCGGCGGTTTTCCATAACTTATCCACAACTTGTCCGCAATTAACGGTAATCACACACATAAGACACTCAACTCAGGAACGCTGAAAATGTGCCACTTTGTCCTCTCCGCGCCTTCGTTTTTGGCATAAAGGTGTCTTTTTGACACATCGCGGCGCCGGGGCGTCTCGGCAAAGAAAATCAATCGGTCACAATTCGTGTGGCTGCAGCAACTTCCGGCACTTATGCACCGGTTATCCACAAGTATGATTAATTACCGCGATAGTAGACGCGTACCTGCTTGTAAAGCCCTTCCCCTTCGCTCTTGGTATCGATGTTTTCTATGGAGTTGAGCGTTGTGTGGATAAGGCGGCGCTCGAAGGGATTCATTGGATCGAGGAGCTGCGAGCCCTTGGATCGTTGCACCTGATCACCAACCTTCTGGGCCAGACGAACAAGACTCTCCTCACGACGACTGCGGTAATCCTCGCTATCGAGGACCACGCGCAAATCCTCGTGAAGACGAGAGGCAACCACGTTTACCAAAAGCTGCAGAGCATCGATATTTTTGCCCCGGCGTCCGATGAGGATGCCGGAATGCTCGGATTCGAGGTTGATGCCGATTTTCCCCTCGTCTCGAAACGTAATCGCGGCCTTTGCCGGGTAACCCATACGCTCGGTCGCGCCTTCGACAAAATCGACAATCGCGTGCTCGAAATCGTTTTCCGGATCAGCGTTTATCGGAGTAAAGGGCTCGTGAGCCACCGGCGGTCCGTTGTCCCGTGGCGGCTTGTTGTCTCGAGGCGGTTTTTCGCCCCGTGGCTGTCTGTTGCCCCGAGGAGCGGCCTGGGCGGTGTTATGGTCCGGAATCGGGTCCAAATTGACCGAATCGTGTGTGTGAACACGGATAACAATCTTCTTTTGAAGATTCAAAAAACCCGACTTTTGGGTCTCCAGAATCTCCACATCAAATTCATCGCGCTCGAGGCCAAGCTCCTCAACGGCCGCATCAATCGCTTCCTTTTCCGTGCGTCCCTCGTATTCCTTGATCATGTGCTGTTCTCTCTTTGCCTTCTGTATTGTTGGGGCGCGGCTATTTGCCCTTTGGTTTTACCGGTTCGCCGCCGCCCCTGTTTTTGTATCGATTATAAAAGTACTGCTGCCCCGCCGTGAGCAGGTTTGTGGTAATCCAGTACACCAACAGGCCGGAGGGCATGTTGTATAGGATAAAAAAGAACACCACGGGCAGGGCGTACATCATGATCTTCATGTTGCCGCCGGAGCTGCTGTTTGGATTGCTCGTCAGCCGACTGGTAATGATCTGCGTACCGACGTAGATGATCGGCAGCAGACGTAAATCGTTCCAGCCGAGGATAGGCACGGTAAACGAGCCGAAGTTGAGTATCGACTCCGGCGCCGACAGGTCTGAAATCCAACCCGAAATAAACACGGCTCCCCGTAGGTCGAAGTGGTTATTGAATAGGCCAAACATCGCAAGGAAAAACGGCAATTGGAGAAGCAGGGGCAAACAGCCGCCGAGTGGGTTTACACCCTCCTTTTTGTATAGTGCCGCAGTCTCGGTATTGGCTTTTTGGGGATTGTCCTTGTGTTTCTCTTTGAGCTCTTTGATTTTGGGCGCAAGCGCCTGCATCTTGCTGTTCGACTTGTAGCTCTTCCGCGTAAGGGGAAACAGCGCCGCCTTTACCAAGATCGTGAGCATGACAATCGCGACACCCCAGTTCCCAACAATGCTTTGAAAGAGCTGCAGTATCCACTTCAAACCGCTTTCGAGCCATCCCAATAGCGGCCGTCGGTCCATGACCTCGCCGAGGTTTACGTCACGAACACCAAAGGCATTTTGCTCCGGGTCGTCATACCGATCAAGAACACCGGCGCTTTTTGGGCCGACAAAAAACCGGAAAGTGTCGGTGTTGGTTGAGGCGCCGATTGTGGGTCGGACAAAGTGCAGATATGCCGATTCCGGCAGGCCTTCGATAATCGGCTTGTCGAATACAATCGAGTACTCGGCGCGTCCGGGAATCCCGATAATCGCAAAGTACTTGCCGTTTATCGAGGCCCAGCCCACACGCTCCTGAACCGTCTCGGTGGTTGCCGGCCGGGGGTTAAAGTCGCGCCGACCGTTGTCGATAAGCGCCGAGAAACGGCGATAGTCGGTGCGCCCATCGAGGGACTGGAAGTCCGGACCGATCTGCGGGCCGACGGTCAACGTGTAGGCGCGGCCGTTGAACACCAGAGGTACAACCTCGTTTACGCTGTTGGCAACCGTTACATCAAACTCGAACATGTACTCTTCGGGGCGGAACCGGTAGGTTTTTGTGAGCGTAAAGGGCTTGTCCGCGGCGCCGACGATGTAAAATTCGCGGGAAAACGCGTAGGTCCATTCGTTGACCTGCGAGAAGGAGAAAAGCGCGTCGACGGTAGGCGCCTCGGGTCCGCCGAAACGAAGGTCAAACGCGTGCTGGGAGTCGTTGCTTCGAAGAAGCATCTCCACCGGTTCGCCCTCGTCCAAATGCTGCAACAGCCGAAAAGAGGTGATGGTTCCGCCGATCGGCGAGAAGGTGACCTCCCAGGTGGTCCCGTCGGAAAACGTACGTGGTTGTTGTGAGATTCCCGGCTCTTCCACCGGCACAACCTGGCCCAATACCGGGTCAGGCTCGGCCTCCTGGGAGGGGTCGACAACCGGGGGCGTGTCCGGCGCCTCAGACACGGTGTCGCCGAGTGCCGGATCGGTCGGGTCGGGCGCAAACAACGCGCCCTGGATGACAAAGCCGAGGGTAATAACCAAGACGCTTGCTACAACGGCAATGATGGTCCTCTTATCCATTGATACTCCTCTCCTGGATTCTCACGTCACAAACGCCGTGTTTCGAAAGGAGCCGGCTGATCTGACGGTAGCGATCGCGAAAATCATATGTCCCGGGGTATAGGACAAGTACAATATCCAAACCTGCCTTAACCGGGGCTTCTAGCGTTCGGAGGACTTCTTTGCCGTGGCGGCGTGCACGATTACGGTCAACGGCCCGTACAAATCCCCGCGCCGTAGTAACCAAAAACCTGCTACATGGAAGATCGTTGCTCAGGGTGACAAGCTTTGCACCGCCGACCGAGGAACTCCTACCGAATCGAAAGACCCGGGAAATTTCCGTTTTTGACCTAAGACGTTCTCGTTTAGTAAGGCTTCTTTTCATCGGCGACGGACAGCTTAGACCGGCCCTTCGCGCGCCGACGCTTGAGCACCATTCTGCCGCCTTTTGTCTTCATGCGCGCACGGAAACCAAACTTCCGGTTCCGCTTGACGCGACTTGGTTGGTACGTCCGCTTCATATCGTACTCCTAGTCCCTCTAATGGACAATAATTGCAAAGCTAATTGAGGTGGGAGTATACGAGCATAGCTTTTTGCATGTCAACTCGACTCGGACCGTCGTCTAACCGCCTGACCGAGGCCATAAAGTGTCTTTTTCAACTCCTCGTCTTTGATGGTCGAGATAAGCTCTTTTTCGTCTTTTGTGTTCTGCGGGGTTTGTGTGTGACCGGTTGCCTCCGCCGGAGCTTCCTCTCCCGCAACTTCGTCGGCGGGAACCTCGTCGGCGGGAACCCCTGAGGGTGCATTCGAACCGACGCGAATGCGAATTCCCGTGACCTTTGCCGCCGGCTGCAGGCGATTCACCGCATCGATGATGGTCTTGCTCTTGGTCTGCAGAATCTGCGCCCAGCCGGGGTGGTCGGCCTCGATGATGACGCGCCCGTTCTGCACGTCCACTACCTGTGAGTGCGCGGCGGCCTTTTCACCGACGATATTCCGCCACCGCCGGAAGAGCTCCCACCAGCGCTTGCCTTCGCTGATCATGCCCTTGTCCAGGAGGCGGCTCAACACCTCACCTGCGCGGTTAACGCGGCGTGATTCGTCCATCGGTTACGTCCAATATCAAGGTATCGCCGCGAGCAAAGGTCAGGAAATGCTCATCGGGCAAAAAGGTAAAAAACCGCTGTTCAGCCGCCGGCAAGGTGGCCATAAAACGGGTTCTGCGTTTTGGGTCGAGCTCGAGAAGCACGTCGTCCAGAAGAAGAACAGGATCCCGATGGAGAAGGCTGGAAGCGGCAAAGGCCTGAGCCGCCCGCAGAATCAGCGAGCAGAGCCTGATCTGGCCCGTGGAAGCGGTTTCCACGTAGTCGGCGCCTTCCAACGAGAAGAAATACCGATCGCGATGTGGTCCGGAGCCTGTGGTTCCATAGGCCAAGTCGCGATCGCGCGTTCGCTGTAGCTGATCGCGGGGGTACCCTTTCCACGAGGGACGGTACTCTATGGTCGGGGCGGCGCTCTGGGCGGTGACTTCGCCAAATGCGGGACCAAATACGGCATTCACATGATCTACCGTCTCTTGCCGTGCATCCATGATCCGCAAACCGTAGGTGGATATCTGCTCGTCATAGATATCGAGGAGATCGGTCTGCTGGTTTTTGAGAGCGGCGTTTCTTGTCTTGAGCGCTCGTTGATAGGACCTGAGGTCGTCGAGGACCGAGGGCCTCACCAAGACCGCGGTCTGGTCGAAGTAGCGCCGCCGGGAGGATGGGGCTCCTTGGACAAAGTCGATGTCGCCGTGACAAAACACCACACATGGCACGTTTCGCAAGAGCTCTCCGCGATCCTTGACCGTGGATTTGTTAACCTTGTAACTCTTTCGTCCCTTATCAATCGATATTGTCACGTCCACAGGAGGCGTCTTGTTATCCCGGTATTGCCCCTCCACAACCATCTGATCGGCGTTGTGATGCACCAAAACATCGTCGGTACGCGACCGGAAGGACCCGCCGTAGCTCAAAAGATAGACCGCCTCGAGAAAGTTTGTCTTGCCCTGACCGTTCTCTCCGATAAGAAATACGTCGGGGGAGTCTACCGCTACGCTGCCGTTTTGTATGTTTCTGTAGTTAAAAAACCGAAGTGAGGCAAACCCCATTCAGTCCAGTTGCATGGGCATAACTATGTGAAAGACTTGATCGTCGTCCACCGAGTAGAGACCGATGGCCTTATTTGGTGCGGAAAACTCAATGCGAATTCTGTCTCCGGGGATGACTCGAAGCGGATCGGAGAGGTAGGTGTAGTTTACCGCAAAGCTGGTTTCCGGCCCCTGATACTCGCAGGGCACCTCTTCCTCCGCCTCTCCAATGTCGCTTTCCTCGGCACGCAGGATCATCGTTCCTTCGGCAACCGCAATGTATAACCGCCGAGACTTCTCCACCAAAAGCGATACACGGCGTGTGGCCTCGGATAGCGCAGCCCGGTCGATCACAAGGCAATACTCTTGGCTCGACGGAATAACACGCTGATAGTTCGGGAACTGACCCTCGATAAGCGCCGAAGAGATGTTGCGATTGTCAAATCGGACAAAGACGTTTTTGTCGGTAAGGGCCATCTGAATGGGGCCCTCTCCGGAGGCGAGCTTTCGAATCAGGTGCAGGATCTTTGGAGGAATAATCACACCGGAAACACCGACGGAGGCATCGAGAGGTCGTTTGACGTAGGCAAGCCGACGGCCGTCGGTGCCAACCATCACCAATGTGTTGTCGACGCGTTCCACGTATACGCCGTTCATAAAGTGCCGAGTCTCGTCGTCGGACACGGCAAAGACGGTCTGCCCGATCATCTCGATAAGGTCGGTCTGGGGGAACTCAAAGTACTGATCGTCGGAGGCAAGCTGTATCTGAGGAAACTTGTCGGGCGAGATGCTCTTGAGCTGGAAGCCGATCTTTTTTGCCGCCGGACGGATGGTAAAAACGCCCTCTTTTGCCTCATCAAATCCGATATCACCCTGCGGGAGAGATCGGAGGATTCCCAAAAGTTTATCGCAAAAAACCGTTGTTTTGCCCGGTGTTTCGATATCGACGGGAATCGATGTTTCAAAGCTGACCTTGAGGTCGGTGGCGCGAATGGTAAGGTGACCGTCCTCTGCCTGGAGGAGGACGTTTGACAGGATCGAGAGGGCGTTCCGCGAAGAGATGATTTCTTGGGCCGTTGATATTTCTTTGAGGATTTGTTCTCTGTCACAGCGAAATCGCATCTCGTTGTCCTCCACTTCTGATTATAAGAATAAATTCAGTAGTAGTAGTAGTAGGCTCGGTTGATATGTGGAAACAGGGCCTAAGACCTTTTGTCATAACGGTGTCCTCTTGTGGATCAAACAAGAATCCATCCAGAATTTGTCCACCCCGTCCACAGGGCCAAAAGCTTTCCACAAGATGACGGCAGGCTATGCACACTCTATCCTTTGGCTACTTGCTCTTTGATGGTTCTCTCGAGGAACTGAATAGTCGGTTCTAGGGTGGGATCCGTGCGCATACGATTCTCGATTCGCTGACACGCATGCATTACCGTGGTGTGGTCTCGGCCACCGAACTCGAGTCCGACCTCGGTTGTGGAATACTCGGTTATCTCCCGGGTTATAAACATGGCGATCTGCCGTGGATAGGTGATGATTTTTGTGCGCTTTTTGCCCTTTAGGTCTTGGCTCGAGAGATTGAAGTAGTCGGCGACAACCCGCTGAATGACGTCGATTGTGACGTTTGACTGGCGTGGGTTGGCGAAGATGTCTTTGAGCTGCTGCTGGGCTATCTCCACGGTGATCTTTTTGTTTACGAGGTCCGCGTAAGCGATAAGCTTGGTGAGCGCCGCCTCGAGGTCCCGCACGTTGGTTGTAACGTTGTTGCAGATGAGGGCAATGGCTTCCTCGGGAATATCGAGGCCCGAGGCTTCGATCTTTTTCTTGAGTATGGCAAACCGGGTTTCGTAGGCCGGTGGTTGCAAGTCGACGTTGAGACCACGCTCGAACCGGCTGCGCAGTCGGTCCGTGAGCTCCTTGAGCTCGGAGACCGGGCGGTCGGAGGTAAACACCATCTGTTTGTTTGCATCGTAGAGGGCGTTGAATGTGTGGAACAGCTCTTCCTGGGTCTCGTCGCGGCGGCGGAGAAATTGGATGTCGTCGATAAGCAGAACGTCCGCGTAGCGATACTTGTTTTTGAATCGATGTGTTGTTCGGTCGCGAATGGACTGAATAAACTCGGTGATAAACTCCTCCGCCGTCACATAGACAACCTTGGAGCTCTCCCACTCGCGGTGCACCTCGTTGCCGATAGATTGGACCAGGTGGGTCTTACCTAGTCCGACACCCCCGTAGATCAAGCACGGGTTGTATCCCGTGCCCGGGTTTTTGGCGATAGCCATTGCGGCGTTTGCGGCGAACGAGTTGTTCTGCCCGACGACAAAGTTTTCAAATGTGTAGCGGGCGCTGAGGGTTTGATGGGCGGCGCGCTGTTTTTTTTCTTTTGTTGCCGTTTTCTCCTGATGATTGTCGACCTTGGACGCTTGGTGTTCGGGGGCCCGAGGCTTGGCCTTTTGGATCTCGAAGTCGATGTCGAGTTTTCGGCCCGACAGATCTACCAGGATGTCTTCGATCCTGTTGAGGTAGCGTTGTTTGATCTGGTCACGGTAGAAGGGAGACGGAACAAAAACCGTGATGCTCTGTTCGTTAGAGGCGGCATAACGCATTCCTGCGATCCACATGGAGTACTCTTGTTCCGTGAGCTCGCCCTGTAGTTGTTTAACGGCCTCGTTCCAGAATACTCCGTAGTCCCATGTGCCGCTGTCCGTGCGTATCCTTGGGTTATCCATTATCGTTTTTGTGTCGACCTATGATGGGCACACTTGCATCCAAATTATCCACAGCTTATGCACAACACTCCCCCTCACGACGCAGGTTCAACAACGCGCAATGGTCGAACATACTATCACGGCGTTGCCGGAAACGGAACGGAATTTGGGGGTAGATTAAAGCAAGTGTGACCGATAGGCCGTATTATGTTTGGGGCCTGTTAGGGTTTTTTTTCGTAATTCCGTCTGCAGTAAAAGCTTCGCAAATTATCCACAAGGTATCCACAGCGCATAAATATTTGGAGAAGCGAGAAATAGACAGAATACCGGCTTCTTTACCTGGTCTGTACAATTGGCTATACTAAGCAAACGCTTAAGGTCGCATTCGCCGGCTATTCGCGCAGGAGATCAATGCAAAACGGCTATTCCGCACAAAACATCCAAGTTCTAAAGGGACTTGAGGCCGTCAGAAAACGACCTGGAATGTATATCGGTTCCACGGGTCCGGACGGTCTTCATCACTTGGTCTACGAAGTTGTCGACAACAGCATAGACGAGGCGTTGGCCGGCTACTGCTCAGACGTTTTTGTTACGCTGGAAAAAGGGAATGTTGTTCGTGTGAGCGACAACGGGCGGGGAATTCCCGTGGATAATCACCCCGTGGAAAACGTCAGCGCCCTCGAGATTGTCATGACGCGCCTCCATGCCGGCGGTAAGTTCGACAAGGAGAGCTACAAGGTCTCGGGTGGGCTCCACGGCGTGGGCGTTTCCGTTGTTAACGCGCTGTCGAGCTGGTGCGAGGTCTTTGTCCATTTAAACGGCCAAATCTACCATCAGAAGTATCATCGCGGTGTACCCGCGGGACCGGTGGAAGCTCAGGGGCCCACGGAGGTCTCCGGCACCGTCACGCTTTTTCAGCCGGACGAGGAGGTCTTCGAATCGACCGACTTCAGCTTTGACATCCTCTCCGGTCGCCTGCGAGAGCTGGCCTTCCTGAACAAGGGCGTACGGATTCGCATCGAGGATCTACGCCTTCCCACTCCTAAGAGGCACGACTTCAAATTCGAAGGCGGCGTCAAGGAGTTTGTCCAGTTCCTGAACAAGAACAAGACAACCATTCACGCGGAGCCGATCTACTTCGACGCAGTGCGCGAGGACGTCGCGATAGAAGTGGCGATCGAATACAACGACGGTTTTGCCGACAACATGTTTTCGTTTGCCAACAATATCAATACCCGCGAGGGCGGCACGCATTTGGTCGGCTTCAAGTCGGCTTTGACACGAACGCTAAACGACTTTCTCAAACGGTCGAAGCACGCAAAAAAACTCGACGAGACACTTACCGGTGACGACGTCCGTGAGGGCCTCACCTCCGTTATTTCGGTCAAGGTACCTGAGCCGCAGTTCGAAGGACAAACCAAGGCCAAGCTCGGAAACTCGGAGGTCAAGGGCATTGTCGAGTCGCAGGTCAACGAGAGCCTAACCGAGTACTTCGAGCGGAACCCCCAGACCATCGAGGCCATTCTCGACAAGACCGTTATGGCGGCAAAAGCTCGCGAGGCGGCACGACGGGCCAGGGACCTCACGCGCCGCAAGAGCTTTCTCGAGAGCTCCGGCCTGCCGGGCAAGCTCGCCGACTGCAGTGAGAAGGATCCCCTGCGCTGCGAAGTCTACATCGTTGAAGGAGACTCCGCCGGCGGCAGCGCCAAGCAGGGGCGGGATCGCGCATTTCAAGCCATCCTTCCTCTCTGGGGTAAGATGCTCAACGTAGAAAAAACACGAATCGACAAGGTCCTTGCCAACGAAAAATTGCAGCCGATTATTGCGACTCTAGGCGCCGGTGCCGGCACCGATTTCAACGTCGATAGGCTCCGGTACCACAAGGTCATCGTGATGGCGGACGCGGACGTCGACGGTTCCCATATCCGAACTCTGCTTCTTACGTTTTTTTACCGATACATGCGCGAGCTTATCGAGCGGGGCCACGTCTACATCGCCATGCCGCCGTTGTTCAAGATCACCGTCGGCCGGCAAACGCGCTACGCGTACACCGAAGAGGATCGGCGGAAAGTCGTCGATGCTCTTAACCAAAACGGTAGCAAGGTAGAGGTCCAGCGGTACAAGGGTCTTGGTGAGATGAATCCCGACCAGCTCTGGGAGACCACCATGGATCCCACAACGCGAAATATCGTCCAGATCCGCATGGACGACGCGGTGGAAGCGGAAGAGATCTTTACCACTCTTATGGGCGAACACGTCGCACCGCGACGGGAGTTTATCGAGGAAAACGCCCTCGCCGTCTCTAATCTCGACGTGTAGCTCGACGGTCCCATACCGCCGGGCGAACCCGGCAAGCCGCGTCCCGGGTACAAGAAGGTCCGCCGGTCACGCGGATCGAATGAAACATGGTCTGAACGGCCAAACGGAGTAGCAGATGTCCGACCGGATTGGGCGGGTGATACCCGTCTCCATTGAAGACGAGGTCAAAGAGTCGTATCTCACCTACGCGATGTCCGTCATCGTCAGCCGTGCCCTCCCCGATGTGCGCGACGGGCTCAAGCCCGTTCATCGCCGTATTATTTACGGCATGAGCGACATGGGCCTTCGCTCCGACCGGCCGCCCAAAAAGTCCGGTCGTGTTGTCGGTGATGTGCTCGGTAAATACCATCCCCATGGGGACGCAAGCCTCTATGATGCCCTGGTCCGCCTGGCGCAGGAGTTTTCCATGCGCTATCCCTTGGTCAAAGGGCAGGGCAACTTCGGTTCGATAGAAGGTGACCCTCCCGCCGCGATGCGGTACACCGAGGCGCGTATGACCAAGCTCTCCGAGGAGATGGTCAAGGACATCAAAAAAGAGACGGTCGACTTTGGCCCGAACTACGACGACTCGATGTTCGAGCCGTTGGTGCTTCCAGGCGCACTGCCGAATCTGCTCGTGAACGGCGCGAGCGGCATCGCGGTGGGAATGGCGACCAATATCGCGCCCCATAACTTGCGGGAGGTAGCAAACGCCATCGCCGCGGTTATCGACGACCCGTCCACAGACCTAGACGGTCTGATGAAGCATATCGCCGGTCCCGACTTCCCCACGGGCGGCATCATTTACGGCACCAAGGGCGTCCGCGACGCATACGCCACCGGAAAGGGGCGCGTTACCGTTCGTGCCCGCTTTTCCATCGAGTCCACAAAGGCCGGCCGCGACGTAATCCTCGTCTCCGAAATCCCATACATGGTAAACCTCACCACGCTTATCGTGCGAATAGCCGATTTGGTGCGGGACAAAAGGATCGACGGCATCAGCGACCTTCGCAACGAGTCGGATCGCAACGGGCTTCGGGTGGTCATCGAGCTCAAAAAGGGCGTGAGTCCAAAAATCGTCCTGAATCAGCTGTTCGCCCACACACAGTTGCAGGTCAACTTCAACGTAAACGCCCTGGCCCTTGTGGACGGCCGGCCGAAGGTACTCACCCTCCGGGACACAATCGACCATTTTATCGCCCACCGTCGCGACGTTATCATCCGGCGCGCGAAGTATGACCTTCGCAAGGCCGAGGAACGGGCCCACATCCTCGAAGGGCTAAAAATCGCCCTCGAGAATATCGATGAAGTCATCAAGCTTATTAAAGAGTCCGCAGATGTGGAAACCGCTCGTAGCGGCCTGATGCGGCGCTTTGGGCTTTCCGAGATTCAGGCCCAGGAAATCCTCAATATGAGGCTTCAGAAGCTTACAAGCCTCGAAACGCAGAAGATCCTGGACGAGCTCAAAGAGGTGCTGGCCCTGATCGAAGAGCTGAAGGCACTTCTCGCAAGTGAAGAGAAGATCCGCGAGGTCATAAAGACGGAGACCCTCGAGCTTGCAGACCAGCACGGTGACGAGCGGCGAACCGAGATTGTTCCGAGCGAGATCGAGGCCATCGATATCGAGGACCTCATTCAGCGTGAGGACATGGTTGTCCTGATATCAAACCGAGGGTACGTAAAGCGGATTCCCTACAGCTCGTACAAGACACAGGGTCGCGGCGGAAAGGGTCTGACGACCAAGCTTCGCGAGGACGACTTTATCGACCAGATTTTTATCGGCTCTACCCACGACTACATCCTCTTTTTCTCCAGCGCCGGCAAGGCGTACTGGCTCAAGGTGCACGAGATACCGGAGGCAAGCCGTACGTCGCGGGGTGTCCACGTCAAAGGCTTGCTCGACATATCCGCCGACGAGGAGGTCGCAGCCGTTCTCTCGGTAACCGATTTTCGTGAAGACTCAATGGTGCTTATGGCAACCAGTCGCGGCATAGTCAAGAAGACCCCGACTTCCGAGTTCTCGAATGCGCGCAGGCGTGGCATCATCGGCATCCGACTCGACGACGACGATCGTCTTGTGACCGCGATGCTTACCACGGGTTCCGACGAGCTATTTCTGGCGACTCGCCACGGTCGTGGCCTCCGGCTCCATGAAGACACCGTGCGTGCCATGGGGAGAGCCACCCGTGGTGTCCTCGGTATTCGCCTTGCCTCGGAAGACGAGCTTGCCGGCGCCGTGGTGGTTCGCGGCGGCGAGAAAATGCTGCTTGTGACCGAGTTCGGCTACGGCAAGCGGACCGACTTTGACGAGTTTTCGCCGCACGGGCGCGGCACACGGGGACAGATGGCCTACACTACCGGCGAACGCACGGGTGAGCTCACCGGTCTTCTAAACGTCGCCGATACCGACGAGGTGATCGTGATTACCTCACTTGGCAACACAATCCGCGTCCGTGCAGACCAGGTCTCCCGGCAGTCCCGAGGCGCCCAGGGCGTTCGTGTCGTCAACATCGAGAAACCGGATTTTGTCGTTGGCTTAGACCGCGCTGAGAAGGAAGAGGAAACAAGCTCGCCCGGCGGCACCCCGTTGTCCGATGGAACCGGCCCGGCAGACGACAACCCGCCGGCCGACGAGAACCCGTCGTCCGATGGTATCCCGCCGACTGAGGAAGAGTAACAGGCCTCGGGGCGGCTGGGGCGACGCGGTGCAGGCCTTTGTGCGTGTGCGACGCCCCGCCCCGCTAACCAGGCGGGATTGTTTCACGTGAAACAATGAGAAAGGTAATTGCAACGGCTCCCGCCTCTTGCGAACTGGTCGTGTCGCGCTCGAGGTTCCTCGGCTTTCTCCGTCCCATTGACTCGGATACAGCGGCTCGATCACGCATTTCGGAAATCGCTTCGGATTACCACGATGCAAGCCACGTGGTGTTTGCCTACGTCCTGGGTGAAGAGCACGAGGTGTTTTCGTTTTCGGATGCCGGCGAGCCACATGGCACTGCCGGCCGACCAATCCTCGAAGTCCTGCGACACGGCGAGCTGATCAACGTTCTTGTCTGTATTGTTCGCTACTTCGGCGGGACAAAACTCGGCACGGGCGGGCTTTCGCGGGCCTACGCCGACGCCTGCAAGGAGTTGATCAACGTGGTGCCCGTTCGCGAGTTTGTAAACGAGCGTGCCTTCTCGATTTCGGTTTTGTACGAGATATACGAACCCACAAAACGGCTTATTGAAGCCTCCGGCGGGCGCATCGAGTCGGAGGTGTTTGGCACCCGGGTGGATATCCGGTTGGTCCTCGATGTGCGAGTTGTTCAGAACGTGAGCCGGCAATTGGCCGAGCTCTCACGTGGGGAAATTGGCCTTGTGGAGAGAGATAAAAACGGAGTGACATAAGCGGCCGCCGGCACGGGTGCTTACCGGTGCGGTTGGGCGAGCGTGGTTTGTGAGGCGCTGCCCGCGGACTCGCTTGCAGGTGAAGTCCCGGCGCCAAACCGTTGCATGAGACGGCTAGACGCCGAAGCGGCTCCGGAACTTCTCGACAGCCTTGAGGTAGTCTTGGCGGATTGTGTCGCGCTCGGTCTCGTCCCGCACGAACAGACCGCCAATGGCGTTTATGTTGGATTCGATTAGCTCGTCGACCCCAAAACCGAAGTACTGAACGGTCTTTACGTAGTCGTCCGTGAGGTCCGTGTCCTGAATGGACGGATCGTCGGAATTGATGGAGACCGGGACACCCAAACGAAGCAGCCGACCAAGCGGGTGATTCTCCTCGTCGCTCCACGACCCGGTCTGGTAGTTGGAGGTGATACACTGCTCCAAGACGATGTGCCGGTCCCGCAGTTCGTCCTGCAAAGCGCTATCCTGAATGGCCGAAGTACCATGACCGATGCGCCCGGCGTGCAGCTTGTCGATGGCGGTCCAGATCTGCGCCGCGGGCGTTACTTCGCCGGCGTGGATCGTGCACTTGTAGACGCCGTCCGAGTGAACGGTGTCGAAAAACTTCTGAAAAAGCGAACCGGGGAAGTTGATCTCGTCACCAGCCAAATCCAACCCGACAATGCCGTCAAGCCCGAGATCGCGAATCATTCTGTACAGCCGTAGCATTTCATCTTGAGGCTGCTTGCCACGATTAAACGTGATTAAGTACGTGATCCGAACACCGGTCTCCGCCGAAGCCCGGTTTCCCGCTTCGACGATTATCTTTGTGACGTCCTTACGGTCAAAGCCGTTGTGTATGGCGAAGTGCTCCGGAGAAAACCGTAACTCGATATAGAAGAGCCCGTCTTGCGCAAAATCCTTTGTCGACTGGTATGTAATATCGTACACGTCGTCGAGGCTGCGATACCAATCGTTTTTGAATTTGGAAAGGAACTTCAAAAAGTCCGGGTCGGAGTCTTTGGGAAACTGGACTGCTTTCTGGAACTGCTGAAAATCGGTTGGGAGATCGATCTTGTTCCGCTTGGACATTTCGAACAGCGCCGGCAAAAAAAAAGTCCCCTCGAGATGACGGTGCAGCTCGACTTTCGGGAAGGCACGGAGCACTTCTTTATCCAACAAGACCTGCGTCGGCTGATTATTGGTGCTGTCACTTCTCATCGTTTGCGTCCCATAGGCCAAGGCGCCCCTTTTTACATGCTTATCGGTCTAATTCCGTGAGAACAATAGAAATAAGACGCGTTCTCCCGTGGTCATAATCCTAACAAAGTAGCTCTCCCTTCTATTCGCGTCAATTACCGACTATTCGGCGGGCGGTGCGACTTTCCACTCGCCCAACAAGTGACCTCGTAGTAAGCTATTTTTGATGAAACAAACCGCGCTCTTCACCGACCTCTACGAGCTTACGATGATGCAGGGCTACTTCGTCGAGGGAATGAACACAGAGGTAGTGTTTGATATGTTTTTCCGCCGCCAGCCCTACGGCGGGGGTTTTTCGGTTTTTGCCGGCCTTGACCCGCTTGTGGAGGAGTTGCTCAATCTTCGTTTTAGCTCGGAGGACCTCGACTACCTCGCCGACCTTGGGCTCTTTAGCGACGACTTTCTGTCGTTTCTGGCGGAGCTCCGGTTTACCGGCGACCTCTACGCGGTCGACGAGGGGTCCGTCGTGTTTCCCAATGAACCGTTGATTCGCGTGCACGGCAACCTGATTGAGGTACAGCTGATCGAAGGCATGCTCCTCAACGCCGTAAACTTCCAGTCACTGATCGCGACAAAGGCCTCCCGGGTCTACATTGCCTCCCGGGAGGGGAAGATTCTGGAGTTCGGGCTGCGCCGCGCACAAGGGCTTGACGGTGCGCTTTCGGCGGCTCGAGCCGCGTTTATCGGTGGGGCGTCGGCAACGTCCAACACACTTGCCGGAAAAATCTACGGCATTCCGGTTAAAGGAACCATGGCTCACTCGTGGATCATGGCCTTTGACGACGAGTTGAGCTCATTCCGGCGTTATGCCGCGTTGTATCCCGACAATGTTATCCTGCTGATCGACACCTACAGCACGCTCGGCTCGGGAATTGAAAATGCGATCACGGTTGGCAAGGAGCTGAAGGCCCAAGGAAAGCGATTGGGAGTGCGTCTGGACAGCGGCGATCTCGATTACTTAAGTCGAGAGGTTCGCCGTCGGCTGGACAATGCGGGCCTCCCGGACGCGGTAATCACCGTTTCCAACGAGCTCAATGAGGAGATTATTCACCAGCTCGTGGCGTCCGGAGCCCCAATCGACCTGTGGGGCGTGGGCACCCATCTTGTAACCGGCGGCAGTGACGCCTCTCTCACCGGCGTCTACAAGCTGTCCGCGAAAAAGGCCGGTGAAGCGTATGTTCCAACGATCAAGGTCTCCAACAATCCCGAGAAAATCACAAATCCCGGCGTCAAGCAGATCTACCGCTTTGTGGATGATGGGGGCATGTTTATCGCCGATTACCTCGCCCTGACGGACGAGCCGGTCGAGCCAGGAGCCGAATACGTCTTCCACCATCCCGATGTCGAGAAGATCCACTTTCGGCTCGGCAGCTATGCCACCATCGAGCCGCTATTAAAAAAGCGGATCGACAACGGGGAGCAGGTATCGGACCGTTCGACACTCTCCGAGATTCAGGAAAAAACAAAGCGGAGCCTACGGTGTCTCGATTACAGCTATAAACGGATCATCAATCCTCATCGCTACAAGGTCTCTCTTTCACGGAAACTCAAAGACATGAAGTTCTCGATGGTTAACGGGTATCTGGATTAGCGATGTGACAGCGTGCGGTGGTTTCGCTATACTAACCGCGCAAATCCCATGGGAACGACGATTGTATTCGCCAACCAGAAGGGTGGCGTCGGCAAAACCACCAGCGCCGCCAATCTAGGAGCCTACCTTGCGGTGGCGTCCAAGCAAGTCTTGCTGGTCGATTTTGATCCCCAGGGAAATCTGAGCAGCAGTGTCGGCGGCGACAAACAAAAGCCGGGCATTTACGAAGCAATCAGTGGCCACGATCCGCGACCGCTTATCCAGCGGACGGACGTCGAAAACCTGAGCATCCTGCCGTCGAGCATAAATCTCACCGGGGCCAATATCGAGCTGGTCTCGGAACAGCACCGCGAGTTTTTTCTCCGCGAGGCGCTCGAGCCACTTCGCTCCGACTACGACTACATCTTTATCGATTGTCCGCCGTCGCTGGGTCTGCTGACTATCAACGGGCTCGTCGCCGCTGATCGGGTCATCATTCCGCTACAGTGTGAGTACTTTGCCATGGAGGGGCTTACGCAGCTCCTGCAAAGCATTAAACGAGTCCAAGAGGCGCATAACCCCAAATTGGACATATTAGGCATATTATTCACGATGTATGACTCACGCACGCGCCTTGCGCAAGACGTTGTTCAAGAGATCGTAGGGTATTTCAAGCGGCGGGTGTTCCGGACCATCATTCCCCGGAATGTTCGTCTTTCGGAGGCGCCGTCCCACGGCGTGCCCGTGAATCTCTACGATGCCAACTGCCTCGGGGCAAAAAGCTACGAGAAACTCGCCGCGGAGGTACTGGAACGTGAGTAAACGACGACTTGGCCGTGGGATCGATGCGCTACTTCAAGGTCGGGACCTCGAGCAGCTCGAGCGAATATCGACCGTGGTCACGGTTCCCGTGGAAAAGATCAAGCCAAATCCCCATCAGCCACGGCGCTCTTTTAACAATGACTCCCTTCGAGACCTGGCCGCGTCGATTCGCGAGAAGGGTATTATTCAGCCCATCCTTGCCGAAGACCAGGGCGACGGCAGCTATACCATTGTTGCCGGTGAGCGTCGCTACCGCGCCGCAAAGCTCGCGGGCCTCGACTTTGTGCCGGTCCTCACGATCGAGATCACCGAGGCTGAGCGCCTTGAAATCGCTCTTATCGAGAATGTTCAGCGAGAGGATCTGAACGCCATCGAAGAGGCACAAGGCTACCGGTCCCTTATGGAGGCCGTGGGCTACACCCAGGATCAGCTGGCCACAAAACTCGGAAAGAGTCGCACCGCCATCGCAAACACCATACGCCTCTTGAGGCTGCCTCAGGAATTGCAGGACCTGGTGGTCGCCGGCCGCTTGACCGAGGGCCACGCGCGGGCAATTCTCAGCGCCGGGTCCGACAAAAACATGAGCGTGCTCGCCGAGCGTGTTGTTGCGGAGGAGTTGTCGGTCCGAAGCACGGAGGTACTGGCGGGCAAGCTTGCCTCCGGCGAAGATTCGGGCGAAGATTCCGGCGAAACCGACAATGCCGCCGACAATGCCGAACGTGCCTCGGAAAACCGCGACGTGGCGCCGGCCGCTCCCGGGACCGGCGGTGGCGCCGGCTCCCCAAAACCCGCGGAGCTCACGGCCCTGGAGAACCGGCTCATCGAGCACCTCGGCACTCGTGTTGTCGTGCAAGGCACCGAGTCCAGGGGCAAGATCGAGATCAGCTATCTCTCCGTAGACGACTTCGAGCGCATCTTCGAGATTATTACCGGCTCGGCCGCGAGCTCCTAATGCCCTCCGGACTCCTAATGTCCCTTTGAGCTCTTTGGTCGCTCCGGCCGCCGACGCGACACAAAGCGGCAACCGGTATAGAAAAAGCGCCGCTTGATATCCGTGGCTCTGCGTATGCCGATACGCTCGGATGCGGTCACGTCCCCGTAACCGGTAGCCCAATTGGTGCCGGCAGGTATTCCTCCGACGGTATCGTCCGTCTCCAGGATGACGATCGGACCGTCGCTGTCTCCGAGCGGCAGACCGTTGTGCCGCTCCACCGTGATTCCCATTGCTTGGCTGAGTCTGCCGGGGCCGCGACAGAGATCGATCACGTTCCATGACTGACGACCGGGGAATCGCCGCTGCGCCATCAGCTCGAGGCCCAACACCGGCTCGAGGGCTCGGATAAGGACCGCACAACCCCGACCTGCCTCCTCCGTGACGACGTTGAAGCAGGCGTGGATTCCGTAGCTTTGATAGACGTAGGCGCGCCCCGCCGGTCCAAACATCAATTGTGACCGGCCTATGGAGCCTCCGCGGGCCTCGGCGGCGCGTCGACCGTAGGAGTGAGACGCCGGGTCGTCCTCGGTGTATGCCTCGGTCTCAACGATCCTCCCCACGGTAATTGCGGCAGCGTTTTGTGTGACAAGCAGGCATCCGAGTAGGTCGTGGGCGACTACTTCCGTGTAACGACGGTAGAAAGGGGTGGATAGGGGCGCCATTGTCAGCCGATAATACAATAACAAGGGAGTAAACGTGGCTACAGACGGCGAAAGAAACATATTGGTGTACTTGGTGATTGCCGCGGCCCTGGTGCTGGTCATCGGCTTTTTTGCGGTACTGCTCCCGGAACTCACGGGAGATCGTGAGTTTGTGGGAAGCCGACCCGAGCTCGATGGGCAAGCACCTTCGGGGTCTGCAGACGACGACGGTTCCACCCCGGATGAAAGCTCCGACCCACCGCAGGTAGACGAATCCGAACAAGGGCAAGAGACCGGAGATGCCGACGACGCCGCGCCGGAAACTACGGAGCCCGACCGGGACGATACACCGCCGGAGCAAACCGGGGCCGCCCCGCCGGAGGGAGGCGAGACCCGATACGTCGTTCAGCGCGGCGACACGTTTTTTGATCTGACCAGGCGTTTTTGGGGCGACCCGGATCTTTGGCCGGGCCTGTATGCGGTGAACAACAACGTCGTCTCCAACCCCGATCTGATCTACCCGGGGCAGGTCATTCAGTTGCTCGCCGATGCAAAGAGCACAGACGAGATGACAAGGCAGGAACGACTATCTCTGGCAGCCGGACACGTGGAGACCTACCGAGCTTACATCGAAAGCGCCGGCGCCCTTCCCTGGGGCAGCAATCGGAGAGCGCAATTGATAAACGCGGCCCATTGGGTGCTCTATTCGGCGTTCGGGTTCGACGACCAGATTCTGGAACGCTACAGCGGCGAGATACGGGAAAGCGACCGAGAAACCGTCGAGGAATATCTCGAGCGCTTTGGACCGCCGGAGCGCTAGCGCCGTCGTTGACATGTGGATGATCACTCGGCTATAGTAACTATCCCTACAGGGGAGAGATGTCTGAGTGGTCGAAAGAGACGGTCTTGAAAACCGTTGAACCGCAAGGTTCCGTGGGTTCGAATCCCACTC
>CAZFLD010000065.1:0-23345 GCA_964519835.1 uncultured Spirochaetales bacterium
CGTTTGAGTTTCATGTTTCCTAATCCTGCTCCTTTTCCGTCGCGATCAGAAGGCTATTGCCGTCGGTTCGCCAAGCCGCTTGCACAAGATCGGCGAACACGGCGACGTCCTCATTTGACATCCGAATACAGCCGTTTGTGATAGACTGCCAATTGACCCCGCCTCCGTGTATCCAGAATCCGCCGCCCGTGGCAGTCCCGTTCTCAGACCAGGCCATGTCTTGGTCTTGGTCATATCGAATGGTAGTTCCGACGGCATTCGTGGGGACGAACTCCAACATGCGAGGGTCTGTGGAGACTCCCGGACGTCCTAGCTCCCAGACACCAGGAGGAAACGCAATCGGCTTGAATTGGTAGCGACCGGTCTCATCCGTCCACTTGACCAGATTCGGATTCGGATTGCTCGATGCATTAAACTCATAGGTCTGCACATCGACCAGCATGCCTCGATCGTCGTTCACGAGATACAGGACGGAGAGGGTCTGGTCCGCTCGATCGAAGGTCGCATACACGCTGTCCAACCCCCACAGATCCACCCTGTTCACGGGATCGTGGCCGGCATAGGCATACCAATCGTAGCCGTCCTTGATCGGGTCGATGGTCGTGAATCGGGCGATATCGGGTCGGTAGTCGCGGAAACCGTAGTCGTAGCCGGCGGTAATGGGGTCGTAGGGCTTTGCGGTGTAGCCGAGAGTCGGGAGATTTGGCGACGAGCCGAGGGAGCTGCCGGGCGAGCCGTCCACGGCTGTCGAGTGGCCGGCGAGCGGTCGCCCAAAGGCGTCGTAAGAGATCAAAGTAAAACCGCGGGGCGGAGTTGCTCCGCGTCCGACGGCACCCACGCTGCCAACGGTCCGAACGCCGCCGGCGTCCCCGGGGCCGTCCACGGCTGCGCTCGCAACACTCCCGCGAATGGAGCCAAGGATGTCCTGGACGTAGTAGGTCGGTTTATGCATCGCGCCCGTAGATGCGTCGATCGACCCAATCACCGTCAGACCGGCGCGCACATATTCGGTCACGTCGCGTGCAAAAGAACGGGAGGTAGGCGCGGTGTCAGTGGGACGTCGGTATCTGCCGCCGGCTTCGACTGTGGGCTTCGAGAGGTCGTCGAGCGAAAGACTCGTTTCGTGTCGTTCGGCAGCGATCAGCATGGTGGTGCCTTGGTAGGAGAAACGCGTGCGGGCATTCGCGGCGCGCGCCCCCGTGTGGGAGGGCGCGGCGTCCCCACCGCCGGACGAAGCATCGGCGTCTTTAGCCGGCCCGTCGGAGGACTGATCGCGGAGAACACGACGACCAAGCGGGTCGTATGCGTAGGTGACTGCAAATGAGTCGGGACCGGAAAGCCCCCGATTTGCGACCGTGACCGCGTTGAGCCTGCTCCAAGCGTTGTACGCGTAGGAGGTGGTCACCAAACCGGTCGTCTCGGTCATCGGGTTTCCGGCCGCATCGTAGCTATAGCTTTTTTCTCCCGATTGAAGCATCCGCCTTGCCTCGTCATAACTATAGTCGATTTGACCCCAGCCGGTGGTCATAGAAGTTCTGTTTCCGGTGCGGTCGTACGAGAACTCTTGCCGCCAGACCTGCTGGTGCGTAGAGAAGCCGGCCTTTCCCACGCCCGCGGCGGCATCGTAGGCCGCGCGGAGGCGAGCCGCGTCGGAACCAGAGACGGAAAGATACAAAAGAGCGGAGAGAGCTCCGACCGCCGGCATGGCGCGATCGATCTGGTCGGTGTACGCGAAAATGCCGGATTCTTGCATCCTCTCGAAGTCCAACGCGCGAACTGCGGCACCGTCGCCCATCATCGAATAGTCAACTGCGGCGAGCCTACCTGCGGCATCGTAGGCGTAGGCGATGACACCCCCCTTGTGGTCTACGGTGTAGCTACGACGGCCGGCCTCGTCGTAGAGGTAGGCTTCCGATAAGAGCACCTGCGGAAAGGCGCCATGGCCGTCTTCCATCGTCCGAAAGACAGTCAACCTGTGCGCTGGGTCGTAGACCTTCTCAATGCGCACGCCAGCCGGAAGCACCCGAGCGACTTCTCGGAGAAGCGCATCGTACTCCATCGTGGTTGCGCCGCCTGAAGGGTCCCCAACGGAAAGCAGCTCGCCCGCCGCCCCATAGAGGTAGGTAGTCCTTCCGCCCGACGGGCTTGTAACGGCTCTTCGTCTGCCGGCGTCGTCATACTCAAATGTGGTGGTTCCGGTCGAGTCACGACTCTCGATAATACGGCCGGCGGCGTCGTAGGCAAACGCGAGAGACTCGACGTTGTTCTCGGCGTGTAACAGGCGGCCGGCGCGGTCGTAGGAAAAGCTTCGTGCTTCCCCGGTGTCCGACGACTCCCGCGTGAGCCGACCCGCGCCGTCATACGAGTATCGCAGGATCGTTCCGGTGAAGTCCTCCAGCTCGTGTGCGCGTCCGGCCGGATCGTAGGAGAATCGCTTGCCCCCCCGAGCTGGTCGATCTCCCGCGACACTCGCCCGGCCTCATCGTACTCCCATCGATAGGCCCTACCTTCGGGGTCGATAAGCGCGACCATGCGGCCGGCGCCGTCGTAGGCAAAGCGTGTGGCCTCTCCTGCGCCGTTTGCAGCCGCCGTCATCCTGCCCCGCTCGTCGTAGGTGTAGCTCGTGACCCGGCCCGTGGGATCGGATTCGGCGGTGAGCCTGCCCGCCTTGTCGTAGGAGAACTCAGTGACCGCGCCGGTCGGGTCTTGGACCAAGACGGGCAAACCCGCGGCGTTGTACGTGTACGAGGTGGTGCCGCCCAAGGCGTCCGTAACCTCGACAGGCCGACCGAAGAAGCCGTAGAGGTAGCGTGTCTGGTTGCCATAGGGGTCCGTGTCGACCACCGGCCGCGAACGCTCGTCGTATTCGGTCTGCCACATACCTCCACCAAGCGACCGCGAGATGCGGTTCCCTCGCACATCGTAGGAGAAGCTCGTGAGGACGCCGGTGGGGTCGGTCGTGCGCCGGAGACGGTTGAAATCATCGTATTCCCAACGAATGACGCCACCCTCGGGGCCGAGCAACTCGATGAGGTTGCCCAGGGCATCGTACTTATACTGCATGACGGCTCCCGTCGGTCCCGTGGAGCGAGTCAGGCGTCCCCGCGCGTCATACTCGTAGCTCATCGACGATCCCGTCGGATCGATCTCTTGGACCAGATTTCCCGCCGCACCGTAGGAGAGCCGACGTGTGTTTCCCACGGGATCGGTGACTGCCGTAACCCTACCTACGGCATCGTAACAGTAGAGGCTCACTCCACCTTCCTCGTCCGTGACCGAGACGATCCTGCCTGCAGCGTCGTAACTGTAGGACACGGAGTTGCCGTCGGGATATATGACTCGGGAGAGGCGGCCGCGAACCGTGTACTCGCGCCGTGTCTTGTTGCCGAGAGGGTCGGTTACCGCAGTAACACGGCCTGCGACGTCACGACGATAGGAGACGACGGCTCCTAACTCCACCTGCTCGACGTGTGACGTTTGGCCCCGCTCGTCGTAGAAAAATCGAGTGGTCGAGGCACCTGGGACCGATTCTTCAACGCGCAAGCCGTCGGACCTGTAGGCGAAGCTTCGCCGCGCACCCATGGCATCGGTGACCGAGAGAAGCAGATGCCGCGGGTCGTAGACGTAGGTTGTTGTAAAGCCGGCCGCATCAGTTTGGGCCACGAGGTCTTTCCGGTTGTTGTAGCTTCGCGTCTCCAACAGAACACCCGCTCGGGTGACCGAGGAGAGCCGGCCGTCGGGACTGTAGGTGTAGGCCGTGACGATACCGGCCTCGTCGACGTGGGAAAGCACCCTCCCCGCTCGGTCGTAACTAAACCGGGCCTCCGCCCGAGGTCCACCAACAGCCGGGTATAGAATTCGCGTGGGACTGTCGAACGGACCATCGTACTCGTAGTCGGTCCTGTAACCTCGGGGTCCAAGCATCCACCGGACACGGCCAAACTCGTCGTAGCCGTATCGGGTAACCGCGCCGCTCGGATCGGTATACCGGATGAGATTTCCGAAGGAGTCGTAGAAGAAAAGGCGCTGGTTGCGAAGCTTGTCCCGATAGCTCAACACCCGCCCATTGGCGTCGTAACTCCACTGCTCGGCATATCCGGCAGGATCGACCCGCTCGATCAGATTATCGTTGCCGTCGTAGTACATCCGGCTTACGGCGCCGGTTTGATCGCGATAAAGAATCATGTTACCGCGCTCGTCGTATTCCCTCCGGACTCGGGAACCGTCGGCGAAGACGATCGCGGTTTCGCGGTTCTGATCGTTGTAGTGATGAACGGTCACCACACCGGAGGGATTGGTGTAGGTGGTCTCGCGGGCGGCAAAGTCATAGGCGAAATGCTCGGTGTGTCCGGCCTCATCGGTGGTGGAGGTGACCACCCATCGGCCGGCCGAATCACCGTCGGTGTGAGGGTCGGCGCCCGAGGCGGGCTCGTAGACGTATCTACGCGCGGTGCCGTCGGGTTTTTCGATTGTCACGAGGCGTACGTCCTCGTAGCCGTAGCGCACCGTATCGCCGGCTTCGTCGGTGACGGAGGCGAGGCGCCGCTGGGCATCATAGCCGTAGGTGACTTCGGCGCCCGTGGGTCCGACGGCCGAGACAATCCGATCCCCGGACCACCCAAACCGCGTGCGCCTCCCAAGATGGTCCTCCATCCAGGCGATCTTTCCGGATTCGTAGCCATACCACCGCCCGGGACCGTTCACCTCCTCGACCGATATAAGGCGACCGTGCGTGTCGAAACGGATGGTGCGGCCGTCTTTTTGCACCAGGCGGTAGCCACCGTCGGGATCGATGTATAGGCGATCCGTTCCCGCAATCCTCGGGACCGCGACCGCGCCGGAGGGGTAGTAATTCCGTGCACCGCCTTCCAAGGTCGAGGTTCCGGTGAAGTCGGGCTCATCGTCGATGTCGAACAGCACCGGTATGCCGGACTCGCCGATAACCGTCATTGTTCCTATGCCCGTCGGTCGAGTCGAGGAAAACGATGTGCTGTACTCGTGTGTTTGCTTGGCAAAATTGGCTGCAGCAAATAGCTCATCACGGGTATTCCGGAGTTCGGCAATAACGGCACCAAGCGCAGCCACATCCACTTGAGCGCCCTCCGCAACCGTGACCAGATCGGCCGCGGTATGGAAGAGGGCCTCGAGCGTTGTTCGCTCGGCGGCAAGCAATACAATGCGGGCCGGAATGCCGTCGGCGTTCCGGTCGTCTACAAGATCCTCGTAGGAGGTCAGACGATCCCGGGCGTTGGTCTCGATAGTTGCCACGGCACCGTCTAGTTGTTCGACCTCGTGACGCTGGTCGGGAAGAGCCGCGGCGAGGGTCTCGAGGCGTTCTGCGTGGCCGCGTTGAAGGGAGCCAACCTGGTCGAACGCGTCGAGGTAGTCTTGTACATCATCGCGGACGGCGCGGGCCTCATCGGCGAGTTCGCTGTTTCCCACCTCGAGCGCCTGTAGGAAGGCGGCATTTGCGGCCGATAGAACTTGGGTCGCCGCATCCTTAGAGTCGGCGGCGGCATCGTTTGCGTAGAGTAACGCATTGCGCACCTCGGGAAGCGCCTCCTCAATCGCCGCAAGGTGAGCCTGGGCGTTGCTGACCGCGACACGCGCGGTGGACACATGCGATTCGGCCGCCTCTACCTTCAAACGACCGAGGGCGACGAGGCCGTCCTCGGCAACAAGCAACTCGAGAGAGGTAATGGCCGTTTTGTGGGCCACCACCGCCTCGGCAACCAGAGAGGCAAATGCCTCAGCGCCGGCCAGGGCGTCCGCGGCATCTCGGGTGGCGCCGGCCTGCGCGTCCACTGCGTCTTCCAAGTCCGTCTGCGCTGCGAATAGCGCCTGCTCTCCGTCGGTCTTGAGTCTGAGGTGATCGACGCGAACGCCCATATGGACCCGCATATCGAGGGACGTGGCCCACGCGGGACCAAAGGCGCCGACCGATCTCCGACTGCTCAGGTACGTGCGCCGCACGGTAAGCTCCGTGTCGGACGTGACAAACTCACCCGTTGCCAACCGAACCGGGTCGCCGCCGGTGGTCGAAAAACTCTCCTCCTCGGCTTCCAAGGTCTCCGCCGCGCTCTCTTCCTCCGTTTTGTCGGCGGCTGCCGTGGCATCCGCTTGGGCTATTGCATCGTTGCGAGACGCCTCGGCTGAGTCTTCAATCGTTTGAGCGGTGGTAGTTGCAGCCGAGCCGGCGGCGGAAACGACCGCCTCCACTTCCGTAACCCTGGTCACCTCACCGTGGGAATCAACAAGGGCGAGTTCGCCGTCGGCGTCGGACACAAGCTCGGCTCCGTTCGCGTCGGCGAGCACGTCGCTGATTTCGACCAGAACGGCCTCCGAGGCGCCAACGTCTTCCTCGGCAAGGACCGACTCGTCGGCGACAACATCGAGCTCCACGGCCACCGGCCGGCTGCCGCCTTCGGTGCTCGTAGACAAATCGGGTAGGTCACCATCGCCGCCTGAATCGTCTCCGGCACTACCGAGTATCTCGGCGAGCTCGGACACTTCGTCGAGAAAGTCCCCGGGAAGGTCGTCCGCAAACGCATCGTACGCCTCGTGGGCGGCATCGAGGTTCGCCTGCGCCCTTTCCTCGATCGAAAGAAAGGTGGCGGTTAGGCTCACGTCCCGCGACATCGTAATAGTGATCGCCTCCGCGGCGGACGACGCGTCTCCGCTCCAGCCGTCGAACTCCCAGTGCGCGTCGGGCGTGGCCGTTAACGTGACGTCGGTATTCTCGTCGAAACTGCCGCCGGGTGGGGAGATGGAAACCGAGCCCGCACCGACCTCGGTCACGGAAAGAACGTAGCGCGTGGGATCCGGAGGCTCGGTCTCCCATCGAACGATGTAGGTGTACGGTTCGCTCGGGTGCGCGCCCAGCTTGATCTCCGTATCGTAGTCGATGCCCTGGGCATCGAGCTCGGCCTGTTTTGCAAGAAAGGCGGAGTAGTCCTGCGTGCTGAACACCTCCGAGGCCGCGAACGCGGTCCCGGCGATCGTCAGAAGGAGGAGCACGGCCACGGAACGTCCGGCCCACGGGAGTAGTCGATAGCACGGTGTAAGGCGCAGCATCTATTCCAACTCCTCATACCAGAGGTGGTACAAGAGGCCTCCTCCGGAGTCGCCGGGAACCCAGGACGAGTCTTCGACGAATGCGAGCGGGTGCTGTGTGCTTCGACCTTGGAAGTAGCTGTCGTGGTGGACTTCAGGAACGCCGGAGGAAGTGAGCGGCACAAAGTGGACGGACACACCGGTGGAATCAGGGTTGCCCGTGCCGTGCCACTCGGCGAGCACGGCCGCGTCGACGGCGTCGGAAAGCGCCCGCGCCTCTGTGTCAGCGTGATCAAAATCGCTCTCGATGACGTGTCCGAGGTCACCGAGGTCGATCGAAAGGTCGCCGGGGGTTGCGTAGAAATCTTCTACGTTCGAGAAGATGCCGTCGCGTAGACCGTCGCGCACCGCGGCACTGTCGGCCGCGGAATATACAGCCGACGTCAGGGCGTCTGATAGTGCATTGAGGGCACCGGACACGGATAAAACATGGCTCAGCCGGAATGCAGAAATCGAGGCATCCGGGATGGTCTGGTAGGTGGATTGATACTCCTCGACGACGGCCACGGCGACCTCGGCGCTGCTCGGCGACTCCGCAGCCGCCAGGCGGTTGAACAAGGCGCGATAGTCCCAGCCGTCGGCCGGGGTCACATCCTGGGAAGCGACGGCGTAGTCCGCAGCTCCGGCCAGTTCGTAGTAGACCTCGAACTGCGCGCCGAAGCAGGTGTCGAAGCCCACGATGTCGATTGGGCCGGCGGCGGCTGCAGCCTGTAGGGCCGCTCCGAGCTCGGCGGTGTAGAGCGCATCCGAGCCGCTCGAGTCGTCGATCGCCGTCGCCCGGTAGGAGCCGTGGCTCCCCGGTTCTTTGGCGACGCCTACAATGGAAGCGGTCGGTCCGCTTCGGTACCCGCTGCCGTGGCCCCAAATCACAAGCATCTCTACAGGCGCGGGATACGTCGCCTTGCCCCAACTCAGAAAGGCCTCGAGCGTGCTCCGACTTCCGAGGTTTAGCTCTTCGACCGCCCCGACGGTCAGCCCTAGCTCTGCCGACTCCAGTTCCCGCGATACCAGAAGTGAGTTTTCTCCGGCCGGGTCGTTCAGAATCTCGTAGAGCCGAGTCCCGCTCCAATCACCGTTGCTGGTGTCGTAGAAGGGGGAGCGATCTACGAGGGCCAAGACTCGAAGTCCGGTCCGATCCAGGTTGGCCGCCTCCATTTCATTCAAGTCTTCGATGAGGTTGAACTCGAGGTCGTTGTCGCCGTTTAGGTAGACAAGAACCGTCACCTCATTCGCAACAAAGACAGCCGTGACAAACGTTGATCCGGTGATCGTCGTCTCGACGACCGGCTCAGTTCCGGCTGCATCGCCTTCCCAGTGGTCAAAGCGCCAGCCGGGGTCGGGAACCGCTTCGAAGCCGATCACCGATCCGTAGACGAGCTCGCCGCCGGTCGACTCTATGGTGCCGCCGCCCACGATCGCGGTAGTAATCTCGTAGAGTTCGTGAACAAACACCGCAGTAACCGAGGTCGGTTTGGTAATCGTCACATCGACTGTTTCCGCCGTTCCCGCCGCATCGCCCTCCCAATGGGAAAAGACCCAACCGGTATCGGGAACAGCCACGAACTCCACGGTGGACTCGAACTCGGCGCCGCCGACAGGAATCGCTGGGTCTACGGCACCGTCCAAGAGCGTTTGTACAACCCCACCGCCTTCGACTGTGGTAACAACGTCGTAGGTTTCGCGCACAAACACCGCGGTAGCCGAGGTCGGACCGGTCACCATTACCTCGACGGTGTCTTCGGTCCCCTCCGCATCTCCCTCCCAATGAGAAAAGACCCAACCGGTGTCGGGGACGGCCACGAACTCCACGGTCGACTCGAACTCTGCGCCGCCGACGGGAATCGCTTGGTCCACTGCGCCGTCCAAGCGTGTTTGCACCACGCCACCGCCTTCGGCCGTGGTGACAACGTCGTAGGTCTCGCGCACAAACACCGCAGTAACCGAGGTCGGTTTGGTAATCGTCACATCGACTGTTTCCGCCGTTCCCGCCGCATCGCCCTCCCAATGGGAAAAGACCCAACCGGTATCGGGAACAGCCACGAACTCCACGGTGGACTCGAACTCGGCGCCGCCGACAGGAATCGCTGGGTCTACGGCACCGTCCAAGAGCGTTTGTACAACCCCACCGCCTTCGACTGTGGTAACAACGTCGTAGGTTTCGCGCACAAACACCGCGGTAGCCGAGGTCGGACCGGTCACCATTACCTCGACGGTGTCTTCGGTCCCCTCCGCATCTCCCTCCCAATGAGAAAAGACCCAACCGGTGTCGGGGACGGCCACGAACTCCACGGTCGACTCGAACTCTGCGCCGCCGACGGGAATCGCTTGGTCCACTGCGCCGTCCAAGCGTGTTTGCACCACGCCACCGCCTTCGGCCGTGGTGACAACGTCGTAGGTCTCGCGCACAAACACCGCAGTAACCGAAGTTGGGCCGGTCACCGTTACATCGCCTGTCGGCTCCGAGCCGGACAAGTCGCCCTCCCAGTGGCCAAATACCCAGCCGCTCTTGGGCAGGGCGCTAAAACGAACAAAAGACTCGTGTGGCGCGCGGCCGTCGACCGAGACTTGAACGACGCCCTTACCAACCACGTCGGTGTTAATGTCGTAGGCGGAGCGTGCGAAAACGGCCGTGACATCAATCGGACCGGAGACAGCCACTTCTACCGACGGGTTTGTGCCGGACGCATCACCCTCCCAGTGGTCGAACAGCCATCCGGCATCGGCAACGGCATCAAACCGGATGATGGAACCGGCGTTCCGGTCGCCGCTGTTCGAGCGTAGAACAGTACCGCTGCCCTCGGTCGACGTCGTAACGTCGTAGGTAGCCGGCACAAAGACGGCGGTAGCCGTCATGCCTTGAGTAACGGTAACGGTCGCCGGGTTATCCGTAATCGAGTCGGCCTCTTCGCCGATGGAGAAGTGAGAAAAAACGTAACCCTGGTTCGCTTCGCCGGTGATGGTTGCCGCGGTTCCCGGCGCGACGGGCCCGGCAGGGTCGACGGCCACGATACCCCCATCCGCCGGCGAGGCTGCGGTGGTGACCAAAACAAGAGCTGCGAAGGATACTACCGGCGGCTCGGTCTCACCGATGGTAACGGCGATACTCCCGTCCGTTCCGGTTGGCAGAAGCGGTTGATCGCCACCTTGGCCTCGCCAACCGACAAAGACATAACCGGCGGCCGGAACCGGGTACAGCCGGACAACGTCACCCTCGCGGTATGGACCCTCGGCGGGATCGCATACGACGGTTCCGGCGTCCACCGGGTCGATGCCGTATTGGGGCGTACCGACGGCAACAAACTCCGCCACAACGGTGATGCTGTCTGTTATCGTAGTGGTCCATTCGTCGGCAGCGCCCTCCGCGTCGCCGGTCCACCGTTCGAACATGTAGCCGCCGGCCGCCGTTGCCACAAAGGCGACCTCGTCTCCGGCGACAAATCGTTCTCGAGGCGGGTCGACCGCGACCGTTCCGCCGTCCGCCGGCGCAACCTCCACGGCTACCATCAAGTCCGTTCGCCGGACGGCGATGGGGCCGGGATCAAATGACGGCTCACACCGGATAAACGCAGCAAGGGCAAGGGCCACAACAACAACCCAAATCACGATGCGACCGGGCCGGAGGATCGGCCGGCTCAAAGCTCCGCCTCCGCATCGAGAACCACGGCATGCGGATACTCGTATAGCTCAAAGTGGTCGATCCACACCGAGCCGTCCGCAAAGGTGACCTCGGCTACGCGGAGACCGTCGATTATCGGCACCTCCTCGAGGGGAAAGTAGAGGAGGTCGTCGAGCGCCTGAAGCACCTCGAGCTCCGCGCCATTCGGAAACTCCACCGGATTTTGGGACAAGATCGCGTTCCTCCCCGGCTCGGGAAGCGGCCTTCCCTCGTTGTCGTAGAGGTAGAACTCAACCTCGATCTGATCGATTGTCCGATTCGAAGTGTTGCGTAAACCCATTGCGAGGGTCGTGTTGGGGTAGTAAAGGGTTTGTTCACCTTGTTCGGAGCGAATCAGTCTTGCACCGAGGTAGCAAAACGGCGGCGGTGACTCCGGCGGAAGAAGCTCGCAGCCGGAAAGGCCGGCAAGAGCTATCGCAGCCGAGAGACAGGTCACAAGGAAGCCGCAACAACGGGCGGCGCGGGTCAGACGTGGTTTTTGTTGCATTGCACCCGTAATTACTCGGCCGGGGCGCGTGGAATCGTTGGAGAAACCCGGGTTTTATGGCTCTTTATGTCTGAGGTTTCGGAGGTTTCCGAGAGCCGGCGGACGGACAGCACAAAAATCGGCTATGCTCCCGCACGATGTGTAAGCTCCTCGCCACCGACATAGACGGGACCATCCTTGCCCACGATGGGACACTGCCGGAACAGAATCGCCTCGGACTAAGGCGACTCCACGCAGCAGGCGTGACAATTGTGTTTGCCTCGGGCCGGGCCGACGTGGGCATTCAGCAGCTCGCGCCCCGCATTATCGAGCCAAACGACGACGACTACCTCATCGCCTTCAACGGCGCGAGAATCGTGACGGCCGACAGCCGCATTCCGGTGTTTGAGCTCCTGTTGAGCGCGCAGTCGGTGTCTCGCCTGGTGCGGTACTGTCGAGAAAACGGCCTGTACGTCCAGTCCTATGCCGGAGATGATTTTGTTGTCGAGAAGGAGAGCGACGACACCCACGCGTACGCCGCGTCGGTTGAGATGTCGTATCGCGTGGTCGGCGATATAATCCAGGCAACGCCTCGCACGCCAAAGCTCCTGATCGTTGGCGACCACGAGGTGCTCGCAGACCACCTGCCCCGCCTGAAGTCGCTCGGAGCGTCGGTAGGCGACACCCCTGGCGCCGAGGCCCTCACCGACGCCACGGCCCAGGGCGACGGGGATTTGGCAACAGGGTTCGAGGTGGCGTTTTCGAAACCACGCTATCTGGAGATTGTGGCAAAGGGGGTCGACAAAGGCACCGCCCTCGTGGCCCTCGCGGACCGCCTCGGCATACCAATCGCAGAGACCTTGGCCCTCGGCGACAGCGGAAACGACGTGCCGTTGCTCGTGGCCGCAGGCACCGGCGTGGCCGTCGGCGACGCTCGCGAAGAGGCAAAGGCCGCGGCCGACGCCGTTCTCGAGTCCGGCGCCGACTACGGCATCCTCGACGAGGTCATCAGCCGGTTTTTTCCCACGGTCTGAGCGTCCCGGGCAATCAGCCCATGGACCTCCAGACCTCGATCTTACTCGTCACCCGTCGAATCACCTCATTGGTGAACTCGGTCGTGCCGGCGGTCCCGCCGAGGTCCGGGGTTCGGTGACCCTCGAAGACTGCTTCGAGGGTGCCCTCGTATATGGCGCGGCTTGCGCGACGAGCGTTCGCATCGTCCATGTTGGAAAGCATGCCGGCGGCGGCCAGGATCATCGCCATAGGATTCGCCACGTTTTTACCTTCGAGTGCCGGTGCCGTGCCGTGGGGCGCCTCCGCCATAACGCGTTGCACGCCACCCTCGTCGTCCAACGCGATCACCACGGATTCGGCGCCTGCGATGGAACCGAACATCTGCAGGACCATGTCTGAGAGCAGGTCGCCGTCGCGGTTTAGGCTGGGAATGACAAGCGGATCTCCGCTCGTGGCGAGCAAGAGCGCAAACGTCGCGTCGATGAGCTGGGGCTCGTAGCGAACCGTGGGATACTCGGATGCGGCACGGTCGAGCTCTTCTTTGAACATGCCCTCGTACACCGGGCTGACGGTAAACTTCGGTCCGCCGAAGACCTTCGCACCGACGCGATCGCCCTGGATAAACGCGTACCGGGCAACCGCGCGGCAGACGCTCCGCGAGATCTTCTCCGTACGATAGGCGATCTCGTCATCGCCGTCGGCCTCCCTCCACTCTTTGGCGCCATAGGCGTCGTCACGCGCCATGCGCACCACGCTTATCGGCGCGTACACCCCGCCGATCGGCCGAATACCGGGAATACGCCTCCCGGTGCGCAGGATAATCTGAGCGCCCATCTCCTCGCGGAGGATTCGGTTGGGACTCCCCACGTCGCCGGCGCCTTCCGGGGTGATGGTTGCTGCTTTGATGGCAAAGCGGTGCTCGCGGATTGCCGCGCCCGCGTCGTAGACGATTTTGTTCTTTGTCTTTCTTCGATTTTCCAGGCTGAGGTCGAACTCTACCGGGTCGAGTTCCGTGCCGATGATCTTAGCATCGAGGACGCGCAGGGCCTCCACGAGAAGCTCCTGGCCGGTCTGATCGCCTTTGAGGATTACATAACGATGGCTCATGGTTCGCAAGCATACAGCCTGCAGGCGCCACAGTCGAGCACGGAAGACCCGCGCTACCTAACCGAGCAGCTTATCACCTACATTGGGAACAAGCGGGCTCTTTTGCCTTTAATCGACCGTGGTTTGACGTTTGCCCTCGATCGCCTGGGCTCCGAATGGCCGAAGGCGACCAATTGGGTAGGGGCGAGTCGAGTTGGTGGCGGAGTGATTCTCGATCTCTTTTCGGGCTCGGGCGTGGTATCGCGATTTTTCAAGCGCTACGCGCGTCAATTGATCACCAACGACCTCGAGCACTACGCGGAGGTGCTGTCCCGGTGCTACCTGGCCGACGTTGGCCCCCTACGCTTGGCCGAGCTGCGGACGGCCTATGCCCACATCACCGCACAGCTCGGGGACGATCGGCTTGGCCCGGGCATTATCGCGGCGCACTACGCGCCGAAAAGCGAGCTACACATCCTTCCCGGCGAGCGCGCGTTCTACACGCCGCGAAATGCCGCATACCTCGACACGGCCCGTCGCGCCGTCGCGGAGCTTGCACCTGAGGACAGGCCGTTTTTCCTCGCCCCGTTGCTTTCCGAAGCATCGATTCACGCCAACACCGCCGGCGTATTCAAAGGCTTTTACAAAGACCGTGTGACCGGCGTGGGTAAATTCGGCGGCACGGGCGGCGACGCTCTCAGTCGGATTCTGCGTCCCATTCGCCTACCATTCCCGGTGTTCAGTCGATTTTATTCCGATGTCGAGGTCCACCGCGAGGACGCCAATCAGCTGATCCGCAAGCTACCACCCGTGGACATCGCGTATCTCGACCCCCCCTACAACCAGCACCCCTACGGCTCGAACTACTTTATGTTGAATCTGCTCGTGGATTACGAGGAACCGGCTGAGGTGAGTCCGGTCTCCGGCATTCCGGCGCGATGGAATCGGTCTGCCTACAACAAGCGCCGCCTCGCATCAAAAGCGATGGCCGACCTGATCGCGAATATCGATGCCCGGGTCATTATGGTCTCGATCAACTCCGAGAGCCTGTTTGACGCCGGGCGTCTCCGGGAGTGGTTGAATGCCCGCGGCGAAACACACGTGTTCGAGACCGGCTACGCCACCTTCCGCGGATGCCGCAACCTTCGCCGGCGAAGCCTTTCGGTCACGGAGTATCTGTACGTCACCGTGACCTGCTAACGAACGTGGGCCCAGCGGGAGCAACCCGGCGGCCACCGCCCTCCGGCTTCTTGCTACCGGTCCGGAAACGTCACGTACAGGTAGTGCACGTCGAATCCGCCCTCACGAGTTCCCCATTCCTCGTAGAGCAGGGTCATCTCAAAGGTAGGGGGCCGTCCGGATTGTCGACGATAGGCCGCCCATTGGCATCGAGCTCGCCCAGATTTCCTCGCATGTCATCGTAGCCGATCACATACACCGGCACAGTCGAGCTCATCCGGGTGACCGGGGGCTCGTAATAAACAGAGCCGTCTTCGATCCAATACTCACCCTCGTCGAACGTGACGTACGCAACGCTCGGGCGCTCGTCGTAGTAATCCGCCGACAGCCCTCCGATATACTCATCCATTCCGTGGAACTGCTCGATCTCCGATATGCCCAAGGCAACATCCACGGTAGCGGGCTCGAATCCATACACCACAACTTCGTACAGCCCGGCCGGCGCCGAGGGAACCGTCACGGCGGGATATAGGAAGACCGCGTCGTCGTTGCGGTACCAGTTGCCGTCGGGGGCGTAGACGCCGATCAAGAGGTCCCAGCTGCTCGCGATCGAAAAATGAAGATCAACGCCGCTCGAGCCGGCGCCGTCATAGTTGATGAGGTACGTCGGCCCTCGAAACGTGGTGTAGTACTCGTACGTGCTCCCGGTTTCCACGGGATTGCCGGAATCGAACAACCCAACGTCCACAATGATGGAAGCCTCGAGGTCGAGATCTTCTTCGACAATGTAGGGATCCGGCGCGAATCCGTACTCCAGCTCAATCAGCTCCTGTGCCGGCAGCGAGATCGCCGCGAGGCTCATTAAGACTCCAAAAACCAGACTAATTCTCTTGGTCATTTTGTCCTCCTGTGCCGTGAAGATACGCCGGCATACTGTCCGCGATCCACGAAAATGCGCAGTTTTTGCTATCTTAATGTGATGCAAAAGCGTTGGAGCTTGCTTCTCTCCATCATCGTTGTTCCGGCCGTCCTCCTCGTGTGGAATACGCTATTAGGGGCTCACTTTTGGCTTCCCGACGGCCGACCGCTTGTCTTTTTTATTCCGGTCTACGAAAGCCTGGCCGTTGTTACGTTCCTCGCGATAGCAGCTCGTGTGCGTCGGCGGGGCGGCGAGGGCAGCCGCCACACCTCGCTCGGCGACGGCACGCATGGAGGCGTCGGGACGGGCGGCGGGCGGCGGGGGAGTCGATTGGCCACGGTACTCGTCGGCGCCGTCGCGGGCTACTTGCTTGCCTACTCCGCGGCTGAGACTCTTTTTCGTTACATCTACGCGCGGCCGTTTTTGCCGAGGACCGATTTGCTTGCCATCCGCAGCGGCTTGTATCTGGTCCTCGGTACGATTGGAGACGCGATGGACGTCGTTCATCCGGTTGTAACCGTGTTTCTGTTTGTGGCAACGGCCGCGCTGGGAGTCGGCCTGGCCGCCGGCACTCGTGCGATCCTTTCGCGGACGCGAGGCAACCTGCCGATTTTGGCCGGCGCCGCGCTGGTCGCCATTGTGGGCTACACGATGGTCGAGCCGCCGCGGTCTGTTGCCTACATGGGGGTCGCAGGCTGGGTACAGACCGGGGGCCTCGAGTTTGTAGAGTTCGAGACGCCGGAACTCGACACGGGCGCCCCAGATGAAACAGATGAGAGGGGCGGGGATGCCGAGCACGCAGCCGTCGCGGTTCCCGCGGAACCGGAGATCGTGCATCGCTTTCCCGGAATCCTCGACAAGGACATCTATGTGTTTGTTATCGAGGCCTACGGCTACGCCACCTACAGCCGGGACTTTTTTGCCGACGCCTTTCGGCCCGTCCGTGGGCGACTCCGCGAAGCCCTCGCGGAGAAAGGCTACGGCGTACGCACGAGCTTTTTGCGATCGCCCGTGGCCGGCGGCTTCTCGTGGCTCGCCGAGGCAACGCTTTTTACCGGCCAGTGGATTCCTACGACCGAGGCGTATGCCGATCTGTACGAGCTCGAGGAGCTACCGAGCCTCACTCGGATGCTTTACGAAGGCGGTTACTACACACTTACCGTCCGCCCCGGCACCGTCCACGACTCCTGGCCCGAGGGCTGGGACCTGTATCGATTCGAGGAGTCGATGATTGCTCACGACGGAGACTTTGACTTCAACGGTCCGATGTTCTCCTACGTGTGGATCACAGATCAGTTTGCGATTTGGGCCGGCCACAATCGTATTCAGGAACTCACCGCAGCCGGCGGAATAGCCGAGAACCGGCCCGTATTTGCGCACTTCCAACTGGTGAGCAGCCACACCCCCTTTAACCGCATTCCTCCGATCATCGAAGACTGGGACGATCTCGAGGGGGGCGACATCTACTGGGAACGTGAGGACGAGATTCAGACCTTCGACAACACCTGGACCACGGGCAACGAATGGCACGAGGGCTACACCGCGGCGGTCACCCACAGTCTGGACGTCGTCACAAAGTACGTCACCGATCTCCTCGATACGGAGCGCAATCCGATAATCATCATCCTCGGCGACCACCAGGCCCAGCGCCCCATCCGCGAAAACCGCGCCCACCTGTCGGTGCCGATCCACGTAGCCTCCCGCGATCCCGAGATCCTCGGCCTCTTCGCCGCCGCCGGCTACAGCTCCGGAATGACAAGCAGCCTGAGCCCGCCCCACCCCGACATGAGCACCTTCTTCCGTACCTTCGCCGGCATCGCGCACTCACCGCCGATTCCGCCGGAGCTGGAACCCCGCTGAGTCGGGGAGGGCGACACGCCGTGTCCGGCGCTCGCTGACTTGATTCTTTGCTCCCGCTGCTGTATCTTCCCGCTCAAAAGTATCAGTCTGATCCGCTGACCACTATCTTTGTGCTCTGCGATTCTGCCTGCTCTTACCAAATCTCGTGCGTGGTAGTTCGCAAGCTAATCAACGCACAAAGGAACTCAAGTGAACTCAGTTACTTTTCCCGCTCTCGGCCTAGCCGAGAAGACGCTCTCGGCGGTATCCGCCGCGGGCTACAATACGCCGACCGACATCCAAGGTCAGGCAATTCCCTATCTGCTCGGCGGCCGCGATGTCCTGGGCACCGCAAAAACCGGCACCGGCAAGACCGCGGCCTTTGTCCTTCCGATGCTCGAACGTATCGAAAAAGGGCGCAGACCAACGGCCCTTATCCTCGCTCCGACACGAGAGCTTGCACTGCAAATCGTCGACAGCGTTCGCATTTACGGAAAAGGCTCTTCTCTTCGCACTGTGGCGATCTACGGTGGGGCATCACGAAACAAGCAACTCGAAGACCTTCGCCGTCGGCCGGATATCTTGGTGGCAACACCGGGCCGGCTCCTCGACTTCCTCGAAACCGGTGACGTCGACCTTGGATCGGTATCCTACCTCGTCTTAGACGAAGCGGACCGAATGCTCGATATGGGCTTTGTTCCCGCAGTGCGCTCCATCCTCCGGAGAGTACCTTCCAAGCGACAGACTGCGCTCTTCTCGGCGACGATGCCGCCCGACATTCGGTCACTGGCGGAGGAGTTCCTGCACGACCCGGTCCACGTACAAGCCGACTCCGGTGAACTCCGCGTCGATGCGATTGACCAATCGGTGCTGTACGTCAGTCAGGCGAACAAGGCGGCGCTGCTTCCGATGCTTATCCGTGATCGTGGGATGTTTCGCGTCCTTGTGTTCACACGGACCAAGCACAAGGCAAGCCGACTTGCTAAGGTGCTCGCAAAACAGAATCTGGAAAGCGACGCCATCCACGGTGACAAGAGCCAAGGTGCACGACAGCGTGCGTTGGCCAACTTCAAGAGCGGCAAGATTCACGTCCTTGTCGCCACCGATGTCGCAAGTCGTGGGATCGACGTGGACGACATCAGTCACGTAGTCAACTTCGAGCTCCCGAACGAGCCGGAAACCTACGTCCATCGCATCGGCAGAACCGCTCGGGCGGGCTCGCGCGGTGTGGCAATCTCCCTGTGTGACACGGAGGAAATGGCCTACCTCACGGACATTGAAAAGCTTATCGGTTTGCAGCTGGCCGTGGACAAAGATCACCCGTACCACGAGGAGCGGGTAAGAAGACCGGTCCGGTCCGGAGCAGGGTCGCGGGGTTCGTACCAAACGCGAGCTTCCTCCCCACGGTCGGCCGGCGGCACGCGTTCGGCAAAACGCGGCAGGTCCCGTTACGGGGGAGCCCGGCGATGAACGCAGACCGGTCAGCGGACCCAAGACTCGCGCGGAGCAGAAGACTTGCGGCCTACCAGAGTCCAAGCCGCGGGGCGGCGATAGCGCAGTTGCTGACCTCGGTGCTGCCGTACCTCACCATCATGGGGACGATGATGCACGCGGTAGCAGCCGGCTGGTCGGCCGCAATTGTTGTGGCGCTTGTGATCCCGGCCGTGGCCTTCCTTGTAAGAAGCTTTATTGTCTTTCACGACTGCACCCACGGGTCCTTTGTTCGATCACAACGATGGAACAAAATCATCGGCTACTTTACGGGCATTCTCGCGTTCACGGCCTTTGAGCCCTGGCGGGTGTCGCATCTTCAGCACCACGCAACAACGGGGCAACTCGACCACCGGGGCTTCGGCGACGTTATGACAATGACACTCGAGGAGTACCGCGTGGCCGGGCGGTGGCGGCGTTTTTGCTATCGCGTGTACCGAAATCCGGCGGTCCTGTTTTTGGTCGGGTCGATTTTGATCTTTTTTGTGACAAATCGAGTAAAGGGCCTTCGACGATCGCGTGGTGAGCGCCGGGGTGTACTGCTGGCAAATGCCGGAATCCTAGCGACGGCGGCCGTCGCCTCAGCGATATTCGGCGTAGTTCCCTACCTCGTGGTGCAGCTTCCGGTCATGTTTGTTGCCGGCATCGTCGGGGTGTGGCTCTTCTACGTCCAGCATCAGTTTGACCCCGGCTATTGGTCCAGGGACGACAGCTGGGACAAATACGATGCGGCCGTCCGCGGATCGTCATACTACAAACTCCCACCCGTGCTCCGCTGGATTACAGGCAACATCGGCATTCATCACGTGCACCACTTACGGCCACGTATCCCAAACTACAAGTTGCGGCAAGCAAATCGCGCCCTTGACGATGCGGAGGTCAAGCCCCTCACGCTTTTACAAAGTCTCAAGGCGGTCCGCTACAACTTGTGGAGCGAGGCGGAAGCTCGGTTTTTGAGCTTTAGGCAGGCCGCTCGGATTATCCGGGGAGATGCAGCGTCGAAGTGACGCGGTCACGACGGCGCCTGAACCCGCCGGTGCCCCTTGAGCGGCAAAACGATAAGCACGGCGATCACGACAAGCCCGAGGGAAAAGGCGCCGATCACCGGAAACGACACGGCGGCCAGCGCTCCGAAGCCGACGATAGGTCCGATTGTTCCCCGGACGCCGGTCAAGAACACATGGACCGACATGTAGACGTGACTCTGCCCCTCCGGCGCAATACGGGTAACCCACGTGTGCCAGATAATCGGCCCGCCCGCCATAGAGACACTAATTAAGACATTGCCCACGATAATCAGCGGTATTGAGCTTGTGAGGAAGTACAAAAAGATCCCCGCGCCGATAAAGGCCGCGAGCAGGATGCGAAACACAACCAAGTTCAGTCGGTCGCAGACGTGCGCCCAGACACGGTTGAACACAAGCCGGGTGACCTGCGGGATAATCCCCGCAATCAACACAACCATAAACGGAGACAGCCCGAGTCCACGATCCGCCTCGGCAAGATAGACAACCCGAAGCGGCAACGTAAAGAGGTTGGCAAATCCGAGGATAAACCAGGCCAGAAGCATCCGACCAAAGACCTTGTCCTCCCGGACAAGCTTGAGGCTCGCAAAGGGATTGCGATGAGCCCGTGTTGTGCGGCGTGAAGGGATGAGGGCACCCAAGACGGCTTGGATCACCAAAAGTCCTGCTGCGCCGGCTACCAGCGGCCTAAAGAACGCCAAGTCCTGCTCGACCAGTGTTCCAAATAAAAGGTCGAATAGGAGCGCAACCATTACGGTCAGGAGAGCACCAAACGCAAAGCGTCGACCCCGCCGGGGTGGTGGATAGTTCTGTTCGTGGATGGCGGTAAAAAACGGGAGCCGCCCATTAAACAACAACAGACAGCCGCCGACGAGGATCACAAAGAGTTGGCCGCTGTCGGCAAACGCGGCCGGCAGCAAGAGAAGGGCGCCGACGGCCGCTGCCGCCGATACAACCACGTTGGGCTTGGGCTCGAGCCGCGCCAAAAGCGCCGGCAGGAAAAGCGCCGCGAGTTGACCTATGTGCGGGGCGGCGGCAAGGAGACTCTTCCACGCGTCGGAGACGGCGAAGAATCGTATCGCTACGAGAAGAAAGCCGGACTGAACGAGGCTAACTACAACACCGTCCAAGCCAAGGCGCGCCGAATCGAGTACAAAAGTCCGCCGCTCCCGTGCGGAGCCGATCATCTAGCGATTAGTCCGCAAGGCGGGCGTGACTGTCAACCTCCGGCAGCGGCGCCTTGTCCTCGTCCGGCACGCGGTCAAGCCGCGTAGAGATCTACCAGTTTTCGGGGATAAGCTCGAAGTATCCTTGCGCGTGCTTGCAGTTCGGGCACTGCTTGGGCGGCTCCGCGCCTTCGTACACGTAACCACAGTTTATGCACCACCAAACGGTCTCCGGCTCGCGCTTGAAGACCTTGCCGCTTTCGATGTTCTCGCACACCGCGTTGTAGCGCTTTTCATGCTGCTTTTCCGCAACGCTTACGGCGTTGAATTGAGCAGCCACTGCGGCAAAGCCCTCTTCTTGCGCCTTCTCGGCAAAGCCCTTATAGAGAGTGGTCCACTCGAGGTTCTCGCCGGCTGCGGCGTGCTTGAGGTTCTCAATTGTGTTTCCCACCGGAGCGCCCTGATACGGGAATCCCGCGGGATAGCCGGCCTGAATCTCGACGTCTCCACCCTCGAGGAAGGTGAAAAAACGCTCGGCGTGCTCTTTTTCATGCCCCGCGGTCTGCAGAAAGATCTCGGCTATCTGAATATAGCCTTCGGCCTTGGCCTTGGCCGCGGAGAAGGTATATCGGTTTCGAGCCTGAGACTCGCCTGCGAAGGCGGCGAGAAGGTTCTTCTCGGTTTCGGTTCCTTTGATGGTTGCCATGTTGCCTCCTAGCATTGTGACTCTCCAGGAATGCGGTTCTGACGCCGCCGACACTTCGCGGGTGTGGACACACGTGATCCGGACACACCACGACCGGCGGACAGAAACATCGCTTGGGCTGGAAACCCACAAGCAGTGCTTTTTTGGATTTACGCTTACTATAGACCCGTGGAGAGATTGACGCAAGGGGAAATCAAGAATTATTCCCGGAATCGTGTACGGTTTCTGACCGTTCCACGAGATTTCGAAGGACCCGCTGAATTCGCCACTCGATGTTGCGCGAGTACACCGGCAGGGTCAAAAACAAATCGATGAGCCATGAGAACTTGATGCCCGCGGTGAAATCGACGGCAGTTTGTCCGTGCAAATTGTGGAGTCGGTAGTCGAGACGAGCCCCCTGGAGCGCTCCATCAGGCCGAGCCAGGCCAACTGAGAACATCGGCGTGCCGGCACGACTACGCCCCTCGGCATAGATAAAGTCGACGGTATTGTCTTTGCTCCCGAACGGCCAGGGAAGGTTGACGTCGTAGTAGAGGACAAACCGGCGTCGTTCCTCGTTGTACTCGATTCTGCGCAAGACGCCGATAAACTCGGCCGACCGCGGGTCTGAACCGTCTACGCCACGGAGAAGCCACTCGCTGTACGCGGGTCTGTTGCGAAGCACCTGGCGCACAACCTCGATGGGGCGATCGATCATAACCCGTCCGGCGGTAACATACGTGCCGTCCTCGGCCTTGTGGGTGGCAACGCTCTGTGCCGAAAGCGGGTCGACGGGCACGACGCCCACGGCAAGCAGACACGCAAAAAGAGCGATAAGAGGAGCCGAGGCGCCCCTATGTGCGAGCAGCATCGTCTATGAGGGTATCACCGGCACGGCCTACAAACCAAGGCGCGGCGTTTAGTTCCAGATGAGCTGTATCGCGACCCAAGCGCCGATCATCGAGGCGACAGAGCCGATGCCCGTGGCTATGTGCGCCGTGGATCCCCACTCCCAGACAAAGGCATTGAGCCCAAAACCCACAACCGCCAAACCGTTTAAAACCACATGGGGCCAGATGATGTCGAGAAAATCGCTGTAGCCGATGATGCCAAAGGTGGCGGCACCCGCGGCCATTCCCGCGGTGATGTAGCCGAGGGGGTGGTGCACCTCTTCAACCCCGGCCAAGCCCAGGACCGCGGTGGTGGCCGCGAGGCCAAGCGTGACGTAACCGCCGATCCGGTGGAGGCCGGTTTCGCGAATAAAGCGAGGCAGGTTAAAGGGCTCGGCGCCCTCGTTGGGGTCGGCGCCTTCATCGGAGGCGGTGCCGTCATCGGCGGCCACGAGATTCGGCACCACAAGCGTGTCCGACCAGGAAAGCGTCGCGGCGAGGTCGGCGGGGCCAACTCCGAGGCGGGTGCTCGTGTCCGCGTCGCCGTTGAGGGTCACATCCCCGGGGAGACCGGGAAGCGCAAACGCCGACGTGGAGACGGCAAAAAGCACAAGGATCGCAATGGGATGGCGTAATCGTCTCATGTTTTTAATATAAGGAATTGTGGCGGAATAGGCTTTGTCGGCGGCTCCAATGGGTCCGTCTGCCGCGGACAGGCTTGTCGCTTGCCGCGGCTGGAACTATCACCTGAATCCGTATAAAAAAGAGGCAACCCAAACCCAACTCACTGAGGTAT
>CAZFLD010000066.1:0-20350 GCA_964519835.1 uncultured Spirochaetales bacterium
CTTTCACGGAACGGGTCTGGATCGACCCTGATAAATCCGGGGCTTTTGGCTATCAGTTTACGATGGCACGGGGGCACCGTTACCATGTTGCCTTCCGGTTTGACGAATCGTTTCGAATGGTCGAGCGGTCCTTGGACCAAGACGATCAAGACGCCGCCGGTGACGAGCCGGTTCGGGCGGCGCCGCCGCGGAACGGGCTCCTTGTCGAGCTCTATCAGCTCAACAACAAATCGGCGGAACAACCGGTCATCGTCTCGAGCGCGGAAATCGGGCCTGTTGGGCGCGAGCAAACACTCGTCCTCGAGCCGATGCGCACCGGCGTGCACCTGGTGCGAATACAGGCCTATCCCGGTGCCGGGGGCCTGGTGGACGTCGCGATGGCGACGGACTCCGCCTACGTTTGGCCGGTGGAGGGGACCACGGCCCGGGAGATTCTCGGCGTTTGGGGAGATCCGAGGGAGGGCGGCAGGCGCATCCACGAGGGTATCGATATCTGGGGCGATTACGGCACACCGCTTTTTGCCATGACGGACGCCTACGTCCTAAGCGTGCGCGAAAGCGAGCGCGGCGGCAACTCCGTCATTCTATATGATCCGGAGCGTAAAATCCGAGCGTACTATGGCCACCTGCAGGACATAAAGACCGAGGCCGGCTCCTACGTATCCGAGGGGGATCAGATTGGGACCGTAGGTGCTACCGGCAACGCAAACCCCCTCTACCCCCACCTCCACATTGGACTGTCCGACGCGCTGTCTGGAATCGCTTTTGATCCTATGGACTTTTTTGTGTCCCCGGACGGCATCCGGGTGGACTCAGATGCCGACCCAGCGGCCGTTCTCTTGGAGAATGAGCTCGCCCCCGCACTCGCCGCATCCGGTTTGGAGCCTGGATCGTGGGTCCGCGTAACTCGTGATCTGTCCTACGTAGCCGCCGCCCCCGGCGTCCGCGAGCGTTTTCTTGGCTACGATGACGGCTACATCCAGGACGGCACGCTGTTCCGGGTCTTTGGTGGTACCGGCAATCTGGTGCGCCTCGAGAGGCCCGATACACAAAGTATTATCTACCTACCGCGCGACAGCCTTTCCGTCGCCGATTCGGCGGTCTCGACCGTCAAGATCGACGCGGTGCGAAAAACCTTCCCGCGGCCACAAAACGATTCCCGCTATGCCGACGGGTCGTTCGGAGGGCGTATAAACAGTGTCCAACCGGGTGAATACGAGGTCTATGGTTACTACTCGGATTTTGCACAGATCGATGCCGACGGTAACCGATGGTGGATACGACGTTAGGAGAACGTTGTTTCCGCATGGAACCACAACGCGGCCGTGTCCAACGGGTCATTTGTTGTACAATACTCTTGTACACGGAGGAATCGTTATGAAGTCAGCAGTCCTTGCCTTGTTTGTCTGTATCCCGGCGGTCCTGTCCGCCCAAGAAGAGTCTCCGACGCCGGTTCAGTACGACGTGGTGGGCTCGTTTTCGTTTGCGGACTACGGCTACTCGCCGTCGTTCTCGCCGCTTTCCGACGTGCGGGTGGGTGGCTTCGACACAAACGCTGCCTGGGACCTGGCGTTCCACGACGAATCCGATGTGCTGTTTGTGATAAATAGCTTTCCCGCCGCTCTGACGAGCCTGGACATCACAGATCCGTCGTCACCAAGGATCACACAAACCCTGCGGGTCCAGGGCTTGACGGGGGCCGGGCTTGCCGTTGACAACTCGTTCTTGGTGGTGGTGGGCGCCGTTACCGGCTCCGATGACGCTAGCAGCCCCGGCACCGCGTTGACCTCCCCCTCCGCTCATGACTCCCGCGGTTTTGTGTACGTCGTTGCCGTCTCCGACGCTGCCGCCTTGCAGACGCCGGCCGATGCCAAAGAAGCCGGCGTGTACCTCGAGCTCGAGGAGCCGGTGCTCGATGTTGCTCTGCATTCCGGGCGCCTAGCACTACTGCATCCCGGCGGGCTGTTTCTCGCAAATGTCGAGGACCTTGTGCGTGATGACGCGCCGGCCGCTGATCGCTCCGGCCTTTGGACGCGCTCCGAGTTGGCTGTTGAAGAAGCCGATCTGCGTTTCCCGCCGAAGGTAGAGTTCTCGGAAGCCGGCGGAACCGTTTACGTGGGCTTTCCGGCCGCAAATCGTGTGGCCCGAGTCGATCCGGAAGACGGGTCCGTCGTAAGCGACGGCGAACTTGGTCACAAAGAGTTCTTTGAATCCCACCGCCCGGTTGCACAACCGAACCGGCCCGGCGGTAGCGATCTCAGCGTGGAGACCCGGCCCGTCGGCCTCGATGTATCGGACCGGGACGGCACAATCTCCATAGTACCCGCGCCGGTTGCGGGGCGGTTTGAGCCCTTGGATTTTTCGGTGATAGCGGTGGACGGGCGAGAGCTGATGGTGTCGGCAAACGGAGGCGTGCTCTCGAGCATTGATGCCGCCCGAGGCGCCGGAGAGATTGGCGCCGTTCGCATCGACGAAGCGAACCTTGACCCGCGCCTCGAGCGCGGGCTGTCGGCCGACTTCATGGACGCCTTTGGCCGCCTGTTTATATTGCCCGCCGAGGGTGACACGGACAACGACGGCGACGTAGAGGAGCTTGTCGTCTCCGGGGCGCGCTCGTTCTCAATATTTGACGAGTCACGTTCGCCCATCTTCGACAGTTGGGACCTGATGGAGCACTTGGTTGCCACGATCGCGCCGTTTACCTTCAACGCGTCTCCCTACTCCACAAGGTTCGACGAGCAGAGTCCGGTGGCCGGGCCCGGCCCGTCCGCGGTAGCCGCGCGCTACATGGGTGATCGGCGAGTGCTTGTTGCGGTGGGTCTGAGAAGCCCCGGGGGGGTGATGTTCTTTCGAGTCCGCCTCGATACCAACGACGTGGCATTTTTGGGGTACCGAGACAACCGCAACTGGAACATGGCCTTGACCGAGGACGGCCGTTTTCGATTTCCCGAGCGGGCGGGTCACCTCGGACCAAGGCGTATGATCTTCCTCGATCCGGACCCGGATACCGCGAGGCCGAACCTTGTTTTGGCGGTAGCAAATCACATCAGCGGTACCGTAGAGTTCTACGAAGAGACCTCACCGTACTACTGGGAGTAGCGGTCCGCACCACCGGGAGTCGAAATCCGCCACGGATGCGCCCGCCTAGGCGAATCGTTCAGAGAGCTCCCACAGACGAGTCGCCGCGGCATCATCTCGAGCGCTGGCCGAGGGCTTTGCACGCCTGCTGTTTTTGAAGTACAGACCGTTTGCCTCGGAAGGCTCCGGAGAGCTTGCCAGGTACACACCGGTCTTCGCGCCGGCTTCGGGCGGCTTGGCAAACAGCTTCGCCATCAGCGAAAACCCGGAGGAGCCCCCCTCGTCAGGCTTGAGGTTTGCAAAGCCGGTCTTGATAAAGCCCGGATGGAGGCAGTTTGCGGTGATCGACGCTGAGTCGGACGCCAACCGCCTGGCGAGCTCGCGAGTAAACAGAATGTTCATAAGCTTGCTTTGTCCGTAGGCGGCAAAGCCCTTGTATCTACGTGACTCGAAGAATATGTCGTCCCATCGAATGTCGGTAAACCGGTGAGCCTCGCTCGAAACACTTACAATTCGAGCCTCTCCCGCCGCCTGAAGCATCGGCATAAGTGAAGCCGTGAGCCGGAAGTAGCCGAGGTGATTGAGAGCAAAGGTGTATTCTACGCCCGCGGAGTTCTCCCGGCGTTGGCCGAAGTACGCGCCGGCATTGTTTATCAAAATGTCTATGTGAGTTGTGATCGAAGAGGTGGCCTCCGCCGCCCGGCTTACGCTTTCTGCCTCAGCCATGTCTCCGATAACGAGGTAGAGCCCGGAGTCCCCTGTCGAGGGAGTCGATTTACGGATCGATGCAAGGGCTTGCTCACCACGGGTCTCGTTCCGGCACACCATTATCACACGAGCGCCCATGTTGTAGAGCTGCTTCGCCGTCTCATAGCCGATGCCGCCGTTTGCGCCGGTGACCACGATGTACTTGCCGTTGACGTTCCACGCCATAGCGGAGAGTGTATCGTCCCGCGTCAACGCGAGCAAGTTTGATCGTTGGGTGGCTTTGTCCTCGTCGATCAAATCACGTACTCTTGCACGATGACTCCGTCCAACGATTTATCTGCCGACGATTTACCTGCCGAAGTTTCACCTAACACCATCGAAGCGCTCCTCGGGGAGCTAACTGATGAGGAGCTTGTCGGACTCTGTTCCGGCGGCGACTTCTGGCACACAAAGTCCGTGAAGCGGCTTGGTATCGAGGCTATGCTTCTCACGGACGGTCCCCATGGCCTCAGGAAGCAGACAGGGGCTGCGGACAGCGTGGGTCTTGGCAAAAGCGAAGCGTCGACGTGCTTCCCGACGGCGTCGGCATTGGCCTCGTCTTGGGATGCCGACTTGATGGAGTCGGTGGGAGGTGCTCTTGCTAAAGAAGCGCTCGCCGCGGGCGTCGCCGTTGTGCTCGGCCCCGGGCTCAACATCAAGCGGTCGCCACTCTGCGGCAGGGGCTTTGAGTATTTCTCCGAGGACCCCTATCTGTCCGGGAAACTCGCCGCCGCGCTCATTCGTGGCCTCGAATCCCGTGGTGTCGCCGGCTGCCCAAAACACTTCGCCGTCAACAGCCAGGAAACACGGCGTATGGTGATAGATGAAATCGTCGACGAGCGGGCCCTCAGGGAAATCTACCTGCGAGGTTTCGAGATTGCGATTACCGAGGGCTCCCCGTCTGTGTTGATGTGTGCCTACAACAAAATAAACGGCGAGTATTGCAGCGAAAGTCGATTTCTGTTGACCGACGTACTGCGCGAGGAGTGGGGCTTTGACGGCCTTGTGGTAAGCGACTGGGGCGCCGTGAATGACCGGGTCGTGGGTCTGGCGGCAGGGCTGGATCTGGAGATGCCCGCCTCAGGTGGCGTCAACGATCAAAAGCTCCTCGCGGCGCTGAAAAGCGGCGGGCTCGCGCGGAGCGTAGTTGTCTTGGCCGCGCGTCGGCTGTTGGAGCTCAGGCAAAAGGCAGCAGCCGGCGGAGCCGAGCGGCCGCTACCGGCCGACGGACCCAACCTTGATGCCCTGCACGGACAAAACCACACTCTCGCACGGCGCGCCGCGGCGGAGTCACTCGTGCTCCTCAAGAACGACGGCGATTTGTTGCCGTTTAGCGAGTCTACAAAAACGATCGCGCTTATCGGGGACTTTGCCAAAAACCCACGCTACCAAGGAAGCGGCAGCTCACGCGTCAACCCGACAAAGGTCGAAAGCCTCCATACCGCTTTGGAGGCGGAGGAGTCGGCCGGCCGAATCGTACTGCGTTTTGCCCCGGGCTACGAGGCGACGGGCCGCGATAAATCTGCTCCTCACGGAACAGCGGGCGACGGCGCGGCGCCTGTGTCGGTCCGGTGGGGGCTGTCATCCGGCCAGGAGGCGCTTGTCACCGATGCCGTGCGGACGGCTCGTGGGGCCGATGCGGCGGTGGTGTGCATCGGCCTTACCGAAGAGTACGAGTCCGAGGGTTTTGATCGGTCGACCCTCGATCTTCCCCCTGCTCACAACGCCCTTGTGCAAGCCGTGGCCGAGGTCAACCCAAAGGTGGTTGTTGTACTGCATAACGGTGCGCCGGTGTTGATGCCGTGGCTCGCAAGCGTGCCGGCGGTTGTCGAGGCGTACCTCGGGGGACAGGCGGCCGGCGCCGCGTTTGCCGACGCTCTGCTCGGGCGGGCCAACCCGTCGGGAAAGCTTGCCGAGACCTTTCCTGCGGCGCTCGAGGACACGCCGTGCTCGAGCATGTATCCGGCGGCCGGCTCCGCCGCGGTTCACGGCGAAAGCCTTTTTGTCGGCTATCGGTACTACCATTCCGCCGAGTTGCCGGTGCTTTTCCCCTTTGGTCACGGGTTGAGCTATTCGCGCTTCGAGTACAATGACGCGGAGGTCCTGGCCGCCCGCGCTCACGGCGCCGCCGGGCCGAACGCGGCCGAACCCGCGGCGGTCGTCACCCCTTCCCGGGCGCCTAACAGCAAGCCGCGCGTGGCCGGCCGGACGCCGGACGGCAAGATCGGCCGGACAGCCGGTGAGGTGACGGGTCCGGACCTCCCGCGCGCGGTGCGCGTAACCGTCGCAAACACCTCCGACGTGGATGGCGCCGAGGTGGTGCAGATCTACGTGCGACCATGTGGCCCGGCAATTCTGATGCCTGAGCGGACGCTCGCGGGGTTTTCCAAGACACGCGTGCGTGCCCACACACATGCCGTGGTCGACGTTGCCCTCGACGACCGGGCGTTCTCGATGTGGAATGGACGTGGTTGGGCGGTTGAGCCCGGTGACTACCAGCTGCTTATAGGCTCGTCTTCCGCGGACATCCGTTTAACGCGCGATCTGCGCATCGAGTCTCCCGCAAAAAGAGGCGAAAAAGGAGACGAAGAAGAGGCCGGAGAGGGAGGCGGTTTGGACAAAACGAAGGGGGATATACGCCGGCGCTATCTCTGCGCCGAACTGCCGCGGTACTCGGTCGCGGACAAGACCGCGTTTGTCGACGGATCACCCGACGGCGAGAGAGCGCGGGTGTTTGGCGATGCCGGCCTGCCGGACCCACAGACCACGCCGCCGCGCGCGCGGTTCTCTCTAACGTCGACCCTTCTCGAGGTGTCCACGACCCGAGTGGGGCGCAAGCTGCACGAGGCGGCCCAGGCCGGTGCCATGGAGACACTTACCGCCAACGCGGCGGAGTCGGAACGCCGGCTGATCCGCGCGATGGTGGACGAAATGCCGCTTCGAAACATGATCACGATGAGTAACGGGGACCTCTCCGAGAAAACCGTGCTCGCGCTTCTCCACTTTATGAATCGCCGGCCGATTCGCGGGCTTTGGGGGCTCCTTGCGGCACGGCGGGAGAACCGGGGCAATACGCGCAGGGCACCGTAAGCAGCCTGGGCCGTGCCCGGCCGGTTCTTACTTCTGGCCGTAGTAGGCGTCGGAGCCGTGCTTGCGCAAAAAGTGGCGCTCCGTGAGGTAGCGTGGTGCCCCGTCTCCGATATCCGCCGCGGGAGTCTGGGAGGCGGTACGACCACGCTGTTGGTTGCCTGCGCTCGATGTCGAGATCGCTGATCGAAGCAGTGTTGTGTGAAGAGCCATCCGCGCGCACTCTTCGAGCACAATCGCGTTTTCGACGGCCGCCTTTGCGCTTTTTCCCCATGCAAACGGGCCGTGGTGGGCCACGAGCACGCCGGGGACGTCCTCGGGGGACACTCCTCCCTTTGCAAAACACTCCACTATCACACGGCCCGTTGCGGCTTCGTAGTCACCGTCAACCTCCTCCATGGTCATGCCCCGCGCAAGCGGTATTGATTCGCGAAAGTGATCGGCGTGTGTTGTTCCGAAGATGGGAATCTCGGCGGGCGCCTGCGCAAACACAACCGCAAAGTGGCTGTGGGTGTGGACCACGGCCTTGATGCCTGCGAAGGCTCGATAGAGCTCCAAGTGGGTCGGGGTGTCGGAGGAAGGACGAAGGGCTCCCTCGACAACGCCTCCGGACTCGATGTCGACGAGTACCATCTTGTCCGCCGAAAGCTCGGAGTAACGTACGCCGCTTGGCTTGATTGCGAAGCTTGTGCCACTATCGGAAAGGACGCTCGTGTTGCCCCAGGTCAGCAGCACCAGACCCGCATCCACAATCTCCCGATTTGCTTGATAACAAGCCTCTCTCAGCGCGCTGTAATTCATGTTGCCTCCTCGAACGTCCTGTGTTAACGTTAACGCAATCTCGACTCATGGACAAGATAGCAACTCGTGGATAAAACACAGCGACCAACCATAAAAGATCTTGCTCGCGAATCCGGACTCTCCATTGGTACCGTTGACCGTGTGCTCCATCGGCGGGGCCGGTACAGTCCCGAGAGTGCCGGCCGTGTTCAATCCGCCGTAGCGAAGCTCGGCTACACGACAAACATATTCGCGAGCAACCTCAAGACCGCCCGCAGCTTCCACATCTTTGGCCTTATTCCACAACTCAGTTCCGACGGCGGGTATTGGCGGGCGGCCGCACAGTCCATGACCAAGGCGGCGGCAGACCTTGCGCATCACAGTCTTGCCTTTGTGCTCTGTGAGTACGACCGGTTTTCGGATGAGTCGTTCCGCCGGGCGGCGGAGACGGCTGCGTCCAATGCGGCCGCCGTCGTGAGCACACCGCACGGTCACGCGGGATTTATCCTTGCCCCTACCAACGGCGATGCCGCGTTGGCCTTCTGCCGCCGCCACCACAACCTTCCCATGCTTAGCTTCGACGGCGAACTGCCCGGTGATGATCCCCCGCCTTCGATCGCCCAAGATTCCTATCAAAGCGGTATTCTCGCGGCGCGGCTACTGTTGCTATCGGCGCCGTGCGCGCAGTCGTCCCCGCGATTTGCGGTCGTGACCATCGGGTCGCGGGATCATCACCTACGCCGGCGGCGGGACGGATTCTGCCGATATTTCGTGGGCGATGACCGGCATTTGGTAGTAAAAATCGACTTTGAATCCACCCCGAGCAGACAATCTCTGATCTCGCGTCTTGTCGCCGAGGGACCGTTCACCGGCATGTTTGTGACCAACAGCGCGGCCCACCTGGTGGTGGAGGCTGCGGCGACGGCGTTTCCCGCCCGCGAACCGCCCGCAGCCATCGGGTATGACCTGCTCGAGGAAAACGTGCGTGCGCTCTACAGCGACCGCATCGCTTTTTTGTTCGATCAGGACCCCGAGCGCCAGGGGAGAGCCGCGGTGGCCGCCATGTACCGCCGACTCGTCCTTGGAGAAGCCATACCGCAGTACACCCGGATCCCAATCGACGTGGTGATCAAGGAGACACTCGCAGCACATTCGATAGGCCCCGACGGCCGATGACCGCAAAACACTTTTAGGAGGCTACATGGAACAATCACTATGGTTTGTAGCAGGCAGTCAACACCTCTACGGACAAAAGGCCCTGGACGGGGTCGCCAAAAACGCGCGCGCAATCGCCACAGACCTGGATCAGGCAAAGGAGATTCCGGCGGCGGTGGTCGCAAGAGGGGTGGTCACCACTTCTGCGGAGATCACCCGGCTGGTGGCGGAGGCAAACGCCGACCCGTCCTGTGGCGGTGTGGTTGTGTGGATGCACACGTTTTCGCCTGCCAAGATGTGGATACGAGGACTCGCCGACCTGAGGAAGCCGCTCGCACAGTTCCATACCCAGCTAAACCGAGATATTCCGTACGGCCAAATAGACATGGACTACATGAACCTACACCAAACCGCCCACGGCGGTCGCGAGTTCGGCCACGTCGCCGCGCGACTAGGTATCAGGCGCAAGGTCGTCGCCGGCCACCGGTCCTCCGAGCGGGTGCGGCGTCGCCTCGGCACGTGGGCCCGTGCGGCCCTTGCCTTTAGCGAGCAACAGGGCGCAAAAGTCGCACGATTCGGCGATAACATGCGCAACGTCGCGGTGACCGAGGGCGACAAGGTCGCGGCCCAAATGGCGTTGGGTTACGAGGTGCACGGTTACGGCGTCGGCGACTTGGTCGAGCGGATCGATGCCGTAACAGACGCCGAGGTAACGGGGCTTCTCGACGAGTATCAGTCCGTCTACGAAGTGATGCCGGCGCTGGCGCCGGGCGGCGAAAAGCGCGCGTCGTTAGAAACGGCGGCGCGCCAAGAACTTGGAATCAAGCGCTTCCTCGAGGAGGGCGGATTTACCGCCTACACCGACACGTTTGAGGACTTGAGCGGCATCGACCAGCTTCCCGGGCTCGCTACGCAGAGATTAATGGCTGCGGGCTACGGCTTTGGAGCAGAGGGCGATTGGAAAACCGCGGCCCTGTTGCGTGCCATAAAATCCATGGGTCAAGGGCTGGCCGGCGGCACCTCGTTTATGGAGGACTATACCTACCACTTCGAGCCCGGGCGGGAGCGCGTTCTCGGCGCTCACATGCTCGAGGTATGCCCCACCATCGCGGACACGGCCGGTGGTTCAAAGCCGAGTCTCGAAATCCATCCCTTGGACATCGGCGGCAAGGCGGATCCGGTTCGCCTGGTCTTCGACACCGCCCCGGGGTCCGCCGTCAATGCGTCCTTGGTGGACATGGGCGACCGGTTCCGACTAGTCGTGAATCCCGTCGAGGTGGTAGAACCGGACGCCGACTTTCCCAATCTGCCCGTTGCCAGGGCGGTTTGGATTCCGGAGCCGGATCTGGAGACGGCCGCGGAGGCCTGGATCTACGCCGGGGCGGCGCATCACACCGTCTTTAGTCAATCCGTCACCGTGGAAATGCTCGAAGACTACGCCGAGATGTGCGGGCTCGAGTTTGTGCTCATCGACCGCGACACCAGAATACGCTACTTTCGACATACTCTTTCCACAATAACCAGCCGCATTCGGAGGTAAACGATGCCTGAGAGACTAGCAAAACCGGTACTCGGAATAGAATTTGGCTCAACGCGGATCAAGGCGACGCTCATCGGCCACGATTTTCTACCGGTTGCATCCGGTTCCCACCAGTGGGAGAACCGTTTGGAAAACGGGGTCTGGACGTACTCGGAGGACGAGATATGGAGTGGTCTTGCCGAGGCGTACAAGGATTTGCGTCTATCGGCCAAGGAGGCCGAATCGTCGGATCATTCGCCGCCGGCCGCCTTAGGCTTCAGCGGGATGATGCACGGGTACATCGCCTTGGACGCCGACAACAAGCTCCTGGTTCCGTTTCGAACCTGGCGAAACAACATCACCGGCGAGGCGTCAAAAAAACTCACGGAGCTGTTTTCCTACCCCATCCCGCAGCGCTGGAGCATCGCTCATCTCTACCAGGCGATGTTAAACGGCGAGGAGCACTTGGGTCGGCTGCGCCGATTGGCCACGCTTGCGGTCTACGTTCAGCTCTGTTTGACCGGTGAGTTTGTGGTGGGCATCGGCGAAGCATCGGGCATGTTTCCCGTGGACTCCACAACTGGTGATTACGACAAAAAGGCTCTCGAGGCCTTCGACGCGCTCCTCGAGAATCACGGACTTTTGTTTGTCACAAGAGATATTCTGCCGCGGATCGTTCCCGCCGGCTCCGAAGCGGGCCGCCTAACCGCCAAAGGCGCCAGGTTGATGGATCCATCCGGAGCTCTCGCGCCCGGAATTCCCCTCTGCCCGCCGGAGGGAGACGCCGGCACGGGCATGATCGCCACAAACAGCATCCGTCCGCGAACCGGCAATGTCTCGGCGGGAACCTCCGTCTTTGCCATGCTTGTGCTGGAAAAACCGCTCTCACGGGTACACGAAGAGATCGACCTGGTGATGACGCCGGCCGGAAGTCTTGTTGCGATGGTCCACGCGAACAACGGCCTATCCGATTTCGACGCATGGATGGGCCTGCTGGTTGAGGCCGCAAAGGTCGCGGGCGCGGACATAGAGGTCGGTGAGCTCATCGGCAGAGTTATGCCCCTCGCCCTCGAGGCGGATCCGGACGCCGGGGGACTGCTCTCCTACGGGTACGTGTCGGGAGAGCACCTAACGGGCTTCTCCGAAGGGCGGCCGGCGTTTTTCCGGTCGCAGAACGCCGGGTTTTCTCTCGCCAATTTTGTGAGGGCCCACCTGCTGACGACGGTGTGCGCGATGAAGGTCGGGCTAAACATCCTTACCGGGGAAGAAGCCGTGCGGGTGGATGAGATAAGTGGCCACGGCGGCTTGTTTAAGACTCCTGAGGTAGGCGCTTGTATTATGGCGGCAGCCGCCGGCACACCGGTCCGTGTTCTAAACACCGCCGGTGAAGGCGGGCCATGGGGAATGGCGTTGTTGGCCGCCTATCTCGTCCGCGAACGGTCGGATCTGTCGCCGGCGGACTTTCTAGACGAAGTGTTTGCCGATGCTGCGGGGTCCCTCGTACGTCCCGATCCCAAAGACGTCGAAGGCTTTTCCATTTACTTTGAACGCTATCGCACATGCCTGGGCGCTGAAAAAGAGGTTGTTAGGCGCCTAAAATAGGGCCACAAATAGCCGTAAGTCGGTAGTACCTCCGGAACGTTCCAAGTTAAAATAATAAGTAATGCTCACGGAGGGCCCATGGCACTGCAAGTAGTTCAATACAGCATCATTGTGCTCCTCGAGCGGCTGCGCGGCTTTGCCTATCTCGGGCGGGTGCCCGACGGCGACTTTGGGCCGGAGGTGTGGTACGACAAGTACGTCCTTCGTGCCGGTGGGGCAGCCGATCAGGAATCGGCGCTCGGAATGCTCGAGACGTTTCGTCGGATTGGGCTGGAGATGACTGAAGTCGTGGACGGCGCCGAAGTCTGGAAAGACGTCTGTCTTGTGCATGAGGGCAGCGGACCGATTTTGTACGGCTGCAGCTGGTTGCAATTTGATCCCCAGACGAATTCGGTCAAGACCGAAGGAGACAGCGGTAAACTAATCGTGAAAAACGAAGTCGGTGCCGTCGGCGGCGGTAGCGGGGCGCTGATACAGGGCACGGTCGAGAGCAGCCACGCGCCTCAGGCCGGCCACGTGTTCGTCGATGCGGAACCGGTGGCGGTGAATTACGACAAATACGGCCGGTATGAGCTCTTTGTTCCCTCGCCGAAGGCTTCCGAGCTTATCGCGGCCGGAGGGGAGCACAGCATAACCATCGAAAACTACCGCACCGGCAACACCGCCACGTTGAAACTGGAGCTTGAAGACAAACACAAGATCTCCATGCCCACGGTTCTCGAGTAGCGTGCACGTGTAGCCGCGTCACATCTCCAGCCTGTCGATCGGCGCCGGTCTGCCGAAGTGATAGCCCTGAAACCGGAGCTCGCCGCTCGCCGCAAAGAGCGATAATTGTCTTCCGTCTTCGACCCCCTCGATGACCGGTGACTTCCCAATGCGCCTGATAAGATCTACCAATCCCGGCAACAGCAGATCGGTTTCATCGCCTCGAACGCCGTCCAGGAGTGATTTGTCGAATTTGATTGTTGCCACCGGCAGGTGGAGCAGGTAACTCAGAGACGACCACCCGCTGCCGAAATCGTCGACGGCAAACCTCACTCCGTCGGCTTGTAGCGTGCGGATGACCCCGGCTACGTCGTCGACATGGGGCATAAACGCGGACTCGGTAATCTCGAGAGTTAGCCTCGATGCTTCGAGTCCGGAGTCATCGAGGGCCGTTTTTACATCCTCGACGAACTCTCCGTCGGCCAGTTGCAACGCCGATGCGTTTACGGCCACGGACACCGGTCTCCCTATGCGCCGAGAGAACGCGGCGATGTCGTGGCAGGCTCGGCCAAGCACCCATCGTCCCACCGGCACCATTAGGTCCGACTCTTCGGCGATCGGAATAAACCGAGACGGCATGACCCTTCCGAGCGCCGGATCGTCCAACCGCAAGAGTGCCTCGTACGTCACGGGTGTGCCGGAATGGTCTACGATCGGCTGGTACTCCAGTACAAAGTTGTCTTCTTCCAGGGCCCGCCGTAAGCTCGCTTCGAGGCGGACGCGACTCACCGCCAAATCGGAGAGCTCGCCCGTAAAAAAGCGAATCCGTTGGTCGCCGGCTTTGGCAGAGTACATTGCCAGATCGGCCCGGCGAAGGATCTCCTCCAAGTCGCTACCGTCTCGGGGGAATAGGGCGATTCCAATGCTCAGAGCAACGCGTACAGGCCTTTCGCCTACCAATAACTCGGTCTCAAAGGCGTCTTGGAGTTTCTCGGCAATACGAAACGCGTCGGTTTCGTGGCGCAGATTCGGCGCCAGCACCACAAACTCGTCACCACCGAGGCGGAAACACAAGTCGCTTGCCCGGGTATTTGTGGTCAATCGACGGGCGGTCTCCTTGAGGACCAGGTCACCAAAGCTGTGGCCTTCGGTGTCGTTGATGCTCTTGAACCGGTCCAAGTCCATGTAGAGCAATGCCAGTAAGACCTGGTCATTGCGACGATCGGCCTGGGTGATTAGCAGCTCTACTATCTCCACGAGGGCCACGCGATTGCGCAGACCCGTAAGTGAATCGTGGTACGCAAGAAAGCTGGTGCGCTCCATTTCGGCCGCATGCCGGCCACGGTGAATTGCCGTCCAGTCCCGAAGGCCGACCGCGACCAGCGTCATGCCGATTACTACCGCGATGTTCTCCACAACCATTTGTACCCGGCCGCCGAGTCCAAACTCGTCGACAACGTCCGCCGCCGCTCCCAGGGCAAATGCAATAATGCCCACTCCTATCACAAGACGGTCCTGAATCGAGGCAACCTCTTTGAGAAGTCTCAGCAAGACCAGCCCAAACACCATCGCCGCCAACTCGCTCAGGAAGCCGAGGAGCCGGAATGCGCTTGGCAACAAGGGCTGCACAAGGCGGGAAACGACCAGAATCCCGACGGCGACGGCTCCGGCTATGGCGGCCGCGCCAAGGACAAAACGACCGCCGTCACGACCAAGGCCGAGTTGCTTCACTCCAGGTCCTCCGGAAGCACCACAATCGCAAATTCTCTGCCGTCCGCCTCCACTTGCACGTCAACGCGACCGGAGGCCAAAAGCTGGGCGTTGGTCATCTCAAATGCCAACCGCCTCACGGGACCGCCGGTGAGCTCGACCGTGGCGATGACTCCCTTGTCGATTGTTGCTCCATTTGGCTCCCGGCCAAGGGACAGAGTCGCACGGGCTTCCATCAGGCCGCATAGAGAGTACAAAAAGCCCTTCTTTGCCGCGTTTTGATCGACGTCCGCAGTGGGACAAGAAACGAGCCCGGCGATAAGCCCGGTCTTAAGAGAGAGAAACAACAGGATACGCAGGACGACCGGGACAATTCTCACTACCTTTTCCCTATGAATCATCGGAACGTTACGTCGAAGCATAAAGAGTCCGTATGGGACTATCCGCGTCCGCCGCGGGTGGACTCGTCGGCAGAACGTATATACATCGAGTTCAACAAAAAACGGATTGCGCAGACCGAGCGGGCGCTCCGTGTTCTGGAAACCAGTCATCCCCCCACGTACTACATCCCAAAAGAAGATGTGGATTTGTCGGTGTTGGTCCCCAACGCCCGGCGCACGGTCTGTGAGTTCAAAGGCAGGGCCCACTACTACGATCTTGTTTCCGGAGAGAGGCGGGAAGTGGCTTCGGTCTGGGAGTATCCCAACCCGCGCCCCGGCTACGAGGTGCTTGTCGATCATCTTTGTTTTTACCCGTCACGAGTAGACGGTCCATTCAAAGGAGAGGCCGGCATGCCTATCGAGAACGGTGCCGGCTAGGCGTCGTTCCGTGGCTGCTCCGAAAGGCCCGCAAAAACTGCTCGTAGCTACGGTAGCCAACGCTGTAGGCTACCTCTTTCACCGATAAGTTCCTCTCGAGCAATCGAAGTGCGTGCTCCATGCGAATGTTTCGCAGGGCGTTACCAATTGACATACCTGTACTCCTAGCAAAAAGCCGAGACGCGTGGCTCCGGTTGAGTCCGACTGCGGCGGTTATGTCCGCGACGCGGATAGGAGAGGCGAAGTGGGTTCCAATAAACCGATTGATCGCCTCCACGTGGCCGGCCGGCCCGGGTCGGGTGGTGTCCGCCGGCCGCGTATGGGGTGACCCTGCCACGAGTGATGCAAGGAGATTCCAGAATGCGGTTGCCCTTGTGGCCGTGTCCGTGTCGGATCGAGCGATCCTCTCCAAGTCCTTTGTTGCGACGTCCGGTGACAGTCCGCGGCAAATAGGACTCCGCGTTGATAGCCCTCGAGCTCGAAAAAACGTGTCGAAGTTGCCGCGGAATCCGACCCATCGGTAGTGCCACGGGTCGCTTTGGTCGGCGCGGTACAAGTGGGGTACGTGCGGGTAGATCAGAAAGGCGTCTCCTTCGCCAAGGGAGTGACGTCGACCCCCGGCAAGAAACCAGCCCTTCCCCGCCACCACGACGTGGATCAGGTAGTAGTCCCTGACTCCGCCGTACTCGTGGCCGGGTGGACATGCCGCTTCACCGGTCATGAGAATTTCGGCCTCCGGTACGACCAGGCGCCCATAGTTGTGACTCGATTGGCCGCGCAACATATTAGGGGTAAATCGTAGGGCAATCGGGCCGGAATCGCAACACACTGCCATCCCCGCGCATTGAGAACTTGCGCTATCCTGTGGTCTGGAGGTTATTGTGGCAAACGTAGTAATTATCGGTGCGGGGAGTCTGGTCTTTTCGAGCAAGCTCACCGCCGACATCATGAGTTATCCTGCAATGGCGGATACCCATTTTAGGCTCGTGGACGTGGACTCGGAGCGCCTCGGCTATGCCAAGCGGATTGCGGAGCGGATCTTCAAGGAAGGGGGCTACGATAGGGCAACCGTCACCGCAACGGAAAATCGCCGTGAGGCTCTCGAGGATGCCGACTATGTTGTGATTAGTGTTCTCGTCGGCGGCTATCCCGCAATCGAAAAAGAGATCGACATCCCAATGAAGTACGGTATCAACCAGTGCATTGGGGACACCCTGACCCCTGGGGGAATTATGCGCTGTATCCGAACGCTCCCGGTGATCGAAGAAATGATCGCGGATATTGTGGATCTCTGTCCAAACGCCCATGTTCTCAACTACACAAATCCCATGGGAATGCTCAGTTGGGGAATCACCGATGTCGCCCCTTCGCTCGATTATGTGGGGCTATGCCACTCGGTACAGGCAACGTCGACTCAGTGGGCGAATCGTCTTGGAATCGACGTGGAAGAGGTCGATTTCCAGTGCTCGGGGATCAATCACCAGGCCTGGTTTACTCGCTTCGATCACAAGGGCAAGGACATGCTTCCCGAGATTCGAAAGCTCGCCGTCGAGCCCAAAATCTGGTATGGCGATACCACTCGAATGGAGTATGTAAAGCACTTTGGTTTTCCGGTAACCGAGTCGAGCGGGCACGTCTCCGAATACAACTGGTGGTTCAGAAAAGACGACGAGACGATCAAGCGCTACTGCCCCGGGAATTTCAGCGACTGGAACGGCACTCCCGGCTTTATTAAGTCCCTCTATGACCGCCCGGATTGGCGTGACCGCATGGAGAAAATGGCCTCCTGGCAGGAGCCGGTCAACCTCGAGCGAAGCCACGAGTACGGATCACGTATCGTAAACGCCATAGAAACGCGAACACCGACGGTAATCTACGGCAATGTAAAAAACCACAGCTTTATCGATAATCTTCCCCATTGGGGAATCGTTGAGGTACCGTGCCTAATCGATCAGAACGGTATCAGCCCGGTTCGCACCGGCTCCTTGCCGGCGCATTTGGCCTCTATCAACCGGGCTCAGATGAGTGTCCAAGAGCTCGCGGTCGAAGCCGTTCACCAGCGTGATCCGGAGATTGTGTTTCAAGCCATGGCCATGGATCCGCTAACGGCGATGTCGTGCACGTTGGACCAGATTCGAGCGATGACTCGCGAGTTGTTGCAGGCGCACCGTGAGTGGATTCCGATTATGGAGGGAAAGCTCCCCAAGGAGCAGCCCTTGGTATTCCAGATGAGTCCCGAAGGAGAGGTCGAGCGCCATGTGGATCCCGGCGACATAGACGCACCAAAGGACGCACTGTAAAGACGCCGAGCGAGGCGCCTACAAGTCTCCGGACTGGACGGTTTTGGGTGCGACCGGCTCCCAGACAAAGGTCTTATCCTGTTTTTGCACATGGCCGAGGCCGGGAAAGGGCAGGTGGTAGAATAACGCCAGGGTTCCCTCGGCGGCGAGGCGATCGAGTATGGCCCGTCGCGTTGGTACCGACTCGTCCACGGCCAGGTCGAACCCCGGTGACCACTCGGGGTGGGTGAACTGAATCTCCCGGTGCAGTGTGTCCACGGCGTGGAAAAACTCCACGCCCTCGGACTCAAAGGATAGCGCCGTGTGCCCCGGAGTGTGACCGTGAGCGTCTACTGCGGTCAGGCCCGCCACGATGTCGTCTCCATAGTCATATAGCTCGATCTGACCCGATACCACCTCCAGCGCGTCTCTGACCTGATCGGGTGCGTTTCTCTGTTCGTAGTAGTAGAGCCAGTCCCGTCTGTTTACAAATACTCGGGCCCGCGGCAGGGTCAAATTGCCGTTGCCGTCTACGACACCAATACAGTGGTCACCGTGGAGGTGGGTGAGGATCACACTTGTTACCTCCTCAGGGGCGGTTCCCACCGACGTCAGCCCCGCCTGCGCCCGACCAAATGACGGGGCCCCCTGTGGTCCAAATCCCGTGTCGACCATAACCACTTCCGCGCCGTTGTTGATCACAAGAATGTTGAAGTGGTTCTCGACTGCATCGGCATCACGCCCGGCGGTTTTGTAAGCCGATCGGACCTCAGCCTCCGTGACTCCATATAGCTTGGCGATGTCGGCGGCGCTCGCCGGCCGTCTTCCGTCGCTCAAGACCGCGCATGTTATCGCCCCGACGGTAAATACGTGACTATCCATGGTTTGTCTCCCTTCCTAAAACAAAAGTCCCTGCGGTCCCCTCAGGCGGTCTTCGACGGCTCGTACGACCTCTAGTCGTTTTTTGTTGTCCGCGACGAAGTCGATTTCGTCACCGGCGACCACGAGTACCGGTGCCTGGCCAAATCCCTCGATCCATTCCTCGTAGAGCCTGTTGAGAGCTTCCAGATACGACCCTTCGATGCCGGCCTCGATGTCCCGCGCGCGTTGCTCAATGCGCCGTTGAAGCGTCGGAACCGATGCGCGAATGTAGACTACGAGGTCCGGACGCGGCAAAAGGTCGACGACAGTGTTGTACAGGCTCTTGTACAGCCGCCAGTCTCCGTCTCCTAAAAGACCACTCTCCTTCAAGTTCCGTGCAAATACCGCGCCGTCTTCGTAGACCGAGCGGTCCTGCACCACCGAACGTGGGTCATCCTTTAGCTTTGAGTGACTGCTTGCCCGGTGGGCCAGGAAATAGAGCTGGGAGTGAAGGGCCCAACGTTCCATGTCCTCGTAGAACAGCTCGAGGTAGGGATTCTCCGCGACAGGCTCGAAATAGGGCTCGTAGCCGAGTTCCTCCGCGAGGATCTGAACAAGCGTCGACTTTCCGGCACCGATATTTCCGGCGACAACAACGTGATGTCTCATAGTATGGAGGTATTATTGCCGATTCCGACGAGAAGGTGCTACAACAGGCACATGAAGCGTGTTGTGGTTCCAAAGCTGTTCCAGGAGTTGCACGGCGAGTTTACCACGGTCCCCGAGCTTGCCTTTACCTACGTCGGCGCGCTGGTGATTACCACGGCACTTGCCATATTTGACCGCCACTTCTTCCTGACACGGCATGTGGGTGAAATGGTGGTGTTGAGCTTTGTGGCGCTCGATCTCTCCGGCGGTGTGATTGCGCTACGGACACCTGGAACCTCCGAGTACTACTTTCGCCGACCAAAACACGCCTGGGTATTCCTGGCGATCCACGTCGTACAGCCTGCGCTTCTCTTGATCCCCGCCCCGAGCTTTTGGGTGTACTTGGTGTTTTTGGCCGCCTACACACTCCCGGCATCGGCGCTGGTTATGTTGCTGCGCCGCCGGCTGCCGGAGGACGTCGCGTTGCGAGTCGCGCCCTCGGCGGCGCTGTTGTTGGTAAGTGTTGGCGGCATCATCGCAACGGCCGGCTACCATGTACCGGGGTACCTGGCGGCCTTGGGCATTATCTACATGATTAAGCTGATCTACGCATTCGCGGCCTCGCCGGGGGTGGCATCTCCCCCGCAACGCGCCGCCTGACGGCGGGCTCGCCGCCCAACGCCGCCGCCCACCGCGCGGCGCACAGCACCACTACCGCCGCCGACCTGGCGCCGCCGCCCAACGCGGCAGTCGGTTCAGTCGCCCTCCCGGTAGAACCAGCGTTGTTGAATGTCGTCGACAAACACCAGGCGGTGTGTCATTTCGCCGAACTCCCGCGTGTAGGTGTAGTCTATCCACCGCTCCGCGGCCTCGCGACTATGGAACTTCATCATCCTCTCCGTGCCCGTGGGGTCTGTGCCCGAGGGGTGGCCGTTGCCGACGCCGGACTCACTGCCGCCGGTGCTTGGGTCCTGATCGACGGACTCTGCGGTGGCGTCCAGCTTCTCGGCGTCGCGATCGGCCGCTTCCGCCCGCGGACGCTCGCGCATCACCACATAAACGTGTGTTCCGTGACCGCGAAAAGTGCTTACGTGGACTTCCACGGGAATCCGGTTGTCATCGCCGTATGTCACAACGTCGAAACCACCTTTTCTCGCTCGAATCGTGGTCCGATCCGCGAAATCAACACCCAGGTAAGTACCAAAAGCACGCCGGCAAGGATCACAATCGGCAGAACCAGGATGCCCGCCCACTGCTGGGCCTCCATAAAGCTCCTAGACTTGAGCGAGACTAAGAGGCCCACCGACAGCCCGAGGCCCGCCACGGACGGCATCAAAAGAAGTATCGCGGGAATCCAAATC
>CAZFLD010000066.1:20450-22551 GCA_964519835.1 uncultured Spirochaetales bacterium
GGACAAGATGGTGGTTGTCCGATAGGACGGTGCTTTCCAGGCAGGCCTCTATCTTGGTATACAGGAGCTTTTAATGGGCGAAACTCTACCGTACCGAGATCTCATCATCGACGAAGCCGAGCTACGAGATTTCTTCGACAAACTGCTGTATCCCCTCGACGATTATGAGGTGTTCTACACTGAGCTGACCGCGTCGGATCGATTCTTGACGCCGGAGGAGCGTCAGCACCACCAGGTCGTCGGTATTTCGGTCGTCGAGCGCAGAACCGTCTCTTCCTACGACTGGGATGAATTCCGCTCCGCCGTTCGGCGCTACGAGGCCCACAAAGAGGCCTACGTCAGCGGAGGTGTCCCGATCCCTCACAAGGCGTTTGGGCTTTTTATCAACGTGAACCCGTCCTCGCTGCTCGAGGCGTACCGGGTGTTCAATGAGCAGATTGTTGAGATCCTCACCCGCCTGTTGGCGGGGGACGAGCGGTACCGACCCGACCTTCGAGGTGCAGACGCCCGGCTCTTGATAGCCGTAGCCAACAGCCATGCACGAAAACGATACACGGATATCCGCATCGACGTGGATGAGCCGGAGCTCGCCTGCCGAATCCTCGGCTTTCTGGTGAAAAAACTGGATGAGTTCGAGGTGAGCTACTTTGTAGTGCAGGGTGCCGTCGGCTTCGATGTCTTGGTGCGCCGCGAATCCATCAGTCGCAACAACGACTCGGTGAAAAAGGCCAACGATTTCGCTTTGGAGGTTGCCGACGGCTCCAAGTGGGAGGTGGCGATTGCCACCAACGAGCTGATCCCCCTTCCAGGTACTCTCCAATGTGGTAAGCCTGTTCGAGTCTTGTGGGACTATCGAGTCGGGGATTGTGGATTCTAAACACGCCGGCCGTCTTCCTGTCGAAATGCCGACAAACGAAGTATGCTATTTTCCGTAAACACCAAACAACGGTCACGGAGAAGAGAGATGACAAGACGGATTATGCTTCTGGTTGCCCTATTTTTGGTACCGGGCCTCGTTTTTGCTCAGATGTCGGAAGATGATTGCTTCGATCGGGGCGGTTTCCTCGACCACGACGGAAATTGCATTGTAGAGCTGGAACTCTCGTTGCGTCTGGATCAGCCGACGGTGCCCACCCCAACAGCTTTGTTCACACCATGCTCATCGACCAGGAGGCCGATCGTATTCTGACCCTCGAAGACCTGTTTCGCGACAATGTGGACGAGGCGGCGCTCTTGTACTCGCTTGTCGAGCCACGCCTTCGGCAGCAACTCGAAGAACAGGGTTTCGACGAGACCTATCTCGAGGAGGATTCGATCTTTTTTAGCGACTTTGTATTCACCTCGGACGGCATTCGTTTCTACTTCGAGCCGTACGCCGTCGCGCCCTACGTGTTTGGGACAATCGAGGTGGAGGTTCCTTTGTCCGCAATACGCGGTCGCCTGGCTTCCGAGATTCGCTCGTTGATGTAGACTTGTTTGATCAACAAACTGTTTTGATCAGAGAGGAGGTGCGGCATGGCGAGATTGAGTTTTGATGAGTATACACGGATGTATCGGGAAAGCATCGCCGATCCTGATGCGTTTTGGGCCAAGGAGGCGCGTGAGCGCCTTTTGTGGGACCGGGACTTCGACGTTGTTTCCGACCGCTCGTTTGAGGACGGTCACATCTCGTGGTTCCTCGGTGGACGCCTCAACGTTACCAAGAATTGTATCGACCGACATCTGGCCGACAAGGGAGATCAGACCGCCATCCTCTGGGAGGGGGACAAGCCGGACATAGGCGAGGCCATCACCTACCGCGAGCTGTCCTACCGGGTCGCGCGAATGGCAAACACACTCAAGGAGTACGGGGTCCGGAAAGGCGACCGCGTCGCCATCTACCTGCCGATGGTGCCCGCCGCAGCGGTGGCGATGCTCGCCTGCGCTCGGATCGGCGCGGTGCATACGGTTGTATTCGCGGGCTTTAGCGCGGAGGCCCTTCGTGACCGCATTCAGGACGCCTCGGCGGTTGCCGTGATAACCGCCCATCAAGGGCTTCGGGGTGGCAAAATCATCCCGCTCAAACGGACCGTCGACGAGGCGGTGATGGCCTGTCCTACCG